>CAZVMM010000055.1:0-17673 GCA_964628205.1 uncultured Muribaculaceae bacterium
GGCCAGTTCTTGTTGAGTACCGACAAGTTCGGCTATCTGTTGCCTTTTGAGGCCATCAGTGTGTTGTTATTGGCTTGTATCATTGGAGGTGTGGTTATTGCCCGTCGCCGCTAAACATTCATGAAGATTATGGATTTGACACTGTTTATGTATCTCATTCCCAGCCTGATCATGTTTGGCTGCGGCGTCTACGGTTTCATTACCCGCAAGAACATGATTGCTATCATGATTTCACTGGAGCTGATGCTCAACTCGGTGGATATCAACTTTGTGGTGTTTAACCGTTACCTGTTCCCTGGTCAGATGGACGGCATGTTCTTCTCGCTGTTCGCAATCGCTATAGCGGCTGCCGAGACGGCTCTTGCCCTTGCCATCATCATCAATGTGTTCCGCATTGCCAAGAACGTGGACATCAACCAAATCACTAAACTGAAATTCTAACGATTATGCCATTAAGTTTAGCAATAGTAGTTGTAGCATTACCCCTGCTGATGTTCCTGTTCCTGGGACTCGTCGGGGTGAAAATGGGTAGAAAAATCACGGGTGTGATTGGCGTGCTGGCCATGTTGGTCGACACGATACTGGCCTATGGCGTGGCGCTGACCTACTTCTTTGGCAGCGGCCAGGGGCAGATGGTGGACGGCGTGCGTCAGGCCGTTGTTGTCGCCAATCCCGCCTGGTTGTCGTTTACCGACACGCTGGTGGTGCGCATGGGTGTCCTGGTCGACCCCATCGCCGCAATGATGCTTGTGGTCATCACCACGGTATCACTGATGGTGCACCTCTACAGCCTCGGGTACATGAGCGACCATGACGGCAACGCTGAGAAGGGTTTCCAGCGTTACTATGCCTTCCTGGCGCTGTTCACGTTCTCGATGCTGGGACTGGTGGTGGCTACCAACATTTTCCAGATTTTCATCTTCTTTGAGATGGTGGGTCTGTCGTCCTACCTGCTCATCGGTTTCTATTATTCATCGCCTGCGGCCAACCATGCCAACAAGAAGGCGTTCATCGTTACCCGTCTGGCCGACTTGTTCTTCCTGTTGGGTATCATGATCCTGAGCTACTACACCGGCACGTTCGACTTCGACAAGTTGGTCTTCGGACCGACGATGTCGGGTAGCCTGGAGACGGCCCAGAGCGCCATCAGCACTGCCGGTGGTGCCACCTTCATGGGGTGCTCGGTAATGGCCTGGGCGCTGACATTCATCTTTATCGGCGGCGCCGGCAAGAGTGCGATGTATCCGTTGCACATCTGGTTGCCCGATGCTATGGAGGGCCCGACGCCCGTGTCGGCCCTGATCCACGCCGCCACGATGGTTGTCGCCGGTGTGTTCCTGGTGGCAAGGCTCTTCCCGCTCTATGTGCTCGTGCAGGGTGCGATGAACATTATCCTGGTCGTTGGCGCCTTCACGGCATTCTATGCCGCTGCCATCGCCTGCACCCAGAGCGACATCAAGCGTGCGCTGGCCTTCTCGACCATCTCACAGATCGCCTTCATGATGACCTCACTCGCCGTTAGCTCCAACAACAACTCGCTCATCGAGATTCACGAGGGCTACGGCTTGGGTTACATGGCCTCGATGTTCCACCTGTTCACCCACGCTATGTTCAAGGCGTTGCTCTTCCTGTGCGCCGGTGCCATCATCCATGCCGTTCACAGCAATGAGAACAGCAAGATGCACGGCCTGCACAAGTTCATGCCCATCACCAGCATTGCCTTCTTAATCGGCTGTCTGGCCATCGCGGGCATTCCCCCGTTTGCCGGCTTCTGGTCTAAGGACGAGATTCTCGTGGCTGCTTATCACCGTGGTCTGGGTTGGGGATTGTGGATGTCGATGGTGGCATGCATGACTGCCTTCTACATGTTCCGTATCTACTACCTCATCTTCTTCTGGAAGAAACACGAGGTTCATGACCCGCATCACGCCCCCAAGGATCAGCCCTGGACGATGACCCTGCCGCTGATTATCCTGGCATGCGTGTCGGTGGTTGCCGGTTTCGTGCCCTTCCATGACATGGTTACCTGGGACGGCAAGGCCCTGCACACCGCCATCGACTGGACGGTGGCTGGCTCGAGCGTCGCTGTTGCCCTGGTGGGTATCGGCCTGGCCACAGTGATGTATTACAAGGAGAACCCCCTGCCCGAGCGCATGGCCAACGCGATGCGCGGCTTGTGGACCGCCAGCTACAGGCGCTTCTACATGGATGAGCTCTATCAGTTCATCACCCACAAGGTGATCTTCCAGGCCATCTGTGTGCCCATCGCCTGGTTCGACCGTCACATCATCGACGGCTTCATGAACCTGCTGGCCGATGCCACCCAGTCTGTTTCGTTCGGCGTTCGCCGCCTGCAGTCTGGCAGCATCCAGGGTTATGTGTATGTCTACATGATCGGTGCGTTGCTGCTTGCGGCCATCACCATGATCTGTGTATTGCTTTAATAACAACGGTCTAGACAAAATAGAAAGGATATACAATGGAAATTTTCAATAATATACTGATTTACTTTGTGATCGTGCCTCTGCTGACACTCGGAGGCCTGGCCCTGTGCAGCAACCGCGGCATCAAGGCCATCAGGACCGTTGCCGTTACTGGTGCCAGTGTGCTCATGGTGCTCGCCATCGCGCTGGTCAAGATGTTCCTCGACGCCCGCGGCGCAGGAGTCACCGATGAGATGATCCTGCGCACCGACATCATGTGGTATGCTCCGTTCAACATCAAGCTGGCGCTCGGTGTCGACGGTGTGAGCGTGGTGATGATCCTGCTCTCGGCATTCATCGTGTTTGCCGGTGTGTTCGCCTCGTGGAAGATGAACCCGCTGCCCAAGCAGTTCTTCTTGTGGTTCTTCCTGTTGTCCACGGGTGTGTTCGGATTCTTTATCTCGATCGACTTGTTCACGATGTTCATGTTCTATGAGGTCGCTCTGATTCCCATGTACCTGCTCATTGGCGTGTGGGGCAGCGGCAACAAGAACTACAGTGCCATGAAGTTGACGCTGATGCTGATGGGTGGCTCGGCCTTCCTGATGCTGGGCCTGATTGGTATTTACTTCCACTCGGCCCCCGAGGGTCAGCCCTTGACGATGAACATCCTGGACATTGCCCATAACAATGCCATTCCCCACAGCTGGCAGTACGTGCTGTTCCCGCTGACGTTTGTCGGCTTCGGTGTGCTGGGTGCCATGTTCCCGTTCCACACCTGGTCGCCCGACGGTCATGCCTCGGCGCCCACTGCGGTGTCGATGCTCCACGCTGGTGTGCTGATGAAGCTGGGTGGTTACGGCTGCTTCCGCATCGCTATCTACCTGATGCCGTTTGCCGCCAACGAGTTGGCATGGATCTTCCTGCTGCTCACGGGATTCAGTATCGTCTACGGTGCGCTGAGCGCCTGTGTGCAGACCGACCTCAAGTACATCAACGCTTACTCGTCGGTTAGCCATTGTGGCATGGTGCTGTTCGCCATCTTGATGTTCAACACCACTGCCATGACTGGTGCTGTGCTGCAGATGTTGTCACACGGTCTGATGACGGCCTTGTTCTTCGCCCTGATTGGTATGATCTATGGCCGAACTCACACCCGCGACATCCGCGATATGGGCGGCATGATGCACATCATGCCCTACCTGGGCGTGGGCTATGTGATTGCCGGTTTGGCATCGTTGGGTCTGCCGGGCCTGAGTGGATTTGCTGCCGAGATGACCATTTTCTTTGGCTCATTCCAGCACACCGACACCTTCCACCGCGTGCTCACCATCATGGCAACCACCTCGATTGTTGTGACGGCAGTTTACATTCTGCGCGTTGTCGCCAAGTTGCTCTTTGGCGAGGTGCAGGATGAGCATCACCGCACGCTCACCGACGCCAGCTGGGAGGAGCGCCTGTCCACCGCCACGCTGATTCTCGCAGTGGCTGCTATCGGTTGTTTCCCCAACTTCTTCGTGAACATCATCAGCAGCAGTTTTGAGCCCGTTGTCAAGGCGCTGCAGGCTGCTCTGCCCGTGATTTAAATGAAAGTGTTTAACCTGATAATAATAGCATAATATAGATATGATGGATTATTCACAATTCTTGTTGATGCCGCAGGAGATAGGCCTGTTGCTGGTTTTCCTGCTTGTTTTCATCTACGACACTTTCATGCCCGAGCGCACCCAGCGTCACCTGCCCGTGTTCGCTGTTATCATGATGGCGCTCTACACGATATACTGCTTCTGCCTGCCCGCAGCGGTGGGCGAAGCCTTTGGCGGCATGTTTGAGTCCAGCGCTCCCACTTGGGTGATGAAGAATATCCTCAATGTGGGCGTCGTGCTGGTGCTCCTGCAGGCTGTGGAGTGGACCAATAGTGACTTCGTGAGCATTCGCCGCGGCGAGTTCTATGAGTTGACCTTGCTGACCCTGCTGGGCATGTTCCTCATGATCTCGGCACGTCATTTCTTGCTGTTTGTCATCGGTCTCGAGACCGCCTCGCTGCCCATCGCCGCTCTGGCCGCGTTTGAGAAGCGCTATTACGAGTCCCACGAGGCCGCTGCCAAGTACATCTTCACGGCCATCTTCTCGTCGGCGATTTTCCTGCTTGGCATTTCGTTTGTCTATGGCATGAGCGGCTCGCTCTACTTCCGTGATATCGCCACCACGCTCATCGGCAACCACTCGGCGCTGCTGATTGCCTCGCTGGCCTTTGTCATCGCCGGAGTGGGCTTCAAGCTCTCGCTGGTGCCTTTCCACCTGTGGACGGCCGACGTTTACCAGGGCGCACCCACCGCTGTGACCAGCTACCTGTCGGTCATCAGTAAGGGCGCCGCCGCCTTCTCGTTCCTGATTATCCTGGTGCAGGTGTTTGGTTCGGCCTATGGCCAGGTGTGGGAGTGGATGCTCTATGCAGTGATCATCCTCACCATCACCCTCGGTAACCTGTTCGCCATCCGTCAGCGTAACCTGAAGCGCTTCCTGGCCTTCTCGTCGATTTCCCAGGCGGGTTACATCATGCTCGGTGTCATTGCTGTTAACGTGATGGGTATGTCGTCGATGATCTACTACGTGCTGGTCTACATCTTCAGCAACCTCGCTGCCTTTGGCGTGATTGCCGCTATCGAGCGTCAGACGGGTAAGGTCACAATGGACGACTACAACGGCCTGTTCAAGACCAATCCCTGGCTGGCCTTCACGATGATGCTTGCCATGTTCTCGCTCGGTGGTATTCCCCCGTTTGCGGGCTTCTTCAGCAAGTTCTTCATCTTTGTGGGCGCTTGTCATCAGGGATCGGTTGCCATCTATGCCCTCGTGCTCATTGCGCTGGTCAACACCATCATCTCCCTGTACTACTATCTCTTGGTGGTCAAGGCGATGTTCATCCGTCAGGATGATTGCGTGATACCCAAGTTCCAGAGCCACTGGAGCGAGCGTGCCGGCATGATCCTGTGTGTCCTTGGCATCATCTTCATCGGTCTGGTATCGTGCATCTATGCGTCGATCAACGGCTCTGTCGATGCCATCGGCGCCATGTTCGCGGCCGTGCAGTGATTTGAACTTTAGGCTTTAGGTTTTAGGGCCCTTAAGGCCCGTAAGAAAGAAAATAATACTTCTGATATCATTTAGTATATAACCGAAAGACTGAAATCAGGTTTATTTCATAGCAATGATCGGGAGAGCATCGTGGTAGTCCACCATGCTCTCCTTTTTTTGATGATAATTTATCTTTTTTCTTGCTAATTGTTTTGTTTTTGCTTATTTTTGTGGCTGATTGTTACGGGATTCCTCTGATTTATTAACCTTTAAACGTTTTTGAGATATGAAGAGACAATTACTGATTTTGGTGGCAGCGCTGCTGACTTCGTTGGCAGCCCTGGCCGACGTGGCGATCAATGCTACCAACTTCCCTGACGCGAACTTCCGCTCCTACCTGCTGAGCGAGTACCCCAGCGGCACCATCACCACAGCACAGCTCAATGCCCGCACCACGCTGGAGGTGAACGACAAGGGTATCTCCAACATGAAGGGAGTGGAATACTTCACCGAGTTGACGCGTCTGAGTTGCTACAACAACAACCTGACGACGATTGACGTGAGCAGCAATACCAAGCTGACCTACCTTAACCTGTTCAACAACAAGTTGACCTCGATCAACGTGAATAGCAACACGGTGCTCCAGGAACTCTACCTGCACTACAACCAGTTGACCACGGTCTCGGTGAGCAACCACAGTGCATTGAGGGTTTTGTGGGTACGTCAGAATCCCAACTTGACGGGTCTCTACTGCTGGCGCAACGCGTTGACCAATGTTGACGTGGGAGGATGTACAGCACTGAAGCAGCTCAAGATTTACAACAATTATAACTTGGCGAGCATCAATGGTTTGGGGGACTGTACTGCATTGACCTGGCTGGACGTCGAGGAAACGTCGTTCGGCGACTTGAGTGTCGTTAAAACCATGACCTCCCTCGAGACGTTGCTGGCGGGCCATACCAGGATCACCACCCTCGAGACCAGCCACAGCGGCAGCCTTAAAAACCTGCAAGTCACTGGTGACACACAATTGACCAGTCTGATATGCTACGGCGAGAACTTGACAACGCTCAAGGTGACGGGTTGCACGGCGTTGACCAACCTGCGTTGCTACTACAACGATAACCTGACTACCATCACGGGCCTGGCCAACTGCACTGCGCTGACCTATCTCGATTGCGAGGATTGTGCTATCACCGAGCTGACCGGCGTGAACAACATGACAGACCTGGAAGTGCTGTGGTGTCGCAACAACCAGCTGACGTCGCTCGGGGTGACCTACAAGCCGAAACTGAGGAACCTGCGCGTGTCGGGCAACACGGGCTTGACCAGTCTCTATTGTGGCAATAATGCATTGACCTCGCTAGACGTTTCGGGCTGCGTCGGGCTGCAGCACTTGGATTGTCAGACCAACCCATCACTTGGAAATATTTCCGGATTGAATGACTGCGTTGCCCTCAACTGGTTTGCCTGTGACTACTGTGCGGTAACCTCTCTTGACATGACCTTCGCTACTGGCCTGGAGTCCTTGTATTGCTATAACAACAACATGACTTCGCTCAACGTGTCGACACTCATCTATTTGAAGGTCATCAACTGCATGAACAACCCTAACCTGGGTGTCATCACCGGCCTGGCAGACTGCACGGCCCTTACCTATATCGATTGCTCAAACTGCGGCATGACCAACCTGGACGTGAGCCAGATGAATAACTTGCAAGAACTGTGGTGTAGCAACAACCAGTTTACCTCTCTGCTTGTGACTGACAAGCCTATTTTGGAAACGCTGATAGCCAACAACAACTCGCAGCTTGTCGATATGGATTGCTACGACTGCGCCCTGACTAGGCTGGATATCACCAATTGCGACAACCTTGAGTATATCGATTGCAGTAACAATGAATTGAGCGGTTTAGATCTGAGCACGTGCCCGTCTCTAACCTATTTTGTGTGCAACTTGAACCAGCTCACCGAGCTGGACATCTCCAACAACCCCAAGATGCGACTCCTGTGGTGCAATCAGAACCAGTTGACCAGCCTGGACCTGAGCAACTGCTCTGATGACTTCTATTCGCTGGATTGCCGCTACAACAGCATCGGCAACGCCCTCGACATGACCCGCTTCTCACAGATGCGCCAGCTCGCATGCAGCGATAACCAGATTCCCCAACTGACCTTCGGCGGCCGCGACGCACTCACCGACGTCTGGTGTGCAAACAATCAGCTGTCCAGCCTGGACCTGAGCAACAGCCCAGTTCTCGGGTATCTCGATGCACAGAGCAACCAGCTCACGAGCCTGAACGTGACCGGCTGCACTGCTCTCCAGATACTGTATGCCCACCGCAATCAGCTCACCAACCTGGACGTGAGTGGCCTGAGCGCGCTCCAGGCATTGTACACCCAGTACAACAATCTCACGAGCCTGAATGTGAACAACTGTCCCGCGCTGTACATGTTGCCCATGTACTATAATCAGATCCAGGCCGGACAGATGGGCAAGACTGTCAACTGGCTGCCCACGCGCAGTGAGGAAGATCGCGGCAAGATCTATGTTTATGCCGGAGAGCATCCCGAGAGCGGGCGGGTCGATGGTAATGTCATGACCGCCAGTCAGGTGGCCCAGGCCAATGCCAAGAATTGGGATGTTTATTGCTGGAACTGGGACCTCGATGACTGGGAAACCTATACCGGCAGCTCGTTCATTCGCGGTGATGTGAATGGTGACGGTGATGTCACCATCGCCGATGTGTCGGCATTGATCGATTATCTGCTCTCGAGTGACGCATCGGCTATCAACATCGAAGCCGCTAACGTCAATGGCGATAGCGACGTTTCCATCGGCGACGTGAGCGCTCTGATCGACATGCTGCTCAATGGCACTGCCACCCTCAGGTCGACGGCACCGCGCAGGGGTGTGGAACCGTCAATCCCTGAGGCCAAGCAACCGGCGACTCTCGAACTCCCCGATGAGCTGAAAGCCCTCCGCAACCGTGTGCGTGCAGCCATGTGATCAACCATGGTAATCTCGCACGCTGACGAAAAAACATCTCGCACGAAGCGCCATCTCCCGTTAGTTGGTTGAGTTTTGCTACAGCCACCTGAGCCATGGCAGGGCATCGTTTTTTTTAGAACAAGAACGGATAATTCAAAACTATTCATTAATTTTGCTTGTTAAAACAATTAATACACAATTTGATGATGAAAAGAATCTACTTGCTATTGGCTCTGGTGGGCTTGTGGGCGCTGGGTTGCAGCGCTGTGGGAGTGAAGCACGGCAGTGCGCGGACGCTGCTGGACAGTTGCGGTTTTTTCCCGCAGATCAGCCCTGACGGGCAGTGGCTCCTGTATAGCCCCACCGAGGGCACGAGCCTGACGCTGCTCAATGTGGCCACTGGCGCAGTCAAGACCGTGGCCACGACAGGTTACCCGGGCTTTGATGCCATCATCGGCAGCGATGGCAAGGTGTACTACGTCACGCAGCAGCGCAAGAAAAATGGACTCGTCTATCGCACGGGCCACTGCTATGACCCCGCAACGGGCCGGGACCAGGTGGTGCTCAAGGCCCAGCACGGACGTGTGCAGCCCCTGCATGCCGCCCGTGGCGTCGTGATCAATGGCGAGCGCCAGGTGTGGCGCAGTGCCGGCGATGTGGGTGCCTATTGCTACACGCGGGGCGATATGCTCTATCTCGTCGATGAGGCTGGCACCACCCGTGAGCTGCAACCCGTCAAGGACAGCAACGGCTACCTGTGGGCGGCCCTGTCGCCCGACGGGCAGCACGTGCTGTTCGAGGCTGCCTCGCGTGGCCTGTTCGTGTGTGACATGAATGGCGATATCGTCGCCGAACTGGGCGAGTTCCTGATGCCCTGCTGGTATAATAGCGACTACATCATCGCCATGAGCAACGCGGGCAACGTGCGCACCAGCGGGTCGCGCATCTGGCTCCTGTCGGTCGATGGCGAGGTGTGCAAGCCCATCTCCAGCCGCGAGGAGCGCGCGGTGCAGCCCATGACGGCTGGCGGCAAGGTGGTCTATTCGCTGCTCTACAGCGGCGAGGTGCGCCAGCTCGAACTCGATGTCGCCCCCGCGCAGCACCCGTTCATCGCCCCCAGCAAGGGAAAAACCAGCAGAGTAAAGAACCCCGTAAGCCGCAAGGACGTGCCCCGCGTATTCATCAACCCTGGCCACGGCGGACATGAAAGCGACGACCGCCATGTGCCCACATGGGTCATCGGTGCTCAGGACACGCTCCACTACTATGAGTCCAACTCTAACCTGACCAAGGGCCTCGCCCTGCAAGAAATCCTCCGCAACAAGGGCTACGAGACTGCCATCTCTCGCAAGACCAACACCACCGAGGACGATCTGGACCTGTTCGAGATTGTCTCTCTGGCAGCCAATAGCGGTGCCGACATCTTCTTCTCGATACACAGCAACGCCACGGGCATCGACAAGCGCATCAACTTCCCGCTGGGGCTCTATCGTGGCTGGGATGGAAAGCCTGCCGTTGAGGGTAGCCAGAAGTTGAGCGACCTGGTGATGAAGTATGCCATCAAGAACGAGCTCGCTGTGTGGACCCACAAGGAGCGAAGCCGTGGCGACTGGTCATTCTATGACTGGGGCTACAAGGTGGGACTGGGCGTGTTGCGTTTCAACAAGCTGCCGGGATTCCTGAGCGAGGGTTCCTTCCATGACTACTTGCCCGAGCGTGAGCGACTGCTCAACGACAACTACTGCTGGCTCGAGGCCTGGAACCAGTCGCTGGGGATCGACGAGTACTTTGGCCGTAAGGGCAAGTTCAGCAATGGCGTTGTCGCCGGCACCGTGCGCTGGGCCGACATCGAGCGCCACGATGAGGACAAGCGCGTGTTCGACGAGGACAAGCTCCTGCCTGTCAACGGGGCCATGCTGCGCCTGTTTAACGGCCGTGGTGTGCTCACTCGCACCTATAAGGTCGACAATCTGGACAACGGCGTGTTTGTGTTTACCAACCTGCCTAAGGACAAGTACCGCTTGGAGCTGTACTATGGTACCGATGACTTGTACGGAAAGGCCAAGGTTAAGGTGAAAAAGAACCAAGTGTCTTACAAGAACTTCACGCTCAAGAAAAACCAGAAACCCATCAAGAAATAGTGGAAGGAATTCTGCTTTCCGTTTATTTCGGCTGCCGGCTGTTCGGGCGGCACCGAAAAAACCGAAAACAAAATATTCGCATTTAAAAAACTTTTCAGGGTCAACTGCTATAACTTCAATAAAATAATTGAGAAGGATGAAAAAGAGATTGACAACAGTGATGCTGCTGGCGGTGGCGATGCTGCTGCCGGCCCTAGGGCAGGAAGTGGAAGTGACCTCGGTCATGCCACTGCTCGACCATCGCGCTGATACCGAGGCGGCGTTCTATCCCAAGCTGAACGCGTCGGGCGACAAGTTGCTCTTCCTGACCGACGGCGCAGGCTTGAAGATGTATGACATGGTCAGTGACCGCATTACCACCGTCACACCGGATTATGTCGCGGGCGGTGACGCTTGCTGGGGCGGTGACGGCAAGGTGTATTTTGTGACACAGGAACAGGGCGGGAACCATCTGATCTATCGCACGGGGCATTGTTATGACGACAAGAAAGGGAGCATAACCCAACTTACCGAGCCCCAGCATGGTGCAGTGAGTGCCGTGCCGGCGACGCGTGGCGGCGCATTAAGGGCTCCGTCGGGAACTTATCGGTCGGCAGGTGACATCGGTGATGCCGCTTGGACCGAAGGGAGTCGCGTTCATGTCACCGTGGGAGGCCAGGAACGTGTGTTCTCCCCCGTCGACTCATGGGCCGGGTACCTGTGGGCTTCGCTCTCGCCCGATGGCAAGAGGGTCGCCTTCTTTGCCGCCGGCAAGGGTGTGGTGGTCATTGACCTGCGTGGCCAGGTGCTGGCCATGTTGGGTAACTATGAGATGCCTTGTTGGTACAACAACGACTACTTGGTGGCCCAGAATGCCAAGGACGACGGCCACCAGTTCACTTCGTCCCAGATTGTGCTGCTCAAGGCCGACGGGACCTACCGCGCCGAGCTCACACGACCTGAGTCGATGACGATGCAGCCCACTTGTGGCGGCGGCAAGATCGTCTATACGACCATCGACGGTTTGCTCCGTGAGATGACAATCAACATCTATGAATGAAAAAGCTGCAGCACAAGATGAAAAAGAATATTTTCAACTCGATTATGCTGGCCTTGCTGATGGCCCTTGCCGCAAATGTCGCCAGTGCCCAGCAGCCCCATGTCTACATCAATCCGGGTCATGGCGGTTATGACAGCGACGACCGCAACATGGTCATCTATCCCTTCTCGCTAGGTGACAGCGCCGGCTCATGGGAATCCAAGTCTAACCTGCGCAAGGGGCTTGCACTGAAAGAGATCTTGGAGAAAAAAGGCTACAGGACCAGCATTTCGCGTGTGGCCAACACCAGTGCCGATGACTTGGCCCTGTCGACCATCGTGGCCCTGTGTAACCAGAGTGGTGCCGACGTCTTCTACTCCATCCACAGCAACGCCACGGGCACCAGCGCGGTGAACAATTTCCCGATGGTCTTCTACCGTGGCTACACCGGTAGCCCACAGGTCGCGGATGCCGACGTGCTGGCTGCCGACCTGGAGCCTTACCTGTATGCTAGCCAGAGCACTGTATGGACCCACAATTACCAGATTTGGGGCGACTGGTCGTTCCGTCCGGAGTGGGGGACTCAGGGATATGGCGTGCTGCGCGGCAACCGCGCTGTGGCTAACCTGAGCGAGGGCTCCTTCCATGACTACATCCCCGAGGCCTACCGGTTGCTCAGCTTCTATTACTGCTGGATGGAGGGATGGAACATCTCGTTGGGTGCCGATAAGTACTTTGATCGCCTGGACGAGTACGGCCTGGGTGTGGTGAGCGGCAACGTGCGTGACGACCGCATCAGGCGGCTCCAGGAGAATCCGCAGCCGTTTATCGTCTACGGTGACGACAACCTGATGCCCATCCACAGCGCCACCGTTCGCCTGCTCGACCAGAACGGGAACGAGGTGCAGCGTTGCGTGACCGATACGCTCCGTAACGGCATCTACGTGTTCAAGTATGTGGCTCCTGGTAACTACACGGTCGAGGTGAGCGAGCCTGCGCATTTCACCCAGACAGCAGCGGTTACCGTCACGACTAACGCCCCGACCTATCAGAATTTCTTCTTAAAGCGGGTGCGCGACACACCTCCTGTGGTGGTCGACTATAGCCCCGTGTGGCATGACGGAGACGATCCCGTTAAGTGCAGTGAGCGGATTGTGCTGACCTTCAACTGGGACATGGACAGCGCGACAACCTGTGGCGCCTTCAGGCTCGAGCCGTCGGTCGAGGGCTCCTTCAAGTGGGAGGATTCCTATTACCGCCTGGTGTTCACGCCCACCGACGCATTCGATGTGAACACGCTCTACACGCTCACGCTCGACAAGAGCGCTGAGCATGGCGGTGGCACCGCAATGCAGGACGACTTCGTGATGCAATTCTACACCCAGCCGCGAAACCATCTGAGCGAACTTGCCGTATTCCCCTACGAGGGGGCTTCGGTCCACTACAAGACTCCCACTGTGGAGTTGCGCGTCGATTCGTTGCTCGACAACTACAATTTGTTCCAGCGCATGCGTGTACTCGATAGCGAGGGCACTGAACTGGCATGGAACAAACGCAGCATCAAGTACAACAAGGCTGGTGACCCCTATGGCTACATCCGCCTCCCGTTGGTCAAGAACCTTGAAGTGGGCAAGGAATACAAGCTCTTCCTTGATGTGGACATTGCCGATACAGCTGGTATCCACCTGCCCGCAGCCCGTGTCATCAACTTCTCCGCCGTCGATGCGGGTGCCGACAAGCCCGGCATGGAGATCTTGGAGGAATTTGAGAACGCCGATGACTACTACGGTAACAACTCCAACAACGATCCCGATGGGCTTAACAGTATCAAGTTAATGAACTCGACCGAGAGGCTGTTCGGCAGCAAATCCCTGCAGGTGAATTATGAGTTCAACGACGACACCGAACGACTATATATCCTCCCCAAGAACATATCGGACACGTACTTCTATCCGGGCGATACGTTGGGCATCCACGTATGGGGAGATATGAGTTACCACTATCTCATCGCCAATTTCTCCTTTGACAATGGAGACTCTATCGGGATTGTCTTAGGACCCATCAATTTCCATGGTTGGCGATATATGGAAATTGAGGCGAATAATTCTGGCATATTTGATTTATATGGAAATGCCAAATTCAACGGCTTTTATTTAATGGATTACGGCATAGATCCCAAGCACCCGTTGGTGAAGACAGGTACCATCCGCTTCGATAACCTGCTCAAGAAAGCGTCAAGTAATAGCGTCGAAGAGGTGGCCATCGCGGGCCTGAAGATTCGCTGTGAGGGAGACTACATCGTCGCTAGTGCCGACACTTGGGTACAAGGCGTGGAACTGGTGGATATCAATGGCCGTACCATCAAGTCGGCTGGCGGTAACTGTCTCAACGTGGCCGATGTGGCCTCGGGTATCTATCTTGTCCGAGTCTACATCAATGGCCGAGTGTCGACCCAAAAGATTAGACTGTAGCGTAGACATTACAGGAGTATATGTGATAGTCATAGCGGTAGGGTTCCAATCGGGATCCTACCGCTATTGGCGAAAACTGACATTTTGTCAGTTTTGATGTTTAAAATAGTTTAAAAACCCGACACGGTGGCTCGGGTTTTTAACGGTGCTTAAACATTGGTCGCTTGGCACCGGTTTTGCCTAATAGAGAAGTGCAAGCCGGTTGCAAGGCTGGTGAGCACGAATAAAATAAAAAGAAACATTATTAACAAAGACTCATAAAACAAAATAAAAATTAGGAGGTATTGACTATGTATATTCCTGTAATTCGCAACAACCGCAATAACTGGTTAGACACCGCATTCAATGATTTGTTTGATATGGATTGGACTCCGCGCCACGTGACCACGGCCCCAGCTGTCAACGTCAAGGAAAGTGATCAGTCCTTCACAATGGAGGTGGCTGCTCCAGGCCTCAAGAAGGAGCTCTGCAAGGTGAACATCAATGAGGACGGCAACTTGGTTGTCAAGATCGAGAACAAGGCCGAACATGAGGATAAATCCTGCAAGGACGATTCTGAGAAGTGTCACTACATCCGCCGCGAGTTCTCTTACACCAACTATGAGCAGACCTACATCCTGCCCGATGAGGTTGACAAGGAGCACATCAGCGCCAAGGTCGAGGACGGCATCCTCTCCATTGAGCTGCCAAAACTCGCACCTGAGCCTGCCAAGAAGATGGATCGGACCATCGAGATTGGCTAACGTGCGCTGAGCATTATTAACTGTTTTTTCATCATCATTTTTGCCATCTTCCCCTCGGCTGGGGAGGGTGGTTTTTTTGTGCGATGCGGTGAGACAGACCCCGCTTGGCGGCTTGGTGGCCTTGCGTGATTTTGGGGTAAAACGTTTTCGGCGGATAGTTATGGTAAGACGGGATTAGCGATAGATAGTTAACGGATGTGATTAGGTGTTAAATTTATGTTTATTTAGCGGATTTGTTGTTGAGAAATGGACTTTAGGACATGGATTTTGAGTACTTTTGTGGGCTTGAAAATTGACCAAGGGTCATAATTAAATAGATATTAACATAAAAGTACTTTTCTTAACTGAAATGTCTGTTGTAAAAGGTCAGAATATTACCCTCATAGCTGAGAGTAGCACCACCCGGACGGAATGGTCGTTGATCGAGAACGGCCAGGTGCTGAATCATGCTTTCACATCGGGGTTGAACCCGTTTTTCATGACGCGCCGCGAGATCAGCCACAGCATCCGCCTGGAGTTGCCCCCTGAGTTCTTCAAGCGCCGATGGGGCCACGTGTATTTTTATGGAGCCGGTTGTTCTGGTCCCGAGAAGAACAAGATCATCGAGTCATCGCTGGTGGCCCAGTTCAAGACACCCGTGACGGTGATGAGCGACCTGCTGGGAGCGGCCCGTGGTCTGCTCGTGCGTGAGCCTGGCCTGGCCTGCATCCTGGGAACGGGCAGTAATTCTTGCCTCTACGATGGTCATGAAATCGTTAAGAATGTCCCGGCGCTGGGTTTCATCCTCGGTGACGAGGGCAGTGGGGCTGCCTTAGGGCGCGTGTTCCTGGGCGATGCCCTTAAGGGCTTGGCTCCCCGTCAACTGGCCGAAGCCTTCTTTGACAAATACAAGGTGACGCGTGCCGAAGTGCTTGATGCTGTGCTTAACAATCCGGCAGCGACACGCAACCTGCGAGCCTACTCCTTTTTCTTGAGTGAACATCTTGACAATCCCTATGTACATGAGCTGATTACGAGGGAATTTATGCGCTTCTTCGAGCGTAATGTGGCCCAGTATGACTACAAGAGTTATCCCGTCAACTTCGTGGGGCCCATCGCCACGACCTATAGCGAAATCCTGCTTGAGGTGGCCAACTCCTTTGGCGCTACCGTGCGCAAGATCGTCCTCAGCTCCATGCCTGGTCTTGTGGCTTATCACAGCGAGCAGTAACCATGTCGGGCTCTTGATGAACACTGCCGTGATGCCGGTGATTCATCCTTAAAAATTGTGGTTAAATCATAAAAAATGTTGCCCAGGTAGTGATTTGGGCCTATTTGTTTTGTTCTGTCAATTGATTTGAGTACTTTTGTTGCATTAGTAATTGCGATAAAAACTGAAAATTAATGATATGAACAAAACGTCAAGAATGCTATTGGGCCTTGTGGCCTTCCTGACAGCGGCGACTTCTGTACAAGCCCAGACTATCTCCACTGAGCAGCAGGACGCCGTGCAGCGCATCGTGGCCGCCAAGCTGCCCGAGCACATGGGCGTGGGCGACCTGAAGGTTCGCTCTCTCGGGGTTGAGAACGACACCATCAAGGTGGACGTGAGTGAGAACTTCGGTGACGTGCCATTTACCCAAGAGGGCGTGGAACTGATGCGCGACGAGATACGTCAGGTCATGGGAAGTGACTACGAGGACGCCCCCGTGCTGTTCACCATTGCGGGAAATGACATCAATAAGTACTTTGCTGACTTTGAGCCTGACTACAAGCGGTCGCACAAGCCCTTTATCAGCGAACTCGATGCCAACCGCCACTACAAGCATGGCCTGGATGGCAACATCATTGCGATGTGGCCCAGCCATGGCTGGTATTTCGAGCCTAAGCTCAACCGCTGGGAGTGGCAACGTGCGCGCCTGATGCAGACCGTCGAGGACATGTACACCCACAGTTATGTGCTGCCCTTCTTGATTCCGATGTTGGAGAATGCGGGAGCCTATGTGTGGAATGCCCGTGAGCGCGACACACACAACTACGGCGCCGTTGTTGACAACGATCCCTGTGAACTGGCGCAGGACGGTTACCATGAGCATGACGGAAAGCAGAAGTGGCAGACGGGCAAGGATGCCGGCTTCTCGTTTGTCCGTGGCCAATACAAGGATTTCGAGAACCCCTTTGCCGATGGTACTTACCGTATGGTCAAGGCCGAGCGCGACAAGAAGAAGGTGTCGACCGCCTCGTGGGACGTGGATATGCCCTACAGTGGCGAATATGCCATTTATATATCTTACAAGACGCTACCCAACAGCGCCCGTGACGTGACCTATACCGTCAATAGCTTGGCCGGTAAACGCCAATTCCGTGTCGACCAGACGATGGCTGGCGGCGTTTGGGTCTATCTGGGGACATTCGAGCTGGCCAAGGGCCTCAATCAGGCCGTGGTCGAGGTGTCGAACCTGAGCGAGGACAAGGATGCCGTGGTTACTGCCGACGCTATCAATGTGGGCGGCGGTTATGGCAACATCATCCGTCGTGTGGCGCTGCCCACCGAGGAGAACCTGGCCATCGTCGCCGAGCAGAAAGCCGATGGCGAGAACAACGAGGCGTGCCTGGGCAAGCCTGGAGTGGACTATAGCTACATCGGCAGTGGCAACCATCCCTGGTTCCACTTGGGGGCGCGCTACTACCTGCAGTGGGCTGGTTTCCCCGATAGCGTTTACTCCACATCCAGGGGCATCAATGACTATACCGATGATTACCGCAGCCGCGGCGAGTGGGTCAACTACTTGGCCGGCGGCAGTGACGTGCTGCCCGACCGTGGCGGC
>CAZVMM010000056.1:0-17423 GCA_964628205.1 uncultured Muribaculaceae bacterium
GGTCTTTCTCATTGAAATCGGTTCTTCGAACCGCTTGCGTCTTCGACGCATTCCCTGGACAGTAATAGTTTTTTGTCCAGTGAAATAATTGTATTATCTTTGCCACAGATAAGCTTTTCTAGGGAGGACTCCTGCCAAATCGGTGTGAAACAGGCAGATGCCCGATTTGCACTGCCCCCCTCCCGCATAACCTGTAATTTGAAATGATATGAGAAGGAGATTGCTGATTGCCCTGGTGGCCGTGATGGGTGTGATTGTAGCCGCTGACGCGTGCACGTCGGCCATCGTGAGCGGCAAGTTGACGGCCAACGGACGGCCGCTGATGTGGAAGAACCGCGACACCAACGACCTGAACAACCGCGTGGAGCGCATCCTGGGGCACGACGGGCTGATGGAGTTCGTCGCCCTGTTCGACGCCCGCGACCTGCAGGATACTGCCGCCTGGATGGGGTTTAACGAGGCAGGATTTGCCATCATGAACACGGCATCCTATAACCTCAACGGCAACGACGGCGTGAAGAACATGGACCGCGAGGGTGAGCTCATGCGTTATGCCCTGGAACGCTGCCGCTCGGTCGACGACTTTGAGAACGTGCTCCAGACGTTGCCCAAGCCCCTGGGCGTGGAGGCCAACTTTGGCGTGATCGATGCCGCGGGCAATGGCGCGTACTTCGAGACCGGGAACTACAAGTATGTGAAGTATGACCTCGCCGATGCCCAGGACGGCATCCTGATGCGCACCAACTATTCCTATAGCGGCACGAAGGACCAGGGCATGGGATATGTGCGCGAGAAGAACGAGAAGACGCTGCTCGCGCCTCACATCGCCGCCCAGGACATCACCCCGGCCGTCTTTACCGAGGAATTGTCCCGCACATTCTATAACTCGCTGATCGGCAAGGACTACACGCGCAGCGGCGACACGTGGATCGTGGACCAGGACTTCATCCCGCGCCGCATCTCCACGGCCAGCGTGGTCATCGAGGGCATCGTCCCCGGCGAGAATCCCCTGCTGACGACGATGTGGATTGCCCTGGGCTACCCCCCCTGTGCCGAGGTCTATCCCTGCTGGGTGGGTGAGGACGGCGTGGCTGTGGAGCTCACGGGCACCACGGCCGAGAACCACTCGGTGCAGTGCGACAGGGTGAATAAGCGCAAGCAGGAGGTATTCCCCGTGGTGCGCGGCAACGGCAAGCAGTACCTGAACCTGTCCAAGCTCTATAACAACGAGGGGACCGGCTACTGCCAGACGCTGGCGCTGAAGAACCGCCAGGCCTACAAGCGCGGCTATGAGGAAATCGCCCGCCGCCGCGCGATATTCAGCAAGAACAAGAAGCGCAAATGATCGGCCCCAGCGTGATTTCATTGCCATGACGATCGACAAGTGCTGCGTCACGTCGGCCACCTACATGAGGCACCTGTGCTCATTGTTCCTGGCCGATAACTGGCTGTGGATGGTGCTGCCCGTGGCGGTGTGTGCCATGCTGGCGCTGTGGGTCGACGTGAGGTTTGTCATCGTGGCGATGATGGTGCTGTTCATTATCCTGCCCATGGTGCTGGCGCTGCTCTACTTCTACTACGGCCTGTCGCCCGAGGCCCGCTGGTCCATCATGGAGAAGACGGTGACCCTGAGCGACGAGGGCCTGGTGATGGAATTTACCGACCAGCGCATGAAAAAGCACGCCATCGGCTGGGATGACGTGCGATCTGTGATTGAGAAGGATGATGCGGCACTGCTGATGCTCGCCGGCGGCAGGCGCTACACGTGCCTGATGTTGCCGGCCTCAGCTATAGATCCAGACGTCGCGCAGCTGCTCGGGCAGCGCGTCGCGCAGCCCCATTAGCTGGCTGTAGTCATCGCTGCGGGCGACGTACACACACATCATGCCCTTGTAGTCCAGCACCTGCATGTGGGGCACCAGATCGGGGTATCTGTTCTTGAAGGCATCCATCTCCTGCTGGTTGCGCAGGGTGGCGATCACCATATAGTATTTGCCCGAAGCATTGCCCGTGGCGGTGATGGCCGGATAGGCATCCACCACCTGGATGGACTGTGGCTCAGCGCCCTGCTGCACAGTGGTGCCGAGCTGCTGGGCCTGCGGGGCCGATACCTCGATGGCCATGCTCGCCGCGTCGTGGTTGCGGTCAACGATGATGGGCGTGCTCAGCATGATGCCCAAGCCGATAAGCACGGCAATCGAGGCGGCGATCTTACCGGCCTTGCGCGAGAACAGGTTGCGCTCACGCGGCACGATAGCGGCGCGGGCCTCCTCTTGGGCCTGCTGGGCGGCAAGCTCGCTCTCGAGAGCGCTCGCGGGCCTGAGGCTCAAATCGGCCAGACCGTAGAAGGCGTCGCTGGCGTTGCTGTGCTCAAAGGGCACGAACTCCAGGTGGCGGCCATCAGGGCGGCGAAAATAGCCCAAGCGGCCCATCGACACCTCGCCGTCATGGGACAACTGCTGGTTGAATGTCGTCACGCTGTCGGCGATACAGCGCATGGCTTCGTCATAGTCCAAGCCCTCGCGGCGCATCAGCGACTGGGCCAGCAGGCCGTCGTTGTGGACCACGCTCGCGTTGAAGCCGATGGTGCGCATCGGGCGATGCATGACCTCGCTGGCCGCGTCATAGCGGGCAGCGCTATAATTGGCGATGAACGCGCCCCACTCGGGGATCACCACGCAATCGTGGCACGTCATCAGGTATTCAATATGTTCGATTATGGAAAACATCACACAAAGGTAAGAAGTTTGCCGCCATTGGCAAAATTTTATCCCCAAAAAGTTATTAACAACCTCCTGCCCGGGGCGTCATGCCGTTACTGTCGCGAAGCGAAGATCATCCGGTAGGCCTCGGCTTTCGCGGCCAGCGGCAGCGGATAGGCCCTGGACGTCGAGGGCATGCGCCACAGCCGGTAGGCGTGGTTCCCCGTGCGGCAGTCGACGGGATGACCGATGGCGGGCACCTGGATGCTGGCCTGGGCGGCGATGATGCCTGTCGCCTTCTCGCCCGTGGTGATGACGGTGGTGATGGTGGGGTGGGCGTCGAGCAGGCCCTCCAAGTCGATGGGCTCCACGATCTCGAGAAACTTGTCGCTGGCGTTGTCCTTGAGGCGCCGCACGGCCATCGCCGTGTCCCACATCGCTATCCGCTCGCGGTCGAGAAACCGCTTGATGGCCTCCAGGTCAAAGCGCTTGCCAGCCTCGTTCCACAGGGCATCCGGCCGGTCAAAGAAGATGAGGCCCATCACGCGCCAGAAGTCGTTGCGCGGGTTGGGGTAGAAGAACGGCATCGACCAGCGGATGGCCTTGGGCGGGAAGGTGCCCAGAAACAGATACTGAGCCCCATCGGGGACGTAGGGCGGCCATGGATGGCGCTCCAGGGGCGGCTGTGGGTTGGTGTTCATGCTTGCAAAGGAAACATTTTTTTTCGCTCTGCCGCCATGTTTTTCTAGAAAAAAACAAGGAATATATCAATTTTTATTAACTTTGCAGATTAGAATACAAATCAATAAAAGATAAAGAATATGAAAATCAAGAACCTATTCATGCTGGCAGTGATCTCGCTGATGCTGTACTCCTGTGGTACGACAGGTAGCGAAATCCCTTATGTTCAGAACATTGACCAACTTCCCGCGTCGGCATTGGCCACCGTAACGACCCAGGCAGGTGACTTCACCATCAAGCCTGGCGACCTGTTGCAGATCAATGTGTCGTCCTCGAACTCCGACGCTGTTGCCCCGTTCAACAAGATCCAGTACATCCCCACGCTGGGTTCGGGATATGGCTACAACATGGGTAACATGTCCACGATCTACTACCTGGTGGATGACAACGGCAACATCGATTTCCCCGTGCTGGGCCGTCTGCACATCAGCGGCATGACCAAGCGTGCGCTCGAGGACTATGTCGAGACGCTGATCTATCCCCGCTACCTCACCGAGAGGCCTGGCGTGGAGTGCCGTATCCAGAATTTCCGCGTTTACTGCTTGGGCGAGTTCCACCAGGCTGGTGTGATCCAGGCCGAGAATGGCCGCCTCAACCTCATCGAGGCCATAGCCATGTGCGGCGACCTGACGATGGAGGGCCGCCGCGACAACGTGCTGCTGATCCGCACCGACGCCAACGGTCAGCGCTTGGTCAAGCGCATCGACCTGACGAATGCCAACTTCATGACGATGCCCGAGTTTGAGTTGCAGCAGAACGACGTCCTGTACGTCGAGCCCAACAAGTACAAGAAGCGCTCGGTATGGAGCATGCCGCCGGTCTACAATGCCGCTGTCGGCGTGTTTGGCACGCTTGTCTCGGTCGTGACATTTATCACCGTCCTCGCCAAGAAATAACGGCCTAAAGGCCCCTAAAAAAACTTAACGCGCGGCTCATCCCTCACAGGATGGGCCGCGCGTGGTCGTGTGCAATTGGACAAGCTGTGAGGCTCAAGTGTGTCTGACTCGGTCGCTTGCACAAATTCCCGATCACACGTTAAAACGAGTGCTAGTCAATCACGAGTCCCACCCGGAGGGTGGCCGTTGAGTAAATCACGTGTCCCACCCGGAGGGTGGCCGTTGAGTAACCCCGCCGGGACGGCTTCCGAAGCGCAGCGAGGAAGGCCGCCCCGGCGGGGCATGGAGTATAAAACGCTGTCGCTGGAGGCGACCCCATTGCGGCGTCAGTCTTTCAGGAAGAACCGCTCATCAATCTCGCCGCCACAGTCCATGATAAAGCGCCTGTATTCCTCGGCAAAGGTTGTCTGCCGATGATGCTCTTTCTGGTTGATGATGTACTGCTTTACCACGGGAATCTGCTCAACCGAGTAAGTGAAAGCAGCGTATCCCTCACCCCACCCAGCAAACAACGGAAAAGAGGCATTGCCCTTCAGCCAACTGTTTGTGGCATATTTCAGCCCCCTGACAAACTCCGAAACGGCAAGATCGGGAGGCAGCGAGACAAGCAGGTGAACGTGGTCAGGCATGCCACCGATGCGGTACAGCTTGGCGTGATGGCGAGTAATATACCCATGAGCGTAGGCGTACAACTCCCGCTCATGCTCCTCGTCGATAGCAGGAATGCTGCGATAAGTGCGGAAAACGATATGGTAAACAAGATTGGTATAACTCATGACGTGGCAAAGTTAGCACTAATTTCTGGATTAAACACAAGGACGCCGCAATGGGGTCGCCTCCAGCGACAATCCCGTTTATCTTTTACCCCCAGTGAATCAGACTCCCTCGCTTACGCTCGGTCATCTGATTTACTGGGGGTTACTCAACGGCCACCCTCCGGGTGGGACACGTGATAGACTAGCACTCGTTTTAACGTGTGATCGGGAGAATCAGACTCCCTCGCTTACGCTCGGTCATCTGATTTACTGGGGGTTACTCAATGGCCACCCTCCGGGTGGGCCCCGTGATTTACTCAACGGCCACCCTCTGGGTGGGACACGTGATTCCCGAGCACATGTTTTTACAGGAGACTGGCAATGGTCGCTGGCCTTGCAGGCATTCGACCTGCTCAGGCACACTTGAGCCTCACAGTGTGTGCCATTGCCGAAAACTAGGGCTGCTCGTCGTTGTGTATGGACTGCCATTTTGGCAGTTTTGTGGACTTGGCACAAGTGTTGAAGGATAGTGGTTGATGTCTTTACAGACCCGATAAAAAGCAAACGAAAGGAGAACAACTATATGAATTTCAACAATTTCACTATCAAAGCACAAGAGGTTGTCCAGAAGGCCGTGGAACTGACACGCGCCAGCGGCAACCAGGCTGTGGAGCCCGAACATCTGCTCAGGGCGGTCATGACCGAGGGCGATGCCGTGGTGCGCTTCATCTTTCAGAAGCTGGACATCAACCCGGCCAATGTGGAGCGCCCCCTGGAGGCGGCGCTGCAGCGGCTGCCGCGGGTGAGCGGCGGCGAGCCCTACCTGAGCAATGACGGCAGCAAGGTCCTGGAGAAGGCTACCGACATCGCCAGCAAGGGCGGTGACCAGTATGTGACCGTCGAGGCGCTGCTGATGGCCCTGTTCGAGGTCAAGTCAACGGCCTCGACCATCCTGAAGGACGCGGGCATGACCCATGACGACCTGCGGGCCGCTATCGATGAGTTGCGCAAGGGCAAGAGCGCCACGTCACAGAGCGCCGAGGAGCAGTACAACGCGCTGAGCAAGTATGCCATCAACCTGAACGAGCGTGCCCGTCAGGGCAAACTCGACCCGGTCATCGGCCGTGATGATGAGATACGCCGCGTGCTGCAGATCCTGAGCCGGCGCACCAAGAACAACCCCATCCTGATCGGCGAGCCGGGAACCGGCAAGACGGCGATTGTCGAGGGACTGGCACAGCGCATCGTGCGCGGCGACGTCCCCGAGAACCTGAAGATGAAGCAAGTCTACTCGCTCGACATGGGCGCCCTGATCGCGGGCGCGAAATATCAGGGCGAATTTGAGGAACGCCTCAAGTCGGTCATCAACGAGATCACCCAGGCTGGCGGCGAGATCATCCTCTTTATCGACGAGATCCACACCCTGGTGGGTGCCGGCAAGAGCAGCGGCGCCATGGATGCCGCTAACATCCTCAAGCCCGCGCTGGCCAGAGGC
This sequence comes from uncultured Muribaculaceae bacterium, assembly GCA_964628205.1. Lineage (GTDB taxonomy): Bacteria > Bacteroidota > Bacteroidia > Bacteroidales > Muribaculaceae > Sodaliphilus. The sequence continues at coordinate 6,590 of CAZVMM010000056.1, forward strand.
GAGCTGCGCAGCATCGGTGCCACAACGCTCGATGAGTACCAGAAGTACTTCGAGAAGGACAAGGCCCTGGAGCGCCGTTTCCAGGTCGTCATGGTCGATGAGCCCGACGAGGAGAGCTCCATCGCCATCCTGCGTGGCCTGAAGGAGAAATACGAGAACCATCACAAGGTGCGCATCAAGGACGATGCCATCATCGCCGCCGTGCAGCTGAGCCAGCGCTACATCAGCGACCGTTTCCTGCCCGACAAGGCCATCGACCTCATCGACGAGGCCGCCGCCAAGCTGCGCATCGAGATGGATAGCGTGCCCCAGGGGCTGGACGAGATTTCGCGCAAGATCTCCCAGCTCGAGATTGAGCGCGCGGCCATCAGGCGCGATGGCGACGAGGCCCGTATCGCCGACCTGGACAAGCAGATTGCCGAGCTCAAGGACCGCGAGAGCGACTATAATGCCAAGTGGAAGAGCGAGAAGGAGCTCATCAACAAGATCCAGCAAAACAAGATCGACATCGAGCAGCTCAACTTTGAGGCCGAGCGGGCCGAGCGCAACGGCGACTATGGCCGCGTGGCCGAGATCCGCTACTCGCTCATCAAGCAGCGCCAGGACGAGAACGCCGCCATCCAGGAGCAGCTGCGCCAGATGCAGGGCGACAAGGCCCTGATCAAGGAGGAGGTCGACAGCGACGACATCGCCGAGATCGTCTCGCGGTGGACGGGCATTCCCGTGACCAAGATGCTGCAGAGCGAGAAGGAGAAGCTGCTCCACCTCGAGGAGGAACTGCACAAGCGCGTCGTGGGCCAGGACGATGCCATCAAGGCCATCAGCGATGCCGTGCGCCGCAGCCGTGCCGGCCTGAACGATCCTCGCCGCCCCATCGGCTCGTTTATCTTCCTGGGCACAACGGGCGTGGGCAAGACCGAGCTGGCCAAGGCGCTGGCCGACTACATGTTCAATGACGAGAACATGATGACCCGTATCGACATGAGCGAGTATCAGGAGAAGTTCTCGGTCACCAGGCTCATCGGGTCGCCTCCCGGCTATGTGGGCTATGACGAGGGCGGACAGCTCACCGAGGCCGTGCGCCGCAAGCCCTATTCGGTCGTCCTGTTCGATGAGATAGAGAAGGCTAACCCCGACGTGTTCAACGTCCTGCTGCAGGTGCTCGACGACGGACGCTTGACCGACAACAAGGGGCGCACCGTCAACTTCAAGAACACCATCATCATCATGACGAGCAATCTGGGCTCGAGCCTGATCAGGGAACGCTTTGAGCACCTGACGCCCGCCAACCGCGACCAGGTCATCGGCAGCACGCGTGATGACGTGATGGAGATGCTCAAGAAGACCATCCGTCCCGAGTTCCTTAACCGTATCGACGAGATCATCATGTTCACGCCGCTCGATGAGGAGCAGATCCGTCAGATCGTCGGCATGCAGCTGGCAGGCATCAAGAAGATGCTGGCACGCAACGGCATCACCATCGAGGTCACCGATGCCGCCATCAGGCTGCTGGGCCAGGCGGGCTATGATCCCGAGTTTGGCGCACGCCCCGTCAAGCGTGCCATCCAGTCGATGGTGCTCAACCAGTTGAGTAAGGACATCATTGCCATGCGGGTCAATCGTGACCGCCCCATCGTCATCGATGCCGCCGACGGGCAACTCGTGTTCAAGAATTAAGCTTTTAGCTTTTAGGCGATGATATAGCTGTTGGCCAGGACCCTGCGGGGCTAATGCCAATTTAACTTAAATATTTTTCGCGAAATACGTTCCCGTAGGAGTGGGGAGTTAAAGCCTAGAAACCTAGAAACTCAGGGGTCATCTCGTCGAGAGAGTGGCCCCTGAGGTCTTTTTCGCTCAGGATCATGTCGGCGGGCGCGATGCGCCAGTCGATGGCCAGCGCGGGCTCGTCATAGCGCAGCGTGGCCTCGCTCTGGGGCGCGTACACATTGTCCACCTTGTACTGGAACTGGGCCACGTCGCTCAGCACGGCAAAGCCGTGGGCGAAGCCCCGCGGGATGAATAGCTGGCGCCCCGTGTCGGCACTGAGCTCGACCGCGATGTGGCGGCCCCATGTGGGGCTGCCGTGGCGCAGGTCCACCGCCACGTCGAGCACCGTTCCGCGGGAGACGCGCACCAGCTTGGCCTGGCTGTACTCGCCGCGCTGGAAGTGCAGTCCGCGCAGCACTCCCCTGGCCGAGAGGGATTCATTGTCCTGCACAAAGTCCACATGCCCCACGTGGGCGTCGAAGGGCGCCTGCTTGAACACCTCGCAAAAGTATCCGCGCCTGTCACCGTATCGCTCGGGCTCAATGATCCATACGCCCTTAATATCCTGTTCGATGAAGTTCATTTGTGTCTCAAGTGATAAAAAAACAATGTGCAAAGTTAGCCATTTTTAACGTTTGATACAAGATAATTCAAGAAAAACGAGTACTTTTGCGGCGCATTAACTACGATGTGACACATTATTAATAAGATGAAGAAGACCGCACGCAACGTCATCCTGTTTGACGACAACGAGGTGCGCCGGCACCTGATGCCGTTCACCTATACCCGGCCCACCGCCCTGCTGCGCGTGGGCATCACCACCATCGGCGAGAAATGGCAGTCGCTGCTCGGCGAGGCCAACTATAGCTACCTGACGGTGCGTTACCTCAAGAAGAAGTTTCCGCTCCACGTGCGCCGCACTACCAACCTCATGGTTGCCGGCAACGTCATCCCCACGCCCGAGCTGGCCCAGCAGGTGCTGTCGCTGCAGGTGGGCGAGGCGCTGATGGTGGGCGAGGACCTGATCGCCTTCAACGGCAGCGCTCACGACTATGACACCCGCCACTACTCCCGCGTGGTCTATCCCGAGAGCCTGCCCCTGGTGGTGAAGCACCTGTATGACATCTTTGAGTTTAACGGCGTGGTGCTCGCCCAGGACTTTGACCGCCTCACGGCGGGCCGCCAGTCACAACCCCTGTCGCCGACCAACACCGTCATCGGAGACCCCTCGCGCATCTTTGTCGAGCCGGGGGCCTACGTCGAGGGTGCGATGCTCAACACCAACGAGGGTCCCATCTACATCGGTCCCAACGTCGAGGTGATGGAGGGCGCCTGCATCCGTGGCGCCTTTGCCGCATGCCACGACGCCAAGGTGAGGATCGGAGCCAAGGTATACGGGGCCACCACACTCGGGCCGCACTGCAAGATCGGCGGCGAGGTCGAGAACAGCGTCTTTATCGGTTACAGCAACAAGGCCCACGAGGGCTTCCTGGGCGATGCCGTCATCGGCGAGTGGTGCAACATCGGTGGCGGAACCACCGCCAGCAACCTCAAGAACGACTATGGCGAGATCAAGCTGTGGAACTATGCCAGCAAGCGCTTTGAGCGCACTGGCCTCCAGTTTTGCGGACTATTCATGGGCGACCACAGCAAGATCGGCGTCAATGGCATGATCAACACGGCCACCGTCCTGGGTGTGGGCGTCAACATCCACGGCTCGGGATTCCCCCGCAACTTCGTCGCTTCATTCCAGGAGGGCAGTGCCGCCGCCGGCTTCAAGAATGTGCCCCTCGAGACCTTCTACACCATTGCCGAGCGTGTGATGGCCCGCCGCAACATCGCCCTGACCGACGTGGACCGCGACATCTACAAGGCCATCTACAACATCAGCGACCGCTACAAGTAGAGCGAGGCCGTTGCAAAACTCTTTGCCTCTTCTTTTAATCGGCCTAACGGACGAAAAATCAAACAAAAAATTTGTATAAAAATCTATTACTGTCCAGGGAATGCGTCGAAGACGCATGCGGTTCGAAGAACCGATTTCAATGAGAAAGACCATGCTAGACCGTCGAAGACGGTCGCAGCTTGGTCACAGTTATAATAATGAAAACGTAACAAGCGCCCGTGGCACATGGCTGCGGGCGCTTGTCGTGTGTGGTGGTTTGTGGTTACGGCTTACCAGATGATGGCGCGGTCGGCGGGGTCGAGCCACATCTTGTCACCGGCCTTGATGCCGAAGGCGTCAAAGAAGGTGTCGATGTTCCTCAGCGTGGCGTTCACGCGGTAGCGGCCGATGCTGTGGGGGTCGCTCTTGGTCTGCTGGAAGATGGCCTCCTCGGTCATGTTGTCGGCCCAGATGCGTCCATAGCTCAGGTAGAAGCGCTGTGCGGGCGTGAAGCCGTCGAGCTGCTTGCCGTCGCGGAACTGCTGGGTGTTGCGGAAGGCGTCATAGGCGATGCGCAGTCCGCCCTGGTCGGCGATGTTCTCGCCCAGGGTGAGGTGGCCGTTGGCGTGCTGGTCCTTGACAACGACAATCTGGTCGAACTGGGCGGCCAGCTTCTCGGCTGCTGCCTGGAACTTCTTGGAGTCTTCCTCGGTCCACCAGTCGGTCATGTTGCCATACTGGTCGAACATGCGGCCCTGGTCGTCAAAGCCGTGGGTCATCTCGTGGCCGATCACCACGCCGATGGCGCCGAAGTTGGTGGCATCGTCGGCCTCCACGTCAAAGAAGGGCGGCTGCAGAATGGCGGCGGGGAAGCAGATCTCGTTGGTCGTGGGGTTGTAGTAGGCGTTCACCGTCTGCGGTGTCATGCCCCACTCGTCGCGGTCCACGGGCTTACCCATCTTGTCCAGGTTGCGGCGGGTCTCGTACAGGCTGGCAGCCTTGATGTTGTCATACAGGCTCTTGCTGGGATCAACCTGCAGGCCGCTGTAGTCGCGCCACTTGTCGGGATAACCGATCTTGACGGTGAAGGCGTTGAGCTTGACCAGAGCGTTGATCTTGGTCTGCTCGCTCATCCAGGTCAGGCCGGCGATGTGTGCGGCCAGCGACTTGCGCAGCTCACCGATGAGCTTGAGCATCTTCTCCTTGCTGCCATGAGCAAAGTACTTGCTGACGTAGATCTCGCCCACGGCCTCGCCCAGCAGTCCGTTGGGGGCGCTCAGTGCGCGTTTCCAGCGGGGCTTGCGCTCCTTCTGTCCGCTGAGCATGCGGCCATAGAAGTCGAACGAGGTCTCGCCGAACTCGTCGCTCAGGTAGCCTGCCGAGCCGCTGATGAGCAGGCCGGCCATGTAGTCGCGCATCTGCTGCTCGCTGAGCTTGGTCATCAGGTCGTTGGCAACGGCCATCACCTTGGGCTCGGTCAGGATGACCCACTCCACGGTGGGGGTGCCCATGAGCTTGAAATACTGCTTCCAGTTGATGGCGGGATAGTCCTTCTGCAGCTGGTCGAGCGTGCGGATGTTGTACAGCTTGTTGTAGTCGCGGGCCTCGGCGCGGTCCATCTTGGCCTGGGCGAACTTGTACTCGATGTCATAGATGGTCTTGCTGGCGCGGTTAGCCTCCTTCTTGCTGTAACCGGCGAGCATAAACATCTTCACCAGGTAGTTGCGGTAGGCCTGCTGGATCTTCTTGCTGTCGGCGTCGGTGTTCAGGTAGTAGTCCCTGTCGGGCAGGCCGCTGGTGCCGGCGCTGAGCCACATCACGTTCAGGTCGCTGTTCTTGAGGTCGGTCTCCACGCCGATGCCGAAGAACGGGTTGCCGATCTTCAGGTGCTGGTCGGCGATGAAGGCGGTCAGGTCCTTCTTCTTGAAGGCCTTGATCTTGGCCAGGTCGGCCATCAGGGGCTGTGCCCCCTCGCGGTTCAGGCGGTCGCTGTCCATCGCCATCTTGTACAGGTCGGCCACCTTCTGGTCCACGGTGCCCATCTTGTGCTCGGTCTTGCCCAGCTCCAGGAACATGTCGCGCAGGCGGTTCTGGTTCTGCTCAGACAGCACGTCAAACACGCCATAGCTCGCATACTCGGGGCGCTCGCTTAGCGGGTTGGCCTTCATCCAGCCACCACCGGCATACTCATAGAAATCCTCACCCGGCTTCACGCTCAGGTCCATGTCGGCGCGGTTCACGCCGTGGGTCACTTGTGCCTTCACTCCAGGCACGGCAGCCATCATGATGGCCATAGCTAATAACATTTTCTTCATTGTTGTTATTTGAGTAATAATTTTAGTAGGTTAATTGGTCAAGTCAATTCCTTTACAATCGGCAAAAATAACAATAATTCCGCAAAACCACCACAATCGGCCAAAAAAAAATCAGGGCAACCGCCCCAAAATCCCGCCAAACCCGGCTTCTTCGAAGCCAACAGAGAGGCGTACTAGTGGACGCAGGGTTTTGCAGGTATTCCAGAAAAAATGGGGGGTTATTGCTTTTTGACATGGTGGGCGTGAAGCTCCCTGCCGTATCTTTGCGGCCAGGAAAAACATAAAAACCGACAGAAAACCCGTTTTTGCCATGAAGAAAACACTCAACATAGAGTTTGACCCCGCCATGATGATGCTGGTGGGTGACAGCCTGGAGGCCGCCGAGCTGGGGCAACTGTTCCGTGCCCTGGCGGCCCACATGGCGGGTGAGGACCCCGCACAGCACCTGTGCAGCTCGGCATCGAGGCTCGCCTTTGCGCTGCTCGGTCCGGCCATCGACGAGAGCCGCGAGCGGCTGGCCACCAACCGCGCCAATGGCTGCAAGGGGGGGCGTCCGCGCAAGCAGCCCGTAGAGCCCCAGGTGGCCGCTCCGCCCGATGAAACCGAGGGAAAACCCAACAAAAAAAGCAAAAAAGAAGACCTTTCCCCCACACCCCCAATAGAAGAAAAAAATAAAAAAAATAATAATCCTCCTGATGCTGTTGCTGATCCGCGCACGGGCCAGCAGCTGGAACAGGAGATCTTTGACAACGACCTGAAGACGGAGCAGGCCTGCATGTCGCTTGGCATCACGCCCGACGAGTACCGGCAGATGGCGCGGGCAGTGCTCAGCGACTGGGCGTTTACCGAGGAGAGGGACCGCAGTTACAAGCATCTGTTAAACACCCTGCGCATCAAGGCGCGTGACAAACAACAAACCAAACACCAAAACCATGAAACAAGACTTAAAACTCGATGTGACATCACTGACACAGCGGCTGTTAGCGCAAAAGACTACGAAGGACCGTTTTAGATTTCCCTGCACCCGTGAGCAGGCCATCGATCTGCTCACGGCGGCCTACAGGGCCGAGGTGGCATTCCGCCGGCGCCAGTTCATCGCCGATGAGTACACGGCGGCCCACATCGCCCAGCTCGCCGATTTCCTCACGAGCGACACATCCCGATTCGGGCTGATGTTGTGCGGCACCTATGGCAACGGCAAGACCACGCTGATGTGCGCCCTGCGCTCAGCGACCAATCTGCTCAACCGCTGCGGGGAATTCGGCCGGCGCAACGTGGGCCTGCGCTTCGAGGATGCCCGCGACATCGCCAAGCTCTACACCGCGCGCGACCAGCGCCCGTACAACGAGTTCAAGCAGGCCAGTGGCGTGATCATCGAGGACATGGGCAAGGAGCCCATCGAGCAGATGAACTACGGCACCGTGATTTCGCCCGTTGTCGAGATCCTGGAGTATCGTTACCACAACCAGCTGTTCACGGCCATCACCACCAACCTGACGCCGCAGGAGATCCGTGCCAAGTATGGCAACCGCATCGCCGACCGCTTCAACGAGATGATGCAGGTCATCACCTTCCAGGACCAGACGTATAGGGTTTAGCGTTCACACGGCCAGGCCGGGAGGGGGTCAGAATGGGGTAGGCGTTTCGTCGGGGCCGGGCATCCAGTCCTGGTTGGGCGACAGCTGGCCAGGGATGGAATTGTTGTCGATGGGGGGTGCCGGGGGCACGCCGCCGCCATTGCTGGGCTGGCTGTTCATCTTCGACTCGTAGGTCGTCTCGCCCGTGAGGTTGAAACTCTCTTCCTGGTTCTCGAAGCGGGCATACTTGCTGACAAAGTGCAGGTTGATCGTGTCGGTGGCACCGCTGCGGTGCTTGGCGACGATAAACTCGGCCAGGCCGCGGATGTTGTTGCCCTCGGCGTCCTCGCTCGAGCGGGTGTAGTACTCGGGGCGGTGGATGAAGCACACGATGTCGGCATCCTGCTCGATGGCGCCCGACTCGCGCAGGTCGCTCAGCTGCGGGCGCTTGCCCAGCTTGTCATCGGCGGCGCGCGTCTCCACGCTGCGGTTGAGCTGCGACAGGGCAATGATGGGAATGTCCAGCTCCTTGGCCAGCTGCTTGAGCGAGCGCGAGATGGTGCTCACCTCCTGCTCGCGGCTGCCAAACTTCATGCCCGTGGCGTTCATCAGCTGCAGGTAGTCGATGATGATGATCTTCACGCCATGCTCGCGCACCAGGCGGCGGGCCTTGGTCCTGAGCTCAAAGATCGACAGCGAGGGCGTGTCGTCGATGTAGAGTGGCGCCGTGCTCAGTGCGCGGGTGCGGGTCATCAGGTTCTCCCACTCGGGCTGGGAGAGCTGTCCGCTCTTGATTTTCTCGCCCTCGAGCGAGCAGACGTTGCTGATGAGGCGGTTGACCAGCTGCAGGCTCGACATCTCGAGCGAGAACACGGCCACGGGGTGGTTGTAGTCCACGGCCATGTTCTTGGCCATCGACAGCACAAACGCCGTCTTACCCATGGCGGGGCGGGCCGCGATGATGATCAGGTCGCTGTTCTGCCATCCGCTGGTCAGGCGGTCGAGCTTGTGGTAACCGCTCTCCAGACCGCTCAGGCCGCTCTCGCGGTTGGCGGCCTCCTCAATCTTCTTGATGGCGTCCTGCACGGCGTTCTCGATGGGGATGACGTCGCGCTTCAGGGTGTTCTTGCTGATCTCGAACAGCTTGCCCTCGGCCTCCTGCATGAGGTCATAGACGTCGACCGACTCGTCGAAGGCCAGCGCTTGCACCTGGCTGCTGTAGCTGATGAGCTCGCGGGCCAGGTACTTCTGGGCCACGATACGCGCGTGAAACTCGGCATTGGCAGCGCTCGACACCAGGCCTGTCAGCTCGCTGATGCGCACGGCGCCGCCCACCTCGTCGAGCGTCTTGTTGGCACGCAGCTGCTCGGTCACGGTGAGCATGTCGATGGGCTTGCCATGGGCCGCCAGCGACTGGATGGCCTCGTAGATCTTCTGGTTCGCCGGGTTGTAGAACGCCTCGGGCTTGAGGATCTCGCACACCTCGTTATAGGCGTCCTTCTCGAGCATCAGCGCACCCAGCACAGCATCCTCCATCGCTGTCTCCTGGGGCGGCAGTTTGCCAAATTCGCTCACGATCTCGGGCTCATGAGTGGGGCGCGTGCGGCGGCGCGCCTGCTTGCCGGTTTCAAATTCTTCCATTGTCCTTTTTTTTTGTTTCTTTTGTGAGTGCAAAATTACAATGAAAACTTGAAACATACCACAATTGACCGTCATGGTTATTCACATTCTATTGACATGATGTTGATAAGTGAGAAGTGAGAAGTGAGGAGTGAGGAGTGAGGAGTTAGAAGTGAGGAGTGAGGAGTTAGGTGCATAATGTTTTTTTAATGCGAATTTCGCTAATTCTTCCGACAGAGAGGGCTTGGCTTTTGCCTCGAAGAGGTTGGTCGGGTCGAAGACGAACTTCCAATCCGTCAAAGTCTTGTCAGCCAAAAAGTTCCTCTACGAGGCGGGGAAAGCTCCGTTAGGAGCGGCAGGGCATAGGCAGGGGTGTAACGAGGCGTAGCCGAGTGAAACCCCTGCAACAACCAGGCCTCCACCATCCACCCCTAGCCCCATCGGGGCGGCAGGACACCCGGAGGGCGGCACTCTGTCGCCCCTAGCGGGGCTAATCGTTGAGGAATGCTCATCACAGGGGTTCCGCTTCGCTCCACCCCTGCCTATGACCTGGCCAGCCCTAACGGGCTTCAACCACTCCCGGTGGGATCCCTCCACACTTCGCGACGCATTCCCCGGACAGTAATAATCTAAAACCAAATCGTGTAATTGGCATTAGCCCCGCAGGGTTCGGGACAACAACTATTTCTTGTTTTCAAAACCTGGTGCTTACTCACAGATGCGGAGGCAAGAGTCGGCAAATCACCGGTTATGGGGACCAGGAAATGATTTTTTAGCGTTGATATGATTTAGCTGTTAGAGAATTATAGTATTTTTGTGGTCAAAGTTTAACACAAAAAAATGAAAAGAATATGAGGTTTCACAGGTTTATAGTACTGGCTGTGGTTGCGATGATGGCTGTGGTAGCCACGGGACAGCCCAAGACGATGACGTTTAACGACGTTGAGCGCCGTCAGACCATTACGGTGACTGCCGTGGGCGAGGACATCGTGCGCGTGGATGTGGTGCCCGACGGCTGGAGCGGCACCCGCTTGCCCTCGCTGGCGCTCGACAAGACCGCCAAGGCCGAGGTCAAGGTGGAAGAGCTGGAAGACATGAGCGTGATGCGCACCGGCAGCGGCATGAAGGTGGTTCTCGACAAGACCCTGGGCAGCATCACGGTGGGCAGCCGCAATGGCTACTATGTCACCGACCTGTGTGACCGCACCACGTCGTCACTGGATTTGCTGCATTATGGCCAGGAGTCGTTCTACGGTGCCGGTGAGCGCGGCTACTCGCTTAACCTGGCCGGTGACACGCTCATCAACTACAACGCGCAGAACTATGGCTACCAGATGGGCGAGAAGCGCACCCGGCAGATGGGCATCACCATGCCGATGGTGATCTCGTCGCGGGGCTATGGCGTGTTCTTTGACGACTTCTGCAAGTCGTCGCTCATCGTCGGCGACCGCGAGCTCAAGTACTCGTCCACCACGCCGCAGCCGCTGTCCTACTACGTCATCAGCGGCAACGGCAGCGTCGAGACCGTGGTCAGGAACTTCACGTGGCTCGTGGGCCGCCAGGATCTGCCGCCACTGTGGACGCTGGGCTATATCACCAGCAAGTATGGCTACCGTGACCAGCGCGAGAGCGAGGGCGTGGTCGACACGCTCAAGCGCGAGGGCTATCCG
>CAZVMM010000057.1:0-17132 GCA_964628205.1 uncultured Muribaculaceae bacterium
CGTCGCCGTGGTGTCGTCCGATACCACGGGCACCATCGGAGAAATCATCTGGCCATGGAAGATGCCGCCGGTCACGCGGCCGGTAATCTCGGTCAGCTTATCACGGTTGAGATATATGGGGCGATCGACGCTCTGAGAGTTCACCACACGATGCATGGTGGTAAAGCGTTCCTTGGTGCCATAGAGGGTCACCGTGGCATCGCCGTTGAAGGCCGTATCCAGGTTGCCGTCGCCATCGAGCACCTGGGCCTCGACCTCAAACTGCATCAGCGGGCTGATCTGGGCACTCAGGGTATCAGTCACGTCGGTGTTGTTCACCTTCACGATCTGGAAGCGCGACACGGGATAGTTGAGCTGGATGGCAGGGTCGCCCAGCAGGAAGAACTTCATCTTGTTGTTGTCCTGAGCGCCAAAGGCATTCTTGCTGTTCCTGTAGACCTGGCCCAGTGTGTACGGGTTGCCCTGGGCATCGCGGGTGAACATCGCGTTGACAAAGTTGGTGTTCATCTTGTCATTGCCATTGGAGTAGCACATGCGTGAAGTCGTCAGCAGGGCGATGGCACCGCCATTGCGCTTATGGAACATCCACTCGGCGATGCCGCGCGTGTCACCGTCAAATCGGGCCACATTACAGCAGGCCGTCGAGACGATGGGCAAGTGGGGCATGTCGGTGTTGAACACGTCACTGGTCGTCCACATGTTGTTATACTTGGTGAGGGCGGTGGTTCCAGCGTGGCCCACATAGGTGGCAAAGTACACACCGCTCTTGAACTGCTCGCTCAGCAGCTGCTTGGCCACATTGGCCTCCTTACGCGACATGATGATGATGGGTTGCGTGTTGGAGCGCGGATACTGCGTGTTGTGCACCGTGGTCACGTGCATTCCCGTGTTCAGCTCGTTGTCGATCTGATTCCTGTAGCCCTCGCCCTGGAACATGTAGTCGCCGTCCTCGGGCGAGTCGCTGAACACCAGCGTGTTATTGCGCCACACGCCGTAGTCGGGGTTGGCATAGTACTCGACGAGTTTGTCCACGAGGCTGCGGGCCTCTTCGGGAGTGGTGCAGGTGATGCGTCCCACACCGATGTTGAGGTACTCGGCGGCAATGTTGCTGCCCGACTGGTCATTCAGGAAGCCGAAGAAGTCATCGGTAATGAAGGAGTATTCCTCATAATTGCTGTTGTCGCTATGGTAGGTGACAAGATGGTTAGGGTGCTTGCCCAGCAGCTCGCGGTTGTCGAGCGTGCCGGGGCCCATGAGCAGCAGGTTCTTCAGCTTGGCGGGGTCGCGGTCATAGAGCATCTTGCACAGCAGGCGATAGGCCATCGCGTCGCGCGTGCCGCTCGAGAACTCGTTGTAGACCTGCTCGTGGTCCACCACAGCCACATCGATGCCGTCAACGGCACGGTGCAGGTCGGCGATGCGCTCGGCCTGGTCCATGAACATCTTGTCGGTGATGATGAGCAGGTCGGGGACGGCCATGCCGTGCAGGTTCTGGTTCCCGACGGGCTCATAGGCCGACACCTTCTTCAGCGTCTGGGCGGGGTCAAAGGCCACGTAGTCGGAGTGGCTGGCCGCGTTGGCAAAGTAGCAATAGCCCTCACCGCTCTCGTCGTTGTAGGGCGACAGCGTCATCACCATGGGGTCATACACATCGCTGATGCACCACACCACAGTGGTCGGGGTGGCGCCAGGGAGCATGAAGCGCTCGTTGCCCTTGGTGGCGGCAAACGTCATCCTGATCTGGTTATCGCTCTCGGCATGGATGATGTTGTTGCGCGTGTAGGTCAGGATAAAGTAGTCCAGACGTGCCACCGTCGTCGAGAAATCGGCCGCGGTCGATATCAGCAACGGCTCTAGCTGGCCGTGCTCGCTGGGATGGCTCAGCCGCAATGCGCCATAGGGCGAGGCAAAGTTGTAGACCACGGCATCGCCCGAGGGCTTGTAGATGCGCGAAGAGCCCATCGTGTAGGTTGTCGTGTCGGCAGCGCCGCCACTGTGGAGCACGGCATTGGCATAGCTGATCGCCGATGCGTTGGCCGCCAGACAGGTGTTCACCACGATGGTACTGTCGGCCAGCTCGGGCAGGTAGTAGTCGACCTTTACCGGGCCATTGCTGAAGTCCTCGCCCAGCATCTCCTTGCCCGAGTTGCTGATCGAGGCCATCTCCTTCTCATGATAGAAGAAGTCCAGGCTCGTGGGTTTGTCCACGGGATTATTGATCAAGATGGCCGGTTTCTGGGTCATCTGCAACTCAGCAGAGGACTCCTCGGTCAGGAAGTAGCAGCCCACCTGGCTGTAGGGGTTGAACTCTCGCGTGAAGTGGGGCACGGTGGTATAGGTCGACAGCGTGTAGCGGATGGAGCCGTTGCCGTAGAAGCACAGCTTGTCGCCGACGCGCATCACGGGCACGGGCTGCAGGTCGTCGACAGCCTTGCCGTTGAGGATCTCGCTGATGCGGTAACCGCCCACACCATAGAGCCTTACCTGGTCAGGATTGCTGAAACCCATCGTCCGCAGCTCGTCATAGGTTATCTCATACACGCCGGTCTCGGGCACCGAGATTTTCACCCACTTGCCCGAGGAGAGCTTGGACTGAGTCGTAAACTGTGATGTACTGAAGGCGCTGGCCACGCCAGTGCCGCCCAGTGCCATAATAGTCGCTAAAACGACTTGTAATCTAATCAATGAATGCATTTTGCTACATTATTTTATTGAATCAAGCAATCAATTATGGGCAGTCTTGACCGGGTCGAGCACGATGAGCTTGCTGATGGGCGTGCCACCATAGTTGCTGCCGTCGCTGTACGTGCCGTAGTAGCGGTACAGGCCCGCGGGCACCTTGTTGCCCTCCAGGTCACGCATATCCCAGCTAACGGGGAAACTGCTGGTCCTGGTCTTCCACATCAGCTTGCCCGTGGCGTCGGTCACACACACGATGAAGTCGGGTGTACGCGTCAACTCCGTCTCCAGGTCGAAGGCCACCTCGCCGTCGGTGTAGGCCGGCAGCTTGTCGGCCACCAGGCTGGACGCGCTCGTCTGGCCCACCATGAACGTGATGCTGTGTGTCGTGCTGTTGCCCACCAGGTCATAGACGGTATAGGTGAGCGTGTGCTGGCCCTCGGAGAGGTTCTTCAGCGGGTACTCGATGCTCACGCTCTTTCCCCCCTCGCCGGCATTGACGTAGCAATACACGTCGGCCATCGTCGGCTTGCCGCCATCGAGCGACAGCAGCATCGCGCCGTCGACCGATGTGGGCTGGATGTTCAGGCCCTGGTCGTCGCTCGCCGTGATATAGAGCATCGCGCTCGGTGCCACCGTGACTCCGCTGGCAAAGGTCTGCTCATCGTTGATAAACATCGAGTGGATAACCGGAGACTCGTTGTCGCTGATGGCCACTTCCGGGTCATAGGGCAGCATCTCGATCTGCTCGGTCAGGCCATTGACCATCACGGTGCTGTTGTCCTGGTGCGCGTACACGCGCAGCAGCAGCGACGTCGCCGTGGTGTCGTCCGATACCACGGGCACCATCGGAGAAATCATCTGGCCACGGAAGACACCTCCCGTCACGCGGCCGGTGATCTCGGCCAGCTTGTCGCGGTTAAGATAAATGGGGCGATCGATGCTGTCGTTGTCCACAATGCGGCGCACGGAGGTAAAGTATTCCTTGGTGCCATAGAGGGTCACCGTGGCATCGCCGTTGAATCCCGTGTCCAGGGTGCCATTGTCCTTCATCACGCGGGCCTCGACATCAAAGCGCATCAGCGGACGGATCTTGGCCTTCGTGCCAGCAGTGGCCACGCTGGTGTTGTTCACCTTCACAATCTGGAAGCGCGACACGGGATAGTTGAGCTGCATGGCGGGGTCGCCCAGCAGGAAGAACTTCATCTTGTTATCATCGAGATAATCGAAGGCATTCTTGCTGTTCTTGTAGGCCTGGCCCAGCGTGGGCGGGTTGCCCTGGGCATCGCGGGTGAACAGCTCACGGATGAAGTGGGCGTTCATCTTGTCATTGGGACCGGAGTAGCACATGCGGGAGGTGGTCAGCAGGGCGATAGCGCCACCGTTGCGGTAGTGGAACATCAGGTCGGCAATGCCGCGCGTGTCGCCGTCAAATCGGGCCACGTTACAGCATGCCGTGGACATGATGGGCAGGTGGGGCATGTCGGTGTTCACCACGTCACTGGTAGCCCACATGTTGTTATACTTGGTGAAGCTGATGGGACCGGCATGGCCCACATAGGTGGCAAAATACATGCCGCTCTTGAATTGCTCACGCATGAACTGCTTGCCGACGTTGGCCAGCTTACGCTCCAGGATGATGTTGGGCTGCGTGTTGGAGCGCGGGTACTGCGTGTTGTGCACCGTGGTCACGTGCATTCCGGTGTTCAGGTCGTTGTCAATCATGTTGCGGTAACCCTCGCCCTGGAACAAATACTCGCCGGCATCGGGAGCGTCACTGACCACCATCGTGTTGTTGCGCCACACGCCATAGTCGGGGTTGGCATAGTACTCGACGAGCTTGTCCACATCGCTGCGGGCCTCCTCGGGTGTTGCGCAGGTGATGCGTCCCACGCCGATGCTGAGGTGCTCGAAGGACACCGATCCGCCCGAATTATCTTCCAGGAAGCCGAAGAAGTCGTCGCTGGTAAATGACTGCTCCTCGCGGCTACTGTTTTCGGACTGGTAGGTGAGCAGGGTCCCCGGGTGCTTACCCCTGAGCTCACGGTTATCGATGGAACCGGTACCCATGAGTAACAGGTTCTTGAACTTGGACGGGTTGCGGTCGTAGAGCATTTTGCACAGCAGGCGATAGGCCATCGCGTCGCGCGTGCCGCTCGAGAACTCGTTGAACACCTGCTCCTGTTCGACAACGGCGACATCGATGCCGTCGATGGAGCGGTGCAGGTTGGCGATGCGCTCGGCCTGCTCGATGTACATGCTGTCGGTGATGATGAGCAGGTCGGGGACAGCCATGCCATGCAGGTTCTGGTTCTCGACGGGCTCATAGGCCGACACCTTCTTCAGCGTCTTGGCCGGGTCAAAAGCCACATACTCGGCATGAGCAGTCATCGAGGTGCTGAAACAGTAACCCTTGCCGCTGGCGTCGTTATAGGCCTTGAGGGGCACCACAGTGGGGGCATGCACGTCGTTGATGTACCACACTGCCGTGGTCGTCGAGGCATTGGGCAGCATGAAGCGCTCTTTGCCCGTGGTCGTCGTGAAGGCCATCATCATCTGGTTGTCCATATCGGGCCTGATGATGTTCCGGCGGTGATACGTCAGGATGAAATAGTCCATGCGGCAAGTCAGGAAATTGGCATTTCCCAAATAGGGTTCCAACTGACCGTGCTCGGCAGGATGGCTGAGCTTGAAGCGTCCGTAGGGCGAAGCCGTATTGTAGAGCGAAGCCTCGCTCTGGTCAGGGATGGCATCGATACGTGACATGTTCATGATAAACGAGGTCGTATCTGCCACGCCGCCGCTGTGCATGATGGCATTGAGGTAGGTCGTGGCCGAAGACCTGGCGGCAACACAGGGGTTGACCACGAGCGTGCTGTCGGCAAGGTCAGGCAGATAGTAGTCCAGCAAGAGCGACGTGCCGTTGAAGTCCTCACCCAGCATGTCCCTGCCCGTGTTGCTGATCGAAGCCAGCTCGTTCTCGTAATAGAAATAGTTCTGGCTGGTGGGGGTGTCCACAAAATCAGTGAGCGTGATGGTGGCCCTGGTTCCCATCGTGGTCTCAGGGGTGTTTTCTTCCGTCAGGAAGTAACAGCCCACCTGGCTGTAGGGGTTGATATCGCGAACGAAGTGTCCCACGGCCCTGTAGTTGGCCATCGTGAAGCTGATGGGGCCGTTGCCATAGAAGCACAGCTTGCCCGGATAGCGCATCACGGGAACGGGGGCCAGGTCGTCGACAGCCTTGCTGTTAAGTATCTCGTTGATGCGGTGTCCGCCGTTGCCATAGAGGCGCACATTGGCCGGGTTAGAGAAACCCATCTGGCGCAGCTCGGCATCGGTCAACTCATACACTCCTGTCTCGGGAACAGATATTTTCACCCACTTGCCAGTGGCCAGTTTGGACTGGGATGCATAACTGTTCAGGGTAAACGCTCCTGCATGGCTCGCTGAGAGCATTGCCAAGGACAAAGCGCATAATGCGAACCGATATTTCTTTGATTTCAGCATAACAATCGTCGTTAATCTATTTTTGGGGAACATGTTGTTTATTATTGTTTAACCTTGACCGGGTCGAGGACAATCAGTTTACTGATGGGGGTACCGCCGTAATTGACGCCATCGTTGTAAGTGCCGAAGAAGCGGTACAGGCCTGCAGGCACCTTGTTGCCCTGCATGTCGCGCATGTCCCAGGCCACGGGGAAGCTGCTCGACGTGGTCTTCCACATGAGCTTGCCGGTGGCATCGGTCACGCGGATGGTGAACTCGGGTGCGAGAGAGAGCTTGGTGTCGACGTCGAAGTTCACCTCGCCGTCGGTATAGGCGGGCAGCTTGTCGGCTACCAGGCTGGCGGCGCTGTTCTGGCCCACCATGAAGGTAATCGTGCGCGACGCGCTGTTACCCAGCAGGTCATAGACGGTGTAGGTCAACGTGTGCTGTCCCTCCATCAGGTTGTTCAGCGGGAACTCGATATTGACGGTGCGTCCGCCATCGGCGGTGGTGACGTAGCAGTTCACGTCGCTGTACGAGGGCTTGCCGTCATCGAGCACCAGGGTCATGCCACCCTCCACCGTGTAGGGGCGCACGTTGATGGCCTGATCGTCGGTAGCGGTGATATAGAGCACGGCATCGGGAGCCACAGCAGCGCCACTGGAGAAGGCGTCCTCGTCGTTGATGAACATCGAGGTGATCACGGGGTCAGTATCGTCCTGGATGGCCACCGACGCGTCATGGGGCAGCATCGTGATCCGGGCCGTCGAGCCGTTGACCATCACGGTGCTGTTGTCCTTGTGGGCATACACGCGCAGCAGCACGTCCTCGCCATTGGCCTTGGGATCCTTGGGGGCAATCATCTGGCCACGGAAGATGCCGCCGGTCACGCGGCCGGTGATCTCGGCCAGCTTGCCGCGGTTGAAGTAGATGTCCCTGTTGATCCTCGACCCATTGACGGTAAAGGCCAGCGAGGTGAACAGGTCCTGCTTGTCATAGAGCGTCACGGTGGCATCGCCGTTGAAGCCCGTATCCAGGTTGCCGTTTTCGTCTACCACCTGGGCCTCGATGTCAAACTGCATCAGCGGGCTGATCTCGGCATTCAGGGTATCGGTCATGTCGGTGTTGTTCACCTTCATGATGTTGAAGCGCGACACGGGATAGTTGATCTGGATGGCAGGGTCGCCCAGCAGGAAGAAGGACAACTTATTGGTGTTCATCGAGGGGAAGGATGTCTTGCTGCGCTTCACGGCCTCGCCCAGCGTGGGCGGGTTGCCGTTGGCATCGCGGCTGAACATCGCGTTGATGAAGTAGGTGTTGATCTGGTCATTGCCCACTGCGAACACCATGCGCGATGTCGTCAGCAGGGCGATGGCACCGCCATAGCGGTAGTGGAACATCTGCTCGGCGATGCCGCGCGTGTCGCTGTCAAAGTGGGCTACGTTGCAGCAGGCCGTCGAGACGATGGGCAGGTGGGTCAGGTCGGTGTTGAACACATCGTTAGTCACCCACAGGTTGTTAAACTTGGTGAAACCGATCGATCCGGCGTGTCCCACATAGGTGGCATAGTACACACCGCTCTTGAACTGGTCGCCCAGCAGCTGCTTGGCCACCGTGGCCTCCTTGCGCTCGAGCGGCGCGTTGGGCTGCAGGGCGGAACGGGGATACTGGGAATTGTGCACCGTGGTCACGTGCATTCCCGTGTTCAGCTCGTTGTCGATCATATTCTTGTAGCCCTCGCCCTGGAACATGTACAAGCCGTCGTCGGGCGAGTCGCTGAACACCAGCGTGTTGTTGCGCCACACGCCGTAGTCGGGGTTGGCATAGTACTCGACGAGCTTGTCCACGTCGCTGCGGGCCTCTTCGGGGCTGCTGCAGGTGATGCGTCCCACGCCGATACTCAGGTGCTCGGCGGCAATGTTGCTGCCCGACTGGTCATCCATAAAACCGAAGAAGTCGTCGGTCGTGTAGGTAAACTCCTCATTGTTGCTGTTGTTGCTCTGGTAGGTGAGCAGATAGCCCGGATGCTTGCCCAGCAACTCGCGGTTGTCGAGCGTGCCGGGGCCCAGCAGCAACAGGTTCTTGAGCTTGGTGCGGTCGCGGTCATAGAGCATCTTGCACAGCAAGCGATAGGCCATCGCGTCGCGCGTGCCGCTCGAGAACTCGTTGTAGATCTGCTCATGGTCCACGATGGCCACATCGATGCCGTCAACGGCACGGTGCAGGTCGGCGATGCGCTCGGCCTGGTCCATGAACATCTTGTCGGTGATGATGAGCAGGTCGGGGACGGCCATGCCGTGCAGGTTCTGGTTCCCGACAGGCTCATAGGCCGACACCTTCTTCAATGTCTTGGCCGGGTCAAAGGCCACATAGTCGGAGTGGCTGGCCGCGCTGGCAAAGTAGCAATAGCCCTCGCCGCTCTCGTCGTTGTAGGGGATCAGCGTCATCACCGTGGGCACGAACACGTCGTTGATGCACCACACCACTGTCGAGGAAGTGGCGCCGGGCAGCATGAAGCGATCATTGCCCTTGGTGGCGGCAAACGACATCCTGATCTGGTTGTCGCCCTCGGCACGGATGATGTTGTTGCGCGTGTAGGTCAGGATAAAGTAGTCCAGACGGGCCACCGACGTGGTGAGTGACGAGGACCCCTTCAGCAGCGGCTCGAGCTGGCCGCGCTCGCTGGGATGGCTCAGCCGCAATGTGCCATAGGGCGATGCGAAGTTATAGAAGACAAATTCGCCCGAGGGCCTGTAGATGCGCGAGGAGCTCAGCGAGTAGGAGGTGGTGTCGGTGCCGCCGCCACTGTGGAGCACGGCATTGGCATAGCAGATGTCTGATGCGCTGGCAGCCAGACAGGCGTTCACCACGATGGTGCTGTCGGCCAGCTCGGGCATATAGTAGTCGACCATGAGCTGGCTATTACTGAAGTCCTCGCCCAGCATCTCCTTACCCGAGTTGCTGAGGGTGGCCAGTTCCCTCTCGTGATGGACGAAGTCCAGACTCGTGGGCCTGTTCACATATTCAGTGGCCGGGGTGGCTGTCTTCTGAATCATCTGGCGCTCGATGGAGGACTCCTCGGTCAGGAAGTAGCAGCCCACCTGACTGTAGGGGTTGAACTCACGCGTGAAGTGGGGCACCGTGGTATAGTTGGACAGCGTGTAGCTGATGGGGCCGTTGCCATAGAAGCAGAGCTTGCCGGCGACGCGCATCACGGGCACGGGCCTCAGGTCATCGACGGCACGGCCGTTGAGGACCTCGTTGATGCGGTTACCGCCAGCTCCGTAGAGCCTCACATTGGCAGGGTCGGAAAATCCCATCTCTAACAGCTCGGCGTCAGTGAGCTCATAAACGCCCGTCTCGGGGATTGAGATTTTCACCCATTTGCCCGTAGCTAATTTGGACTGGGTCGCATACCGCGACGCATCAAATGCTGACGCGTGCTGTAAAGCGCCGATCAGCACCATTGCCATAGTGCATGATACCAGTTGAAATTTTGTCAGATTGCGCATATCTTTATGTATTGTTTAATAATTTTCGTCTTTTGTCAGTCAAGTCACAGCTTCACTCTCACGTCGAGCACCTGGTTGCCGCCGACACATGCCGTGAGGTGGTCTCCGGCGGCCAGCGTATGGGCTTGGCCAGCCTCGCCCGTGAGCAGCAGGTCGCCCATCTTGATGCTGCAACGGCGGCTCACCGCCGACAGCAACTCGCCGACCGGCTGATGCATGTCGGCCAGGCGATGGCTCGACAGCAGCCGGTCCCCCACCCTGGCCTCGACCAGGATTTGCGACGGGTCCTGGAGCGCAGCGGTCTCAACCCACTCGCCCACGATGACCGCGCCGTCGAAGGCGTAGTCCAGCGCCATCAGCCGCTCGTCGTCGCCCTGCACTGCCTGGACGGCAAATCCGGCGGTCATGGCATCCCAATAGCGGTGAGCGAACTTGGCGGCGATGCACTTGCCCAGTCGTCCCGTGCGCACCACGATTGTGGGCGTGGCGACAAAGCGCTGTGCAAAGTCGGGCAGAAAAAACGGACGGCCCGTGTACAGGATCGAAGAGTCAGCCATGAGACGGGCAGCGGGCTGTCCCGTTGCCATGTCATAGTTACCTGTGAAACTGATCACCTTCATCTCTTCTCAGGGGTTCCTGTGTTGTTACTGTAATAAAGTGCTCAAGCGCTTTGGTATGGTCACTATTGGTTTTATTGTCTTCACTCGTTGCCGTGCATCCGGTTGTAGATGATGGCCAGGTGGGCATAGATCGACGTGTTGGCGATCACCACGTTGTCAGGAGCCTTGATGCGTATGGGCGTGAAATTCCACAGCGCCGTCATGCCGCTGGCAATGGCCAGGTCGGCGGTCTGCTGGGCGCGCTCCACGGGCACGGTGAGAATGGCGATCGACACATCGTGTCCCTGACGCCACTCGGCCAGACGGCTGATGTCATAGACGGGGACACCGCCAATCTGCTGCCCGATGACCTCGCTGCGCACATCAAAACCCGCCACGATATTCAGGCCGTAATTCTCCAGACCATGGTCCTGCATCAGCGCTGTTCCCAGGCTACCCGTTCCGATGACCACCGCATTGTGATGCCTGTTGAAGCCCAAGAAGTCCTCCAGCTCGCTCACGAGGCTCTTCACCTCATAGCCGATACGCGTCTTGCCACGGATATTGAGGAACGACAGGTCCTTGGCAATCTGTGAGGACTGGACGTTGAGTTCCTTAGATATCTGGGTCGACGACACATACTCGACATGCAGGTTGTCGAGCATGCGCACATAGGACAGATACCACGGCAGTCGCCTGATGGTGGGTTCGGGAAGAATTACCCTATTATCGTTGTTCTTTATAACGCTCATCTTCAATAGATACAATTAACTTACAAAATTAGCTTAATTTTTCTTATATCAAGCCTTTTGGGCCCTATTTTAAGAACGACCGCGAAAAAATTAAGGATATTTAACTACATCGATAACAGCAGTAACTACTCTGCCAAACAAGCCTCGCACCAAGTCGCAAGGACGCCAAATTTTTAGGGTGTCCAGGGAAAAGCCCCGGACACCCTAAAAAGGTAAGGTTATCTTGGCCGGTCGGAGATCACTCGCCGGCGACGGCAAGTTTCTTGGCCTTGGTGGCCTGCTTGATGCCGTCGGTCGAGATGGTGGCCCTGTAGACGTAGATGCCGCGGGGCACACGACGGCCGCCGGTATCGGTGAGGTCCCAGGTCACGGGCGTGGAAGTGTACATATCGCTGCGTCCCGACTGGGTCGTGCTCCACACCTTGCGGCCCATCAGGTCATAGACCTCGATGGTCACGCTCACCACGGCATCGGGGCGGTCGTGCTTGACGTAGAACGAGGTCTCGACCGAGGCCGGATTGGAAGCGCAATAGACTTCTGAAATCTCGGGAGTGAGGCCATTGACGACGTTGAAGGTGATGGTCGTGTCGCTCACGTTGTTGTAGACGTCCCACACGCGCAGGCGCAGGGTGTGCAGGCCGGCGTTGAGGTCGTTGAGCTGATAGTTGATGCTGCCTAGGGTGCCCTCGTCGGCATACATGGGCGTGTAGTAGCTCACCAGGTCATTGTAGCTGATGGTTCCGTCGAGGGTGAGCGTCATGCTGTGTCCCACACCGGCATTCGAGAAGTTCACACCGCTCTTGTCGCTCACGGTGGCCAGCACCAGCGGCGACTCGTTGACGTCGGAGCCGCTGGCAAAGGTTGTAGTATTCAGGCCCAGGGTGATGATCTTGGGGCCAATGGTGTCGGGCACTTCCTCGTCCTGATAGCCGTAGATGTAGAAGTCGCTGTTGGCGCCCTTGGCCTCAAGGGTGTCGCGGCTGTCATAGGCATACAGGTTAATCATCGCCGGGCGGTAGTTATCGTAGTCGTTGTTCACCTCGCTGGGAATGATGATGCGCACGGTGAAGCGTCCGCCGCTCACGCTGTCCACATTGATGGCCAGACGGTTAGGACGGTCCTCATAGGGCAGTTGCACTCCATCTTCGCCATAGCCGTGGGTCGTCACCGACTCCTCGGCACCAAACAAGGTCGACACCACCGAGCCGTCGAAGTTGGTGGCCAACTGGCCGTTCTGGTCCACAATCTGGCCAGCGAACTCCACGTGCTCGCGGGCCTTGAACACAGGCATCTCGTCACTGTTCACGGGCTTGCCGTTGATGGTCTGGATCTGGGCCGTGTAGGGTGCATAGGACAGCCTCATGGCGGGGTCACCGAACACAAAGTAGCGACGGCTATTGTTGGACGTTGACGTCAGGGCATTCTTGGCCATGCGCAACATGTCACCGATGCGGCGTGGCTTGCCATTCTCGTCACGCGAGAAGATATAGCGCGACAGCGACACGCTCAGTGCACCGTTAGCGGTAATCATCGCCAGTCGTGGCGGACAAATCACAGCGATGGCACCTCCGTTGGGGTTGGTAAACACCAGCTCACCCGACGAGGTCACGGAGTTGTCGAAGCGGCAGAACTCACACGTGGCGGCATAGAGCACGGGCAGACACTTGTAGTAGAGGCTGTTCTCCACGTCGCCGCGCTTGAGCAGGCCTTCGCCCGTCCAGTTCTGGGTGCTGGAGTGGCCAATATAGTTCCACCACAACGTGCCCTCGTTGAGGCGGTTGAACATCTTGGCGCGTGCGTCAGGATAGGTGCGTGCGCCGCCCTCACTCACGGCATTGAAGGCATCGATGAATACGTAGTTGTACATCAGGTCCTCACCCCCATTCTGGCGGGCTGTCTTAATCATGTCTATTGACTGTTGCATGTGAATGCCACCGTTCTCGTCATCGGCGACAAACATCACCTGGTTCTTCCACGAGCCATACTGTGGCTTGGTGACATACTTCACCAGCTTGTTGACCACGCCACGCGCCTCACTGACGCTCCTGACAATCATGCGTCCCACGGCAATACTGAGCTTGTCATTGTTGCCCGTGGAAGAATTGTCGTCCAGGATGCCAAAGTAGTCGTCGGAGGTATAGGAGTCGTTCTCGTCATCGCCTGCCATGCTCTGCCACGTGAGCAGATGGGGGAAATTGAGCACATCGGCATTGGCGCCCACCAGACGGTTGTCGTAGCTACCGCCGCCTATCAGCAGCAGGTAGCCCAGCTTGTGCCCGTCATCACTGGCGCCACGGTCATAGAACATCTTGCAGAGCCTCCTGTAGGCCATCGCGTCGCGCGTGCCGCTGGAGAACTCGTTGAAGACCTTGTCGTGGTCGAGCACCAGGACACGGAACTTGTCCACCGTCTCATGGAGGGCGGCCACACGGCGGGCCTGCTCGAGGTAGGCACTGGGTGAGAGAATGATCATGTCGGGGGTGAGCTCGCCATGGATGTTCTGGTTGGCGACATCCTCGATATACTCGGCATGGGGATAGGTGCCCGACTCATCGAAGGCGATGAACTCGCGGCGGCCGCTCTTGGTGGGGCTGAAGGTGACCGTGCCGTTATCGCCGCCCACGGCGTTGAGCTGCAGCGGGGCAAAGGGTAATGTCACATCCCACACGCGGGTGGCGCTGCCGCAGTCGCTCAGCCGGTAACTGGCGCCGGGATTGGCCAGATCGTAACCGAAGGCCAGGCGTCCGTTCCTGAGCTTGAGCTTGCGGGTGTAGTTGACGGTGATGAAATCAAGCCGTGCCAGAAGCACCGTACCGCCACACGAGTAGCTCAGCGTGTAGTTCAAGTCCTGAGTGCCCTCCAGATTAAATTGCTTGACAGACTGCTTGAACTTATAATGGGTATGCGTTAAGTCGGTGGACACACCGATGACGTCGGCATTGGTTACGGGAAGGGCGGTGCCATTGTAGCTATGGGAGACGGTGCTCGCTGCCCCTGAGGTCTTAGCGGCAAAGCTGGTAAGCACGGTCACCGGGGTGCCGTCCTCCTTGTCGTCGATGGTGAACTTGAAGGTCTGGTTCCTGGTTGACGCGAAGCTCTCGCCCAGGAAGTCGCGGCCCGTCTCACCCGGATTGACGATGTCTTGCTCGTGATACAAGCGCTCCACGTAGGTGGTCACCACGCCGCCCGCTGGCGTGTTGGATGCCTTCTCGACCTCGATGTCGCTGAAGCGGCTGTCGTTGGTCACCAGATAAGCGCCCGAGTTGGCATAGGGATGCTGCACCTGCACCTGCTCCATCTTCTCGCTGTGCCAGTCCCACGTCGTGGGTCCCTGGGCATAGAAGAGGATGCGGTTGTCCTGGCGCACAAGGGGCATCTGCGGCAAGTCGTCGGCATAGTTGTCGCCGTCCATCTGTTCGCTCAGTGGCGCACCGCCGTAGCCGAACACATGGATTCGCGACAGGTCACTGCCCAGGCCCCAATTCCGGGCATCGTCGGCAGTGATCTGGTAGATGCCGCTCTCCTTGACCGAGATTTTCACCCACTTGCCACTGGCCAGCTTGCTGCTGTCGGCATAGAAACTCCGGTCGAGCGCACTAGCGGCGGGGACACAAGCAGCCATCAGCACCAGGCACGCGGCCATGCGGGCAAGGTATTTCATCATTGTATTGCTCATCATTGCTATGTATGTTGTCAAGTGCTCTTCCACCAGTAGACCATCCACGGGAAGAACACGTTATCAGTACTTGTTTTATCGTTATAACGGATTTTTCTTGACTTTATTGCTCGCGACAGGCGATTAGTCGGCCATCGGGACAGCGACGGTGACACAATGGCCAGCCACAGCGCGGCAATGAAGGCGATAGGCACGGTCACCGGCACGGGCTGTGATCACCGCCCCGCCAGGCCCTGACTCGAAGGGGGCCAGACAGATGCCGTCGGTCCAATTGATGGCGCTGTTGCGCTCGGCCTTGATGATGGCCTCCTTGGCCGTCCAGGCGATGATGTGGTGCCACAAGTCATCAGGGGAGACGAACTGCTGCTCGCTGGCGTTGAGGTACTTGTCGCGCACCTTGAGCACCTGCCGCCGGTCCAGCCGCTCGGCATCCACACCGATAGCGTATTGACGGCTCCAGGCCAGCGCCACGAGGGCGGGCGTGTGGGTGATGCTGATATGGATGTCGCTGCCGGGGACAAACGGCGCTCCCTGCCCAGTGTGGTCCAGCGCCACCGGACGGCCCACGACATGGCACAGCAGCAACAGCTCGGCGGCACGTTCCCGCTGCCGACCAGCCGGCAGGTCCAGAATTGTGTCACATGGCACACCCGCTTGCCGGCACAATGCCAGCAACTGCGGCGCATCCTGTTCGAGACGCCACAGCGCCACACTGACGCCTCCGATATCAACAACATCAATCATCTGTTAGAAGTGAGAAGTTAGGAGTGAGGAGTTAGGAGTCTTAACCAACTAACTTCTAACTCCTCACTCCTCACTTATAAGACTTAAATCACCCCACCCCGTTCTTGGCCAGGTCGATGCGGGTAAGCGCATTGGGGTTGTCCTCGCTTGCGGCAATCCACGAGCGGTAGCGCCGGCGGTTGACAAAGCGCTCTACCATATAGGCCAGAACGAACATCACGGGCACCTGCAGCCACATCATCAGGTAGTGGTGCGAGACTTGGGCTAGGGTGGCGCCGTCGCTCTGCATGAGCACATAGGCATTGCTCATCCACGTGGCAGGCACACAGTCTCCCACAACCCACCACAGTGGCGACATCAGGTAGCGGGGCCATGAGGCACCGGTGAGGAAGACAAACACCACCGACGAGAACACGAACAGCAGGAACACGCTCTCGCGCTCGTTGACAAACGCCTGCAGCGTCTGCCCCATCAGCGAGACGCCGATGATAAACGGGACGGCCAGGCACATCACGTGCAGGATGTCGCCGTTCTGGGGGAAGCCGAACATCATCGGCACATAGTGCAGCACATAGATCACCGGCAGCACATAGACAATCTGGTGGCACATCATCTTGCCAAAGATGGTGGCTGCGGGGCCGGCCTCGATGGCCATGGGGTCATGGCCGCCATTGCGGCGACGGCGCTCGATGCTGCCGCCATGCAGCATGGCGATACCCAGTATCATGCTCTGCTGGAGCACCAGCGGCAGGATGAACAGCAGCACGGCGCTGGCAATGCCCATGGCGGAGTTGCCGATGGGCACCTGACGGTTCTCGATGAGCGACCCGCTGGTGTTGAGCACGGGCTCGATGGTGGCCTCCATGTGATCGGCCCCCAGGCTCTGGGTGACACCGTTAATCGCGGTGAACAAGGCCTTGTAGCGCATCATCACGCTCATGTCGCAGTAGAGCGACACATGGCCCTGCTGGCCACGGGTAACCGACTGGGAGAAATCACGCGGCACGAGCAGGATGCCGTAGCACTTCTTGCGGTGCATGGCCTCCTGGGCCTCCTCCATATTGGCAGCGTAGCCCACGATGGCGACCTCCTGGGTGGCATCCATGCGGCGGACCAGTTCGCGGCTCATGGCCGAGCGGCAGTCATCGACAACCACCACCGGCTCGTTGCGCACCACCTCGGGATTGTAGATGAGGGCGTAGAGCACGGGATATAGCGCATTAAGCACCAGGAAGAAGATGACCACGCCCTGGTCGCGGAACACGAGCAACAGCTCACGCCCACACACCCTGAGCACCTGGATGAACCACAGGAACAGTCTGCTATGTTTTACTTTATCGGTCATATCTTGATTAGGGCACATACACGGGGTTCATGCACTCCTTCTTCAAGCGCCAGGACAGGAGCATGGGCAGGATGGTGAACCCGATCAGGGCCGCATAATACACTCGGGAATAATACAGGTCGATGCCGTTCAGGGCCTGGTCGACCATGATGAGGAAATAGTACTTGATGGGCATCACGAAGCCCAGGGCCTCGACCCACGGGTAGAGCGCCTCCTGGGGCAAGGAGAAACCTGTGAACGAGAAGGAGACCATGCCCAGCAGGGTGCACAGCATCGTGCCGTAGCGGAAGTTGGGCGTGAAGCAGAACATCAGCACCGCAAAGCTCTGGTTGGCCACCA
>CAZVMM010000058.1:0-16708 GCA_964628205.1 uncultured Muribaculaceae bacterium
ATTTTTCATACTGTCTTATTAGTAACGCTCTTATAAATATTGAGGAGTGTATATCATCTATACACTCCTCGTCATTCATCAAGTCATACTAAAGTCTACATTTGCAATGTTTGTTCTACCTGTAGCATTTACGTTATTAATTTGATTAGCAAGCTTTCTTATTCCTGCCTCGTCTCCTACAAATACTCCACCCTTGCAAACTTCAATTGTTGTCTGTCCACCATTTCCACCATTTGCCCTGAGTGCCTGTGTAACTGCATTATATACTGCATTTTCCATTGCACTTATAATCATACTCTGGTTAGCTACACCAGTATATCCACCGAAGTTACCAACTAACTCTGTATTACCATCTTCATTAGCCATGAATAGTGAACCAGTTGAAGGTAGACCACCATTTGCATATCCTTTGAATCCTTTAACTTTAGGTATCTTAATTCCACCAGTTAAGCTTTGTGCTACATTAGCAATATTATTAAACAAACCACCAAAGTTACTATTATTTGCTAAGTTCTTTAACTTATCAAATAGTCCACTTAAACTAATCTTTGCATCATCACAAGATGTCTTAATGGTATTTCCCATTGTAGCAAAGTTACTTGTAGCAGTGGTAGTAAGTCCTGTCATATTACCATTGGCTTCATTAAGTATAGTATTCATATTGGCAAGATTAGTATTAATCTTTGTTGTGTTTTCACCAATGGTATCACTCATTTGACCAAATTGATATGTTGTACCATCTAGGCTTCTAACTGTTGACTGGCTTGTACTTGCAAATGCATCATTAAAATACTGTAATGAATTATTGGTATTGTTTATGTCTTCTTGTATTGATGTAGAAGCATTATTAGTTCCTTGTATTATACCCTTTAAGTATTCCTGTATTTGTTTATCATCCTCTGTTAATCTTTTCTTGTATAAGCTATCTAGACCAAAAATACCAATTCCAGTATTTTTCTTAATGTCTTTAAAGTCACGATTAACATTTCCCATTATCAGGTCAATTTGGTCTGGTGTAAGGTCGCCTTGCTGTTGAAGCATGCTTCTGAATCCCTCTAGTGCTTTTTCTGTTTGTTCCTCAGTAAATTTATTTCCGTATAAATCTCTAAGTGACTTAATTATATCGTAAGTCCAATTTTCAATTTTTCTTGCTGATACTGTTTCTCCTCCAAGACTTCCAAAAGCACCACTTTTAGTCCTACTTATATCAATTGCAATATTATTTGCAGTTTCTATGGCTTCATTTATATATTCTTCAAGTTTCTTTCCTTCAAATAATAATGCGCCAGTTAATACCAGCACGCCTACAGCAGCAGGTACACTCCTTATTGAGGCTACTAGTCCATTCTTAAGTATTCCACCTATTGTTGAAGCTACTGCTTTTAGTGGAACTTTTATAACATTGGATATTCCACTAACAGCAGTAGCTAAGCCACCACCTGTGCCTGTTCCTAGTATGGTTTTCCATATTAGAGCAGTAGCAGCATTCTTTATTGCATGTCCTGCTAATTTTAAACCTACATGAATTCCAAATGATAACAATGGATGTTTTGATACAAAGTCTAATATTCCTTGTATACCGATTAATACACCCTTAATTAAAAAAGAAACTATAGGATTTGTTATAAACCTCAGAATCGACATTAATACTTCAAACTTTGCTTCTGCAAGTTTTCCTAATGTTTTAGCTACTTCTGAAACCAGACTTATTATTTCTGCTTTATGGTCTCTAATAAATTTTCTTACTTTTTCAAGCTTTTCATTAATCTTATCTATGACTACACCTAAGTCATTAGAGTCTACAACTCCATCACCATTTACATCAGCTATTTCATGAGCTATTCCTTTTATAATATCCCAAAGTCCTGATAATATTCCATGAAGCTTTTCTGCTGTTTCTTTAAGCTTCTTCATATTTTCAGAAGCATTATCATCAAAGAATGTATTATCTGCTTCTGTATCTTTGCCAAATAATGTTTTAAATATAATTGAAATTTCTTTAAGTGTAGTTAATAAATTCTCAAACTTAGTACCGAGTTCGTCAACCTTGCCTTCCATTTGTTCTGGTGTTAACTTTGTCCAATACATTGTTAATTCATGAAGTTTTTCACTCCAAACATTTAATTTACCATCAAGCCACTCACCAAACTTAATGACATACTTAGATAAATACTTATCGTAGAATTGCTGAATATATGGAGCTATTCTCTCTAATATAAGGTTTATAGTAGAAACTGTGTTTGCTATATTCCTTGTAAACTTCTCGAATAAATTAGAAAAGTTTAGGTCATCTCCAATACTCCATAAAAGACCACCTATTATCTTAAACACATTCTCTGCTACTTGTATTAAGCCCATGAATGTAGCTTTTATGTTATATCTAATTTGTTCTAAGTTATTTTCTAGTTCATCCCAGTCTATTAATCTACCTGTTTGCTTTCTAATAAATTCACTGATTGATAGCTCAGCATCCTTCAGCATTTGAATTAATGACTGTTTGCACTCTTCAATAAATTTACTATTATATTTTGCAAGTTCATCTGCAAAGTCATAACCACCAAGAAGTGATGAATAATCAAAATCACTTCCTGCACTTCCTGCATCAGAACCACTTGAACTTGACATTGTACTAATATGGTCTAAATCATCAAGTGCACCTTTGGCTTTACTTGCAGCATCAGTCATTTCATCCAATGCATCTGTCTCGTCTTCTACTGGTGTTGTATCTACTGTTCCTCCACCATTTAAGTTAGCATCAAGTTTCATCTTGACACCTAAGAACTCACCAAGTTGAATAATTAACTGTCTTATGTAGTACACTATATATATTAATGGTTGAAGAACTTTACTAAATAGTCCAAGTGCTAAAGTTCCTATTGTACTCTTTAAACCTTCTAACTGTGAATTTAATACTTCTAATGAACCAGTTGTTGTTCTTAATGACTCTGCATATCTTTCTACTGAATATGCTTCTTTTGTCATGAACTGGTCCATAATAGCAGCATATCTTACATATACACGCTGTTGTTCAGTTAACTGACTAAAGCTTGTTGCAATGTTTGTAAATTCTCCACCCTGAGCTTTTAACTTTTTCAGGTATGCATCCATTTGACTTTCACGAACAGAAAGACCTAAGTCATCAATGGACTGTGTCATACCTTTCATACCGGATTGAATCTTTGACATTGTTTCTTCAAATGATAAACCATTTATTGAAGATAGTACCATACCTACAGACTCAAGGTTTCTAGCACCAACCTGTACATCCTTAGTACTCATACCAAGACCGTACATAACTGCTGTGACTTCTCTTAATTTTGATATAAGTTCTTCAGCACTTAATCCAAATGCTTCTTCCATATTATTAGCCCACTCAATTGTTGATTGTGCCAATTGAGTACCTAAAAGTATATTAAGTGTTTGTATAGAACCTAGAAGTTTTTTACCCTGCTGAATGAACTGATTGTTAAATAATTTATTGAAAGCACCAGCAACTAAATCTATTGCTGATTTTAATTCTGTGAAAGACCCTTTTAATAAATTATTCTGTCTATGTGTTAAACCAATTCTATCACCAAGGTTTCCAAATAACTGAATTATTCTCTGAACTGTATGTATTAAACCATTAAATACACTAATAATTGTACTTCCTACTTTATGAAGTATATTATTAGCAGTTCTTATTACACCTATTACATTTGCCATTGCATGCTTAATAGAACTCATGACCTCACTTACTTTATTCTTAAGGTTCTCGTAAGCTTTTTCTGTGTTCTTTATTTCTTCCTGTTGTTGTCTCTGTGCATTATCAGCTAAGTTATTAATTGAATTACTAAATGCACCTTCAGGAGCCCCTATGCCTGAATCAATATTAAAGTTACCATTTAAACTCTGTTTTAATATTGCTATTCTCTTTAGGTATTCATAAAATAGCTTAATTCTTTCAATAACATCATTATTAAGCTCTGTTGATAATGCTGTTGTAGAATCATTTATTACAGCAGGTAATTGTTTTTCATCAGGGTCATACATATTAAAATTATTTCCCTTGACATAAGGTTTACCTACTGGTACAAGTGCAAGTTGTT
Source organism: uncultured Muribaculaceae bacterium (assembly GCA_964628205.1). GTDB lineage: Bacteria > Bacteroidota > Bacteroidia > Bacteroidales > Muribaculaceae > Sodaliphilus. Next base: position 4,089 of record CAZVMM010000058.1, read on the forward strand.
TTTTAACTTGTTCTGCTATTCCACCTACAAGTGTAAATCCGTTAACTGTGCTACCTACATTCTGAACAGTAATATTAACATTTTCTTTTATTGCATTATTTGCAGTTTCTACTGTTTTTGCTACTTTATCCGTTACTGCTTTTACTTGTTCTGGTACTTTATCTGTTTGCTTTATTACTTCTGTTACATTTTCTTTTACTGCATTAGTTGCAGTTTCTACTGTTTTTACTACTTTATCCTTTACTGCTTTTACTTGTTCTGGTACTTTATCTGTTACATTTGTTGTATTACCTTTATTAAAATTTTTATTTAGAAAAGGTGATAGTTCAAATACTCTTGAGTATTTACTTCCTTTATTAAGCTTTTTTTCAAATTCAAAAATTTTATTATATTCCTCTCCATTAGGGTCTAAAGTTCCTTCTTTATATCTAGCTGTTATATTAGCAAAAGATTTGCTTGCTATACTATTAGAATATATTCTGTTTCCTTTCTTATTTTTTTTATATCCAAATATCTTTCTCATTTCAGGAGTGTCTAATATAGCATCAATTTCACGAAATCTCTTTAATTTTTCAATTGTCTCTTGCTTGATTGCATTTGTAACTTCTGGCATATCATTTTTTGTAGTATATTCTTTTAATAATGATATAGTCTCATCAATACCAAGTTTTGATTGTTTAATTATTTTCTCAATGTCCTTAACATATGCTTCTATTGCTTTATCATATCCTAAATCTGATTGTGAAAAATTATATGCGTTTATACCTAACTTATTATATAATATATTTTCAATTCCCTTTAATTTATCTTTGTTATTGTTATTTATACCAGAATTTGCAGCTTCATTCTCTGCCTCTGATACTTTATTAACTGCTTTAGCTGTTTTTTCTGCTTGTTTTTCTATATTTTTTAATTGTTCTTCAGTTTTATTAAGCTTATCCGTTACTGCTTTTACTTGTTCTGGTACTTTATCTGTTACATTTGTTGTATTACCTTTATTAAAATTTTTATTTAGAAAAGGTGATAGTTCAAATACTCTTGAGTATTTACTTCCTTTATTAAGCTTTTTTTCAAATTCAAAAATTTTATTATAGTCATTTAATGCGTTTACATATCTTGGTTCTTCATTAGGGTCTAAAGTTCCTTCTTTATATCTAGCTGTTATATTAGCAAAAGATTTGCTTGCTATACTATTAGAATATATTCTGTTTCCTTTCTTATTTTTTTTATATCCAAATATCTTTCTCATTTCAGGAGTGTCTAATATAGCATCAATTTCACGAAATCTCTTTAATTTTTCAATTGTCTCTTGCTTGATTGCATTTGTAACTTCTGGCATATCATTTTTTGTAGTATATTCTTTTAATAATGATATAGTCTCATCAATACCAAGTTCTGATTCTTCAATTATTTTATCAATTTCCTTAACATATGCTTCTATTGCTTCATCATATCCTAAATTTGATTGTGAAAAATTATATTTCTTTATATTCAACTTATTATGAATTATATCCTCAAGTCCTTTTATTTTACCTTTGTAATTATTATTTACATCACTAATATCAGCACGCATTGCAGCTTCATTCTCTGCCTCTGATACTTTATTATAAAGATTATCTGCCGCTTTCTCCTGTTCCCTTATTTGTTTTGTTTGTTTATTTATATTTTTATCAGGTTTAACATATATCTTAGCAGCTGAAAGCGCAGCATGCATCATTGCTTCCTGCTCAGCCTCTGTTACTTTCTTAACTGCTGACTCAGTTTTAATTGCCTGCTGTTCAACGTCTTTTAATTCTTTTTCAGTTTTATCTAATTGATTATTAATGTCAGCCATTGCTTAAACCTCCATTATTATATTTTGCATCATTTGCAGCAAACACTTTTTGTAATGCTATAGCATTCTTATAATCTTCTCTTGTCATTCTTCCTAATGGTGTATCAATTTCTTCATCAGGGTCATGTAATTCTTCCATGTCTATCTTAGGTGCCTCTTTAGGTAATTTACCCCAAACTCCACCACCTATTAGACCTGCTAGTATATGATACCCTTGCATCTGTCTGTTATAATCAAACACCATCTTCTGTTGTATTGCATCAAATGCTTTATACATGTCCCTAGTTGTTAAACTCCAAAACTCTGAATATGACATACCTAAAGACATTAACTGCATACATAAATGCATATAAAAATCACTTAAAAATTTATACTGTCTTATATCTTCAAAAGTACCTGTTATATCAGATTTTTCTATATTATCTTCTTCATCAATTTCATTATCTTTTACTTTATATCCTAAGAGTATATCTCTTATTTCTATAAAGATTTTTTCTATTGTATATCCTTCACTGAATAATGAATCTATAATTTCACATATTTCTTGTTCCTGCATATCTTTGTAAAATATGCTAAAAATAAGAATAAGATTGCTCATACTAAAATTTTCAAATAGACTTAATACATTAATATTGGTTCTTTCCTCAAAATCTTTAATGTCTTTTAAATAACATTTATTTACCATAATTCTCACCTCCATATAAAAATAGGGAGACAATGTTTATACTCATTATCTCCCTAGCACTATTCTTAGAAATTATCTATATCTGTGTCTAATGAAGCAAACCCATTTACATCAACCTTGACTGATTCATTCTCTTTAAGCTCAGTGGTTTGTGCCTCAGGAGTTTTAAACTCTATAACTTTGCTTTCATCATCATTTTTCTTTGTATTTGCTTTCAACTGATTTTTTATTTCATCAAGTGAAAGTCCTGTGCCTTCAAATATATTGATATCAGCATTTAATTCCTCAAGTATCTGAATCATTAATTCAAGTATTGAATGTTCTGCTAAGTACCTATCAGCAATTTCACCTGCTTTTTCTTCAGTACAATTGTTATTACCTGCTGAAATAAGTATCAATATTACACTCATTGAAAGTTCTGAAAGTTCAGTAACAAATTCAAGTATGCTCTTTTTGTGATATTTTCTTTCACATTGAGCAACAGCATAACTGCCAAATTTTTGGGTTAATAATCTCTTCATTTTATTATCCTCCTATTAAATTAGTGAGGGAGAAAACACTAAAAGTGTCTCTCCCTCTAAACAATAATTGTTTACAGTAATTGTTTATTAACAATTACGCAGTTGGTAGTGTAGCAGTAGTTGTAGCACCAGTAATCTTGAAAGTAGTATTAACAGTCATAGCACCGTCAATCTCTACACCCTCAATTGTGCAACTCTTAACCTTTGCATCACCCTTACGACCAACAACCTGCTCTCCAGCCTTATTGAGAATGAAGAAACCAACCTTAACTGCGGTATCATTATCAATATAACCTTGCATTTTGTTGTACTCATCAGAAGTTAAGTGCTGTGTTACCTGTAACTCACCATAATCAATTGTACCATATTCAAACTCTTTACCGTCTGAATCGAAGTCAGTGACATCAATTTCAGTAGGCTCAGCTGTAGGTACAGTGAATGTGGTAAGCTTACCAACCTTGTCTGCAAGTGCGATGTCACCCGTACCTGAGTGAACAAACACCTGTGCAGAACCTTTACGTCCAACTATAGCAGCCATAATTTTTTACCTCCTTGTTATTAATAACTTTGTTAACTGCTTCATTTAATCATCTAGTAGATAATTAAAATCTATGATACACTTGCATACTTGCAAGCCATATCCATTTGTATAAGTTGGTCTTGCCTTTGCCCCTAAATGGTGAGCCCAAATTATATCAAGACCATCAACTGTGCTTATGCACTTCTCAAACTCATCTACAAACTCTCTAATAATATTCATATTGTCAAAAATATCATTAGCATTGTTTTGACAAGTTATCTGGAGTTCTAGTTTCATACATTCCCATTCTAATTCTCCAGATATATCCTCTTCATCATTACGACTAGATTGTAAGATTACACCAACTACATCAGGTGTATTCTCTTCATATCTCTGCGCAGATATATTCTCAAACTTTGATGTTATTGAGTTCAATATATTATTTATATGTTGATATATCCTCTGCATTTTTATACCTCACTTATCTATAGTGTGCATAATTAACTCTTAAGTTCCTATCAATGTCTATATAAACTGCTATGTAACCTTTTTGTTCTTTCCAATACATATCACCAACTGCATGACCAGTCTTTGCATCATGTTCCCAAGTCTGTGCCATATAATCACTAAGTACAAAGGCATCATCACCTGTTGTTTCTGCCCAAACTGAAATAGTTGGTAATATTTCCTGTGCAGCCTTTTCTAAGAAATGGTCTTCTCCAACAGGATGATTCATATTTACATTGTCATGCACATATCCAGCATAAGGACATTCAAATATCACCCTGATATCATTATCACTTACATAAAGCTTTCCACTACTTCTTAAGAAGCCTGTCTCAATTGGACACTTCTCAATAGCTAAACCAAGAATTGCTCTACCTATTTGTTCAAGTTCATCAATACTTAATAAATACTGATTTTGTACTGCTTTTGCTTGTTGTCTTTGTAGTTCTTTAACTTGTGCTTTGTACTTTAACTCTGCACTCTTTACTAATCTTTCAACTTCTTTAGACCACTCTTTTACTTTTTTGATATCATAAATAAGTTCCTTTGTTCCCTTGATTAATTTACTGAACTCTCCATCAAGTTCTATTGTTTCGAACTTATCTAATAAGTGTTTATCTGTTTCTTTATAAAGCTGACCATATATCTTTTCTAAGACTCTCTGATGTATTGCAATGTCATTAGCTTTATATTTTCCTAAATATCCAAATTCATCACCTTTACCATAAAGTAATCTACTACCTGTACTCTCTATTATCTTTAAACCATCTTTTGTTTTTACATTGTTCTTATCATAAGTACTATAAAGTCTACGACCACCATATATCTTGCCTTCTTTCTCATACTCAAAGGCAAGCATCTGGTGTATTGCTTCTTGTACTTTATATGATTTATCAATATCATCCCATCTTATATTATGTTGATGTGTAGGATGATTATTCTTAAAATTTTGACTTAATACTTGTCCACTTGCATTTAAAGTTACATCCTCTGTAGATATTGGTATTGATTTTCCACCTACACTCAAACTCGTTTCAAACTTTATCTGTCTTGCTGGTTTATTATCTTTTTCTAAGTATCTTTGTAATGCAGCTAGTGTTTTATCTTCAGCTCTATGTATATCATTAAGCGTTCTCTTTCTTGCTGGTTTATTATCTTTTTCTAAGTATCTTTGTAATGCAGCTAGTGTTTTATCTTCAGCTCTATGTATATCATTAAGCGTTCTCTTTACTTTATTTAGATTAACTGCCATATTAAATCACCTGTGCTTCCCAATAAATAGTATTACAGAACACATCTTTTACTTCCTCTGCATACTTAACCTCTAAAGTCTGTCCATTTACTTTAAATTTGTCTCCTTGTTCTACTTTAAATGGACATTGATATAAGAGTCTGTTTTCCTCCCTAAACTTGTTAGTTTCATTTACTTGAACTGATTTTCCACCAACATATCTAACGTTCTTTTGAACTGGAGCAGAAGCAGAATACCCAAACATATCCTTTTGCCCACTTTTTGATATGTATTCAATTATGTCTGGATAGTTATCAAACACTGTTTTTTACCTCCAATACTTAAACTAATCTTATTTACAACTAATGTTCTGTTTATATGCACTCTATAAAATCAATAAATTGCTTTATTAACTTTATAGAGTGCAAGACCCAACTGATTTAACAGTCAAATCTTACACCCTTACAGGAGGATACTCTCTAAATGGAAAGAGTATATATGTAAAAAGGGTCACCACCCCTAATTACCTGATTTAACATCTGTTTCATCTAAGTTCTTTTTATCATACTGTGTTCCAAAATAAAAACCTATAACGACACTGAATATTGTCATATACTGCTCACTTGAAATAACTCCTTGTAGAGCTAAAATACTAAACACAACTGCTAACATTATTGTTACGATACTCTTAACTGTTAACAGGTTTCCTATTCTTTTTATTATGTTTGACATATCAAACACCTCCTTGTTTATGCCCCAAATACTAAACGAAGAACTGCTACAATTATTGTTCCTAATACACTTGCCCCAATGCCCATTATCCAACCCATATTTCTTGTATTCTTTTCATACAATTTATCAATTTCTTTCTGCTGTTGTTCAGTTTTATTCTGAAGACTAACTATATCAATCTTCATTACTGACACCTGTTCCGATGTGTGGGTAATTGTATCTTTAATTTCCTTTACTGCTTCTAGTAAATTATCTATCTTTTCCTCAAATACTAATAGTAATGCCTCTTTTGAATTTTCCTGTTCATTCATTAATGTTACCCCCTCTAAATAATATCTATATAATCCTTAAAATATAGTTTATATACTTTAGTAAACATTCCATTACTTAGTTTTGTTGTATCTATATCTTTAGTCTGGAATGTATCAAACCATTCAACAGAGGCATCTTTAATCTTGTAACTCTTTATTCCCTGTGCCTTTAGTTCTTGATACTCAGCATACTTATTTAACATATTTTCTTTTATACCTTGTATCAGAAGTCCTAATTTTATGTCCTCTGGACACTGTATTACATTCTTATATATGTCAACTCTTGGAAACTGTAGAGACTGGTTAACATCTTGTTTGAACCACTTATAACACATGCTATCTCTATCATATTTTTGAGTACTACTAATAATTAAACTTTCCTTATTGAAATCATTACCTATATTCTCCCAAAAGACTCTTATAGGGTCTGCGCTCATAAAATTATCTGTTATTAACTGATTAGCTTCTTGTATATCAATATATGAGTTTGTTCCTACTATTAGTGACATAGTGTTTTATCCTCCTTTACTTATTGAAGTGTTATATTCTTACTTGCAGCCAGTGCTGTTATTTCTGCACTCAAACCAGCTAATACGTCTGCATGAAGTTTTAATATTCTTGTTTTACCAGAACTATTTGTCTCCATATTAGTAATCATTGTCTCAGCATTTAATACTGAACTTGCACTAAGGTCTAATGTTAATGTATTTGTTGTAACACCAAAGCCAAAGTTTGTTATTGGACAGCCCACCAATTTAGAACAACCTGTAAACATATTTGTATATGTAGTACATTTATCAAATCTTAATGTTCCTTGTATTGTTACAAGATTTGAACAACCATTAAATGAATATCTTGCATCTGTTATGTTTTCAAAATTCCAATTTCTTAGGTCTAAGCTTGATATTGTTGTATTGTTATAAAATACATATCTAAAACCATTAGAAGCATTAAGGTTTGTTAAATCAACTGCTTTTGTCCATGATCCAGCAGCAGGAAGTATGTCACTATGAGAATTATTGTTTGTATCACCAGAGCCTGCATAAGCTAATGATGTTGGATGAGGATTTAATGCCACGCCACCAGACTCTAAAGTACCTGTAACACCAAAAATCTCGACGTCTTTCTTAACATTTGACGCAATCAAATTTGAACTACCTGCTATTACTACACTTGATAAGGCATCATAACCTGTATCAGGAGTAACAGTTAAACCAGCAGCAGTTGGAATAACATTCTTTGACTGATAGTTTGAACCACCACCACTGTACTCACCCGTCACCCCTAGTATGCTTACACCACTCTTTATGTTTCCAGCTACTATATTACTGTCTATGCTTGCATCAACAGCAGCCACAACTACTTCGTCCCACCCGTCAACTGGTGAGGTAGGAGTTAGTGTCTGTTGACTTGTTGTTGGTGTAACATTTAATGTGTCTAGGTTTCCACCACCACCAATTTGACCAATTAATTCATCATAGTCAGCAGTTGTTTTACCAGTTGTACTAACACCTCTATTTTCAATGGCTTGTTTAACAGCCCTCCAATTGTTATTATTGTCTCTTAAATTTTGTGCTATGTCTTGAGAAGCCATGTTATATTCCTCCTTAAAAAATTACCCTCCTCCCAAATTGGAAGGAGGGCATTAATCTTACATATTATGTCCTTTAAAATTCCTTTTATTACTCACCAGGTGTCCATATAACCTTTGCAGTGCCTTCAGGCATTACAGTCTTAACACCAGATACCACAAGTGCTCTTACTAAATCCTTGAATGACTTCTCAGAACGAAGTGCCTCAAAGTTCTGTAACTGATTAGCCTCAGTAGTGAATAGAGGATGAGAAGCAATTATCTGAGAATTATTACCTGTAGAATCAGGAATATTCTCTGTCTCAAAAATCTCAAAGCCGTAAAGCTTTCCGATATAACCAGCTACTAAACTATCCTGAGCTGTAGGAGCAGCTATGTTGATGTAAGGGTCTGCAAGAAGATATCCAGTGAAATCACTAGAAGCAGCGACTCTACGACCATCCTTAGGTACACCAGCCTTATCCATAATAGACTTAAGCTTAAGAAGTGCAGCCTTTGCAGAAGCACCATTTGTAATTGCTATAGGACTTGCATCAGAACCATAAGTCTTACCAGCAGGTACTGCACCAGCAATCTCAGCAAATGTAGCACTATCAAGGAACTCTGCAATAGTGTATGCCATTCTATCTGTGTAAGCACCCATAAGAGCTCCACCATCTCTTACCTGTACTCTATCAACGTCATCAATCTCAACTGCACAATACTTAATGTTGTTGATATTAAGAGTAGTAGCCTCAGTATCCATATCCTCGTAAGTGATTTCAGCACCAGTGTAATCCCTAAGTGTTACATCACCAATACGATTAATCTTTACTGAGCCACCACCACCATTGAGGATTTCACCCTCATAATTGTGGTTTACAAAAGCCTCACCAACGAGTCTCTTGCGAAGATTCTGAAGTACCTGAGCACTCCAGATTGTAGGAATAAATGATTGAACCGACATGTCTTTTTACCTCCATTATTTGTTATTTTAAATTACCTAACTGTGACATGATGTTTGCTAAGTCAGCATTTACTTCTTCCTGACTTAAACCTCGAATCTCTGCCAGACTTCCATACTGTCTTAGTGTCTTACCAGCAGTTTGGCTAGTCTGTAATGATTGACCGGTCGAAACTACTTTAGGAGCCTCAAAAGAACTACCATAAGTTTTCTTTAGTCCCTCAATCTGTTCATCAAGACCACCAGTAATGTTATAATCATCATCCATCTTGATATCATCTGATTTAATCAGTGACTTCAGACCTACTAACTCTAATTCATTAGTTATACCTAAAGAACCAAGTTTTTCAGAAATTGCATGTGCCTTTATGATATTCTGTACTTTCTGCTTTTCTGCAGCCATCTCAGATGTATGACTCTCTTTTAACTGTTCCAGTTCCTTAGCTAGTGGGTTAGGAGCATCCTTTAAACTCTGTATTTCTGCCTGCAACTTTGTTACTTCATCATTGTGTTTCTGGCTACTTACATAATCACCTGAACCTACATCCTGTAACTTGATACCAGCATCATCCAAAGACTTTATAACCTTGTCATATGCTCCCTCTGTGTCCTTTAATGCATCCCTTAGTGTCTTTTTCCAATCAGTCATGTTCTTTACCTCCAATCGAATGTTTTATATGCCTTTACTGGCGACCGATTGAGCCTGTTTAAACGTCCAGACTCACGACATTTATAAATTCAATGGGAGTAACACAAAAGTGCACTCCCACTAAATTATTAAACTACCTACTATTATTCCTAATGTACTATTGCATAGTCTCTTCTTTTTTATCCCCAAGTTCTGGATAATACATAGCCCTGTATTCATCAGGTGTCAGCAGACCAAGTTCAACCTCTTTTAATGCACGCTCTCTCTGTGATGTTTTATCCTCAATTAAACTTTGGTCAAATGAAATTGACATCTTGCAGTTAATTTTATACTTTGTTCCAAATACATAGTTACTAACATATAACAGAGCTTTAATAATCTCATATAAGTTCTTTTCAATTCCTAACTGCATCTTACATACGTTTCTATACAAATCACTATTTGCACTTATTACTTCCTTAGCCGTCTTTTGAACTGAACCATTGCTAAATTTATAATATCCATGTCCTAATCCACACTTAAATGAAAGTATGTCCAGAACCAACTCAATGCCTTCACTTAATTCCTTACTACGAATTGATGGATTATATTCATGAATAGGCTCTTTAATCTCCTTTTCATTCATATCATCACCAGTGTAATAATATATTTCTCTTGTACTATCATCTTCATCAGGAGTAATAATATTATTGTTCTGGTCTCTCTGTAATAAACTCTTAGAGTAGTACACTTTCTTCTGACTATATCTAAACTCTCCACATAGTGTACTGAATGCATCGTCAATAGCTTTTAATTCGTCTGTAGCATCACCGAAACTGGACGCACCCATAGGAGAATTAATGTCATAGCTATTAAGCTGAGGCATCTTAATACAAGTGAACCAAGGAATATTATTACCTGTATCAAACTCTTCAATAATTCCATCTGTAGTCATATAAATGAAATTAGTTAAGCTGTTTTTATCTTTGTTCATATAATCAACTTTACATTTCTTATTAACAATTACATAATTTCCTTTTTCATTTAAAATGTGGAGCCTTAACTCCAAATATGTCTCATTCTTAATCTGGTATTCATCTAAGAATGCTACCTCTTTTATCTTTCCTGTGTTATCCCAACTTAAAGGTAGAAGGTGTAATGCATCATACTTTGAAATCTTAATCTTGGTATTCTTATTAGGTACAAACTTATTTTCAACCTGTAATAAGTTTTCTACTAACACTTCTATACCAGCAGTACCAAGAGCGGCCATTAATTCAACTGACTTATTCATCATTGACCAGAAGTCATTTTCACCAAGAATACCTGTCATTTCATCATTACCCATTAGGTATTCTTTCTCTGCTTTGTCTTCAATGTTAATAATTACATTCTCATTAAAAACGAGTGAGGCAATATCCTCACTCACACGCTTACCCATATGTAACTTTGCTTTTTCTACTCTTACATTAGTGTTACCATTGTAGAATTTTCTAACATGATATGGTGTACTGCCCTTATACCATTGATAACAGGCCAATATGTAATTCGTAAAAATGCTATAATCGAATGTAAATGTCTTAATACCTAGACTATTGATTAGTTCCACTACTTTCTTCATATCTAACATAGTGTTTAACCTCCTTTTATCAGATGAAGTTATAAATATTTATTTGACTTTCTACTGAATAACTTAAACCATCCCAAGTATCATTATCTGTTGTTCCATTATCTAACACCTTGTCTGCTAGACTTTTTTCATCATAAACAAGACCATCCAGACTGCTTACAACAGTTTTACACTGGGACAAAACACTAAACATTCCTAATGCCATCATACGTTGAATGAATTTAACTCTGTCCATTATTGGTAACTTCAAAGCATCACATACAACAATTTTCATACCCTGTTTTCTTATAGCTGTTCTTGTTCCTGCCTCTAAGTACTGTTCTGCATTGTCACAATATATTTTCTGAAGAGGTATATTAAATTTTGAATTGTATATTCTTATTTCATTTAATATCCACTCATACATAACTTCAGGGTCTATCTCACCCTTATTACGTAACAATTTATTACTCTGTAAAACAACAATGCCTTTCTTTTTATCCCTATAGAACCCAGTTATTACTAAACTGGTACCTGACTTGTTTCCACCGTAATCTAAACCAGCAAGTGCAAATGCTATATCATTCTGTTCTACTGAGTCCACAATAAATTCATCATGATGTGCTATGAAGTAACTGAATATACTTCCCTCTGCAGCTACCCATAAGCCTTGTAAATATCTCTTATACTCTAATGACCCCTCTTTATATAACTTGTATAGTCTCTCATAATAGCCTTTTGAACCTTTCCACTTTGCATCTTCAGGTTTCCAGTTAACGACCTTATCAAAAAACTTTTCATCTATTAACTGTTTTAAGAAGTGTGTAGGTGCATCTGGGTTTGTTGAACCAATATAAAATGGAGCTTTTATTCCTAATTCATCAAGTATATCCTGCACTTCTGGTTTATACTCTGCTCTTAAACGAGACTGAACAGCATCAAATTGCTCCTTCGTACAAAAGACTGCTTCATCATGCACAATACAGAATAAATTAGAAATGCCCCTAAATTTACTCTCACTGCTTTTATCATTCAATCCAATGATATGAATATATTGCCCAAATAAGATTGCATCTTTTACTTTTCCATCTGTTCTTCCACTATCATAGTGAAAGTCAGAACCAAAACACTGACTTAATACATTACACTGATTCTTTTTAACTGTCTGTTGTGTTTTTCCTAGTAATACTATGTCTAGTCCTTTAACATCTCTTTTATATAAATTCAGGCATAATAAACCTAAAGCAACTTCAATACTAAAAGTTTTTCCGGTTCCATAAGCTCCTACATGAATGCTATACATATCATGTCCAAAATCTTTAATTACTTGTAATTGTTTTTCACCATAAGAACTACTCATTTTCATCACCTGCACTCATTTCATTAAGTCCCTTAGTAATATTTTCCAAAGTTTGACTTGTTTCCTCTGATAATGCTGATACTTTATCTTCATTTTGGTCTTTATCTAACTGTCTCTTAGCCAACTCATACTTCCAAACTTTGTCATA
>CAZVMM010000059.1:0-16537 GCA_964628205.1 uncultured Muribaculaceae bacterium
GACAATTTCCATCCAATTCTCAGCAACTTCAACGACCGAGTTTTGCAACAGCCTCTTCGCGGGCGGCTTCGCGGGCGGCTACGCGGGTAGCTTCGCGGTCGGCTACGTCAGGGTCGCCGTGAGCCGTGGCTGTGCCACGGCTGTCGTGGCTGGGGATGGGCGCTGCAGATGGCGGCAGCCATGTCGTTGAGGGCATGGCACTGGCTCTGCTTGATGCGGCGCTTGTCGTTGTGGTGCTCCCAGGGGGCGAGCAGCAACAGGCGGCCGCGGGCACAGGCGTCAAAGCGCTGGCCACCAGGCTTGGCGAGGGGCGCGAAACCGTTCTCGAGCAGGATGATGGTGGGGTAGCCAGCTAGGAAGGCTGCCCGCATGACGGCTTTCTCGCCGGGGCTGATGCAGGGCGAGACCAGGACGGCTCCATGGCGGGCTTGTTCCAGATAGTACTGAATGGCATCGCGGGTCACCTCGGGCGTGAGCTTGCGCGTGCACTGCACCTGTAGCAGCAGGGGTGCCTGGAGCAGGAAGAGGTTACCCAGGGCGGCATAGGTGAGGCCGGCGGCCTGGATGTTACGCTGAATGGCGAAGTAGTCGCGGTGGTGGCGCTTGATGGCAGCCCGTCGCGGGTTGTCATCGATGTAGTCCATCATGCGTTGCAGGTGGTTCTTGCCCTTGAGGATGCGGTCGTGGAATCCGCTTTCCCACAGGCCAGTTGAGGCCTCGCCGGGGCATGCGCTGCGGTAGAGGCGGTTGCAACCCACCTTGTAGCTGGAGATGACGTGGCTCAAGTGGCGGGAGATGGTGTCGCGGACGTAGATGATGAAGTGCAGGTGGTCCGGCATCAGCTGGTGGGCAATGATCTGGATGGCAGGGTAGTGGCGGGTGATCTGGCTGAGCTCGGCGAGGATGGCGCTGCCGAGTGCCGTGGGGTGCATGGTGGCGGCTTGGCTGATGCCGTCGCCCGTGATGTGGCCCAACAGGGGCCGCCGCTGGTCAACGGCGAGAGTGATCATGTAGATGCAGCGGCTGCGGTAGTCGTGGCCGTCGCAGCGGCGCTTCATCGACGGGATGGTGGCGCGGAGCCACTGTGGCTTGTTGTCGTCGTCGTTCATCGTGACGCAAAGTTACTGACAATGGCCAGCACGGCCAAGGGGGAGGGCAGGTTTTTTTCAGAAAAAAACGCCGCGACAGAGCCGCGGCGCACCAGCGACCCTGCCGCAGAGCGGGGAGGGATCGGGGGAGGTGGTTGCGTCAGGGTCGCCGTGAGCCGTGGCTGTGCCACGGTTGCGCGAGCCGCTGTGCCGGCGGTTGCGCGGGCAGTTGTGCGGGCAGCTGTGCGGGCAGCTGCGTCAGGGTCGCCGTGAGCCGTGGCTGTGCCACGGCTAGGACAAAAGCGAGGGAGGGAGCCCGCGATGGTTGCGGGTCCCCTCCCTGGGTGTTAATTGGGAGTCAACGGGTTACCGTTGACGGGTTGTCGATTAGCTGTTGAGCAGCAGGTCGATCAGAGCCGAAACGTCGGCGATGCCGATACCGTCGGCCTGGTTGACATCAGCGTTCAGCGGGTTGAAGTCGTCGCTTGCGGTGAAGTCACCACTGAGCAGGTGGTCGATCAGGGCAGCTACGTCAGCGATACCTACTTCGCCATCGTTGTTCACGTCACCGGGGATAACCACGGGAGCATCGCTCTCAGCCTTGTAGATGTAGACGGGTGTCTGCTTACCCTGCTCATAGCAGGAGAACAGGGGAGGATTGTTGCTGGCGTTGAAGCGAACGATGTTGTGGGAGTTGGAGCCATTGAAAACGATGACGGCGGTGTCAGCAGCAATGGTGATGCTGGCATTGGCGTTACCCAGGGTGTCGACTGCCTCCTCAACCTTCATGTGGTTGGCATCACTGCTGGCGGCATAGAGGTAACCTTCGGCGGCCTTGAGGTTCCAGTAGTTGCCATTGGCCTCGAGGGTGATGGGATGGGCCATGTCGGTGGTGATCTTGCCGTCCTCGGCGATGGTTACTGCTACAGAGCCGAAGTTGTTGTTACGCGATTCGGCGATGGCATAGGGGGTCTCACCCTTGTAACCCACGAGGATGATCTTGTCGCCGTCGGCGAGCTGAGCGGCATCAGTTACCAGAGCATAGGTCATCTCCTCCAGGGGCTCGAGCTTGGTGTAGGTTGCCTTTGCGATCTCGCTGTCAACACCGCTCTTAACGGCCTTGGCATAGACGGTAGTGGTCTCGGTGATCACGAGGGTGTCGGTGTACTCAATCCAGTTCTCGCTGTTGTCGAAGTTGTAGTACAGGGTAACATCCTCTTCATTGGACTTGATGGAAACCTTGATGCTCTCGGTGAAGCTCTGAGAAGCGGGCGAGATGGTGGGCTTCTTGACAGTGATGATCTCACCACCACCAGCGAGGGTGATGTTGATGGGGAGGAGCTGCAGACCGTTGTGGTAGCCTACCATACCCTCGATGTTGAAGGTGTTGTCGGCCAGGGTGCTAGTCTCAGGATAGTCGATGCCGAACTGGTTGTAGAGGGTCAGGGTGCCATCGGCGATCATGTACTTATCGCCTGAGCCGGCTGCCAGGGTGACGCCCTTGATGATCACGCGCTGGTTAACCATAGCGCTGTCGATCTGGGCAACGGTGTACTCGTCAGCAACGATAGCTACTGCCTCGGCCTCGGTAGCCTCGACTTTGTTAGGATTCTTGTACTCGGGCAGGCCGTTGTAGTTGTCAAACTCTGCATCCCAACCGCTCTTCAGGGTCTTACCCTGAGCGATGGCGGGCAGGTCGTAGCCGTAGATGAGGCCACTGCCAGTGTCGTCCTTAACATAGAGGTAGTTGCCAGACTGATACACGGCGATGGCGTTGCCAGTGAAGTAGAACTTGCTGCCTTTGGTCAATGCGTTAGCCTCGGCCACGGTAGCTACGCTGGGCAGGAGGGTATAGATAGCCTCGGCCATGGAGCTCTCGCCATCCTCGGTCTGGGCATAGGCCTTGATGGTAGCGGTCTGGTACAGGGTAATGGGAGCATTGTAGGTCTGCTCTTGGCCACCATTGATCATGTAAATGATCTCGGCACCCTCGGTAGCGCAGGTGAGCGATACCTGGATGCTGCCACCGAAGTTGCAGCTGGCGGGGTCGAACACAGGAGCGGCAACAAAGTTGCTCGAAGGATCAGCAAGAGTAACTACCATCTTCTGGATACGCACTTGGGTGCTGCCAGTGTTATCATTAGTAAAGGTAACTGAGCTGGCATTGCCAGTCCAAGCACCATCAGCATAGGCACCAACGCTAGCACTGGTATCAGTCCAAGTACCATTACCGGAGTAGGTAAACTCTATCTTGGTGATATTGCTGTTGGCAGCAGATACCTGCATAGTGTTTTTGGAGTAAAGACGCACAGCAGTTCCAGAGGTGTAGTACTTGGGGGCATTGGTGCCCTCTCCCTTACTGAGGGTTACGGTAACATCGCCAACCTTAAGCTCAGTAACATCATCCGCATTCGCATAGCCCTGTGCGGCGAAGTCAATGGTCACGGGGTCAGCAGCCCAGGCCGAGAGGGTCAGCAGGGCTAACGTGAGGAGAGAAAATAATTTTTTCATAAAAATTGAAATGAATTGAGTTAATGAAAAATTATGTTAATAAACAAAAAATATTCATTTTGAGCGCTTTATGAGAGCGAGGTTCGTTTCATTCCGCAAAGGTACGCACATTTTTAATAATGTGCAACACTTTGGCTAATAAAACGCTACCGACACCCCAGTCCTCACGCCATTGGCGTGCGGTGGGAGTAAAGTGAGGGAGGTGGCCCGCGTGGATGCGGGTCACCTCCCTGGTGGGTCAGCGGCTCAGTGGTGAGCTGCTGCTAGTGGGTGATGGGTTAGCGAACGACCTTGGTGGTCTTGGTGCTGCCATCGCTGTAGCGGGTGATGACGATGTTCAGACCGTCGAAGGGCTTGTCGCTCTTGATACCCTGAGCGTTGACGTAGGTCTTGCTTACCTCAGTGCTGCTGCCAGTGAACTCGGAGATGCTGGTCGAGATGTTCTCCCAGTTCACGGTCTGCTCAACAACGTAGTAGTTGCGCTTGCCGGTGGCGCGCTCGTCCTTCACGTAGTAGAAGCGAACGCGGAAGCTGGGCTTGGCATCCATGGTGGCGCCGAACGAGAGCTCGTCGTTGCCGCCGATGGTGATGTTGCCGCGGTTGGTCATCTCCTCGTAGATGAGCTTGTAGTTCTCACCCTCGGGAACGTCCACGTTGACGGGACGGTGGGTGTTCACGTCATAGACGAAGCTGCGCACGTCGTCACAGATTCTCCACACGCGGTACATGTAGGGCATGTAGTCCACGCTGGCTCCGGTGGGCACAGTGCCGGTGATGGTAACGGTGGGGTTGTAGATACCGCACTCGTTGCCCTCGCCATCGGTCCAGTTGTAGTAAGTGTTGTTCTTACTCTTGGTACCCGAAGCGGTCACGTCAACCTTGCCGACGCCGGTGGTGAGCACGGGGCTACCGTAGCTGTTGTAGCTATTGTCGTTCTTGATGCGCTCACCTCTCGACCAGAGCACGGGCTGATAGGTCATGTAGTGGCCCATGGTGCCGTAGAAGGCGGGATCCTCAAGGAAGTAGTTGGTACCCTCGCTGCGGGTGTTGCCGGCGTTGCCCATGGCGTTGTTCATCTCCATGAACAGACCGTCCTGGCGGCGCTGCAGGTAGGAGATCTGGTCGCCGGGCACGAGCACGTCGTCACCGCGGTCCAGGGTGTAGTAGTACACGTTGTCGTTGTTGATGAGGTTCATCTCCACCTGGGCGCTCTTGACGTTGACGGGCAGCATGTTGGCCAGGTCGGTGTCGGCGTCAACCTGCTCCTGGGTGTAGTAACCGTTGATGGTGGCCTCGATGTCATAGACGGGCACGTCGATGTCGTTAGAGGTGTTCTCGCCCAGGGCCAGGTAGTAGTGGTACATGTTCACGAAGTTCTCGGCCTCAACGCTGGCGGCGAACTGGTCCACGATCTGGATGGCGCTCAGGTCAACGATGTCGTCGTTGCCATAGTTGCCCAGGTTGCCGCTGGTGGGGATGCCCAGGGTGTTCAGGCTGTAACCGTCCAGGATGTCCTGGCCAGTGTACTGGATGCTGTAGTTCACGCGGCCATTGTTGCCAACGGTGAAGGTGATGGTGGCCACGGTCTCGGCGTCATCGGGGTTGGCACCGTCCACATAGCGCTTCACCAGGATGGTGTTCATGCCATCGTTGATGTTGGTGATGGTGATGGCGTTGACGTCGTTAACCACGCCCATGAAGTTGCGGTAGTAGTTGCTGGCCTGGTTCTTCACGAAGTCGCTCTCGTAGTGCTTGAGCACGAGCGAGATGAAGTCGTTCCAGCCGGGGATAACGACGGTCTTGTCGTTGGACCAGGCGTGGAAGGCGTCGTTCTCGGTAGCGTAGCCATAGACCACGTAGGTGATCGTGTAGCTGTGCTCGTCCTGGGGCACCACGTAGTCGTAGTGGGTGTCGGTGGTGGTGATGATCTCCTGACGGCTGTTACCGGTCTCGTCGGTGACGTAGACGTAGAGGGTGTAGGTCTGGGGAACCACTGAGCCGACTACCTCGTTGAGCTCCGAAGTCCAGTCGAGGTTCACGGTGTAGGTGTGGTCACCGTTGTCCACGGCGTTGCCGTTGAGGTTGATGGTGTAGATACCCACCTCGGGACGGTGGCCCTCAGCATACTCGCGTACGCCGGCCTCGTTGCGGTTGTCGGGGATGTAGAGGAACATGCCCGAGAGGGACTTCTCTTCGGTGCCGTTCTTGCCCGACATGGAGAAGTAGTGCTGGAAGTTGATGACGCTGGCGCAGTCGTGCACGACGTCATAGACCTCGCCATCACTCATCTTGTCATAGAAGTCGGTGATCTGGGCGTCGTTGTCGGTCGTCGTGGGGCTGAACTCCTCGAACATGTTGTAGAACGGTGCGTAGGGCGGGGTCCAGGCATTACTCTCGTGGTAGCCGGGAGTGAAGTAGTGGGCCTTACCCTTGCTGATGATGAAGAAGCGGTTGAACTCGCCCTCGATGTTGATGATGGTACCGGCATTGTCACCCTCGCCCACGCGGATGGCGTCCTTGATGACCTCAATCGACTCGATAGTGTTGGTGAAGCTGCTCACCAGATTGGCCTTGGTCGTGGTGTGCCTGTCGGGGCTGGTGGTGTAGTTCTTGAGCTTCACCAGGAACATGGTGTAACCCTCCTCGTAGGGCGGCGTCACGTTGTCGCTGATGCCCCAGCCCGACTCGGTGATCTGCATGCCGTAGCGTGAGGAGTTGTAGACCTGGCGTCCGTAGTACACGTCGCCATACTTGGCGCTGTACTTCAGGCCAGGGATCTCGGGGTTGGTGTAGACCCACTTGAGCATGTCATACATCTGGTAGGGATCGGTTACAACGTCGGCCAGCGTGGCGGTGTGCGTGGCGTTGTAGCGGTCGGTCCAGGTGTAGGTCTGCTGTCCGTACCACTCGCGGTCCTTGACAACGGTGGGCAACTTGGCGGGAGCGGCGAACTTGGGCGTGTAAGCGGGGACGTAGTCCTCACGCATCAATTCCTGGCCCATAGCCATAACACTGGTTCCCAGCAGCATCACCGATGCGGCGAGAAACTTAAAGTAATTCTTGGATGCCATAATGTTTTAGAATAAGTTAAAATTAATAATGTAAGTAATATAAATGTCTTGTCAATTGCATCAATTTATCCTTTTTCCTGAAATGCAAAATCATGAACTGTGGATTAGAAAATCGCTTGTCATGAGGTATCCTATTCAGAAAATGAAGTTGCAACTTAATTCAATAGTGCAAAGGTAACACTTTTGTAGTAAAAAACAATATTTTGCTCGAATTTTTTACTGTTAAAAAAAACTTTTTTTTATTACTGTCCGGGGAAAGCGTCGAAGACGCAAGCGGTTCGAAGAACCGATTTCAATGAGAAAGACCATGCCAGACCGTCGAAGACGGTCGCAGCTTGGTCACGGTACTGAATACTATAAGTGCCTCGAAGAGGAACTTTTTGGTTGACAGGGCTTTGACGGATTGGAAGTTCGTCTTCGACGCACTTTCCTCTTGATATAGCAGCCACCAAGCTGCGTTCATCTTCGATGAACTTGCATGGTGTTTCTCTTAAAAGTCGAGTCTTCGACCCGACCTACCTCTTCGAGGCAAAAGCCAAGCCCCATTTTGAGGAATAGCCTCTAATCAGCTTGTTTCAATGCATTTATGCAACCTTGGTAATCTTTCCCCGGACAGCAATGACTTTTTTTCCATCATCCGCCTCCTGGGCCTGTATTTGGGCTCACGCAAAGTCGCCAAGTTTTTTTTCTTTGCGGCTTGGCGTGAGGCTCCCGGGTCGGCATGGCGTGAGGGCGGGGGATGAAAAAAGCAAGGGGACACGCTTCGGCAGCGTACCCCTTGCAAATCTGAATTATTGTATTACTGTGGTTGTCTTGGTGGTGCAGTGCGGTTTATCGGATCACCTTGGTGTTGGTAGTGGTACCATCACTGTAGCGGGTGATGACGATGTTCAGGCCGTCGAAGGGCTTGTCGCTCTGCATACCCTGAGCGTTGACGTAGGTCACGCCCACGATCTCGCCGTGCGAGCCGGTGAACACACCATTGATGCCAGTGGTGATGTGTTCATTGTCGGGATCGTCGCTGCCCTCGGCAGCATAGAACATGGGCACCTCGGGTTCCTCGTCACCGTCGGCACGCAGCATGGGCGCTGTGGTCTTCTCGAAGATCGACTTGCCGGTCGACTTGTAGTAGAAGCGGACGTAGATCGTGATGTCGCCCTCCTGGATCTCGTCCACGGCACCGAACATGATGTTCATCTCCTCGGGGATGGTCCAAACGACGTTGTCGTTTTCGCGGTCGGCCTTAACCTTGTGGAAGGTGGCGATGCCGGTGGCCTCGTCGAAGGTGACGTTGGCGCTGTTCTCGAACTTCTCTTCCCAGATGCAGATGGGGCCATCGAGGGCGCCCTGGTTGGTGCTGACGCAGTGCTGGCCTTCGTTCTCCTCGTTGGGAACCCATTTGTAGCCGCGGAGCTTGTGATTCTTGCTCTCAACCCACACGCGGAACATGTAGGGCTCGTACTTGATGTTGGATACCTCGCGGCTGGGCAGGTAGCCATCGGCTACGAGGTCGGTGATCATGTACAGGTTGCACTTGGTCGTGCCCTCGGTCCAGTCGGTGGTGTGCCACTTGGGATCGATTTGCTTCTCGACGTCGGGCTGCTGCATAGTCACCTTACCGACACCGGTCTTCCAGATGGGCGAGCCATAGCTGTTGTGGATACTATCCCTATCCCAGTAAGCGCGCTTGTTGGCAACCTGGTTACCCCAAGTCCACACGATAGGAACGTATGGCATGTAGTCTCCCTGGTCATACTTGCCGTAGTGCTTGCCGTTGGTACCCTGAGGAGCGCTAGCGGGCAGAACCATGTCGATCTGGTCGTAGCGCTGGACAGCGATATTGTTGGCGCCTTCGTTGAAGTAGAACGGCTCGTGCAGGGTAAAGAAGTTATCTTGCTCTACATATCGGTTACCGTCATACTGCAGCTCAGACAGCTCGAGGAAGTTGGCATCAGCGATGCTGTTGCGGTTGCGGTCCAGGGTGTAATAGTAGACGTCGGTGTTCTTTGCCAGATTCATCTCCACATTGGCATTCATCACGTCGATGTCCACATGCTGGCGGTCGCGGTCGTCAGTGACCTGCTGCTCGGTGTAGTAGCCAAATACCTTAGAGTTGGTCCACTGCACGGGAATGGTGTGATCGTTGGTTGTTCGAGGCTCGCCGATGAGTTTGATGTCATCCTCGGTCATCACATACTTGTAGGACAACTTCTGGTCGTTGTTGGCCGTCGATGCTGTGAAGCGGTCCACAAACATCAGGTTGTCGTTCCAGTTGATGACGCTGCTATTGCTGTAAGTACCGGGCAACTGAGTCCAACCAGTCAAATCGAGGTTGCTAAGAGCGGGTACCAGCACTTGCTGGGTCGTGGAACTCATCGAGTGCTCACCGTCATTGATCTGGGCGGTGACGGTCACGGTGACGTAGTAGTCCTGATCGGTGCGCTCCAGATAGTAGGGATTGTTAACCTCGCGGCCGTCGATATACATGTGTACATCACCTTCGCCCGAACCGGTTACCTGTACCGTTGCGTCAAGCTTTTGGCTGGCAATGCTAGGCGTGGGCGTGGGCTCCAGCGGAGAAGCCTGCACGGTAATCGTCTGGGTGGTCGGGTCACTGGGCTGCATACCGCTCTCCTGGGCGGTGGCGCTGGCCTGCACGGTCTGATCCTGGTCGTTGAGACGTCCCACGGGGATGGTGACTGAGCCGGCGCTGGTTGCTGTCTGGCCGCCGACGGTCAAGGTTACCTGAGCGTTGGGCGTGCTGGGATCGGCCGTTGCCGTGATGTAGTAGTAGCCATTGTCCGAGGTTACGGTAATCGTGGGCTGCGGTGTCTTCGGCATGGCATTCTTGAAGATCAGCTGAACCGAGAGGTCACCAGGACGATCGGCGTTGCTTGAGCCTGATACTCCGTCGTTCCACCATCCTTGAACATAACTGCTGCCGTTATAAGCATACATAAATGAACGGTGGCTATGGCCGGTGCTGTTGCTATTGACCGCAGTGGGTGTATGGCTCGAGCCAGTGTATTGGTAATATTCATAACCGATCATCAGCGACTGAATGGTGTCTCCTGCGGCAAATACTACCGGCTCGTCCAGGAAGAAGTCGTGCCACTGGCCGCCCTCGAGTGTCATGTAGGTGTGGGTTTCGATGCTGCCAGCAAAGGTGAACTTGGTCTTGGGCAAGAATTTGCTGGTCGGGCCACTGGTGGCAGTCTGTGCACTGGTACCAGAAACCTTGATGCTGACGTTGCTGCTCTGGTTGTCACCGCGGAAGAAGCAATGACCGTATTGGCCATCAGTGCCGTCGTTCATATAGCCCGGGCATTCTAATTGTACCACCAGGTTGCCGCCGGTATAGGTGAACGGCGAGCTGAAATTGATGGTCCAAGCGGTGGCATCATGGTCGGCGACAGGCGTGATAGTTGCCACGGTGGTCAATCCCGAGGTAATCATGCTGCCCGTCGTGCCAGAGCCGAAGTTGTAGCTGTCGGTGTTGGCCAAGCGCACGGTCACGGTACTACCGGCGAAGGGGATGCCTTGGCCCTCTTCGGGGTAGAACGTTAGCGAGGTAATCTGCGAGTTGGCGGCCATGCACAACTGCTCGGCACGATAAATCATCTGGTTCTTATAGCCACGGTCATGCCAGTAGCCATAAGCCGGGAGTTCCTCGTCCTGAACGTTACCGTTGCCGATCTCTACCGAGTTGAGAGTGGTCGTTGTGGTAGTCTCTACTGTTACAATGATACTGGAGCAATCCACATAAGATGATGAAGTAAGAGTTAAACTCGAAGCGTTACCGGTCCAAGTGCCGACGTTGTTGCTGGTTGTGTAACTTCCAGTACTAGTCGATAAGCGGGTTACAGGGTAATCTTCGTCGTAACCATTGAACACAATCTTGGTAATAGTGCCACTGGTTGTGGAGATTGTAGTTGTGCCGTTTAAGGTAATGTAATCGTCATAACCAAAATCACCGGCAGTAGAATTAATTGTTACGCCATTAACAGTTTTACTTCGGATATAATATTGAGAGCTACCAGATGGCTCAAACGTTGCATTTGTTGAGTTAGTGATAGTTCCGGTGCTCGAGCTGGTGTTGCCAGCCACGAGGTCAGCAAGTTCCCAGGTGTGCCGATTATTTACATCAATATAGTTGGCACTGCGCGTCCATGCCATGAAGTCAAAGACAGGAGTAGCCGTCGACCCAGCGAGGGCGAAGCGGAAACCGATGATAGAGTCTCCAATGTGTGATGCAAATTCTTCACGAGGCAGTTCTACCATAACAGCAATGGATTGGTCATTGGAGTAGTAATTTCCATAGCCGATACCCGTTGCATCAAAATCATCGGTAACGTATGGACCAACAAGGTATTCATTGGATGCCAACGTGGGCATGCGGAGCTTTCCGTTGGGGGCTTTATGATAAGCTTTGCCCGTTGGGGTGAAATCACAGAATCCTCCCAGTTGATTGGCGGGCAGCAATTGCGCGTTAAGCGACAGTGAGAGCAGCGAGAGGGCTGCCAAAATCATATATATCTTTTTCATCGCTTATTTCGTATTTTAGTTGTTAGGGATTTCTACGTAGTTATATGGTAACTGGGCATTACCGGATTTCTTGTCGTCAGGAGTACCGATGGCGTTGGGACCGGTGGTTACCTGAGTGCCCTGGTAGTAGCGGATGCGGTAATATACCTTGTTACCGATGGCACGAACCTCAAGCTTGGCAATGCCTTGGTTGTCACGCCACAGGGTGTAGCTGGCAGTCTGGTTGGGCCACTCCTTCTTGAGCTGCTCCATCGTCATGCCGGTACCTGGTGCCAGGTTGGTGGGATACAGGTAGTTGCGGTAGTAGTTATTCTGCTCGCTGATCACGAAGTCGCTCTCGTAGCGCTCACGGTAGAGAATCATGAAGTCGAACCAACCGGGAATCTGAACATCGTCGAGGTTGCTGTAAGTGAAGAAGATGCCGCCGGCCTGGACCTCGGGGTTATTCGTCGCATTGGTGGGATAACCCATAATGACGTACTGAATCTGCTGGCTCGTCTGCTGCTGTGGCACGATGTACTCGTAGGTGGTCTCGTTGTAGACCGTGTCGAGCGGAGTATAAACCGGGTTGTTGTTGGCATCATAGGTCACCGTATAGATGATATAGGTTTGATCTACCGTGTTATTGACCATCCGGTTCAGTGACGAGGTCCAGTCGAGATACACGATATAGTTCCTGTTGTCAGGATCGGAGTAATCGGCAACTGGCTCGGTCTCAGCGCTCAGGTCAATTGTGTACAGACCCACCTGGGGCTTGTGGCCTTCCTCGTAGATACGGCTCCAGCCACTTGATGTGGTGGATCTGAGGTCGGGGATATAGAGTACCATAGGTGAAACTGACTTATAAACGGTGGTGTCATGACCGTACATCGAGAAGAAGTGTTCATAACCGAGTACAGTGGCGCAGTCATGGACAACTTCATAGTATTTGCCACCATGCATGTCGGTATAGAAGTCTTGGGTTTGTGCACCGGAAGCGGTGGTCGTGGGGCTGAATTCCTCAAACATTTCGTAGAATGGGCCATAGGTAGCAGCACCACTGGCAGCGGTAGAGGTTGACCTATGGGTTGCAGTCTTGCCCTTTCCAATAAAGTAGAAGCGGTTTAGTACGCCAGTATAGGCAAACACCGTACCCGAGTTTTCGGTGCCTTCTCCCACTCGCAGACCGTCGGTCAGCAATTGGACTTCGTCGACGTAGTTGGTAAAGAGATTTATCAGGTCTTCCGTTGTTGTGGTGTTCATATTAACCGGTGATGATATCGTTCCTTCATAATCCTTCACCTTAACAAGGAATACCGTGTATGCATTATAATCAGGGGGGGTGATGCTTTTGCGGCCTAACGTGTTGATATCTTTGCGGTAGGTTGTCGCTGATGTAGTAAGAGTCCAGTAACCATTGTTTATGTAGATGCGGCTGCTATAGGTCGAACTGCTTCCTTGCGCACGGACTCTCACAATAATACCATTAGTATGGGTCGGATAAAAATCGGTTGGTATGACGATATGACCGCCATTGTCTCGGTCCCAGTATAAACCACTTGATGTGTTGGTCGCATTGTTCGTGCGAATCCATCCGTTAGGCAAAGAATTTCCAGCTGTCCAACTGACGAACGGGTTAGTTGTATCATCAGCGTCATACAAATCAATCCAAAGAATGCGCCCATATTGGTTGTCAAGTTCAATTTCAATCTCGGGTGATGTGATGTCACCGATATTCCATCCATGATCAATTCCAAAGTACTGTGTTGGCTCTTGAAAAACATCGTTCCAAAGGATGCCAGGAACGTCAGTGTCCATGTAGGCGCTGCGCAGCATCCAGTACATCTGATAGGGATTGGTAACAGCGTCTGTGAGGTGCCCAACTGTAGGCGTGCCAGTAGCTGTCGTACTGTTATACCAATTGTAGGTAATGCCGTAATAGTCACTCTTGGTGTATTTCACCTCGTTGGCATACACATCGCTGTGGCTCCTGCGGGGAGCGTTCATTCTGAGAGCAGGTGCACCGCCAGTTTCTGGCATTTCAATGCCAAAATCCTGCTCTGGTGTAACTGCCATTTGCGGTGCATTGGCATTTCCCGTGACACCGCGTTTGAGCTGTGCCTGAGCTGTGTTGGTCCAGCCTACTGCTAAGAGGAGGCTGAACAGCATTGTTGTTAGTTTTTTGTTCATCATAATCCACAAATGAAATTAAGTTATTAAGTAAGTGTTATTTACGTGTGCGTAAAGATCTTTTGGCTCCAGTTGGGAAATACCTGATAGTCTGTGAGAATGGCTACAGTGATATGGGAGAAGATTTCGGGCGTAATGCGTTGAAAATCAGAACACAGTTACTACGATTATCGTCTATCTCTCTTTTTTCCCTCCTGTTGTTGTAAAAAATCTTTGCATTTAGCAGACAAAAATACAGACAATTATCATACCAGCCAAGAAAAAACACATTAAAAAATTGTTAAATCTTGAATTTTTATTGTCGATAATAGCTAGCTAAGCCGCCAAGTCGCTAAGTTTTTATTTTTTTTCTTTGCGGCTTTGCGACTTGGCGTGAGGCCCGGGTCGGCATGGTGGGGGTCAGGGGCGTGTGGCGCGGGTGAGGAGGGTGATGGCGGTGTCGAGGATGGCGTCGCGCGTGGGGGCGGCGGTGTCGAGGTCGGCGCGCACGTCGGGGGCCACGCCATACTCAGTGAGACGGCCCTGCGCGTCCATGATGGGACAGGACGAGAAGCGCACGCGCCAGCCGTTGGGCAGCTCGCTGGTGAACGGCAGGCCGCATCCGCCACCGGTGGTGTCACCCACGATGGTGACCTGGTCGAGCTCGCGCATAATCGAGACGAAGTTGTTGGCCGCGCTGAAGGTGGAGCGGCTGGCCAGGACGACGACGGGCTTGAGGTAGTGGATGTGGCCCGGCGTGGGCTCGAAGTAGTAGGGGTAGGGCTCGCTGACGTCGCGGTGGCCCGGTCCCGTCTTGTGGCAGATGTAGCCGGCGAGCATCCTGTCAGGGATGAAGCGTGAGACCAGGGTCTCGACGTTGGTGAGCAGGCCGCCGCCGTTGTCGCGCACGTCGATGATCAGGCCGTCGGCAGTGGCCAGATAGCTGAGGATGAGGTCGAGGTTGCCCTCGCCGATGGCCGACGAGAACGAGGCGTAGCGCAGGTAGCCGATGTTGTCGGTGAGGATCTGGTACTTGATGCCGCTGGCCATCTTGTAGTCGAAGTTGAGGTAGTGCTGGTCGATGAGGCGCTCATCGTAGTTGACGGGCCACTGCTCCCAGATCCAGTAGCGCGACACGTCGTGCGGCGCGATGAGGTTGGTGTGGCCGTCGCGCAGCTCGTCGAGCATGTCGGCGCAGACGTCAAAGAGCTCGAAGTCGGTCATCTTGTTAGACACCAGGGGGCGGTAGCGATCGTGGACGGCATTCCAGTCCACCTGCTTGTAGTCGAAGAAGCTGTAGTGCTCATCGATGATAGACCACAGGGCCTCGAAGTTGCCCACCTGGTCGTGCCTGAAGTCGTCCTGCTCGGCACACCCCACCAGCGCGATACATATTATCAAACAACTCAAACAACGTTGAACAACGTTTTTGAAAAACAACCTGTTGTTCAAGTTGTTGATGGCTGTTCTTGACGTTTGATCGGGCCTGGATAATAACATTGTCCTTATTGTATTTATTGTTTTCTTTTTCACTATTACAGGGAGACGCCCAGGACCAGGGCGTGGGAGAAGTCGTGGACGTGGAGGTGGGCGGCGGTCCAGTGCTCCAGGCGGGTGCGGTAGCCGATGCTCAGGATGGTGTTGCCCAAGCGCAGATTGGCACTCAGGTAGTGGCTCATGTCCAGGCGGTTGCCCCACCAGGCCAGGTGAGCCAGGCCATGGTGGTTGCCCAGGTAGATCTCGTAGTAGCTCTCGTCGTAGTCCGGGGCGAAGAACGCGCCCACCACGGGCAGCTGCAGCTGGTAGGCCAGGGTGAGGGGCCTGCGGCCCAGGCGAGTTTCCCACCAGGCCATGGCGGCGGCGCCGAGGGCGGCATGGGCGCGGACGGTGACGGGGTTGTTGCTGTTGACCTCGTTATAGACGATGCCGGCCCGCAGCTGTGCCATGGGGCCGACCGCGAGGCCGAGCCGCGGAGAGCCCACGCCGCGCCACGTGCGCTGCATGCTGAACGCCAGGTCGCCGATGAGTTTGTGCAGATCGTTATTGCCAGCCGGGTTCTCGACGTGGTTGTAGTCGGCGCCGATGCCCAGCTGCCACAGCCACTGGCGCTGGCGGCAGGCCTTGGTGGCCTGGTAGGAGAGGCCCAGGTCGAGTCCGTCGTAGGTGATGGGCGTGAGGTAGCTGTCGTGGACCGACGCGTAGCCCGCGTCGACCATCAGCATCGACTGCACGCCGTCCTGAGCCCCAGCACTCACCGCCGTGAAAGAAAACAATAAATACAACACACACAAAGGCTTCAGCGCCATTTTTTTCAATGCGAATTTCACCAATTTGACCCATCCCACAAATCCTATAAATAAGCGATTCGTGAAATTTGAGCCAATGGCGTGATGGGCATTAGCCACACAGGGTATCGGTCTGGAAAGCATTGTTTTTATTGTATTTATTGTCTTCCCTTTATTCGTATGTTGATTTAGTCGTCGAAGGGGATGCGCTGCTGGCCGGTGAAGCTGTCGAGCACCTCGTCCTGGCTGATGCCGTCCTTGACGGGGGCATCGGCGGGAGCGGGCTCGTCGTCGTTATCGGGCTCGGCGGGCTCATCGGTGGCCACGGGCTCACGCGGCTCGATTTCGGTGATGGTGTCGACCTGCCAGTTGGTGACGCGCTTGCCCTTGGCCTTGAAGGTCTTGGTGCCGATAAACTCCTCGGCGTCGATGACAAAGGGTTCGCGGGCCTGGTCGTCGCCGCCCATGGTGACCTGGAAGCGCGGGCAGGGCTCGTCGCTGAGCAGGAGCAGGCGCGAGTCGGGATTGGTGCCGATGAAGCTCTGCTTCTTGGTGTTGTCCTCGAGGGTGAAGCGCTTGATGTAGTGATGTCCCTGGTCGGCGTCGTAGAGCACCGCGGTCCACACCTTGCCCTCGACATACTTCTCGATGCGCAAGATGCCCTCGTCGTAGTGGTTGGTGGCCTCGGCACTGGTGGTGTAGAACTCGCCGCCGCGCATGATGACCAGGATGCGGTCCTCGCCGCCGAACAGGCCGAGCGAACGGCCGTGGCCCTCGTAGTTGATGCGCAGGATGTCAGGGTCGAACCACACCTCGCGGTCGCCCAGGGTGGACTGTCCCGCCTCCTTGAGCGAGATGCGGTGCACCTCGTTCTTGGTGACGATGTTGC
>CAZVMM010000060.1:0-15939 GCA_964628205.1 uncultured Muribaculaceae bacterium
TATAGCTGAGGATGTCTTCGGGATAGTCTTTAGCGTCACTGAGATATTGATCCTTGTTCCTGTAACGGTAAAGGTGGGTATCGAGGAGATGTTGGGAGTGTTTATTGTAAAGTAGCTGTTTCCTCGGACTTGCAAGGATTGTTTTTGTTTTACCATCCCTAAGAAAAGCCTCTGTCGCTCCACATCCAGGGACATTTTTGCTGAGTATGTAATGGCCTGAAGGAAGTTGTTTTTTGAGTTCTTCCCATACTGTTGAAAGGTAATCTATTCCTTCCGGCATATTGATTTTAATCTTTTTCATTTCTTCTAATAGTTAAGTTAGTTATAGGACGGCTTGTTGGAAACGGAAAGTCAACCACGAAGTAAAGGTTGGGATGGTACACACTAGGTTATGAAAAAATTTATCTCAACAAAGCATACCTTTTTATAGGGTTAGGGTGTTTTTTGACCAACTTTTTTTCACAGATAGATTAGTGAGTACCAACCCCTACACTATGTTACGGACTCTTCATCTCCGATAAGCCGTCATTTCATCAGCATACAGCAACAGGATTACTGGCTGGTTTTAGATAAGGTGACAAGCCATAAGTACTGTTGAATCCCTTCTCTTTCTTGTAAGACTCGTAATAGAGAATCCACTTAATCTCTTTCTCTTTAAGCAATTTCTCAAGTTCATCGGCACTACTGGCATCAACTCTCTCAAGAACATCAAACAACCACAGTGAAGGATCATTATTCTTCCTGGCTATTTCTAAATCTTTTCCTCCATAAACCACCTTCAAACAATTCCAGTGGTAATTTCTTGTAAGCATATCAGTTGACTCGCCAATATAAATGTACTTCACGCCATTTATGATTATGCTCCTGATATAGACAAAGCCTACAAATTCCTTCTTATCCTTTGAAGGGGTATAGTTAGTTTTCTGTCGTGTTTCTTCACTTATAGTTAGTTTGTTGGGATTATTAATATTATTGTTCATACTATTCATTATTTAAAGTTTTGTTAGAAAGACCATTACGATCCTTCTTTCTGCTTACCAGGTTCATTGTTATTCCTCTAGTCGATAAGAACCGGATAAACCTCTGGTATTGTCCCTTCTCTTGCTTATGACGGGGACAGATTTCAATGATGTCGCTTAGCTTAATGGTGAATTCATACTTCTCTCCTGTTTCATAGGCTTTCTTGAACTGATCATCATATTGCTTTAGCGACAATACATCCATCGCGAACATTCTCTCTTCTACGATTGGGCTATGAAAATACTTTCTTTTGGTTTTCATTGGTAAAAAATTAAAACTGTAGTTCCATCTCCATACCTCTTGTATTGGAGTGGGTTAGTGTCATGCTCTTTATTCTTGAGGCATGATTCTGTCTGGCTAGCTTCTTGTAATCCTCGATAATGTCCGGGATATAGAAATAATATAAGAAACCAGGGAAGTGAGCAAAGGTCAAACCCATAGGAGTACGACCCTGTCCCAAGATCAACCAGGTTAGTGGTTCTGGGAGGCTTTCTTTTTTGTCCTTGAAGTCTTTAAGGATGATGGGCCACCAAAACTTTACGCTGTTATTTGCTTCATCGAGAGTAACCTTAAATCCACTGAGGTCTTTCCCGTTAGCAATCGTTTTCAGCTCATAGTTTACGCTCCATTCAAAATCACCGGGGACTTCATACTCCAAATATCGGAGTTTCCCCATCAGCCAGATCTTTTTGACTTTCTTTTTCATTATCCTTTCTGAGATTTAATAGTTAAGATTACCCCTTTTTCACGGAGCAATTCTTTCTGGAGCTTCTTATAGGCATCCTTTCTACGACGAGAACGGTTACAGAGAACGAGTAAACGCTTTAGTTCCACTGTCAACTCCATACCCTCTTCGAAAGGTCCATATTCATTTTCCAGTCTCTTGATATCTTCGGTGAGAGGGTTTTGTTTTACCTCTACCACCGGCGCACTCTTTTCATCATTAGCTTCGGAAAGGATCGTGCGTTTATCCTTCCGTCGCTCATCATCCTTTGTTCCCGGCACCAAAGACGAGAACATGTTTAAAAGTAATTGATATAACATAAGATTATATAATATTAAGGGAATCAGACAGTTGAATCCCGTTTTTCGATATTCCACAGTTATAAGAAGAAGGGGTATGTTTCAACCCCAGTTTCTTTATTTCAGATTGGTAAGGCGGCTATCTCCCTCATGGATAAGGGAACTTGACCCGTTGGGCCCACCTTTTTCTATTTCAGAGATAAGGTTCCCACGCCACCAGAAGTGCGTTTTTCATGTTTCAGGACTGATACTGTAGTAAACAAAAGATAAGGGGCATAATATGCTAATGGCACTTAACTATTTATTGATTATCAAATGAAAAAACACTACTTTGTTTGTTCATCATGGAGATTCTCAAAAAAAATGCTTATTTTTGTGGGTTAAAGTTATACCTAAGTTATGGCAAAGAAGACACAGCTAACATATAAAGAGATTGAAGATCGACTCAGGTGCCTCAAAGACTCGAATGTATCCAAGGACGAGATTGGATATAAAATCTTATATGGCTTCGGAAAATCTGAAAGAGAACTTGATCGTTATCGTGAGGGAAAAGGAGTAATCAAGACATTTGATGGCTTGCTTATTAAGGGCCTTTTCTGCTATCGGTCAAGTTCAACTCTGCGTTTTGCTGATGATCTAGATGATTTAAAACTCGACCATCAAGTGCTGAAAGCTGCACCAAAAATCATAGCGGTCAGTGACGGAATCACAATTCGAGCTTTTGATCTTCGACAACGCCAGACTTTTGAGCAGCGAGTTGATCGTCTTTATTGTGATTTTGAGTTTTTCTATCCACTTGCCGGTGTTGAAAGAATCGAGTATGTCGAAGAATCTCCTGCTGATATTAAAGCTGCAGAAAAGTTGGCAAAACTGCATGATGAGATTCGCGCCTATAATGAATTCACATCAGATAGTGATCTCTATGATCTCAATAACTTTATTGCTCGACTTCTTTTCTGCTTTTTTGCTGAAGACACAGGTATATTTGCTGATAATGTTTTTACCAACGCCATTAAGATATTCACTATAGATGGAAGAAATCTAAAAGCTGTTTTGGAACAAATCTTCCGGTTTATGGGAAATAAGCCTATACCTGCAGGAATTATTCAAACGTATTGTAAGCAGCATTTTGCTTTCGTCGGTGGTGGTCTTTTCGAACGCAATACCTATATCCCTGAACTTTCATTCAAGGCGCGTCAAATCATCATTGAGAGCGGAGAACTTGATTGGCAGAACATCAATCCTGACATCTTTGGTTCTATGATTCAGGCTGTAGTAAATCCGGATGTTCGTGCTACTCAAGGCTTGCACTATACATCTGTGCCAAATATTATGAAGGTAATCAACCCATTATTCCTTGATGACTTACGTGCTCAATATCAGAACATTGCAGAAGAGTTTGATAAAGTACAGAAGCAAAAGGATATGGGGGTAATAAACCAAGATAAATTCTATGCGCTCTGTAAACCTATTGAAAAAAAATGCAATCAATTAATGCGTCGTATGTCAAAGATGAAATTCTTTGACCCTGCATGTGGTAGTGGTAATTTCTTGATTATCACCTACAAAATGTTGAGGCTATTAGAGATGGATATTCTCTCTATCAAGAAAAAATGTTCACGGCAAAGCATCATTGAGTTTATAGATTCTTCATGTATTTCTCTACAACAGTTTTATGGAATCGAGCTTTTTGACTTCCCCCATGAAATAGCGATGCTCTCTTTATGGTTAGCAGAACACCAGATGAATAAGAAGATGCATGAAGACTTTGGTGTAAACAAAAAAGCACTACCCCTTCAAGACATCAATAATATCCGCTGTGGAAATGCTTGTCGAGTTGACTGGAATGAGGTTTGCCCACATGAGAAGGATGATGAGGTTTTCATATTTGGAAACCCACCTTATGTTGGAGGCAAACTTCAATCAAAGGAGCAAAAGTCAGACCACGCTTTAGTATTAGGTCACCTGCCCAGTTTTAAAAATCTTGATTATATATCTTCATGGTTCTTAAACAGTTCAAAATATGTTCGAGATACTAGAGCCCAATCGGCTTTTGTAAGCACTAATTCCATCGTACAAGGTGAGCAAGTTGCCATGCTTTGGCCCTACGTTCTTAATGAAGTAGAAATATCTTTTGCCTATCAGACTTTTAAATGGTCAAATAATGCAAAGAATAATGCTGGTGTATCGTGTGTTATTGTAGGGTTGGCTAGTTCAAAGAGCGTTCAAACTAAAAAGCTTTTCGATAATGAAGGCAAATGTTTGTTGGTTAATTGTATTTCGCCATATCTATATGGAGGGAGCACGTCCATTGTCCAAAGCCAAAATCAGTCAATTTCTGGTTTACCTGTTATGGAATATGGGAATATGCCTCTTGAAGGAGGCTTTTTGAAATTGAGTTCAGATGAAAAGAACGAACTTATAAGCATGTACCCTGAAGCTGAATATTTTATTAAGCCGACAATTGGAGGTGAGGAATTGATTAATTCAATCCCTCGATATTGTTTATGGATTGAGGATGAAGATTTAGCAAAAGCGATAGAAATTAAAGGTATTAAAGACAGAATTGATGGTGTTTATAACTTCCGAAAGAATGGTGGAGATGTGGCTCGTACTCTCGTGAACAAATCACACCAATTTCGATATAGAAAAACAGCTAAGGAAAACGAGATAGTAGTAGCATGCACTTCTTCCGAAAATAGAGAATATATGCAAGCTGCATATTATGATGCAGATTACATTACTATGAACTCTGTTGAGGTTATTTATGACGCACCTGTTTGGATTTTTGGTATTATTTCTAATAAAATGCATATGTTATGGACAAAGGCTATTGGGGGTAAGCTAGAAAGTCGAATCAGGTATTCTACTCAGCTATGTTATAACACATTTCCTTTTCCTCATGTTTCTGAATCAATGAAAAGTAAAATTGAAGAGGCATCCATGGACATTCTTCTGAAAAGAGAACCTTATCTTACGCAGGGAAAGACTCTTGCCTCCCTGTATGATCCAGTAACGATGCCAGACGATATCCTTGAAGCACATCATAAATTGGACGATATCATAGAATCTTGTTATCCAGGCTATCCATTCGCTTCAAACGATGCCAGGCTGGAATGCCTTTTCAAAATGTATGAAAAAATGACTAATAAATGACACCAGATATGAACGTAAATTTGAAAAACGACTTTGTTGATATTCATTATCAGCAGAACGGTCAATCAACGACTACAAATGAGCTTGGTATGCGTGAGATGCAAGCCAAGGCATACGAAGCACGTCACCAGAAGTATTTACTAATCAAGGCTCCACCAGCCAGCGGTAAGTCTCGAGCTCTAATGTTTATAGCACTTGATAAAATCGAGAATCAAGGTATCAAAAAGGTTGTAGTAGCCGTACCTGAAAAAAGTATCGGTCGCTCTTTTGCAAACACCAAGCTCAAGGAAAATGGTTTTTTCGCTGATTGGACAGTTGACATAGCTTATAACCTTTGTGATGTGGGTGGTAATGAGGCTGACAAGGCTGGTCGTTTTGTTGAATTCTTCCGAGGATCCAATAATAGCAAGGTTCTGGTATGTGCTCATGCCACACTCAGAAACGGCATGAAAGAACTACATGACGATGAGTTTAATGATTGTCTACTTGCGATAGATGAGTTCCATCATACTAGCGCTGATGCAGATTCTGGTCTTGGAGATATAGTCCGAAGGGTAATCAATAATTCAACTGGGCACATCGTAGCTATGACTGGTAGCTATTTCCGTGGTGATGGTGTGCCAGTTCTTAGAGTTGAAGACGAAGCAAAGTTCTACCCTGTAACCTACAACTATTATCAGCAGCTAAATGGATATAAGTATTTGAAGAATCTTGTACTCGGTTATCACTTCTATCATGGTTCATACATTGATCATCTTGATGAAGTGCTTGATACGACCAAGAAAACGATTATCCATATTCCAAGTGTGAATTCAAGAGCATCCTCTGGAAGCAAGTATGACGAAGTTGGTGAGATTATGAGTCGAATAGGCACCATCGTCGATAAGGATTACGATACATGTGTTTATACTCTTGAAACTCCAGACGGAAGGCTATTGAAAGTTGCTGACCTTGTGGAGGACGATATCAATGAACGAACAAGAGTTCAGGCATATCTTCAGCACATGAATAAAGCTGAAGATATGGATATCATCATAGCGCTTGGAACAGCAAAAGAAGGATTTGATTGGACGTGGTGTGAAATGTGCCTTACAATTGGAGTTCGAGGCTCATTAACTGAGATTATTCAGATTATTGGTAGATGTACTCGAGACTGTGAGGGCAAAGAAACTGCAAGATTCGTTAACATGATTGCTATGCCCGATGCCGAACAAGCAGATGTAAAAGTAGCTGTTAATGATTTTTTGAAGGCAATTACGGCATCCCTGTTGATGGAACAAGTAATGGCCCCAAGTTGGAAATTCAAGACCGCCAAGGATGAGGATGATGAAGATGAGGACAATCCTTTGGTGAACACTATCGTTGTGGAAGGTCTGAAGCCTCTTTCAACAGAGAAAACAAAGATGATTATTCAACAGCAGCTCGATGACCTCCAAGCTGCAGTTCTTCAAGATGATTTAATAATTCGTGCCATCAGTGGGAGTACAACAGCTGAGAATATAACTCAAAACCTTATTCCCAAGGTAATCATGAAACGATATCCTGACCTTACGCCAGAAGAGGTTGAAGAGGTGCGTCAGCATTTCTTGCTTAACACTTTAGTAAAAGGCAACAATATAACAGACGAAAACGGAGATCCTGTAGATATCACTCCTGGAATGATTCAACCAAAAGATGGGGAAGAGCAATCCTCTGAAGGCAACAGATTGATTAAACTGGCAAACAAATTCATTAATATCGATAAATTAAGTATTAACCTAATTGATTCAATTAATCCTTATCAGAAAGCTTATGAAGTCGTGTCAAAGAATGTGGATGCCGAGACCCTAAAAATCATTCAAGATACTATTGCTGAGCAGAAATTTGATATGACGACTGAGGACGCTATCCGATTGTTCAAGGGTCCGTTAAAACAATGGGTGGCAGAGCATAATGGTCAAATTCCTTCCTTAGATGATCCCAATCCACAAATTCGTGAATTGGCTCAAGCATATACGGTCATCAAGAATCTCAAGATACGCAAGATGATGGGCCTAAATTATGAAGGATGATTATGGAGAACAATAATAACGAATGGCCAGAAGAGTTGCTGACCCTTTTTGACGACCCTCTCCTTGACGGAGTTAAGCCCAAACCGGCTCCTATCACTGCCGACGATCGTACACAAAAGAAAATTGATGATCTTCGAATTTGGGTCGATGCTAATGGTCGTGAGCCAGATATTAACAGCAAGAGTATTAAAGAGAAGCTGCTGGCAGTCTCTCTTCAAACATTAAAAGAAATGGGATTATGGATATAGACAAAGAACTCGATGAACTCTTCAGTGACCCGTTACTGGATGTAAGTGATAAAGAATTAACGTTGTTCAACCTGCCTGCCGACATGAAACGAGTAATGGAGGGCAGGAGGCTCCAGCCAGATCATTATGCCCAAAAGAAACAATGTGAAGATTTCCATCTTTACAAGCATCTTTTTGAAACAGTTCATCAAGAGCTTAAAGAAGGGAAAAGAAATCTAGTCAAGACTTCAAAGACTTCTAATTTGGATGAGGGACATTTCTATGTTGTAGATGGAATGCTTGTGTTGCTCCAATCAATTCATGAAACAAAAAGAAGTCGCAGTGGAATGATAGATGGACGAACACGTTGTATTTACGAAAATGGAACGGAATCCGACATCCTTCTCGAAACACTTCGCCGTAATGTCCTCCATGAGGGCTATGGAGTAACAGAACCTCAAGATAAAACAAATGAGGCGTTCTTCAAGCAAACGATCACAGATGGAGACAAGTCAACTGGCTATGTCTATGTGTTGAAGTCCCTTTCTCCGGATCCTGAAATAGCCGGTGTCAAGGATTTGTATAAAATTGGGTTTACGACCAACACCGTAGAGGAGCGAATTCAAAATGCTGAAAAGGAACCGACTTATTTGATGGCTCCTGTTCAGATTATTGAAACAGCTCAAATTGTAAACATGAATTCTCACATATTTGAGACTCTTGTTCATCAAGTTTTCAATGCGGTTCAATTTCAATTAAAAGTGTACGATACTGACGGCAATCTTCATATCCCCTCGGAGTGGTATGTAGCTCCGCTTGAAATTATTAATCTTGTGATTCAAAAAATTACAGACGGAACTATTACCCAATACTCATACAATCCTCAGATGCAATGTCTTGAAAAAAGGCTTGTGAAGAACAAATCAACCTTCAACACAGAAGGACTAAAAGTCTTGACACTGATCATCAAGGATGTGTACTTCCAAGAGATTATGAGTGGAGAGAAGACTGTTGAGTATCGTGAATTGAAGCAGACAACTATCAATAAGTACACTTATATTGATGAAGCAGATGGTAAGCGCTATTTACGCCGATATGATGTTATACGCTTCTATGTTGGCTATCATGAGGACCGTGACTCCGCTCTTGTAGAAGTAACGAATATAACCTATAATGACGGTATTGTCGAGTACCATCTTGGTCGGATTCTGGAACACGTTAAACAGAAAAAGAGCTAATTTGGATACTAATTGCATCAAAAGGTTCTTGTATATGGTATTATTGACAGTGTGACCCTTATAACGACAAACAAACTAATTAGTTTAAGGATATTATTTAGAAGAAATGATGATTCGAAATCAAATATGGGAGGATATGAAGGATGCTAAGACACATCAACTTAGCTGCCTTTATTATGTTGATAAAAAACGAAAGTTCAATCGATACTATAGTTTTGCAATAATAATTATTGCTGGACTTGGTGCATTTACGTTTTTTATTAATCATTGGTGTGCTTTTGCTACTACTCTAGCTGCATCTTTACTGGAAATGGTCAAAAGTTTTGTGCCTGCAGTGTGTCAATCCGAAAAAGAGCTTGCCGAACTGGATGGTTTAGCTACATATTATGGCGATACTTTACGTAAGCTTGAAGAATTATGGGCTGAAACTGAATCAGGTCACACAACTAAAGATGAGCAGCAGGCCTCAAAAAAATTATACAGCTTACAGAAGAATGCCGCAGAAAATGTAACGAAAATGAATAGGTTAATCCATTCACTCAGCAAAAAAGAAGATAGAAGTATTCAAGATCAAACAGATAATTACTTAAAAAGCAAGTATTATGGGCAAGAAAACTAATAAGGGTAAAGAAATTAAGAATACGACCAATAGAAAGCAAGAGAATCATGTGACAAAGAAGAGTAATCTTCCACCACCACCGCCTACAAAAAGGTGAATAACATAGAGTACAAGGCTTTTTAAGAAAAGATCATATTAATAGCTGAAAGTAATATGAGGGTACCAGCGTTATTCAAGGAATATATTTGGCTTGTGAATACTATTCGCAAGGCCGGTGATGACGGCATCACGTTTGCCGAAATCAACGAAAAGTGGCTTGATACAGATATGAGCGAGGGCGTGGAACTTGCCCGGTCCACTTTCAACCGCCACAAGGACGCGATAGAGGATATCTTCGGCCTCTATATCGACTGCAACCGCCAGAACGGCTATAAATACTACATCGGTAATAGTGAAGTGCTGAACGAAGATAGCGTCCAGAATTGGATGCTGAGCACATTGACGGTGAATAACATCATCGGTGAAGCGATGTCCTTGCAGGATAGGATCCTGCTCCAACCGGCTATCGTAGAGGGGGATTACCTGAAGATGGCCATCGAGGCGATGAAGAAGAATGTTAAACTGGCCGTGGATTATAGGAAATATGGTGATGAGGAACCCCGCCATTTGACATTTGAGCCTTATTGCATCAAACTGTTCAAACAGCGTTG
Source organism: uncultured Muribaculaceae bacterium (assembly GCA_964628205.1). Taxonomy (GTDB): domain Bacteria; phylum Bacteroidota; class Bacteroidia; order Bacteroidales; family Muribaculaceae; genus Sodaliphilus. The sequence continues at coordinate 9,985 of CAZVMM010000060.1, forward strand.
GTACATCCTGGGCCACTTCCATCGAAAGGAGACAGCCGACAAACCAGAAGTAGACTATTTCGGTGTGTTTTCATTTGATCGCATCTTGAATATGTCGCTTACCAACGAGAAGTTCAAGATTAAACCTGGATTTAATGCCCAAGCCTACTTTGAAGAATGCTTTGGTGTTCTAGTTAATGATGACACCGAAGTCCAAAGAATTGTCATCAGAGTCTTCGGTAACGAGCGGTTTTATATCAAGGATCTCCCCATCCATAAAAGCCAGCGTGAGATTAGTCAGGGCGAAGATTATACCGACTTTGAACTGTTCATGCGTCCAACGATAGACCTTAGCACTCATTTCGTGAGCCGCAGTTTTCTGATAAAGATTCTTGAACCCCAATGGCTGGCTGACGAAATCCATCACATGCATTGGCGGGCGGTGCAGATGTACGAGGAAGAAAACAAGTAATTCTAACAGAAATAATAATTTTTTGAGGTTGTCCCACGTTTTGAGACAACCTCGTTTTTACTTTGCACCGTAAAACAAGTTTGCGTGTGTAGGATGATGGTCGCAGGTTTGGTAGCGAGCAAGCCCCGACTAAGGAAGTAGCCCTGGTCGAACCTGCAAGCGAGCTTTTAAGTCGGGGCATTTGAAACAATGTGGGCAGACAGACCCGCGATGTGTGGAACGGCGGTCCCTCCCTGATGAGGGAAGGGAATGGTTCGACTCCATCATCTGCCCACATTTTAAGTGTAAAACCAAATAACTTCATAAAATAACTTCATATCAAATGGAAGAAGAAGTGAATTATCGAAAGGTACAAGACATCAAAGTTACTGTCGTGCTGAGATTGATGTATAGAAAACCTGTGAATCCATCATGTGACATAGTAGAAATGAGTTGGGATGAATGGCGTGAATTCCTACGAGCTAGCCACAAAGACCGACTTAAGATAGCACTGGATATTCTCAACAAACCTTACTTTGTTGAGTACATCGAAGAACTCTTGTGGATTCCACTTGGGAAACAAAACAAGTTGATAATTGTTGACGAGAGTGATATCATTAAAGTTTAATCATCTTAACATTGAAATCAAATGAGAGTTAGAAACTGGTATAGTGAAAGGGCGCGACTATTGCAAGAAATCGCTGTTCAACAGCCCATCACCACAGACTATATTAGCATACGCTTCAAGAAGCTAGAAGGTGAGAAATCAGTGATGGTTATTCATGTTGATTATGAAGAGGTAAATGAGAAAAAGCCAAAAACACTCTATATCCCTATGAGTGACGAAGCTATGGCTTTGAGCTATCTTCATGAATGGCTGCTTTACATCAACCTTGCATGGTGCTGCGGTTCGGCATCGGTTACTGTAGATAATGGAGAGGATAAGTTCACCATTAGTTTTGAGCCAGTAGTCCACGATGATAAACGCAAGTTCAAGAATATGGCTAATGATATCTTTGAAACCGCTTATTTTTATGTGTATAGCTCAAAGAAGAAACGCATAGTCTTATCAGCGTATATAGACTCGTTCATCTTTTTTAGTCATTTTAGTTCTATGATGATGAACTTCATCAAGGAATATCACATCTTCGAACTTGATGAAAATGGCAATCTTGCTTCGATTCGAGATTCAGCAAATACCCCTACGGAAGAGTTGCTATAATTGGTCTATAAGAGACAGTGATCACAAGCCATCAGGACTTTCTATTATCGCCCTGGAATGTATTTAATGCAATCCAGAGCGATTTTTTACAAAAAAACATATGCTGTCCCACGATTTGGGACAACCTGATGTTTACTTTGCACCGTAAAACAAGTTAGTGTGGACTGATGGTCGCATAGGAGCGGGCAGTAGCCGTTAGCTAGGAACTGATATTGCGGGTTCGAATCCCTGCCAGCCCACACTTTTTATAAATAGCAAAACATGTTTCATTAACTAAATACGCTTTAATATGAAGAAGTTAATCATTTTCTTTTCACTGATGTTCTCTGCACTGGTATTCGTGTCATGTGGCAGCGATGATGAACCAGACCTTCAGTTTGATAAAAACACCATCATTGGAACATGGGAAATCACCGAAGTACAAGGTTCACCTGAATGGTGGTGGATCGTCACCGGCACCATGCTCACGTTCAATTCCAACGGTACTTGCTCAACAGGATTCTCTATGGAGGATTCATACAAGATTGAAGGTGGTCAGGTCAAGACTTACTATGCCGAAACGCAAGAGCCGATGTATGTCTATGAACTCATGGGCAAAAATGGTAATACGCTGACCGTTAAAATGAAAGGAACGCTCGACGAGAGCAACCTTTCAACGGTCTTCAAAATGACCAAGAAATAAACCCACAATGAAAGAAGTTTCATTTGGATCGCTGAGGGCGGGTCAGAAATGGCTCGCTCTCGTTTTCTGAATAATGAATGTCTCAAAACCATGCTTGAGTAAGCTATCTCTATCACGGTTTAGCTTTTCACATAGTTGGGCTGCTTCATCTTTGTCGTGAAATACCATTGCTTCAGAAACATCGAATCCCACGATAGTATTCATTGCAAAAGAAACACCTTCCTCAATAGCTGTTCCCTTAAAATAGAAAACGACATCAGGTTTGCCCACTAATGCCGTCTTTATAACATACTGCTCCATCTCACTTTAGCCAGTCTTCTGGTTTTACATGGAATACTCGACTAATGGCCTCTATATCCTGTTGAGTTGCTTCTTCTCTACCATCCTCAACAGCGATTAGGTGCCGAAGGTTTATCCCGGCTTTCTCTGCCAGCGCCTTCCTCGTATAGAGTCTGCTAGTCCTGAGTTTTGTTATTGATTTTGCGATATCCATATTCTTGAGCCATTATTTAAGAAACCGTTGACAAGGCTGCATGAGAGATCGTACAGGGGCACTCACCATAGACCGGGAAGGATTTACAATGGACATTTTAGCCAGATTCGTGCAGCATACAGCCCTTGTCAATTAAATAGATGGAGGGATTAGCTTTTCGTAAGGACCGCCGGGAAATGTGTACACGTTCGGCAGACGAATTTCGTGCAGAACCCCTGGATCCATCTAAGTCGGGTTTCGACTGCAAAAATAGTGCTATTTCATTCCTCCCACAACCGTCTAAAGGTGGCATTTTCATATTTCTCAAGGCATTTATTGGATTTCCTCTAGATAATCAGTAACTTTGCTTGTTATTCTGGCAAAACAGATTGCATTTGTATAGTTTTATTTCTATTTTGATTAGATATTTTACAATGAGGTTTTGTTATGAAAAGTTGGAAATTAGAAAACGGAAATATAGCTCTTTCATACGATATGAGAGAACCTCTGCAAAACAAATGGATTATTGTATTAGTGGGGGTGTCTTTTATCTTATTAGCACTAATGGAATACGTGTTTTGGGGAACGTGGTATTCTGTCTTGCCCCTCTTCATGTTATTCATTTTTGTATTCGTTTATTGGGCCGATTATCCATGTAAGCACAATGATAAGATTCAGAAAACTTGGATGAGTCATAATGTGGATTTGCGATTGCATAATGAGCTTAAGAAGTATGGGAAACACGTGTATGAAGTAAAACGAGAATATGTTGTTGACACAAAAGGAACTTACGGACTTGTTACAGGCATATTCATGATTGTTTTATTATCTAATGATATCGTTCTTGAATATGAATTAAAGTATCATGGACCAGACGAAAACAATGATGCTTATTTTGAGTTTGTTAAGAAACCTGTAAAATGCGCCAACGAAAAACACTTAAAGAGAATTCAGAGTTTTTCATGGAAACGACTATTGAGAAGAGTCGCAAATTCAGAAATAATTCATTTGAACTTGATATTTGTTTCTTTCTTTTTGATAAGTGCTTGTTTAATAGGGTGTTTGTTGTGGTTTTTTGTGCATTTTAGTTTTATTTCTTTGATTGGGATTATAAGTTATATCTTGATATATATAGCAATAAAAACGATAAATAAAAAGAGAAAGAATATTGCGCTTGGAACGATTGCTAAATTATTATCATTACCATTTATATTGTTTGGTTTATGGATAAAAATAGCTCAACCTGCTATGGTGATTATCTTTAGTTATCTTTTTTTAGTGATGATTGTTTTCTTCTTGCCATTTATTCTGTTTCAGGGCCTAAGCTTAATTGGTTTCATAAGTATATCAATACCCACAAAGATCTTTTTGACTTTTATTATCGGTTCAATATTAAGTGTACATTGCCCTAAGATCATACGGAAACTAGTTAAATACTACTCTCCTATGAGAAATTGGGAGAACCACAAATATGAAGCAATTCAAGAAGAATTATCATTATATGTTTTACATCCTTCGAACATCTGCTTCTTCTTGTACTTCATTTATTTTGTGATTCTGGCAATTTCCGGTTATACTCAGATTCAGTATCATCAACCATTAATCACAACTGACATTGACAGTTCGATTCTTAAAGCGTTTCTTGTATTCATTGCTTTTACGAATATGAGAGGAAAATCAAAAGAGGTAGAGCTTGATAGCAAAGAACTGCTGACCAAAATGATAAAACTTATAACAACTCATGATATATAAACTTGTAATGATCTTACAGTTGCTCTTTTCAGCAAAGATGAGATGAGTGTCAAGATAACATCGCTGTACTGGTAGTTAGTGAATATCCAGTACACTGGAAGCTGATATCGATTTATTTGCTTGTTTTCTTGCCGATGTCGGCAAAAATAGGTATATTTGCAGCGGTATAATGGATTTTTCTTGCCGATAAACGATGGAGTATATCTCAGTAAAGCAATATGCCGAGAAGTTCAATATCTCGGAACGCACCGCCCGCAACTACTGTGCTAGCGGGAAGATTGATGGTGCATATCTCGTTGGGAAGTCGTGGAATATTCCTGCCGATGCTGTCTTGCCGGAACGTAAAAAGAGAGCCAAGATATCACCTTTACTAAGTTCACTCCAGGAGCAAAAGGACGGAAGGATTAAGGGAGGTATCTATCACCGTGTCCAGATTGACCTCACCTATAACTCCAACCACATTGAGGGTAGCCGCCTGACTCACGATCAGACGCGGTATATCTTCGAGACTAACACCATCGGCATTACTGACGACGCTGTTAAGGTGGATGATATTATTGAGACGGCTAACCACTTCCGCTGTATTGACTGCATCATTGAGCAGGCGGGAGCGAAATTGACTGAATCGTTCATCAAACAGCTGCACCTGATACTCAAGTCCAGCACCTCTGACTCTCGAAAGCCTTGGTTCGCTGTGGGAGACTATAAACGACTGCCTAACGAAGTGGGAGGCATGGAAACAACAGCCCCGTCCGACGTTCACCGACAGATTAAAGAGCTGCTGCAAGAGTATAACGCCATCAAGAAACACACCCTGGAGGACATTGTCGACTTCCATCAACGTTTCGAGGCAATCCACCCATTCCAGGACGGTAACGGACGTGTAGGCCGGCTGATTATGTTCAAAGAGTGTTTATCGGCTGGAATCGTCCCCTTCATCATTACCGACGACCTGAAGATGTTCTACTATAGAGGTCTCCGTGAGTGGCCCCGCATCAAAGGTTTCCTGCTCGATACATGCCTCACAGCCCAGGACAACTTCAAGGCACTTCTCGACTACTTCCAGATCAAATACCGGCAATAGGATTCCGCTCCATAACCGTTCACTCTGTAACACCATAGTCCGTTATTTATGTCCACCCCTCCCACCAAAGAACAGCTCATATCCCTGGTCGAGTCCATGTGTGATGTCCAGGAAAGGATGCTCGGCGCTAGAGGAATGCCTGAACATATCCAAAGACCTCACGTGGATAATCTGGAGGCATTGAAAGCGCCGGTGTTTTTCCTGTTTGAACTGCTTGGATATGGAACGGCGAGAGAATTGTCCGAAAAAGGCGTTAATAGGGTCTGGATGGCGAGTTTTAGATCTTCACCGGGGGAATACTTGGATGAATGCC
>CAZVMM010000061.1:0-15810 GCA_964628205.1 uncultured Muribaculaceae bacterium
GCATCACACACCTCTTGCAGGGTGCGGTTCACCACCTCGATCTGTTCCTCGAACTGGGGATGCGAGATATCGACTACATGCACCAGGATGTCGCTGTCGCGCACCTCGTCGAGGGTGCTCTTGAAGGATTCCACCAAATGGGTGGGCAACTTGCGGATGAAACCGACGGTATCGGTCAACAGGAAGGGCAGGTTGCCAATGACAACCTTGCGAACAGTGGTGTCGAGGGTGGCAAACAGCTTGTTCTCCGCAAAGACCTCGCTCTTGCTCAGCACGTTCATCAGCGTGGACTTGCCCACGTTGGTATATCCCACGAGGGCGATGCGGGTGAGCTTGCCTCGGTTCTTGCGCTGGGTGATCTTCTGCTTATCAAGTTGAGCCAGTTTCTCCTTGAGCAGGGAGATCTTTGTCTTAACGATGCGGCGGTCGGTCTCGATCTGGGTCTCACCAGGGCCGCGCATGCCGATACCGCCTCGCTGGCGCTCCAGGTGGGTCCACATTCCCGCCAGTCGCGGCAGCAGGTACTGGTACTGGGCCAGCTCAACCTGCATCTTGGCGCTGGCAGTCTGGGCCCGCTTGGCAAAGATGTCCAGGATGAGGCTAGTGCGGTCGAGCGTCTTGACCTTGACGGCCTTCTCGATGAAGGCGACCTGCTTGGGCGTGAGGTCGTCGTCAAAGATGACCAGGCTGATGTCGTTGTCCTCGACATAGGCCACAATCTCTTCGAGCTTGCCCTTGCCCACATAGCTGGTGCTGTTGGGGCCGTCACAGCGCTGCAAAAACGTGTGCACGGTGGTGGCACCCGCCGTCTCGGCCAGGAATTCGAGTTCGTCGAGGTACTCGCGGGCCTTGGCCTCACCCTGCTGGGGTGTAATCAGTCCCACCAGGATGGCGCGTTCCTCGGTCAGTTCTATCTCATTAATGCGTTTTTTATCGTCAATTAATCCCATCGTTTAGTTTTTAGTCTTTTGTTTTTAGTTGTAAGTACGATTACGTTCGCCTAACTCCTAACTTCTCACTCCTCACTTCTCACTCCCAACTAAACGGTGGGCAGCGAGATGCCGTCGAGCTGGCGGTAGAGGTTGAGTGCATACACATCAGTCATCGCGCTGATGTGGTCGAGCACGGCCTGCACCTGTTCGAACAGCGTCGGGGCGTGCACGTCGTATTGCTGCGGGAACTTGTTCATCAGTAACTGAGAGTAGTTGCGCTCGGGGTGCATGACCGCCTCGATGAGCTTCTCGAGCAGCAGATTGATGATGCGGTTACCGGCCAGATCCACATCCACGACATAGCTGGCGCGGTACAGCCGCTCATGGGCCAGGGCGCTACAGGCCCGATAGGCCGCGGCGGGCAAGGGGGCAATACGGTCGATGAGGCCGCCATCGAACCGGCCCTCCATAATCTCATCCTCGTGCTCAACAAAGGCGGCGGCACACTGCTCAACCATCAAGCCGACGATGCACGAGCGCAGGTAGGCTATCTTCTCATTGGGGTCGGCAACGCGCGCCATGTGCTCGCGAAGGTGGTCCTGACGCTCCTGGTCAAAGAAGTCGAGCAGCAGGTCGATGGTCTCATCGGTGCCGATGATCTTGAGTTTGTGGCCGTCCTCGATGTCCATGATCTGGTAGCAGATGTCATCGGCGGCCTCGACAATATACACGAGGGGATGACGGCAGTAGCGGTCCTGTTCCAGACGGATGAGGCCCAGCTCATCGGCGATGCGGCAGAAGGTGTCCTTCTCGGTGGTAAAGAAACCGAACTTGCCCTTCTCGCCAGCATGCATCGATGAGTAAGGGTACTTGACGATCGAGGCCAGCGTCGAGTAGGTCATGGCGAAGCCACCGGGACGGCGGCCGTTGAACTGGTGGACCAGCGTGCGCAGGGAGTTGGCGTTTCCCTCGAAGTGGATGAGGTCATTCCACTGCTCGATGGTGAACTTGTCCTTAAATTCCAGGCCACGGCCCTCGCTGAAGTAGGCGCCGATGGTCTTCTCGCCCGAGTGGCCGAAGGGCGGATTGCCCAGGTCGTGGGCCAGACATGCGGCAGCAACGATCTCGCTGATGTCGCGCAACTTCTCGACCCACACCTCGCAACGGTATCGCGGCATGAGGCGAAGGGCCACTTCGCGGGCCATCGACTTGCCCACACTCGACACCTCCAAGCTGTGCGTCAAGCGGTTGTGGACAAAGATGCTGTCGGGCAGCGGAAACACCTGCGTCTTGTTCTGCAAGCGGCGGAAGGGCGACGAGAACACCAGGCGGTCGTAGTCGCGCTCAAAGTCGCTGCGCACTCCCCCACCCTTGTTGTCGTCGTGGTAATGCTCCAGTCCCAGCCGTTTATCCGATATCAACCGGTCCCAATTCATTCGTTGAATAGCCATTATGATAAATTTTTTACAAAATTACGCTTTTCTCCGCAATAATGCAAAATTTATCACAAACTGGTGTTGAAGCACGTTAAAACTACAACTGGTCTTGGTTTAATGACAGGTTGCTCACCATTGTCGGGGTGACGGTCACTTGGATGTATTTCGCGTTGAGACGAATACACACCAAGAGAGCCACCATTCCATTATTCCGATTAGTCATGGGGCCGGAGGGAATCTGGCGCAAGTTGATCGAGACATTAGAGAAAACACGCTATGACAAGCCATCAAAATAGCGTTTTCACACAAACTCACATTATTTTTTAGAAATTAATTATGGCTACATGGATTATTGTAGCCTTTTTTTGAATAATTTTGTAGCCAACAAACACCAATGACATGGAGAAGATTGACGTGAAGATAGTGAACCGCGGGCCGCACGAGCTGCCGCAGTATGGCACGGCATTGAGCGCGGGAATGGACCTGCGGGCATGGCTGGAGGAGCCGTTGACGCTACAACCGCTGCAGCGGGCACTGGTGCACACAGGTATCTATATTGCCCTTCCCGAGGGCTACGAGTGCCAGATCAGGCCACGCAGCGGGCTGGCCCTGAAGCGCGGGCTCACTGTGCTCAACACACCAGGCACGATAGATGCCGACTACCGCGGCGAGATCGGGGTCATCATGGTGAACCTGAGTGATGAACCGCAGACCATCGAGGACGGTGAGCGCATCTGCCAGATGGTGGTGGCACGCCACAGCGCTGTGGTGTGGACGCTTGTCCAGGACCTCGACGAGACGGAGCGCGGCGCGGGCGGCTTCGGCCACACAGGAACGAAATAGTTAGGAACTAGCATCCGCATTCTGAAAAACTGAAAACTGAAAACTGATGAAACGACATTTAGCGATAATCACCGTTGTGCTGCTGGCTCTGAGCGCATTGGCGGGCAAGAACGAGCCGGCAACGGGCAATGTGTCGGTCGAGAACCAGCGCAAAGCGGAATACATCTTCCTGGAAGCCCAAAACCAGAAACTCAAGGGCAACCTGGATGCATTCTATCACTTGACCGAGTATGCCCACCGGCTTGACCCGAGCAACACGAGCATCTCGTTCTACCTGGGCATGTGCCTGGTGCAGATGAACAACAAGACCAAGGAGCGCTGCGAGCAGGGCTTGGCACTGATGCGGGAGCACTTTGACGCCCAGCCCGAGGACCTGTACGAGACCACCTTCTACAGCGATGCCAATATGCAACTCGGCCACCCCGATGAGGCCCTGCGGGCCATCAAGTCACTGAACGAGCACAATCCCAACCGCCTGGAACTGCAGGTGCGCCTCGCCGAGGCCTATTCCCAGTCGGGCGATTACGCACAGAGCAACGCCACCTATGACAGCATCGCGACCATCTTTGGCGACGCGATCCAGATCACGTCGAGCAAGATCGACAACTACATGGCGATGAACGACAGCACAGGGGCACTCAGGGAGATGCGCAACCTGCTGGCCACCGCGCCCAAGAACGACACCTACAACATCGCCATGAGCAGCCTGTTCCAGCACTACGGGATGAACGACAGCGCCCTCTACTATCTCGACCGCGCACAGGAATATGCCCCCGACAACGGATTCATCTATCTGGCCCGTGCCCAGCACTACAACATGATTGGCGACAGTGTCAACTACGAGCAGCAGATCTACAATGCCCTGACCGCCGAACAACTCGATGTCGACACCAAGCTCAGCGTACTGCTGGGATACATCCGCGAACAGCTGGCTAAGGAGGACACCACCCAGCGCATCAACAACCTGTTCACGGTGCTGATACAGCAACACCCCCACGAGGCCAAGATCCACCAGCTCTATAGCGAGTACTTCTATACCAAGAAGGATCTGAAGAGTGCCATCGAGCAACTGGGCTACAGTCTGGATGTCAATCCGACCGATGCCGAGGGATGGCGCAACATGGTCATCCTCAACATGATCAATGACAACTATGCCGAAGCCATCAAGGCATCGGAGAAGGCGCTGGCCTATAATCCCGACAACGAGGACCTGCTGGGATATGTCGCGGGATGCTATTACCAAATGAAGGAGTACGACAAGGCCATCGAGACCTATGAGAGCGTGCTGGCCATGGTCGACAGCACCGACGTCGAGAAGCAGTCCGAACTCATCACCGGCATGGGTGACACCTACAGCGAGATGCTCGACACGGCCAAGGCCGTCGAGTGCTACAAGCGGGCGCTGGAGCTCAACCCCGCCAACACGGGGGCGCTGAACAACTATGCCTACTACCTGGCCAAGCGCGGCGAGGACCTGGACCATGCCGAGCGCATGGCGGCCATTGCCGTCAAGGACGAACCCGATAACGCCAACTTCATCGACACTTACGCCTGGGTGTATTTCGCCAAGAAGGATTATGCCAAGGCACTGCTCTACATCAAGAGTGCCGTCGAGAAAGACGAGGACAACCACCTGCTGGAGCACTATGGCGACATCCTGTGGTTCAATGGCGAGAAAGAGCAGGCCATCGAGCAATGGCAACGGGCACTGGAGCTGGAGCCCGACAACGAATTGCTGAAACGCAAAGTCAAGGACAAAACCTACTACGAAGAATAATCATCAACCATAACACAGTATCAACCGTATCAGATCATCATGAACAAGATAACGAACGCCATCATCATCGCTGCCACAGCACTGCTCGTGACCGCATGCGGAACCGCCAAAAAGGCCACTACCCTGCCCGATGCCAACGCTAACACCACGACCGAGACCAGCACCGACCCATTCACTGACATCGTGTCACACCTGGGCGCCTGGCAGACGCTGCAGGTGGGCGGAAAAATGACAATCGACGTCGGTACGCCATTCACCTCTGGTGTGCAGGTGCGCATGGTCCGCGGCCAGGCCATACAGATCTCACTGAGGCCCCTGCTGGGCATCGAGGTGGGCCGGCTGCTCATCACGGGCGACAGCATCTATGGCATGGACAAGGTGCACAAGCGCTACATTGCCGAGAAAGCGTCGATCCTCACCGCTGGCGTTCCCATCAACGTGAGCACCATCCAGGACATCTTCCTGGGCCGGCCGTTCATCATCGGCAAGGGCACACTGGGCCCTGACATGAAACAGGATGTCACCGTCCATCACGACGGCAAGGTTACCATCATCACTCCCACCACGCGCATTCAGGGATATGGCTACGAGTTCGCCTTCAACAAGTCTCACCAGATTGTATCGCTCAACATTGTGTCAGCATCGACCTCAACCCCAGTCTATCAGGTAAGATACAGCAACATCAAGGCCACCGCTGCCGGCAACATCGCCCACACAATGAGGGCCGACGGCAACATCAACAAGAAGAAACTGGCACTGGACCTGGATTACAACAACATCGACTGGAACGGCAACGTGAAGATCGACCACAACATCCCCGCCAACTACACCCGCGTGAGCGCGAGAGAACTGCTCTCGCTCTTCACCCAATAGAGGCAAACACCCTAAAGCCTAAAAACTCCCCACCGATATACTTTATCGGCCCCGTTTTCGTTATGTTATTATAACATAAATAAGATCAATGAAATTCCAATCCCGCATATTGTCACTGCTGGCACTGCTGATGTGCGCCTCTGCAGCATTCTCGCAAGTCAAGATCACTGGTAAAGTCATCGACGCCGCTGGCGAACCCATCGAGTTTGCAACAGTAAGGCTCCTGGGCACCGCTATCGGCACCAACACCGACACCCAGGGCGCATACGAGATGACGGTCCCCAAGGCCGACACCCTGATGGTGGAATTCTCCTGCCTGGGTTACTCCACCGTGACACGACAGCTTATCAAGCCCGAGGGCACCGTCACCATCAACCCCAAGCTCTACGAGAAAACGCTCGAGCTCGGAGAGGTGGAGATCACTGAATACAAGAAGCAGACCAACGGCATGCAGGGAATCGATGTGGAGATGCTCAAGCGCACCCCCGACGCCTCGGGGGGCAGCGTCGAGGCCGTGCTGACGACCATGGCGGGCGTGAGCTCCAAGAACGAGCTGAGCTCACAATACATGGTGCGCGGCGGCTCTTACGACGAGAACAGCGTCTACATCAACGGCATCGAGGTCTACCGTCCCCAGCTCATCAGCTCAGGACAGCAAGAGGGCATGAGTATCATCAATCCCGACATGGTGCGCAAGGTGGACTTCTCGACGGGTGGCTTCAGTGCCGCCTATGGAGACCGCATGTCGTCCGTGCTCGACATCACCTACCGCGAGCCCGAAGCATTTGAGGGCGCTCTGTCGGCCAGCCTGCAGGGCGGAAGCCTGATGCTCGGCCACAGCACCCGCCACTACAGCCAGATGCACGGCGTGCGCTACAAGCGCAACTCGTCGCTCATGGGCTCGCTCGAGAGCAAGGGCGAGTATGACCCGCAATACTTCGACTACCAGACGAGCCTCGTGTTCAAGCCGATGGACAAGCTGCGCATCGCCCTGCTGGGCAACGTGAGCATCAACGACTACCGCTTCACGCCCAAGAACCGCGAGACCAGCTTCGGCACCAGCGAGGACGTGAAGTCGTTCACGGTCTATTTCGATGGTTACGAGAAGGACAAGTTCCAGACCTACTTTGGCGCCGGAGCCGTCACCTACACATTCAACGACAAGGGCACCGACCTCACCCTGCAGGCATCGGGCTACCGCACCGACGAGCTGGTGGCCTATGACATCCATGGCGAGTACTGGCTCGACCAGGCCGGCGAGGAGCTTGGCGTGGGCAAGTATCACGAGCACGAGCGCACGCGACTCAAGATGAACGTGTTGGACCTCACCCTCAGAGGCAACGTCGGCATCAATCACAACAGCATCTCCTATGGCATATCGATGCGCAAGGAGGACATCTATGACCGCTCCCGACAGTGGCAATGGCGCGACAGTGCGGGCTACTCCCTGCCCCACATCCCCGACCAGGTCAACGTCATCTTCACCGAGTCGTCGAGCAACGACCTGAACACGACGCGCATCGCCGGATGGCTCATGGACACCTGGCGATTCACCTCATCGGCCGGATACTGGTCGCTCAACGCGGGCGTGCGCCTTTCGCACTGGAACTTCAACAACGAGACCCTCGTCTCGCCGCGTGTGAGCCTGGGATTCGTGCCCGAGCGCAACGGCAATCTGTCGCTGCGACTGGCCGGCGGCGTCTACTACCAGGCACCATTCTACAAGGAATACCGCCAGCAGCTGATGGACTCCCTCGGCAACCGCACCATCTTGCTCAACAAGGACATCAAGTCACAGCGCAGCATCCAGGTCATCCTGGGCAGCGATTACACCTTCCGCGCTCTAGACCGCCCCTTCAAGTTCACAGCCGAGGCCTATTACAAGAATCTGTCGAACCTCATCCCCTACGAGATCGACAACCTCAAGCTCGTGTATAGCGGTGTCAACTCCTCCAAGGGCTACATCGCCGGACTGGACATGAAACTCTTTGGCCAGTTTGTCGAGGGCACAGACTCCTGGATCAGCTTCTCGCTGATGAAGACCCAGGAAGACCTCAACGGCGTGAAGGTGCCCCGCCCCACCGACCAGCGTTACAGCGTCGCCCTGTTCTTCACCGACTACTTCCCCAACATCCCGCGCCTCAAGTTCAGCCTCAAGGGCATCATCAGCGACGGTCTGCCCACCACCGCGCCCCACATGACGCGTGCCGACTCCTACGTGCGACAGCCCGCCTACAAGCGCGTGGACGTGGGACTGAGCTATGAACTCATCAGCAAGGATCACCGCCCCAGCAGCGGCCTGTTCAGCCACTTCAAGGAGGTGTGGCTCGGCCTGGACTGCTTCAACCTCATGGACATCTCCAACGTGAGCAGCTACTACTGGGTCACCGACGTCAACAACATCCAGTACGCCGTCCCCAACTACCTCACCCGCCGCCAGCTCAACGTCCGCCTCTCCGCCGCCTTCTAGAATACTATATAACTTCTATAGCTTCTATAGCTTCCCAAGTCTCTTCTTCAAGGCTTCGATCTCAGTACATCAAAAGAACCGTCCTAGGCTGTTAAGTTAACGATAAGTTTTGGGCTGCCGAATGGCAGCCTAATTTTTGTATTTTCTTTTCTAATTGCGGATGTTTATTTGTATTTAACGTATTTTTATATAATAATATTTGTTTAATTGGTTGTTTTTTAGTAACTTTGCAAATATTTTATTATGCATAAAAATATGAGTGAAGTTGACAAAAACGAGGAACTGAAACGCGTGAAAAAGGCTTTGCGCGATGAGCGCAAGAAAAACGAGAGACTTTCGGAACGGCTCAAGGCCGCCAAGCAGGAGAATAGGCGGCTGAAGGGTGGAGCGAAAAAGTCCAAAAAAAAAGCGGGCAAAGAAGCGCTCGACCTCTTGACGGAAAAGGAACTGGAAGTGGTGTCACTGGTGTTCCCGGACATAGACACGGGGAAACGGTGATCCGTCTGGCGGTCATGCTGTCCTCATACGTCGGATGCAGCCTGCGGCAGGTACCGAAGGCGCTTGAGGTGGTGTCGCTCGTCCTGGGCGCGGACCTCGGGCAGCCGGTTTCACACGTCACGGTCAAGGACTGGCTGGAGAAATGCGGCCTTGCCGTGTATGACCGTTCGCAGAAGCGTCATACCGCTGAAGAAGCATACGCCCTGATCGTGGACAACAGCATCAGCCTGGGCGGGCAGGACCTACATGTCCAGTTATCCGCCCCGGCAGCCCATCCGGGCCATGCCCTGCGGCATTGTGACGTGAGCGTCGAGCGCATCGCCGTCTGCCAGGGGTGGAGCAAGGCCGACACGGAGCGCGAGCTCAACGCGACGGTCGAGCGCAGGGGGCGCCTCCCCGAATACGCCGTCAACGACAACGGCAGGGTGCTGTGCCCCGTCTTTGACGAGATTGGCATCCCTGACCACCGCGACATCAGCCACAGCTTCGCGCTGTGCCTGGAGAAAGCCTATGCCCCCGCACGCGACTTCAGGGAGTTCATTGCCAAGAAAGGCTATGCCAGGAAGTTCTCCCACACGAAATGGGCCTACCTCATGCCCCCGAAAAGGCCCGAGTTCGCGCGCTTCATGAATGTGTTCGCCACCGTGGACTGGGCCAAGCGGGTGCTTGACAACGACTTCAGGCTCTCCCCGGACGAGTCGACGATGCTGTCCTTCGTCAAACGCAACGCCTCGTTGGTGGAAGAGCTCCACGAGGTGATGGCAGGCTTCAAGCACATGCTCAAGCTGTGCAAGACAGAAGGCCTCTCCCAGCAGACCGCGCAGCAGTGCAGGAACTTCATCTACAGGAACTTCATGGGCTCAACCAGAAGGGTAAGGCAACTTGGTCGGGATCTGCTTGAGTACTTCGACAGGGAGGAGGCTCTGTTGGGGCAGGGGCAGACCCATATCATCAGTTCAGACGTGATCGAGTCCACTTTCGGCTTCCTTAAGGGCAGGATGTCGCCGAACAAGAACAACGGCTACACGCCCATTGTGTTGATGATACCGCTGCACATGGCGCTGGCCGATGACCAGCAGCGCAGACACTTCAATGTCAGCGAACTCCTAGCCAACACGACGATAACAAATGTCAAGGAGTGGAGATGGCACAATCTGTTGCCCAATCCGTTGGCAAAAAGGCAGCGGACACTTCAGAAAGCAGGGTGAAAATGAAGCTAAAACGGCGATTAACTTAACAGCCTAGAACCGTCCCTATTTTACCCTCTTGATTGCACGGGTGCTATCAGCTGGGACGGTTCTTTTGATTGGCCAAAGCGAAGCGACGCCATCACAAAGACCCGTCCCAATGATGCACCACCCTCGCAGCCGCCACTTCCCAAAAAATTACATCAAAAGTACATCAAAAGAACCGTCCCTATTTTACCCTTTCGGGCAATCTGTAATTGCTGCGCTCTTTTTGCACTCATTTGGGATGGGGATGGCGTGAAAAAAAAGAAACTGGACGGTGGGGAATAAAAAGTTTTTCGTAACTTTGCCCTTTGAGAAAAAATCGATTTATTATCAACCAATAAAAAACAAAACCAAAATCATGGCAAAACCTTATGTTATCGGTATCGACATGGGCGGCACGAACACCGTCTTTGGCATCGTGGACGCTCGCGGCAATGTGATTGCCAGCAGCTCTATCAAGACTGCTAAGCACAGCGATTTTAATGACTATATCGACGAGTTGCACACCGAGCTGTCACGCTTGATAAAGGACAATGAAGTTGAGGACAAGATCAACGGCATCGGCATCGGTGCCCCTAACGGCAACTACTATACGGGCATCATCGACCAGGCTCCTAACCTGCCCTGGCCGACGCCCATCCCCCTGGCCGAGATGGTGACCAAGAAGTTTGGCATCCCCTGTGTGATCACCAATGACGCTAACGCTGCTGCCATCGGTGAGATGACCTATGGCGTGGCACGTGGCATGAAGGACTTCATCATGATCACGCTGGGAACAGGTGTGGGCAGCGGTATCGTGGTCAATGGCCAGATGGTGTATGGTCACGATGGCTTTGCCGGTGAGCTGGGACACGTGATCGTGAAGCGCACCAACGGCCGCGTGTGTGGCTGTGGCCGAACGGGTTGCCTGGAGGCCTACTGCTCGGCAACGGGCGTTGCTCGCACGGCACGCGAGTTCCTGGAGCTGCGCAATGAGCCGTCGAAGCTGCGCGAATATGACATCGAGGCCATCACGAGCAAGGACGTGTATGACTGCGCTATGGCTGGCGACAAGTTGGCTAAGGAGATCTTCAATTACACAGGCACCATCCTGGGCGAGGCGCTGGCCGACTTCACCAACTTCTCGAGCCCCGAGGCGTTTGTGCTCTTTGGCGGTCTGACCAAGAGTGGTGATCTGATCATGAATCCTGTCAAGGAAGCCTTTGAGCGCAATGTGCTGGGCATCTACAAGGGCAAGGTCAAGATCCTCATCAGCGAGCTCAAGGAGAGTGATGCCGCAGTGCTGGGTGCCAGCGCCCTGGGTTGGGAAGTGAAAGAACAAGCATAATCTGGTCAGCATCGAGAAAGAGAGATGAACAAGAGAAGCTTACTGCCCGTCGTGCTGACCGCCATGGTGGCCCTGTGCTGCCTGTGGTCATGCAACGAGAAACCCCGCCACTACCAGCTGGTGCAGAACATGGCCGACGGCACGCAGACGGTCGAGAAATTTGATGCTGCCAACGACACGGTAGCCCTGAACCAGTATCTGGACCGCATGACCAAGATCATCGTCGAGAACATGGCCGACAGCACCGCCAAGTCGCCTGCTGTGGAGTCGATGTATGTCATCTCGCCCGATGGCGACACGCTCAACACCAACGAGGAGCTGATGCACGTCATCGAGCAGCAGTTCATGCAGCAACAGCCACAACAGTGACCTAGGCTCTGCACATAATTATCGACGACCACAATACGCTAAACACCCCGCGACACTCGATGTGCGCGGGGTGTTTAGCGTTATTGTGGTAAGAGCAGCGCTGAGTGGCCTTATCGCGACAAGACCGCTGGATGCCGGCTCTTGATATGCACGTCAGGTGCGACCTCGTGCGGTCGCTGCTTGTCGTCGTCGAGTGCTTACTCTTCGGCCTTGGGAGCCTCCTCGGCAGGAGCTGCGGCAGCGGGAGCGGCAGCTTTCTTGCGGCTACGGCGGGTAGTCTTCTTGGGAGCAGCCTTCTCCTGGTTCTTGGCCTCGAGCATAGCCTCATTGAAGTCTACGAGCTCAATGAAGCAGGTCTTGGCGTTGTCACCCAGACGGTTGCCGAGCTTCAGGATGCGGGTGTAGCCACCGGGACGGTCGGCCACCTTAGCGGCAACGGTCGAGAAGAGTTCCTTGACGGCCTCTTTGTTCTGGAGGTGCTTGAAGACGAGGCGGCGCGATGCGGTGGTGTCGTCCTTGGTCCTGTTGATCAGGGGCTCGGCATACACGCGCAGGGCCTTGGCCTTGGCGAGGGTCGTGATGATGCGCTTGTGCATGATCAGCGAGATGGTCATATTGGCCAACATGGCATCACGGTGGGCGCTCTTACGGCTCAGGTGGTTGAATTTCTTATTGTGTCTCATCGTTTTTTACTCTTTTTCTAATTTGTATTTAGTGATATCCATGCCAAAGTGCAGATTGAGGTTGGCCAACAACTCCTCGAGCTCACTGAGCGACTTCTTACCGAAGTTGCGGAACTTGAGCAGGTCGGTCTTGTTGAAGACCACGAGTTCTCCGAGCGTCTCGACCTCTGCCGACTTCAGGCAGTTGAGGGCGCGCACTGAGAGGTCCATGTCAACAAGTTTGGTCTTGAGCAGCTGACGCATCTTGAGTACCTCCTCATCAAACTCCTCGTTGCCGTTGCTCTCGGTGTTGTCGAGAACAATCTCACGATCGGTAAAGAGCTGGAAGTGCTGAATCAGGATCTCGGCAGCTCCCTTAAGGGCGTCCTTGGGGTGGATAGAGCCATCGGTGGTGATCTCGATCACGAGCTTCTCGTAGTCGGTCTTCTGCTCGACACGGAAGTTCTCGACAGCGGTCTTCACGTTCAGGATGGGCGTGTAGATCGAGTCGATGGCGATCACGTCGATGGGGTCATTGGCGTTGCGGTTCTCCTCAGCGGGAACATATCCCCTGCCCTTGTTGATCGACAACTCGATCTGGAAACCGCAAGAGGGGTCGATGTGGCAGATCTCGAGCTCGGGGTTGAGAACCTCGAACGCGCTCAGGACCTTGCCGATGTCGCCCGCCTTGAAGACGCTCTGACCTGAAACCTTGACAACGGCCTTCTCGGTGTCGGTGTCTTCGACAATGCGTTTGAGGCGAACCTTCTTGAGGTTGAGGATGATGTTAGTGACATCTTCCTTAACGCCGGTGATGGTTGCGAACTCATGCTGAACACCGTCGATGCGGATGCTGCAGATTGCGAAGCCCTCGAGTCCCGAGAGGAGGATGCGGCGCAGGGCGTTACCGATGGTGACACCATAACCGGGCTCCAGGGGGCGGAACTCAAATTTGCCGAACGAATTGTCGGCTTCCAACATTAAGACTTTGTCGGGTTTCTGAAATGCTAAAATAGCCATGGATAAAAATTTTACTGTTTAGAATACAACTCGACGATCAACTGCTCCTTGATAGGCTCAGGAATGTCCTCGCGAACGGGCATGTGCAAGAGCTTGCCACCCTTGACGTTCTCGTCCCATTCGATCCAGGGATACTTGCTGTGGTTGAAACCTGCCAGCGCATCCTGGATGACCTCGAGCGACTTGGATTTCTCACGAACAGCAACGATCTGACCCTCGCTCACCGAGTACGACGGGATGTTTACCACCTTGCCGTCAACGGTGATGTGGCGATGGAGCACGAGCTGGCGTGCAGCAGCACGGGTGGGAGCGATGCCCAGACGATAAACGATGTTGTCGAGCCTTGCCTCGAGCAACTGCAGGAGCACTTCACCCGTAACACCCTTCATGCGTGAAGCCTTGTTGAAGAGGTTGCGGAACTGGCGCTCAAGCACGCCATAGGTGTACTTAGCCTTCTGTTTTTCGCGAAGCTGGGTGCCGTACTCTGACATCTTCCTGCGACGGTTGGCACCATGCTGGCCCGGGGGATAGTTCTTCTTGGCAAAGTACTTGTCTTCACCGAAGATGGGTTCTCCCAGTTTGCGGGCAATTTTACTTTTTGGACCGGTGTATCTAGCCATAGTCTTTTTCTAAAAAATAATTAACATTGTGAATTGGAATCGCTTCAGTGCAGCCGCGATTGCAGAGAGGTCGTTAAAAAAATGCAATCCATTCACTGATAGAGATTCGCGAAAAAAGTTTGTTAATAAAGAATACCTGTTAAAACAGTGTGATTGGGATGGTTGAAGCAAGCGCCTAACTCTCTTAGACCCTTCTTCTCTTGGGGGGACGGCAACCGTTGTGGGGCAGCGGTGTGACGTCAATGATCTCGGTAACTGCGATGCCAGCACCATGGATGGTGCGGATAGCCGACTCACGGCCATTGCCCGGACCCTTCACATAGGCCTTGACCTTGCGCAAACCGAGGTCGTAAGCGACCTTTGCGCAATCTTCGGCAGCCATCTGGGCAGCGTAGGGCGTGTTCTTCTTCGAACCGCGGAAGCCCATCTTGCCAGCCGACGACCAGGAAATTACCTGTCCCTCGCCATTAGCGAGGCACACAATGATGTTGTTGAACGAAGAATGCACGTGCAGTTGACCAACACCGTCAACGCGAACGACTCTCTTCTTAGCTGCGACTGTCTTTTTAGCCATAATTCAATAATGTTATTTAGTAGCTTTCTTCTTGTTAGCAACAGTTTTCTTGCGGCCCTTGCGGGTACGTGCATTGTTCTTGGTGCTCTGACCACGAACGGGGAGACCGTTGCGGTGACGGATGCCACGATAGCAACCGATGTCCATCAATCGCTTGATGTTCATCTGCACCTCGCTGCGCAGGTCACCTTCTACTTTGTATTCGTTACCGATCACCTCACGCACTGCGGCTGCCTCGGCATCGGTCCAATCCTTCACGCGGGTATTCTCGTCAACACCAGCCTTCTTGAGGATTGTAGCGGCTGAGCTGCGCCCGATACCAAAGATGTAGGTCAAGGCGATGACGCCGCGCTTGTTCTGGGGGATATCAACCCCGACAATTCTTACTGCCATATATTAAATTCAAAAATTTTTGCAAAGTTAATACTTTTTTTTATCCCTGACGCTGTTTGAACTTGGGATTTTTTTTGTTAATCACATACAGGCGCCCTTTGCGACGTACAATCTTGCAGTCCTCGTTGCGCTTCTTGATAGATGCTCTAACTTTCATAATGTCTATGCGGTTTTGTTATTTGTATCGAAAAGATATTCTTCCTTTAGACAAATCGTAGGGGGACATCTCCACTCTTACCTTGTCACCAGGGAGGATCTTGATGTAGTGCATCCTCATCTTGCCGCTGATGTGAGCGGTGATCTGGTGGCCGTTCTCGAGCTCCACGCGAAACATCGCGTTGGACAATGCCTCAACGATCGTGCCGTCTAATTCTATTGCTGTCTGTTTTGCCATATAAAATCTAAATTAACGTTATCGGGTTGTCTTTAAAAATGTGGAGTTGTTTCAATCAGATGAACCTGTCTCCCAGCACTTCCTTGATGGGCTCAAAGGAGGAAAGGATATCAGGCTTGCCATGATGGATGGCGATGGAGTGCTCAAAGTGAGCGCTGGGCTTGCGGTCGCGCGTGCGGGTTGTCCAGCCGTCGTGCTCGGTGACGATGTTCTTGCTGCCCATGTTGATCATGGGCTCGATGGCGATCGTCATGCCGTTGCGCAGCAGCGGACCGGTTCCGCGTCGGCCGAAGTTGGGCACTTCGGGGTCCTCGTGCAGCTTGCGACCCACGCCGTGTCCGCACATCTCGCGCACGACGCTGTAGTTGCGGCGCTCGCAGTATTGCTGGA
>CAZVMM010000062.1:0-15510 GCA_964628205.1 uncultured Muribaculaceae bacterium
TACACCGCCTTCAGAGAGAAGGCGGTAAAAATGATAACTGCATAAACTAATATAAAACTATATTAAAAACTGTCATTTTTTACCTCTTTCGTTCAACTGTTATTTCCCTTTTTCACCATTAAGCTTTCGAGCAACATTCAAACCCGTACCCATAACGGTTCCACGTTGAATAATTCTCGATTGATTCATGATTATGTGCCCATTCCTTGTACTTCCTTTTTTGTGTTTCTGATAAATTTAAAATACTCATTTAATCACCTTAAAAATGATATGGAACAGTATATCGAATTCGATAAGTTTAAAAATGATATGTAAACAAATTGATAAGGGATTATGCAAATAACTTCTTGACTAAACTCAGCGTATTGGTTACAATAGATTTCAGAAACTAAGGCGGTTTTATGTCATACGTAGATATCGCTAAAAGAAAACAAGCTGAAAAACTCGCTTAAGGAGAACCTTGAAACGTCCTTATGGGGCACCGCTTCGAAGCCGAGCCGTATAATCCCGAAGCACAGTACGCGGTAATCCGTAGCTCAATATGTATCGGCGAGAAGGTTGCGGGCTTTAAGGGTAAAAAGCACGGACACTTTACCCAGGTAATGCTAATCCGCTCGCAGAAGGGCATTGAGAATTTTAAGTCCGTCTATAAGGTTGACTCGATTAAAGCGGTGAATGACAATCAGAGAACAAATATACAGATTGGGGGGAAGAAATGTCAGAATACTATGAGCCAATGCTTTATTTAAACTCTTCGGGAAACGCCAACACAATGGGATGCACTGTTACGCTGGGTGAGCCGATAGACGGAGATATCCTTGCGGAAGCCGCTGAATTATTACGGGAAAGATTTCCGTATTTCTATATTCGGGCGAAAAAGACAGAGAATGACATTATTCCGATTCCGAATCCTCTTCCGGTGGTAGTCAGAAATACTTGGGATCCGATTGTATTTAATACAGCAGCGTCGAATTATCACCTCATGGCAATCAAGTATGAAGGAAAGCGGCTTGCGGTTGAGATCCTCCACAGTATAACAGACGGCGCAGGTTTTTTACCATATATCAAAAGTCTGCTTTTCATATACCTGAGCAAAAAGTATCATTTTACCTTTGATTCCACCGACTTCAGACTTCCTGGACAGGAAATACCTGAAACAGAGAGCGGCGATCCGTTTGCACATTTGGATATTGATGCGGCAGAAGCACCGCTTTATCAGAAGAAGCCCATCGAGGACTTTTACAGAATCAATCCGGGTGCCAAGGGCGAAAAACACATTTTCTATCTAAGACTTCACGAGCAGGAGATCATGAGTTATTGCCGTGAGAACGACGGAAGCCCCAACGCTCTGCTGGCGGTTATCCTTGCAAAAGCCATCAGAAAGACCGATCCCGAAAGTGAAAAAACAATTAATGTTACGATTGCAGTAGATCATAAGGCAATGCTAGGCAACCGTGATAATTATCGGCAATTTGCTAATGTTGCTGAAATTGATTTTCCAAAAGACAGAGAGAACGAGGATATCGAAAGGATGTGTACTGTTATCCGTGGAAAATTGATGCTTCAGGCACAGCCCGAGAATTCACTTTGGCATTTAAAGTCATTAAAAGCAATGCATAAAAAGCTCGATATGATGCCGCTGCAAATGAAGTTTGATGTATTGGGCAAGGCCTCCGGCGCCGCAAGATGGACGGCTGCTGTTTCTTATACAGACAACAGAAGCTTTGGAGCTCTGGATCCATACATAGAAGAAGTGTATTTACTGGCTGAACCGACTGTAATCGACGCTGCTATTGAGGTAGCCTGCGTCAACCACAGCTTTTATTTGGCATTTATACAAAATTTCTCGGACGATTATTTATTCAAAGCTTTTTTAGATGAACTCGCAGAGGCAGATATACCTTATCAGCTTATAAGTGATGAGAAACTCAGTCTTTGCGATATCACATGGGAATAACGCGCAGGCAATTCAAATCAATGAGTTGTCTGTGTTTAATTTCAAACGCTGCTTTTTATCTATATTTCGGTTTTGGTTTTCTTGTGTGTAAGGTATATTCACTTTACATTGATCTATTTCTCTTGATTTATTCTTTATTGTAGACTGATTTTTGGTACGTCTTATAGCATCGCTTGGGGTGTTATAATACAAATACGAAAGAAGATTGAACTCATGGTTTTCAAAAGAAAGATATACGACAAACTATTAGACTGGAAGGAAAAAGCTGCTACAGAAAAAGTTATTATGATCGAAGGTGCCAGACGAATAGGCAAATCCACCATAGTTGAAGAGTTTGCGAAAAATGAATATGATTACACTAATTTTCTTCCTGTCCAAAGGGAAATATCCTATTTACGATAAATTCGCCCACAAGGCGGCTTTAGCAATTGATTCTGATGAGAATCCGGCAGATGTATCTGTTAAACCTGCGCCTGATAAGGCAGCGGTTAATAAGGTCCTAGAGTTATATGAGGATTATCGTTGTTTGCTAAATAGAGTATTCAACAAATGTGAATTGTCAAGAGAAGAAGATCAAGCATTATGGGTATATGGGCACAGCAAAGTTAAATACCCATTAGATAATAAATAATTACAGATAAATAAAAAAATCAGGGACAAAAGTTGTATCGGCAAGCGGAGAGAGTTTTCTTCGCGGGACGATTGCTTATTCAGCAGAGGTTGCAATTAAAAAAGGCTTATTAGGTGAAGCATTAAAATCAATAGATCCTTCTATTGTAGGTGTGTTGGTTACTATCGTTATAGGAACTATAAAAAACAGCCTATTAGTTGCAGCCGGAAGAATGAATCCTAAAGAAATGGGAATGGCTTTTGCTGATACTGTGGTAATATCAACAGGGTATTTATTGGCAGCTAAAATTGGTGGAGTTATTGTTCAAGCTCTCGGGTGGGAGTTCCCAGGCGCTGCATATTTAATGGGTAGCCTTATAGGGTGTACAATATCTGCGATTTATAATATTGGTAAAAAGAAGTTAATATCTTTTTGTATGGATACTGGATTTACTTGTTTTGGACTCGTTGAGCAAGACTACGAGTTGCCCGATGAGATTCTACAAGAACTTGGCATTGAAACTATTCAAATACCTCGAACTAATATTGAGAGAATTGACATTCCAAGAATTCAATCTGCGAATTCAAATATTGACGAAATCGTATATGAAACTATTGATATTACTGTTTTACGTCGTGGTGTAATAGGTGTAAATAGAATAGGATATGTTCCGATGTGAGTCAAAACAGTATATAAATAATTGATACAGAGAAAACAATGAAAAAGCCCCTTGAAATTATTCTCGGAATAAAACCAAGGGACTAAAATTTTATTAAGAATTTGATACGCTGTACCGGATAAAAATGATGCTCTTTTGATGATGTACCAGACGAGATAGATAGCAAAATAGGTACTAAATAGCACTAAATGAACACCAAATAAGCCCCAAAACGCGGAACGTTAGTGCGTGTGCCGAGCTAGAATAGATAAGAAAAACCCGCATAAACACAGTGTTTATGCGGGTTTTCGGCTTGGCAGGGGCAGAAGGACTTGAAGGGTAACAAGAAAATCAAACTATTCTATAGCTAACAAAACATAGCTAAAATACTTATGATTTAAGCTATAACCTCGTATCCTATTTGTCTCTCCAAAGTGTAGTTTATCTACTTGAACAATCAATTTGGTAGAAAAATGGTATAAAAAAATAGTAGTTGAAACGCCCGCTGATTTTATTATGAAATCGGAGATTGTATTATGAAAAACATCATAACCGAGTTGTATTACGGAAACATTGATCCACAGGCTCGTGGCTTTAAGAAGGACAGCTACTTGCAAAAGCAAATGAGTATTTTATCCAAGAGTGAAGCTGAGCTGACGGATAAGCTTGATGGCGAAGTAAAGAAAGCTTTTCTTTCTTTTGTAAATGCTTCCAATGTCATTTTGGGAGAATCTGAGCTTGACAGTTTTACCGTCGGATTCAGGCTCGGCGCACGGTTTATCTACGATACCTTTGTGGACAGCACAGCGCCGTATAAAGACTTTCTTCGGGAGGTCAACAATGAGAGCTAAATATCAAATTTTCCTCACTGCCGAGGAACGCAGAGTTGTTATCAATAGTCTGATTGATTTGAGAAACAACCTTATTTCACAAGGAATGTACACCGATTTAGTTGATGAACTGCTTATTAGAATTTCAAAAGCCAAAGCTAAAAAGATTAAGATTAAGGAGGTCTGACAATGGAGATTACATATACACGTCAAGGAGATTATTTGCTGCCGAATTTAACGTTACCCGAACAGGACAACCGACCAATCGGATTGTGGGGACAACAACACCTTCGCTATATCAAAAGAAGTCGCCCGATTCTTTATACCAACCTGCTCACAAAATGTAGACTGAACGAATACCTTGCCGACATTGATGAACAGGCGCAGAATATGTATGACGAGCTTGTACAGGCTTTCGCAAATGAAGAAGGCTGCACCGAACAGCTCAAAGCAACCGACCAAATGCTATGGGTTGGCAAGATGAATAATGCAACCCAGCGAGCGAGAGAAGTAATAAATGCCGAGCTGATATACAATTAAGAACTGTTATCAACAATCTCATTGAGAACTTCACTTATTTGTTAGTGAATTTCTCAACGAAAAATAAAAACGAGCGTGTAAGCAGGTGTTGTCTGTTTACACGCTCTTTATCATTATTTAGAGTTTGGTATCGACATCAATTCTCTTGCTCTTATATGGATTTGAGCTTCGATTGCCGCCAAGCGTTCTTCGGGATGATTAATTGATGGGTGCCTTGTGAAAGTGAAATTAAGCAGTTTGATGAGCTGAGATTTTTGCTTACTTCCCATTACTGCCTTACAAACCTCGTCGAAGGATACGCCGTAGGGAGGGGTTCTTGTTTTAGCGTATTCACCGAGGTTTTCCAAATCGTCCGCCATCGCAAAATTGAACAGCGATAAGCCGTTGTCGAACATCGGAGCGGGCTTTATGATCTTTCCTGTGTGATTGTCACGCAAAACACCGAAGTTACCAAAATGTCTGTCCTCGTTGTAAATCACAGCATCGAACACCAGCATACTGCACAGGTTATCATAGAACGGTTTGCCGAGCCCGGCGTAATAATCGAGGGCATTTTTCAGCGTTCTGTCTTTTATAAGTCTGCTGATCGGCACAAAAGCGGTGTTGATATCTGTAAACAAACGGCATTTTGAAGCGAGAATACCCTTCCAGTTTTCAAGGTCGTATTCAACACAATTTAAGCCCATCGCCTTAGCGACCTGACAGGCGTAAAACTCGCTGTACGGCTCATTGCCGGCGTTCGCAGCACCTTCTGTACCGCCTTTGTAGAGATAGATACCGTCGTTCTCAATATGCCGCCAAGCCTTGCGGAGCATACCGTTTGTTGTGAATTCAGGAGAGGTCGAGAACGCTTTTTCTGCGCTGCCCACGCCCGTATAGGCGACAAGCGACAACGCTTCCGAAAACGGATTTTCAAACAGATTGTAATCGGCAAATTTACCGTCAAATTCAACCGGAGTAACCCAATAGCTGTCGTTGAGTGATAAGCCAAGGCAAATATCAATAATTCCCTTTGTGTCATTCACGCTCAAACCGAAGGCTTTTAGTATTTCGTCAACAAAGGCTCTGTTCTTCGGAATAACACGATTGGAAAGCCACTTGATAATGCCTTTTGCGGTCAGTTCCATATTGATTGGAAAGAGGTGCTTTTTGCTCTCGTCAAATGATAGCACTTCAACGACCAAGCCTTCCAACCCCTTCTCCTCAAGAGAGAACGTGACGAGGATATCATCATACAGCTTTAGGTTATACACGTTGCTCATTTCAACACCTTTTTCTTCCAATAAAACGCTGACATCCTTGCCGAGTGCGTCTGTAATCTTAATCAATAAATCGAGGGATAGGTTCTGACCGCCGTTTTCAATGCGGCAGATGTTCGACCGTTGCGTACCAACCATTTCGGCAAGCTGCGCCTGTGACAAGCCCTTTTCGAGCCTTGCCTGCGTCAGTTTTGAAACGATTTCCTGCCGTTTGCGGATTATGCTATTGCTGTCCGTCATAATGATCACCTTCTTTTATTATATGTTATCATATATGATAACATTAGTCAAGAAGTACCGTATATTCTATGACAGTCAGCTGTTTGATAAAACTGAACAAGAGTTAAAATGAGCGTGTGAGCAGGAGACGATTTTGTTGACACGCTTTATATATAACAATGCTGTATTAATTCTCGTAGTATACTGCTATTGGATGAACTACACATATGTTTTTTTCTTTAGTTGGCAGGATTGCTCGTAGCATTTCATTAACATTGAATTGCAGGGTTGCGAAAATGTTTTTTTCATCAGCAGGATCTGTATCTTCACCTATGATATTGGTAATCATACCTACACAAGTTATATCTCCCCCGTACTTAAATCCTAAATTATCAGGATTAATCCTAAAATACTTGTCGTCTAAGGGTATTAGGTATCCATCGGCTGAAAGTAGCATTCTTGAATATGGTATCAGTTTACGAACCATTGTAATCAAATCGTGTACATCATCAAATTCTTGATTTTGAGCTTTTATAATTTTATTTGCTTTATCTCTCAAAGCGTTCTTTGCAGCTTTAAACTGCTTTGTGTTTAATGATGTTTCTTTTTCATTGATATGTTCGTCAGCTTTTTTCTTTGATTCTTTCTTATAGTAATCGAGCAAACCTCCTTGAGAAACAACTTTTTCGAGGTATGGTAAATCTACAAAGTCAAATACTCTATTAAGTTTTACATAATCGCCGTATTCATCTGGATTATTGTTTCCAAATGGATATTCTTTGGGTTTTATATATTTATACGCAAAATCAAAAGCTGCATCGTGCATAGTTTTATTAATTATCTCACGATATGTTTCGTGGTTGCCTTTTGTGACTTCAAAATCGACTCCTAAAGTGCCTTCTACCTCTGCTTTTGCAAGTTTTAGAAATGATGTATTTGCGTGAGCTTTTCCCTGAGCATCAACAGAAAACTCTTTGCTTTTGTTTTCTCCGTTTTCCTTTTCGTTAGAAAAATCAGTAATTAAGCCCCTTTCTGATTGAGCGATAATAGAGTTTATTAGATCAGTATCTAAATATAAAAATTGTTTCATTAGTAATCCTCCTGAATTTAAATAATCGTTTTTTTATTATGGCATTACGTAATGCTTTAGGGATTATAAATATAGAAATATTTATTTGTTTCCATATAGCTTATCAACGATAAATCCATATCATCACAAATCAAGTAATCTGCTCCGTCACAAAGCTTCAAAAAATCATCAATAGCTAATTCAGACGTATCCTCTATTTCTTCACTATATTCAATGAAATTTATACCACCGCAATAAAATCCTCGACACTCAACCGTAGTTAATAGTATTGGTTTTCTTGGATCAAGCTCAAAATCCATTAACTCAACTCTGTAGTTAACAGGATCGCCGCCTAATTCGATGTCTGCTTGTAAGGAAATATTATGTTCTTCATCAACATACAGCAGAAACGCTCGCTCAGGGTTAATCAGTGATTTCTTATATGTATCTATATCAACGAATTGCAACATACTTATTACCTGACTCTTATGAGAATTTATAACCTACAATTAATTCTAACACAAGAGAGAAAACTTGACAAGATTACGTTGATTATTCCGGACACTTTCTTAAGATTTAGGATTATTGATCTTGTGATTTGATCATTATATGGTATAATAGGATTAAATTATTGAACTCCCGAAGGTGACGTTATGCTCAAATCAGGACTTTACGAACAAATCATAAATCAAGGGATAACAGAAGAACTGAAATCAACCGATAAGATTATCCGACTGAAAAACATTGATGAAGGAGAATCATCAAAGGTTTTAGCGCAGTATGCCTCTGAGATTATAGAAAAAGGACTTAATCAATTAGGTGATGATAAGTTACCCGAAAAAATAGAGCTTATCAATAAAATGATCGAAGTCATTCGTGCTAAAACAGGAGACGAAGATTTTACGTCTATGTCGGTTGATGAACGCGCCGAACAGTTGCTTGCATTGCTCGATAAAGAGAATAGTAAGTATGCCATTGACCAAAACAGTACCGTTATTCGTCCTGAGACATCTATTGCGCAAAGTTCACTCTTTACAAGTGCAGTAAACGAGCCGCAACTGTTAGGAGAATTGAAGAAAGAAATTGTCTCGGCTGATCGTATAGATATGATTGTATCTTTCATAAAATGGAGCGGCGTAAGGCGTATCATCAATGAATTGAAAGATTTTACTGATAAGGGCGGAGAGCTTAGAATTATCACAACATCGTATATGGGTGCAACTGATGTGAAAGCCATAGAAGAATTAAGAAAACTCTCCAATACGATGATTAAGGTGAGTTATGATACGAAGGTAACACGATTGCACGTGAAATCGTATGTGTTTTATCGAAATACAGGTTTTACAACAGCGTATGTGGGATCATCAAACCTTTCGGGTGCAGCTATATCAACCGGTCGTGAATGGAACGTAAAGGTTACGAATAAAGATTTACCTGACACAATCAAGAAGATCAGTGCTACCTTTGAAAGTTATTGGAATTCTAATGATTTTGAATATTATTCTGAAACGCAAAAGGAGCGTTTAGCCAGAGCGTTAAAAGCCGAAAAGTATCACGATTCAAATGACGCTTCACGCTACACGGTAGATGTAAAGCCGTATGCGTATCAGCAAGAGATTCTTGATAAATTGGAAGCGCAGCGAGAGGTCAGAGGTAATTATAGAAACTTGATTGTAGCTGCAACGGGTACCGGTAAAACTGTTATTTCGGCGCTTGATTATAAGCGTTTTGTGAAGAAAAATTCTGATAAAAAATGCAGGTTGCTATTTGTTGCCCACAGAAAAGAAATCCTCGAACAGAGTATCTTTACTTTTCGGGCTGTATTAAAAGACGCAAATTTTGGCGAGCTGTTTGTTGGACAGTATAAAGCAGAAGATATTGACAATCTTTTCATTTCGATTCAAACATTCAATTCTCAGGATTTGACTTCAAAAACAAGTAAAGACTTCTACGATTTTATTATTGTGGACGAATTCCATCACGCAGCAGCTCCAACATATCAAAAGCTGCTTGAATACTATGAGCCGAAGATATTACTTGGCTTGACAGCTACTCCTGAGCGAATGGATGGCAAGAGCATTTTGACCTATTTTAATGATCGTATTTCGGCAGAAATCAGATTGCCGGAAGCAATAGACAGAATGTTGCTTTGTCCGTTTCAATACTTTGGCGTAACAGATAATGTCGATTTAAGCGAACTGAAATGGTCGGCAGGTGGTTATGACAAAACAGAGCTTTCAAATATTTACACGATTAACGAAGCGTATGCCAAGCAACGTGCAGACTTGGTTGTGAATTCCCTGTTGAAATATGTTACGGATATTGATGAAGTGAAAGGGTTAGGATTTTGCGTTACCATTGCACATTCTGAGTTTATGGCAGCGTATTTTAACGCTCACGGAATTCCTTCTATTTCACTATCTGGGCAAAGCTCTGACGAGGATAGAGACAAGGCACAGTCTCGACTGGTAAAAGGTGAAATCAGATTTATCTTTGTTGTTGATATTTATAATGAAGGTGTAGATATTCCGGAGGTAAACACTGTTTTATTCTTGAGACCAACAGAATCATTGACCATCTTCTTACAGCAACTTGGTCGTGGCTTGCGTTTGGCGGATAATAAGGAGTGCTTAACAGTTCTTGATTTTATAGGTCAGGCAAACAAGAAGTACAACTTTGAAGATAAATTTGCTGCACTGCTTTCAAATACAAATAGGAGTGTTACCAAAGAAATAAAGAATGGATTCGTGTCTGTTCCAAAGGGATGCTATATTCAACTTGAAAAGATGGCTGAGCGTTATATTCTCAGCAATATTCGTGCTTCATACGGAAACACTGCCGGATTGATTTCTAAAATTGAATCGTTTGAAGAAGATAGTGGTTTACCGCTTTCTCTTGCGAATTTCTTAGAATATCATCATCTTGACGTGAGATCAGTTTACAAATTCAATTCCTTTTCACGCCTGTGTGCAAGGGCTGATGTGATAGATGACTTTGAATCGCCCATTGAAGAAACCATAACAAAGGCATTGAGTAGATTGTCGTATGTGGATTCACGCCGATTTATCAAATTCATCATCAAATTGTTATCAGAAGATGTTTCTGAGTTTACTGAATCCGAAAACAGAATGCTGCAAATGTTCCATTTCACCATTTGGCAGAAAGAGTATCAAAAATGCGGATTTAGTAAGATGACAGATGGAGTACAGAAAATCCGAGAATGCCCCGTGCTTTGCAACGAGATAATTGAACTTCTGGAGTATAACTATAATCAAATTGATTTTATCGACAAACCGGTTGATGTAGGGTTTGACTGTCCTCTTGACTTGTATTGTACATATACTCGTGATCAGATATTATCAGCATTAGATTATCTGAGCCCCTCATCTGTGCAAGCAGGAACGTTTTTCTTGGCTGATAAAAAGATTGATATTCATTTTATCACTCTTAACAAAAGCGAGAAAGACTACTCCCCAACGACAATGTACAACGATTATTCTATCAATAGCGAGCTGTTCCATTGGCAAAGTCAGGGAGCAACGTCTGATACAAGTAATACAGGTACAAGGTATATCAATCATCAGTCAATGGGTGTCAAGGAATTGCTGTTTGTACGTGAAAGAAAAAATGATAATATCACTGGAAAAGCGGCCCCGTATTCTTTTATCGGATTGGCTGATTATGTCAGTCATACGGATTCTAAACCAATGAATATCATTTGGAAAATGAAAGAACCTATTCCTGCAAAGTATCTGAGAAAAACCAATAAAATGATTGTTGGATAATAAACAAAACGAATCTGTCCCGCTTACAAATTGTAAGTGGGACTTTTTGCGCTTGCCTTTATGGCAGGCGTTATTTTTTTGCAAAAAATTTTTGAAACAGACTTAAAATTCGACCTCTCCCATTGGGTATAGGTGAAGGGACAAATTTTTTTAAAGGATTTTTTCACGTATGGTCATATTTCCCTCGATTCTTTTGCATTAAGGGTGAGGGGATAATTTTTGATCGAATACATCTTTTTATGAATAAGTGAGGAAAAAATTTTAGTTTGGGGTTGCAAAATACCCCTTCCCATTCCAAATAAGTGGAGGTGTTTTGAAAAAGGTTCAAAAAAGACTTCAAAAATGACCTCTCCCATTAGGTATAAGTGAGAGGGAATAATTTTTTCTCAAAATGGGGTAACAAAATCCGCTTCCCAGTGGGTAATAGTGAAGGGATACTTTTAAAACTGAATATTGCACAATAACAATGCACTGAATTTGTGCAATGCTACAAAGATTTGTAAACAGACTTCAAAAATGACCTCTCCCATTGGGTATAGGTGAAAGGGTTATTTTGAAAACTGAATACTACACAAGATTTTAGATAGCTTTTGTGCAAAGAGCAACTTGTAAAAAAAGTTTTCAGAAAACACCCTAACAAAACACATCATTTTGTCCATATAGGTGAAGGGCATTTTTGAGGTGATGCTCGCCAAAACAAACTTACAATTGAATAGCTGCCAAGCGAAGGATAAACCGCCACGACCTCTACGGAGCGAGCGCAGCCGAAAGGCTGACGGCACAGCGTCGAGTAGGATTGCCTGTCAGGAAAGTACGCTTTGGCAGCGCCGACACACAACATACAGTTTGATGTCACGCTTTTAAGGCTCGCAAGCCGCTCTATATGCGCCCTCTGAGCGACGAAAAGCACGAAGGAGAGTAATTATATTACCAACCGCATTTTCGGACTTATTAAGCGTGACAAGATTAGCTGTCAGATAAAATCATAGAAAACCTGCGCAAAAGAACATTGCACAAAAACTCAGTCTTACCTTTGTGCAAAACGCAGATTTATCAAAGAACTTTTGATAAACCCCCCCCGAAAGGCCTCATTTTGTCCATATAAGTGAAGGGCTTTTTCTAAACGAAGAATTGCACAAAAACAATGCGCTGAATTTGTGCAAAGCTACAAAAATAAAAAAGTTGTCCAATTAGGGTTCATTTTTGCCCTCTCCCAGTGGGGATAAGTGGAGGGGTTAATTTATGACTCGTCGTACTGCACAAAAACTAAGAACCGGTTTTGTACAAGTCTACAAAACGTTGAGTGCAACCTTAAAAAACACGCCTTCCCACTCCATACATAATGGAGGACATTGAAAAATTCTTAAAAACGGTTGCAAAAAGTGCTCTCTCATTCCCTTATATATGGAGGGCAAAATCAAAACTGAATAATCAAAAAACTGAATAGCTCTTTTGTGCAAAAAGTTTTTTCCAAAAAAATTGGAGAAAGATGTAAATTTGCACCGATTTTTTTTGCATTAAGGGTGAAGGGCATTTTTGAAAGGAGGTGACGCCCACCAAAATAAACCTACAACTGAATAGCTGCCAAGCGAAGGATAAACCGCCACGACCTCTACGGAGCGAGCGCAGCCGAAAGGCTGACGGCACAGCGTCGAGCAGGATTGCCTGTCAGGAAAGTACGCTTTGGCAGTGCCGACAACAAATACAGTTTGATGTCACGCTTTTTAAGGCTCACAAGCCGCTCTGTATGCGCCCTCTGAACGACGAAACACACGAAGGAGAGTAATTATATTACCAACTGCATTTTCAGACTTATTAAGCGTGACAGGAAAGGAGGTTAAATGCTCATTGAAATTAAGGCAGGACAATTTCGGAAGGTCAGCCGCTTGGTCAGGCGGGAGTGCTGCAACTGTATGGACGGCAACTGTCTGTTGCTCGACGACGGAGAAACGCACACTTGCGTGCAGTTGATTTCCAAATATCACATCTTCTGCAACTATTTCAAGGACGCTGTGCTTCCTCTCGACAAAGAACTGTACCGGGAGTTGATCTGCGGCAACGACTACAAGCGCTGCAAAAGCTGCGGCTCACGCTTTTATTCCAAGGCTCGCAATAAACGCTACTGCGACAAGTGCGCCGACAGGATCAAGCGGCAGAAGGCAGCCGCACGCAAGCGCCGTCAGCGTGAACGACAGAAGCAGCTCCTATATATAAATAACTAAATAGATAAATAAAAAAATAACTAACCGAAAAAGAAGAAGTTTATCTTAACACACCTACCTATATGGGCGGCGAAATTTTCTTTTTTCGGGAAGTGGAAAGGAGAACCAAATGAACGACAACGCAAAAGTATTCTCGTTGGTTGAGATGAGAGAAATGATGATCGACACCTCGGACTATCAGATGATGGAGGAGGTCGGAGAGTTCATCGGAACGCTTGAAATGAAAGCGCAGGGACACAAGAAATCCATCCGTATTTTCCTCACGCTCGACGACGGAAGAAAAATCATCACACCGATTTTCTGGTGGCAGACTTACCTCGGATTTTACTATATGCCGATCGGTACGAAGCTCCGACTTTTTTATTCGGAAAGCAATCAAAACAAAGTTTACCTTGAGAAGATCGAAATCATTGAAAATGTGTAGCGTGGCTACACGGCACTACACAGGACGTTAGTCTTATGGTGTAGCGAGCATAGGTTTTGTAATGCCAAAACCGGCGGCTGAAAAGCCGAGAGGGGCAGCAGCCCCTGTAACCCCAATTCAGAAAGGAAGATTAACTATGCGAAAGCGCAATTTTAACATCAATGTCAGAGTAACCGAGGGCGAGAAAAAGCGGTTGAAAAGAGCCGCAAAGCACTATGGGATTTCGCTCTCGGAGTATCTGAGAAAGGTCGGTTTGAACAAAAAACTGACCGAAAAACCGAGCCAAAAGCTCTATGAAGCATACGCTTCGGTGAACGATTTGCGGAGCAATTTATATCCGCTTGACGGAAGAAATTTGGAGAGAAAACTCTCGTATATCGAGCAGAAAATTCTCTCAGCTTACCACGAACGAGAGGAGGATGACAGCGGTGGCGACGACAAAAATCTGGGCGGTTAAGGACAACTTGGAGCGCACGGTGAACTACGCAGCCAACCCCGAAAAGACGGTCGATCCCGATTTAAAAAAGGCGCTCCAATATGCCGGAGACGAAGCAAAAACGGAAAGCCGCTGCTATGTGACAGGTGTAAACTGCAACGCCGAAACCGCCTTTGAGGAGATGAACGCCGTGCAGGAGCGCTTCGGGAAAACAGGCGGAAACGTTGCTTATCACGCCTATCAGAGCTTCAAGACAGGCGAGATTACGCCGGAGCTTTGTCACGAAATCGGTGTTGAGTTGGCAAAGAAAATGTGGGGCAACGAGTATCAGGTGCTGGTAGCGACGCACCTCAACACAGGCACCCTACATAATCATTTTGTCGTATGCAGCACAAATATGTGGACAGGCAAAAAGTTCGATTGCAATGAGGGAGCTTACTGGAAATTCCGTGCTCTGTCAGACAAGCTTTGTGCCGAACACAATCTGACCGTGATCAAATATCCGTCAGGGAAAACGCCGAGGAGCATTTACTTTGCAGAGAAAAACGGCGAGCCGACGACGTTCAATCTTATGCGGAAAGCGATTGATTTTGGTATAAAACGTTCATACAGCATATCGAGTTTTGACCGTGTAATGAAAAGCCAAGGCTTTATCGTCAACACCAATCCTCGGCGAAGATATTGGACGATATGCTCCGTAAATAGCAACAAATCTGTGAGGATGTACCGCTTGGGTGATGAATATACAAACGAAGCCATTCTCCGCAGAATCAAGGTTCATTATCAGCAGTACGGCTACAAACACTTTGATGAGTATCACTATTCCAGAGTGAAAATGAGAGATTATAGACCGAAGAAAATCCGATACCGTGGCAGTTTCAAGCTGCTCAAATGCTTCGGCGGTTTATATGCCAAGTATCTGCACTATATGTTCCTGATGGGCAAACTCCCAAAGTGGAATCAGCGCAAGCCGTTGTCGGCTGAAATGCGTGAGGCGTGGAGATATTTGGACAGATTTTCACGGCAAGTGACGTTGGTTTCAATCAAAAAGCTGCACACGATCGACGACGTAAAGCTCTTTATCTCCGATACCGATAAGGAGATTAAAGAAGTCATCGAACTGCGTGAGAAGGTGTATAACAAGCTGCGCCGCTGCGATGACGACGACAGGATCAAGGAGCTGAAAAAGAGCCGTGACGATTGCACAACGCTGTTGCGGCAGCTCCGTAAGGAAAAGAAAATCGCCCTCACAATCATTGAGGACGAACCGAAGATCAACGAAAATATACGCTGTGAAATACAAGCGCAAAACCTCGCAAGAGGACGGAAACCTAAAACAAGAAAGAAGGACTATGAAAGATGACAAAACCCATTCAGGAGAATGTTCAGAGCATTCCCATCAAAGAAATTCAGCCGTTCCGTAATCATCCGTTTACCGTGGCGGATAATGAGGATATGGCGAAGATTGTCGAGAGTATCGGCAAGGTCGGAACGATTACGC
>CAZVMM010000063.1:0-14963 GCA_964628205.1 uncultured Muribaculaceae bacterium
TCAGGCGGTTGATTTGCAAAGAGGGTGAGCCATAACTGAATTATGACACACCCTCCTCTGTATATAATAATTATGTATTATACGTTTAAAACAGCGAAAGCTGGCGCGGGTCCTCACCGGGATGAGGAGGCATCGAGCCATCATCCTCCCAGTCGATATCATCGATGGCACGCATTGCGGGATCGTCCTGCTCGGTGGGGAGCGACGCAGCAGGGGCAGCCGGCTCGGCAGGCTTGCTCAGTTCCTGGACCTGCTGCGTGAGCGCTTCGATGCGGCGATCCTTCTCGGCGATAGCGTCGGCCATAGCCTGCGCCTCGTGCTGCTTCTTCTGCAAGGTGACCTGGGTACGCTTGAGTTCAGCTTTTGCGTCATCGCGCTCCGCGGTGATCTTGGCAAAATTGGCAGCCTTCTCGTTGCCATCGACGCTCAATGAATTATACTTGCGCTTGTAATCCTCGGCCATTGCGGTAACCGAAGCGAGCTGCTGCTTAAGTCCATCGATAAGATTGCCCGTCTCGATGCTGCGGCGGTTCTGCACCTCAGCGTTCTGCTTAGCGGTCTGCTCCAGCTGCTCGATGTTCTTCTGCATATTCTCGTTCTCCTCCGTGAGTACGACATGGGCCTTGCGGAGCTCATCGAACTCTGACGTGCGTCGCTGCAGATCGATGACCTGCTGCCGCAGGGACGCGATCTCGGCATTCTTCTTGTCCTTAAATTCCTCGACCTGGCCCACCATGCTCTCGGCGTTCTTGAGTTCCTCGGCAGCGGCATCGACGCGCTCCTGGAGTTCTGCCACGTTGGCGCGCAAGCGCTCGATGAGCTCATCGCGCTGCTCCACCTGCTGGGTAAGTTCCTCGACCGTAGGGCCGTCGTTAGCCGGCAAGGGCATACTGTCACGGCGCTCAATCTCGGCATCCCGCTCAGCGAGCTGGCGCTCAAGGTCCTCGATAGTCGCCGTCATGTCCTGAATCTTCTTATTAAGCTCGGCGGAGTCATCGCCGCGGGCCTCCATGGCCTTGAAACGGCTCTCGAGGCTCTTCTTCTCAAGGTCGAGCTTCTCGTAATTAGCCTCCAGTTCAGTCAGCTTATTGGTCAAGTCGCTGGCGCGGGTCTGCGCCTGGCGGCGGTTAGCTTCATTGGCCTGCATTTTCTCCTTCGACTCCTCGACCATCTTCTTGGCCTCCTCGACCTTGGCCATGAGCTCCTCGCGCTCCTTTTTCCAGTTGCCCTTGAGCATGGCGATAACGGCCTGCGTGTGGTCGTTCATCAACCGAGCGGCCTTGTCGGCAAACTCGGCATCGATAGCATACTCCTCATGCTTATCGACCTCGATGCGCACCTCTTCCTTCTCGTGTTCATGGTCGGGCACATTCTTATCTTTGCTGAAGGGGTTAACAAATGTCGTGGGCTGGCCGTAAACATCGTAATCGTCGCTGTCCGAGCCGCCAAAAGCGCTCTTGATAGATTTGAAAAATGACATAATTCTTAAACTTTTTGAGTTTTTGGTTTGTTTTAGTTGTTGTCTCTTGGTTAGCCATCGCCAAGGCGAGGGTCGCAAACTTAAAATCCACTTTAAGATTTGCATCGTAATTGACTATATTTCAGACGCCAAGCCCCTATTTGATGGCGGATAGAAAACCGAAAACAATCAAGGGTTTTCTCTCCAGTCGGTAAAGTTACGACGTTTTTTTCTAATAGACACCTTAAAAAGAAAATATTTTTGATATTTGGACTGATTTTTCTTTCGAAGGAGAACTATCATTCAAAAGCAAGATGCTGTGTTGCAGAAAATTACCACACACAGCCTCGAGTAACACTTTAGAAAAATCACTTCTTTGAGGTTGCTTTTTTTGCCGTGGAACGGGCGCGTGTGGCCCGCTTGCGTGTCGTCCCCTTCGAGATATTGGACTCATCTGCAACGATCTCGCGGCAATCCTCAAGTGTGAGCGATTCGGCATCCTTTCCCTTCGGGATCTTCACGTTCTGCTTCTTGTAAACGATGTATGGGCCGTAACGTCCGTTCATTACCTTGAGGTCTGGCTCCTCGTCAAATGTCTTGAGCACCTTCTTGGCATCGGCTTCACGCTGAGCCTGGATCAATCCAATGGCCTCCTCGAGGGTAATTGCCGTGGGTGCGATATCCTTAGGGATCGAAGCGTACTTGCCGTTGTGCTTCACGTAGGGGCCATAGTGCCCCACACCGATTGTCACCTCAGAACCCTCGAACTCACCCAGGTCACGCGGCAGGTCGAACAGCTTGACGGCCTCCTCAAGGGTAAGGGTCTCGATGCTCTGCCCCTTCTGCAACGAGGCAAATCGCGGCTTGGTCTCGTTGTCGGCCGTACCCATCTGCACCAAGGGTCCATAACGGCCGATCTTGACCATCACAGGCAGGCCCGTCTTGGGGTCGTTGCCCAGCGTGCGCTCTCCCACCTTGTGTTCCAGCCGCAGTGACGACACCTTACTGATTGTGGGATGGAATCCGTCATAGAAGTCGGCGATTTCCTTGTTCCAGACGACATTGCCCTTGGCCACCTCATCAAACTCATTCTCGACCTTAGCCGTGAAGTTGTAGTCCATGATTGAGGGGAAATACTTCACCAGGAACTCATTGACCACCATACCCACGTCGGTGGGGATGAGTTTGCCCTTCTCGTTGCCGTAGAGCTCGTTCTTCTTGCCAGTTGAGATCTTGCCGCCCTTGAGGGTGATGATTTCATACTCGCGTTTCTGGCCCTTGTCCTCGCCCTTCTCAACATAGTTGCGCTCCTGGATGGTGGAGATGATGGGCGCATAGGTTGAGGGTCGTCCGATGCCCAGTTCCTCGAGTCGGCGCACGAGTGAAGCCTCAGTGTAGCGGTTGGGCTGCTGGGTGAAGCGCTGAGTGGCGACAATGGAAGCGGCTGTGAGCTGCTGGCCGCGTGTCAATGCGGGCAGGGTGTGCATCTCGTTAAAGGCCGACTTGCTGTCGCCGGTCTGGCTGTCATCAGAGCTCTCGAAGTACACCTTAAGAAAACCGTCGAACTTCACTACCTCGCCCTCGGCCACAAAGGCCTCGTTACGGCCAGTGACGGTAATGTTAGCCGTCGTCTTCTCGAGCTCGGCATCGGCCATCTGTGAGGCGATAGTGCGCTTCCAGATGAGGTCGTAGAGCTTCTTCTCCTGGGGTGTTCCGGTAATGGTGTGGTTGCTGATATAGGTCGGACGGATGGCCTCGTGAGCCTCTTGCGCACCCTTGCTGGTGGTGCGATAATGTCTCACCTTGAGGTAACGCTCGCCGATGTTCTCCTTGATTTCCTTGCTGATGGTGCCCAGTGCCAAGCTACTCAAGTTGACCGAGTCGGTACGCATGTAGGTAATCAAACCCTCCTCATAGAGGCGCTGCGCCAGTCGCATCGTCTGCTTGACCGAGAGACCGAGCTTGCGTGCGGCCTCTTGCTGGAGCGTGCTCGTGGTGAAGGGAGGCGCGGGAGTGCGTTTCAGTGGCTTGACTGTCACGTCATTGACCTGGAACTGTGCTTGACGGCAGTCTTCGAGGAACGATGTTGCCGCCTGGTGATCGGGCAGGTGGCGGTTGAGTTCGGCAGAGAACTCCGTGCCGTCGTTGCTGGCAAACTGCGCCGAGACACGGTAATAAGGCTCGCTCTTGAACTCCTTGATCTCCTTCTCGCGCTCAGCGACGAGTCGCACAGCGACACTCTGCACGCGTCCTGCCGAGAGTCCGGGCATGATTTTGCGCCAGAGCACAGGAGAGAGTTCGAAACCGACGATGCGGTCGAGCACACGTCTGGCCTGCTGCGCATCGACCAGATTCAGGTCGATGGAGCGCGGATTCTTGATAGCCTCCAGGATTGCCGACTCGGTAATCTCGTGGAAGACGATGCGGCGGGTGTTTTCGGGCTTTAGTCCCAGGACCTCATACAGATGCCAGGCGATGGCTTCTCCCTCGCGGTCTTCATCACTTGCCAGCCAGATGACATCGGCCTGCGCTGCCTCGTTCTTGAGTTTCTTTACCTGGTCTTCCTTGTCTTCGGGGATTTCATATAGCGGCTTGAAGCCGTTCTCGACGTCGATGCTGAAAGTCTTCTTGTGCAAGTCACGGATGTGGCCGAAACTCGACATCACTTTATACTCGCTGCCCAGGAACTTCTGGATGGTCTTGGCCTTGGCAGGAGACTCGACGATAACTAAGTTTTTTGCCATACTGTATTTACTCCTTATTTAAAAATCGGCTGCAAAGGTAATCCAATAAATTGAAATAGCGGACAGGAAAAAAGACATTTTTTTGCTACACACATCTTTTAATAATATAATTATTAATGTGCTGAAGAACTACCAAAAATGGCAGTACGGCAAATCTAAAAAGAGAGTGCGTCCTGACGGCTGGCATTGCCGCTGGGACGCACCCTCGCACATTGGTTACTATATACTACATACTAAATTTCCTCTCTAGTATAGTAAAGGTGGTTTATTTCACCACCTTAGCGGTCGAGGT
This sequence comes from uncultured Muribaculaceae bacterium, assembly GCA_964628205.1. Taxonomy (GTDB): domain Bacteria; phylum Bacteroidota; class Bacteroidia; order Bacteroidales; family Muribaculaceae; genus Sodaliphilus. The sequence continues at coordinate 4,496 of CAZVMM010000063.1, forward strand.
GGTGCCATCGCTGTAGGTGGTCACCACGATATTCAGGCCCTGGAAAGGCTTGTCACTGGTCATACCAGAGATGTTGACGTACTGGACGCCAGCAACTTGCTTGTCGGCATTCACATTCTCGACAGCCGTAGCAAGTCCCTTGACCTGGAACTTATCCATGCAGAAGTAGGCAGCGGTGTTCATGCCATAGTTGCCCTTATCGGTTGAGTCGAGCGTGAAGTAGACCGATACTACCTCGCCGAGGCTGGACAGGTCGAAGAAGGTCCAGTCGTTGAGCGCCTGGAGCTCGCCGTTGGCAAACTCGATGAGGTTGATGCTGGTGCTGGTCTTGGTGCCATCGGCAGCGACACCGACAGCGGTGAGCTCGAAATAGTCACCCTCGGCAAAGGCGCGAGCCGATCCCTCGCCATGCAGGCAGTCGTAGTACGGCCAGGGATGGTTGCAGACATAGACCCCAGCGGGCGTGAATGCCATGTTACCATCCTTGTTGGTGAACATCACCTGGCAGCTGGGGCCCTCGGCAGCCCAGCTACTGTAGAAAGCCACAAGATAGGGCTTCGTGGCATCGGCACTTACCTTGCCATCAGCACCGATGACACAGCCGCCGCCAGCCATGCATCCGCCAAACATCGAGTACCACGACGCGCCAGTGGTGGGGTCGCTATAGTCCGTCTGGTCGCCACCGATAGCGGGAATAAAGCCATCCCAGTACATTCCGCCCCACGAGGCGCCCTCGCCGTCGATGAGGTGAGAGATGAGGAATTCACCATTTTCGTCGCCAAATTCCAGCCATGTGTAGTCTACATCGTTGTAGCACTGTGTCCAGACGCCATTCTCGTTAAACTCGAGCGAAGCCGGGTTGATGTTGGCGTTCAGGTCGAGGGTGATCACGCCGGCCCATGAGGCCATGGCCATCAGGGCACTTGCAGTTAAAGTAAAGATTTTCTTCATGTTACTGTTACGTTTTTATTGGTTATACAAATATGTTGTTCATCTCAATTACAGGTCGGACTGGAGGAGCAGGTCGATGAGCTGCGAGAGATCGCTGATCGAGATGCGGCCATCACCGTCGACATCGGCTGCCCGCGGGTCATAGTTGGCCAGCACCGACCCCAGCAGGACATCGATGAGCGTGGACAAGTCGTCGATGGTTACGCGCCCGTCCATATCGATATCGCCAGGTCTCGAAGCGGCAGTCACCGTGACCGCAAACGTCGTTGTGGCCAGCTGCCCGTTGCTGTCGGTGGTCACCGTGACGGCGGCACGCCCCGGGGCAATGCCCTCAATAATCAGATCCAATCCGCGCACGCATACCCTCGCTACAGCGTTGTCACTGCTCGTCGCGGTGGTGACGGCCAGTGCCGGCATGTTGTCGGCATCGCTGACGGCCCTGAGCAGCGAGATGGCCACCTCAGAGCCCGCTCCTACCGTCTGATCGGAAATCGTCACCGTGGGGGCATACAGGTCGGGATAGACCGCAATGGCGGGGAACCAATAGCCGTCCTGGAGTCGCTCCTGTCGCTTGAGCGAGCGCGTTGCCGCATCGTAGAACAGCACCCAGTTGTGGTCAAAGATCTGGTAGGCATACATCGGCGCGGCCTCGGTGGTCATGACCACCATGTCGCCCGTGTGGGGGTCGAAACTCAGCGCAGCGGCATAGAGTCCCTGACGGTTGCGCGTTCCGTCCCAGTTGACCTCGGCGGCCTCAGGCAGGTCGATGTAGTGGTCCGTAAAGCTGCGCGAGTCGAAGTCATAACAGCTGATGTGGTTCTGGAACTCGTCGTAATAGTAATATACCTTCTCACCGGCGGGGTCGACACACAGCATGCGTGCCCGCCAAGCGCCCCATGAGCTGAACGCGCCATGGGTGCCGTCCAGTGTATGCACATCCGCCGCCCGGAGTGTGACGGGGTCGATGCGGGTGAAGTCGGCCTCATAGGGGCCGCCCGAGAAATCGTAGGCCTCGCGGCTGTTGTTAGCCACATAGAGGTTACCGCCAGCGGTAACGAAGACCGTGACGATGTCGGGGAAGGGCAGCGTGGTCACGACGCGGTCGTCTTGCGGGTCGATGACGTGGAGTCCCCTACCCTGCTGCACGGCAAACACATACTGGCCGAAGCGCACCATGTCGCCGCACTGTCCCTCATAGAGGCTGGCGTGTCCGGTGCCAGCACTCGACGCCGTGCCCGCGATGGGTCCCGTCACCGTCATCGATGGCACCTGAACCACAAAGATGCCTCCGCTGGTTGCCAGATAACCCTTGTCGGGGCTCACGCCACAGTAGGCGCGCCCGTCATAGGTGCTATCGGCCGGGCCTACGCGCACGAGGGCGGCCTGCTGCTCGAGCGTTGCCGCGTCGAGCACCGCCAGGCGCGAGCCGACGGTGCTACCCGACGCCTCGGCGCTGCTAGCCTGCTTGCTGACGACGAAGAGCCGCCCGCCAAAGACCTGCCCCTGCTGTGTGGTCACGCCCAGCTTGGTCGATGGATTGACCAGGGCATAGACGTTATACTCCATCTCATCGTAGTCGTAGTTGTAGAAATTGATCGAGCCCTGATTGGGCCCGTAACGGTCCTCGTTGACAAAGAAGATGCCGTTGGTGAACATATAGCCCTGCCCCCATGCCGCAACCGACATGAGCAACGCGAGTAACGGAGTGAATATCAACGCTTTCATTGTCATTTTCCAGCTAGCAACATATCAATGAGCGCCGCCACGTCGCCGATGCCGACAGCGCCGTCGCCATCAACATCAGCAGATGCGGGGGGAACGTTAAAATCAGTTAAATCGCCATTCAGCAACAAGTCGATTAGGGCGGACACGTCGGCAATCGACACCTCGCCATTGCCATCCACGTCGCCCACGGTCACGGGTTCCGCATCAGGATGCAGGTCCACAGCGCCAGCCACCTCGGTCGACACCTCTCCCATCCAGCCGCAATAGCCGAGTTGGGCCGTGTAGACCTTGACAAAGTCGATGTGGTCCAGCTGGACGGGGTTGCCCTGGTCGTCGATGGCCCAGTCGATCTTGAAGCCAGGCTCGAGGGCGTTGGGCAGGTTGTCGGCATAGCCCTCGCCCATGAAGGGCTGGAACCAGTTGGTGCCCTTGCCGCCGCTCATGTCGATGGCAGAGACCGGCAGTTTGGTGCCCCTGAAGGTCATAACCGAGTCTTGTAGCCACAGTGGCCAGTAGGGCTGGTTGTGGAACGAGTTGCGCCACACGTAACCGCTGGTGCTGTCAGCCACCTGGTCGTTGCTGGTCCAGCGGACGTACTCGACGTCGGTGATGAAGCGCCACGACTCGTGGGGCACACGCGCCTTGTTCTCGTCAGGCCGATAATAGGTAACCTCGTAGCCGTGCTGACAGCGGTCATAGTCCGCCCCCATGATCTCGTACCACTGGTCGCCCGGGCTGGGCACGCCGTCGCCATCGCTGTCGACGCCCACCATGATGATGCCGGGCTCGCAACCGCCGCCAGCGACATCGGTCACTTCCTGGCTCTGGATGGCATTGCCGTAGACCTTGATGTCATATCCGTGGCTGTTGATGACCGGATGGTCAAAGCCGAAGATGATGTACCCGCCATAGCTGCCGAGACTCACCGAGGCGTCGGTGCGCCCGCAGAGGGCGGCCTCGAGCTGCGCGTTGATGCTGTCCTGGGTGTAACCCGGCTTGTATGCGGGGTAGACGTTGACAAACTGCCCCGGCGCGGGCCGGTAGTCAAACACGCGGGCGATGTAGGGCGAATTGCCGGCTGCGGCGGCACTCATTGCCGTCGCGATGGCCATCGATGCGATAAATAATGCTCTGTTCATGTCACACAATCCATTTAACGGTTCATCGGGTGGATCGGGCGACAAGCGGAGCCAGTGCCGTTCTGCGCTGGTGATGACTGAGAGGGAAATGGGCAAGTGCTACCACGTGCCACTGCATCATCTTACTTCGCCAGGGTCCAAATGCCGCGTGAACCACGATAACAGGCCGTGTGGAGGCAGGTCTTCTGACTTCTCTCCCATCGCGCAGGCGCCTTCCCGGTGATGATGCAATCAGGCGATGTGTTGCAACCAGTGGCATGCGTGCCGCGCGATGTGTTGCGGGGAGTTACAGCAGCGGGTACTGTCCAGGAGTCTCACCTGGTTCCCTATTGATTCCCACCATAGCTGGTACGGGGAAACCTCAACACGTTCGGTTTGTTGGTGCAAAGATAGTGCCTTTTGGGCAGGGATGCAAGGGATTGGTCCTTTTTTTTTAGGGCACTCGACGCCGCGACCGAGCCGCGGCGCACACGGACCCTGACACGGCGACCGAGCCGCGGCACACAAAGCCTGACGCGGGGCGCACGGACCTGGAGGCAGATACGTGAAGCGGCCAGGCCCCTGTGTAGGAACCTGGCCGCCTCGGGTGCTATTCGTGGGCGTTAACGCAGGACCTTAGCGGTCGAGGTGGTGCCGTCGGTGTAGCGGGTTACCACGATGTTAATGCCGTGGAAGGGTTGTTCGCTCTCCATGCCCATGATATTGAAGTAGCGTACGCTGTCAATCGTCTTGTCGGTGCTGAGTTCGCGCACAGCGGTAATGATCTCGCTGTTGGCACCGGCGTTGAGCGGGTAGACGATGTAGGCGGGAACGGTCTCCTTGCCATCAGACTTGGGCTGGATGTGGCGCGGCGCGTTGCTGGTGCCACTCCATACGGGCGAAGTCGGGTTCTTGCGCACGATGGCGTTGAAGCTGTACAGGGCCTGCTCGTTGCCATACTGCTGAGCGTTGGACGGGTCGAAGCAGTTCCGTGCCTGGGTCTCACAGGTAATCTCCGCTTCCTCACAGAGCGACATGTCGGCCAGGAAGCTGCCGTTGAAGTTCAGGCCATTGATGTCATCGCCCTCCTGCATGGGAGCGACAAAGTAGTTGTCGTCGGTGCCGATCATGTAGGCCCAAACGACCTTGCAGAACTCCTGGGGCTTGGCATCCATCATGAAGTACTGACCGTAGCCGTCGCGATAGCTGTTCGCGCCATCGGCATCCAGGTTCTCCATCAGGAAGTTGGCGGTGCAATAGATGTTGGGCGTGTAGGCCGACTTATCGAGTTCCGTCGTGAGGCTGGAGACGCGGATGGTGGGATTGAGCGTGTCGAGATAGGTGCCGTTGGCAATCGAGCCGCCGGGCAGGATCTTGCCCTCGTACTGCTGCTGCAGTGCTCCGAGTTCATCGGTATAGGCAGCGGAGTTGGCCGTCTTGTTGGTCACGCTGCTCGGGATGAGGATCTCGATCCAGTTGCTCTGGTCATAGTCCTCCTGGGGCACATTGTTGACAAAGTCGCCGTTCTCGTAGCGGATGACGTAGGAACCCATATCACTGGTGGGATAGCGCTTGGCGACGCTCATCGAATCGTCCTTGGCAAAGATGGCAAACTGCTTGTAGTTGTCATCCCAGGTCACCTTAGCGGCAATCAGCGGGTTGGAGATGGTGTAAGTGTTGCCTTGCACACCCGTCTTTACCAGTTCCTCGAGGCGAAGGGTGTTGTCTTCCCACGGAGTGAACTCGATAGGCATCACCTCATAGTAAGTATTGTACTTCTGGAAGATGAAGGTGACATTGTAGTACTCGCCATCAGTGGGAACAATCACGTCGTGTTCTGTATCACCGGTGTTGTACCAGGGGTTAAACTTGTTATAACCCTTAACCACATCGTTGTTAGCGACCGTAGAGCCACCCTCGTCAGCGGCAAGATAGAAGCCGTTGTTATTGTAGCCCCAGTTGCCGTTAGTGATCTTCACCTTGGTCATATACAGGTAGCGGTTGTTGTAGTTCGAGGGGGTGTTGATAAGATCGGACAGCTTCACCATCTCGGGGTCGGCAAGCGCCTTGTCCTGAGGATCAGCAAAATTATTGACTGAGTTATCATCGGAGAAGCCTTCCCAGAAGTTGGCATCGCCATCAGTATAGAAGCGCTTGGTCACCTTGAATCCGCCGGGTATCACGTCGCCATTATCATAGCGCGGCAAGCGCTTGTTGGTTCCGTCCTTGTCGAAACCAGGCTGGATAAAGAGCTGTGCATAGCCCGTGTGGTCCTTGATCCAGATGTAATCCTGATTGCCCTGCTGTGAATAGTCGAACAGGACCACGACAGGATTCTTGAACTCGACAGTCTCGTTAGCGCCAACGAGTTCGTTGAACTCCTTAACGCTGTTCACATAGTCACGCTTGTAGGTGTAGGTAACGGTCACTTGATTGCTGGTCTCACCATCCTTCTCGGCCCACGCGACAATGGTGACAGAGGTGTGGTCATCGTCGAGTTGTGCGGTGAAGGGGCCACTATAGGTCTGCGTCTGGCCGCCATCAACGGTGTAGTAGATCGTAGCGCCGCTGGTGGGACAAGTGATGTTTACCGTCTGGCTACCGCCATAGCTGCCACTGGCAGGGTCAATATGGGGCGTAGCCAACGCATTGCCGTTAACATAGAGGTAAACAATCTTGCCAGTGTTACCGTCATAGAGGCGGAACTTGTCAGAATTTGACATACCTGTATTATAACGCAGGGTGTAGGTCTTGGTACTATTGCTCCACTGCAGGTAGTATCCAGTCTCACCTCCAGTTATTACCCACTCGTAGCCCGAGGTTGCATGATCTGCAAAATCGATACTGGGGGGAGTTCCTGCCTCAAAGTAACGGGTCGTTGAGCCATCAACATAGGACAAGGTTGCAGCACTTGCGTCACCGCCAAGGGTGAAGACGATAGCATCAGTTCCAGCCGTGTTGATGACAAGATTCTGGGTCTCCCAAGACACTGTAGCGCCAGTACCACCGCCATTCGCGCCCTTTCCATTCAGGGCGGCAGGTTCGTCCTCATAAACGAGGATGTACTGGTTGCCTTCAGCAATCTGTTCGGCACTGGTCACCTTGGTGAACAGGGTGCCAGCAGCCTCAATGCGGGTGTAGGTAGCCTGAGCTGTAGCCGTCTCGCCATTAGTTGTGGTGGCACGGGCGTAGATGGTCACAGTGCCGCCAATCATGGTAACAGCGGGTGTGGTAAAGCCCGACAGTGCATTATACTCAGTCCAATTCTGCTGGTCGAAGCTATACTCGATTACCACATTATCCTCAACATTGGTGCTGATGGTACCACTCAGCGTTTCGGCGGCAAATGTCGTACCACTGGCTGGAGTGATGGTCACTGCCAGCGGAGTCTTGTAACCCGTTACGCTGACGGTTGCCGTTGCCGTGCCATTGGTCAAGGTAATGGTTGCCACATCGGGGGCGGCCTGTGTTGCCGTGCCATTGTACGTCACGACCAGGTTGCCATTGCTGTTCAAGTTGGCGCTGAAGTGACTTGCGCCATCGCCGGTGATGGTGACAGAGGTTGTCTCGGTGGTATTACGCTCGGTAACGGTAACCGTTCCCGTCTGCTCACTGTCGCCTGCGGCAATCACGATCTCGAGCGAAGCAGGATCGACCGAGATGCTGGGAACCAGCGAGCCGTGGCGGTACAGGGCAGCATACTGCTGAGCTGAGCCACTAGTAATCCCAGTATAGGCAGCAAAGCGAGGTGAGGTGGTGTTGTAGGCTAAGTACCTGCTGGTTGCTGCATTCTGGATAATTGCCAGATTGCTGCTAATCGAGATGGACCACTTGTAGTTGTTAACAATATCGGTTGGCACTGTTGTGGCTTGGACCATTGTCGTGCTGCTGCTATTACCAATGTAATAGCCATTACCCTTGATATAGTATTTACCCTCTCCTGCATCCTCAAGGGTCAGGATGTTGACATTGTGACCGCTTTGGAGCGAGATAACATTGCCAGTACGAGAGAAGTTATCCTCAGCCTCAGTATCAATATAATAGCCAGAGTTGTTACTCGAGATTGAAGTGCTCATCGCATAGTCACCAGCTTGATCATAAACCAAGATATAGTCGCTGGCAGTGTCGATATCGTCATTACTTGTGACGAGCACGAAGTCGTTCTGACCAATCTCTTGGCGGGTGATGGCGAAGGTGCCGGTTGTGGCGTCGATGGTGATGACGTAGGTGGCAGCGTCGGCGAAATAGATGGGATGATACTTGACGGGGTTGTCGTTGGTGGGGTCAGTATCGAGGGTTCCGCTGGTGTTGGTGCCGTATTTCCAGTCGCCGCCATCGGTGACAGTACCGACAAACAGGCGGTTGGCATCGTTTTCCCAACCATAGCTAACGCCGGTGGTTCTTGCGAACAGGATATAGCTGCCGGCGGGAGCGTTGATGGTAGTGGTGTAGGTGCCGTTGTTGTAGGTCATCTGCTGGCTATCGGCAAAGTTCCATCCGCTGCCGTAGTTGCCCACGACGTAGAGGTCGGTGACATAGTTGACGTTAACGGTAGTGCTAGTCTGGTTATTGGCGATGGTCACGGTCTCGCTGGCAGCGAGGTCGCGTCCGCCATAGGTAACAGTCACGGTACCGCTCACCGAGCCATTTTTATTTTCGAAGCCCCAGGTCTGGTCGTCAGTGGTTGTGGAGAACTGGCTGCCTTGGGGGACAGTAACACCCACGTCATCCGTGCCCAGATAGGAGCCCGTCACGCTGAATGTGTTGCCGTTGCCGCTGTCGCTGATGGTCAGCGAAGTGGGGCTGGCTGTCAGCGTTGCGGAGGGCGGGGTGGCCTTCTTGGCGGTGACGGTGACTTGCTGGGAGAGGTCGCCGCAGGTCACTGTGACGATGCCCTGGACCTCGGTGGTGCTGGTGCCGCTGTAGGTAACGGTTACCTGCTGATCAACTGCGCCGTCGACAACGTTGATCGAAGTGGGTGACACGCTGAAGCCCTCACCAGTCACACTCACGGTGACGGGGGTGCCCGTCAAGTGAGCACCAGTCACAGCGAACGTGCCGCTGGTGGAGGTGCCATCGTAGGGGATGTCAGTGAGCGTAAGCGTCTCAGGACTTACCGACAAGGTCGGGTCGGTGCTGATTGTCGTATTTTTATAAAGAGAAGCAGCAATTTGCTGGTTGTTTAATGTTTTATAGGTAGCATAACGAAAATCAGATGCTGTATTAACAGATATGTATCTAGCAGTAGATTTGTTTTGAATCAGAACTTTATTATCTGATATTGTTATTGTCCACTTATAGCTATCATCTAATTGATCGAGAGATTCAGACAATGATATAGTAGCAGTTCCTGTACCTCCACTACCCAGATAGCCGCCACTACCCTTCACATAATAGTATTGGACACCAGATTCAGTGCCTGCATTCTCAAACGTCAATATATTTACATTTGCATTACTGTTCAGAGTAACGACTCCATTTGAGAGTGTAAAACCACTTGTTACAGATGAGTAATAGTTTGTACTCGCTGTATTATACGTATTACTCATGGCATAGTTGTTACCATCTGCACTAAGAACCAGTACATATTTGCCGATGGTAGAGACGCCACTGGTGTTGGTAACAAGCGAATACTCATTTGAAGCGCCACTGCCTGAATTGATGATATATTCGGCTGATACTTCAGGGCTATTGTTATAGCCTGTTTTGGTGGCATAAGCCTCAATCGTGGTATTTGAGCTAACATTTACAGTCACCGGAGTGATGCCGTCATAGGTTTCACCATTTACAGTATAGACGATTGTTGCTCCACTAGTCGCACTCGCTATTTCCACAGACTGTGCTGAGGAATATGTACCGGAAGCAGGTGTGAACGTTGGTGTTGCACAAGTCTCAGTGGGAGTGGTGCCGCCAGAAGTATAGGTGACGGCAATTTGTGTAGCACGATACTGTGCACTCGCCTTAAACTGAACTTGTGTAGCGGAGCCTGTCCACACACCATTATTATAGGCACCTTCAGAACTCGTTACAAGGCTAAGAAGTGTTTGAGCATACCCACTAACATTCGTAAACTCAATCCTAGTTATTTCATTTCCAGTAGGTACCGAAATTGTAGTTGTTGATCCCGAATATATTCGGTAATTATCATCCCTTCCCAGCGCAGCACTTGTACAAGCAATTGTCACGTTATTCTTGACAATTTGGTCAGCATGCTGGGATGTATAGGAACCCTTATCGGTTCCTGCAACAAAAGTGACCGTTTCTGCCCAGCTGACGGCGAAGGTCAGCAAGGCAGTCAAGAGAAAGGTTAGTAATTTTTTCATAAAAAACCCGAATTAATAATGTTGATTGATGAATTTAATTTGTCTTACAGATGAGTGGATAGCGCTATGGCCACCCCAAGAGAGTATAAAAAAAACAGAACCCAACGTTATCCCTGCCGCTAAGCCAACATGACTAAACAGCTGATAACCATTGAATTCCACTAAAGCAAAAAATGCTTTCATATCTTTGCACCACAGTAATTCCCCGAAAACGATGGGGAATTGAATATCGGGTGCAAAGTTAGTCAAATTATTTGGACAACGCACAAATAATTTAGATAAACTTTTAAAAAAAATATTACTGTCCGGGGAAAGCGTCGAAGACGCAAGCGGTTCGAAGAACCGATTTCA
>CAZVMM010000064.1:0-14631 GCA_964628205.1 uncultured Muribaculaceae bacterium
GTTACCCAATTCATCCGGCTATCGTTGAGATGCTGATGAATGAGAAACCTGACCTTAAGAGCGACTGGTGGCAGATGGTTTTCAAGAAAGTGAGAATCCCTGGCCCCGGAAGCTATTACAAGACCGTAGTAAACAACACTTACTTAAACTGAACGACTATGATTTTTACAGAAGAAGACCGACTGAGAGAATTACGCCTGGCACAAAGGGATATCTATAATGCCGGTAATGATCTCGTGAGTGCCGGATTAAGACTCCAGGGCACTAAGTATGAAAAGAGCTATGATCGGTTGTATAAGGCACTCAACGCTCTCAACCGAAGGCTCATCAGTGAAATCAACAAAAACAAAAGGAGGAAGTGACATGGACGAAGAATATAGCAAGGAGATCGCTGGTTATATCCTCAGCATCTTCAGAACCAATCCTTTTGTGGTAATGAGTTGGGGAATAAACCCGGCTAGCATTACTATCGTTGAAGTTGGTGTGAAATTTCATGTACAAGGATTCATTCACACCGGCTATGTCCAAGTGGTGTTAAACGAAGGAGAAGATCTTTTTGAAGTAACGCTCATTTCTGAAGAGGGTGAAACTTTGAAAACGATAGAACACATCTTCGTTGACAATCTGATTTCTATTCTGGATAGTGAAATAGAGAAATGTGAGAATTATCAGGAACGCATCTCTCAAGAATACGGAATTATCACAGAAACGGAAAAATGATAGATAGTGGGATTTTCCAAGCAATTTTGGAGAGTCCCACTATTCTTGAACAATACTAAACGTTCGTTTAATATATTTCAAACAATGGATAATAATGCATATGTGGCTTATCTCAGAGTCTCGACACAACGGCAAGGTGTGTCAGGATTGGGATTACAAGCACAACAAGAAATTATCAGAAACTATCTTAGCGGAGAAGAACCAATAGCTGAATTCGTGGAAATTGAGAGCGGACGAAAAACACAGCGTCCCAAACTACACGAAGCATTGGAACTTTGCAAGAAGATGAAGGCCACACTGATCGTCGCCAAAATGGATCGACTATCAAGAAATGTGACCTTTACGAGCCAGCTTTTGGATTCGGGCATAGAAATCGTATTCTGTGACTTTCCAAGAGCAAACAGACTGGTACTGACGATTATTGCAGCCATCAGTGAATATGAGGCTGGATTGATCCGTCAGCGTACCAGAGCAGCCCTACAAGTGAAAAAGGAACAAGGGTGTCAACTTGGTAAACCTGAGAACTTGACGGGCAATATGGAGAAAGCTATCTCTAACAGCCGGCAAACGAACCAGGAGAAAGCAGCGAACAACCCTCACAATAAACGAGCGGTTGCAATGCTGAAGATCCTGGTAAGAGAAACCAACAACCTGAGCGAGATGGCTAGAACATTAAACAACGAGGGTTTTACGACTAGCAGAGGAGGTAAGTTCACCGCCAAGCAGGTCTCGATCCTCATAAACCGATATCAACTGAAATGAAAAAGACAATTATTGAACTTATTATCGAGTGGTGGACAAGAACATCAACCACAAGAATGCCTTTACCCACGATCTATACTTATGACGTAAAAGTGGATGGCAGAACAATCCAAATCGAAAGTATGAGCAAGAGTCGGATGTTTGTTCATTATCAGGCAAGGAGAAAATATCCTGGCGCCAAGTATGTCAGGGTAGTAAAACGAACTCAGACTTATTGAAACGACCTGCCACTACCAATTATGAACTGGAATCCTCTATTGAATACTTAGACGATTGGAGCCCCCACGAGATTTAAGTGGTGTGAGGATTATGATTACAGAAAGACGGCATTTGCCGTTTTTCTTTTGGTCCTTGTGCTAAATAGTTTACCTGGGCATTATGCTCCCTTCTTGAATGAGACTAACAAAAACACTTAGATGACGTACCCCAATGATTTTTTTTAAAGAAGTACGGCCTATTTGATTCAAAAATTCACTATATTTGTGGTCGTGATTCATTGAATTGACATCACAGCAACAAGGACTAAAATTCATCATAGAATGACACGGGAACAGAGAATAGCTATAGCACGTGTTATCAGCGATATGATTAAGGCTGATAACATCATTGAAGAAACCGAAATAAAGGACATGAAGCGGCTCATGTCTGATTACTCGTTGACTCATCAAGATATGACAGATGCACGAAACATTAAATTCTCGGATGCTGTTCCAGTGCTTCGTGAGTTGTCCCCAAAAGATAGAAAAGAATTTGTAACAAGAATCTATGGCATAGCTCAAAGTGACAACATTTGTGTGCCTCGCGAGGCACTTTTGCTGATAGCATTGAAGTACTGTTTACTCGATGATACTCCAAAAGATGCTCAGGGTAGGCTTTTGCCAAGACCATATTTAGTGTCATGCGCCACAGGAGAGTCCACTCTCAATGACCAGTATATGGTTTATCTTGAAAGTTCTTTTGACAAAGAAATGAATGACCAACTTGAGAAAAACTTTCGTCTCCTGGTAACATTATCTCGTTTAAGTGGATTCAACTTCATCTATATCCCTAAAATGGTCTCGGAGTTCCAAAATATGCGGAAAGAGTATGTGCTAGATGTTATCAGTTATATGGCTCCTAATCTAGACACGAAATATATTCGCAATGTCTATGAGCGCCTATGTAAAATGACAACAGTGGATTTTTTCCGCAACGTTTTATACGAACGTTTGCAGGTTCAAACTCCTCACAACATTTCACCAACATTGCTAATTAATATTGGCACTTCTGTAGTGCCATATTGCTCTGCTAGCGGACCGGTGCAATATTATACCGAGTTTCTATGTATTCCCATTACAACTGATATACTAACAATAGTCGAAAGCATTCTGGGCTATTATCAGAGCAGAGTGAGTGTTAGGCAAACGATCACCTATGGTAACGGAAATGGCCAATTCAAGTATTTTGGCTTTTATAAAGCTTTATTTGACTTCCTTATTGCACCACCCCCAGTGGCACCCAATTTAGTTTTCTTAGGACAAAACATAAAAACAGGAAAATACCAAGTAGCTTTTCAATTTGATGGTGGCTTCGAAAAAGCCATAGATTTAACACCAAAAGAATATGATGTATTTTTTTCGGTGGCAAAAAAAAGTTACGGCAAGAAACCAATTGGTTTGCCCGTCGGTATGGACAAAGGAATTAAATCTGTTATTTCCCACATCAAGAATAAAATAACCTACGGAATACCAGACTTGACGTATGCAGAGCAGTACAAGCCCCAGCGCAATGGCAATACATACATAATTAGATTAGACTGCTCAAAGGTGTTTATTCGTCAGCTTAGTCTAGACTGTCCTAGTGAATATCAGGATATTTCAATAACCAAAAGCCCTATTTAACACATGTCTTCAACGTTGCCGACGAAATAGCAAAAAGATAACAATATTTATGGCAACGTTGCCATTTTGATGCCATGTGATTCTATTGGGTATAATTTTGCCGCAAAACTATTAACAATAAAACGATAAAGACATGATAAACTTTTTATTTACGACGGAACAGTATGAAGAAGAGGCTCAGTGCCATTCTTTGTCAAAAGAAGCTCAAAGAATCAGGGAGAAACTGAAAACTCCAGGTTATGAGTTGCCAGATAAATATCGCAGTTTTCCTGGCAATTATTATAAGGTCAGGTGTAGTAATCTTCGTATCATTTTGACTCGAAATAATTCAATAATTAATAACCAAGAAGTTTGCATTTATGTTGCGTTACGTGTTCTTAAGCATGATTGCAATGAATACAGAAGATTTCATGATAAAAGAACACCAGAATCAGAGAGGGATTCAATCAGTTGTAAATCATCGATAGACTGGGATGTCTATATCTCAAAAGTCAAAGAGGATTTAGAAAAGCCCACAACCAAGACAAAAAAACCGGGTTTAACTGATGCGGAAATGAACTTCATTTCCACACAACTGGAAATAAATCACAAGCTATTCGAAGATACAATTTACGAAACAGAGAAATGGATTAAAGACATTCAAAATCCAAGTTTTAATGATTATGATAATGCTTGTGAAACTATTAAAGATTGCGTACTCTCGATTTCAGATAAAGATGATGGATGGCATACAATGCCTTTTGTTAATCAAAAAAAGTATTTAGTTCTATACTATCAGAAAGGACATGATTTGATATTAGATAGTATTCTAGAGCAGAATGAAAGCCTTGAAAACAAGCCGACACCAATTGATTTTCGGCGTGGCTATCCAGATAGTTTTTTAAATGATCCCGATGAGTGGCGTAAAATGGAGCTAGATCCCAAAAGCAATTTAGTTCTTTCACAAAAACAAGTTGAGATTGTTTCATCTGATTATCCTTACCCATTCTTTTTAACTGGCAGGGCTGGTAGTGGAAAATCAACCATGTTGCAATACCTCTTTGCAGAAGTTGTATTGAGATATCTATACACAACAAAACTAGTTGCAAATACAATTAAACTGCCGTTGTATATTTCTTACAGCAAAGGACTCGTTGATGATGCGAAAAAACTTTGTAGGACATTATTTGAAAAAAATAATATCTATCGAAAAGAATTGACTAGCTATGATCTTGATTATTCTGTAGACATTAATCCGATAATGGATGATATGTTTTATGAATTTGAGAAACTTCTTCGTTTATGCGTTTCAAAGTTAGAAGATCCTGAGATTGTTTTTCCAAGTGACAAAAAAGTCTCCTTCCCTGTATTTAATGCTAAATGGAAAAAGAAATTTGGAAGGACCAGGGATGCTGCGAAAAAGTATGGCCCAAGCATTAGTTGGCATGTTATTCGAACTTACATTAAAGGATGGTACAGTGATAGATATATGACCCCAGAAGATTATGTTAATATTGGCAAAGATAATCAAACCGTACATCCAGAAACATTTAAACTTATTTACGACCTTGTTTGGGATTGGTATTCACAAGAAGATGCCTGGGATGAGCAAGATATTGTAAAATATTGTCTTGTTAATAATCTTGTTGGGGAACAATTCTCTGCAGTTTTTTGCGATGAATCACAAGATTTCACACGTATAGAAATAGACTTCATTTTGAAGCTATCATCATTTAGCAACCGGACTCTTCAGGATATTAATGAAATCAATAAATTGCCGTTTGTTTTTGCTGGTGATGAGTTCCAAACATTAAATCCTACTGGATTTAATTGGTCAATGCTTAGTAGTTATTTTACTGGGTGTTTACGTGATTCTGCAGGTTTTGGCAATTCTAGGGAAGAGTTGAGTGTCCCTGCCCCAATTGAATTATCAGAGAACTTCAGGTCAACAAGTCAAATCGTGAAATTAGCAAATCGAATACAATTGCTTCGGGCAGCAAGACTCAAACATTATTCCGAACCACAAACTAGTCATTTTCACAAAGAAGGTAGTTTAATATACTGTGTTCCGCCAACGAAAAAGCTGATAGACGATTTAAAGAGAAAAGAGGTGCGACTTATTGTTCCGTCTGCTGACGGTGAAAATATAAAAGATTATATTGAGAACTCTGGTCTCAAAGGGCTTATACAGTTTGACTCATCTGGCACTCCGGATATGACAGTATTAAACCCTATGCAGGCCAAAGGTATTGAATATCCCAATGTGGCTATTTATGGCTTTAATAATGACGGATTACTTTCACCGATTAATTTAGATAATTTAATCTCATGGTTTGAAAACCCGATAAAAGACGATGTGGCTGACATAGAATTAAAATATCGTGTAAGTAATGCGTATGTTGCAGTAACTCGAGCCAGTTCTAATTTGTATATTCTTGACGATTTCAATCCTGAATCATTTTGGTCTTTTTCATTTAGTGATGAAGATATTGATCATCAGGTGGCTTCATTGCAAAATAGCATGTTGCAAGAATTAAAAGAAGGCCAACGTAATAAATGGTCTGATGAAGATTTGGGCTGGATACTGAATAAACCTGAAGGGGTTGACATAACTGATGAAAATCTTAGTTATTTGAGCTCACCTGAACATAAAAGAGATGAAGAAAACAAAGCTATGAGTGACAAGGATTCTTCAATGATGCGACAAGTGGCTCGCTACCACAGAACATCAGGTGATAAAATTGATGAAGCAAGATGTCTAGCAAAAGCTTTCTACATCGATGAAGAGTACTTACAAGCTGCTGAATGGTTTGTGAAGGCTAACGAATATGACGATGCAATTGATAATTACTGGGATGAGCTTAATAGAAACCCAAGTGATTCCATTGTATCTGAGATTGCAGAATTAAAAGATTATTCTAGTTCCATAAAGGTAACACTTTGTTGCATGGCGCTTACTAAGCCTACAGTTAGTGATTTTAAAAAGGGTATAGAATTGACTTTGCGTGACATTAGAAGCGATCAAAAAGCTGCTCAGACAACTGATGCCTGGCAATATGTCTTGAACTTGGCGTTACAGAAGATACAATCAAAGAAAAAAGAAGACCGCCGTTACATTTCTATTATAGTCAAGAAACGACAGCAGTTGCAAGCAATGGATATTGAACTTAACATCTCAATGCTAGCAGAATTGGCTTTCAATGCCGGAGCCCATAACGAAGCAATTTTATTATGGGAAAGTCTGGAAAAATCCCGTCGTCCTAAAGAATATTATCTTGCAAAACTGGAAACGCTCAAATATCCATATTCAATTGAATTTTACGAAGGAACTGGAGATCCGAATTGGAAGAGCGCTCTAATGGCGGAATATCGAAAGAATCAGAATGCGAAGCTCAATGATAATCAACGGCTCGTTGTGGCTTCGGCAGTGGTTGTAGAAGGAGAAAAAACTGAATTTTTGAAATTCTTGCCTTTCATGTTGCGGACAACACAAACAATCGATGACGGGAAGAAAATTCTTGATTTGTCAGATAAGTTTGAATGCAATCTTAATAAAGATGTTTTATCTGCTCTTATTGAAGCGAGATTCAGTGACCTAACAAATTGGTCGAGACCGAAGAAGATGTTTGCGGTTTCAGAAGCCAATCTTTTGTTAGATGCCATTGAAGCAGTCAAAACTTTACATCAAGATTATTCGAAGGTTATTGATAATAAGATAAAAGCTGGATACAAAATTGAAGATATTTGGAAAGAATTCCAAAAGTTCTCACGAAATAATTCCTCATGGCTTGTGTTTTTTACGCTTGGATCTGTAATTGAAAAACGGGGTCGTTATATTGATGCAATTCGTTTTTATGAATGGGCCAATAAGCAAACAGATGATAAAATTCTTAAACGGGCATTCGACGTTCGGTGGATTGCATGCAAAGAAAGACAAGCGGAGAATGATGATAATGATAACTATCGAAATGAGGCTATTGAAAAAAGACATCGATTAAGTATTCCAGAGGATATTGAAATTCCGATAGATCCAAAAATGTCACCAACTGATTGGGAGGGTCTGTTTAAATATTATTCTACAATAAGTAACGAGGAAATAGCAGAAGCAAGGGAACGAGAAAAGAAGATAGAAGAAAAGGAGATAGTGCGAAAAGCCATTCCTAAGACAGATCGTTTACCGCTCAAGAAGCAAGAACTTCGTTATAACGATTATTCTGTAGTATTCTTCCCAGGCAAAGGTGATGTAGTTATCAAAGATACTGTAAACGAGTATCAAGTCCGCATTAAAGATGGCGTTTTCCCCGATGGTGGTGACTTCATCTTGAAAGACTCTCGTGTTTACGTTTCTGATGATGATACACCAACTCCATTTGTGTTTGAGAGGAATGAAAACAACCTTATAATCAAGGTGTATGAATTAGACGAATATACAGGCATGGCGATTAGCATTAATCTGGTCAGCTAATATTGAGACTCTGCAACGTTGCTAAGAATTATCGTATGTTGATAAGAAATTAGCAACGTTGCAGTTCTCCATACATTGTAAAGATTATTGTTTACCTTTGTACCGAAACAAAACCGTGAATAAATGTAATCGCACAGATGCAGTGATGTAGAGATCCATAAAAGAGAGAAAACGAATGGTTTGTACTCTGTGACGGCACAGTTTGCGAACATAGAATTCGCATCTCTGCAAGATATTTGCGACACCAAATTAGAATAAAAACAATTATGACTGCTTCAATTCACCCATACAAAGGATATCTAAACACCAAATTTCGAGTTCGTGTCAAAGGTGCGAATTCGGTAAGTTACTCAGTTGATGATATAGCCGGTAATCAAATATGTGATGGTGTCGTTGCTTCCAATGAACCATATGAACTGATGATGCCACAAGCCGGCGATTTCATTATCAAATTTGATGATGGAACGCAAAGAGAATTCGTTGTTGAAGATGGCTATAAATATGGAGGAAACAAATTCAAGAATGCTTTTATCTTTGATGACTGTCCCTGGGGATTTGTCGTCATGCATGATAGAACATACTTCTACAATAGAAATACGGAAGAAGCATATGTTGAGGCTATTTCACCCGACTCTATTGAATCCATATCCGAAGATTATGTGTTTCTTAGCAATAAGGATCAGGAAGAAATAACTTTATATTCCTTGGAAGAGCAGCGCCCAGTTCTTTGGATAAACAATATTGTTTATTCCAATAAAGATGTTGTGTGCTGGAAAGAGCAAGAAGATGGTTCTGATAAACAGATATTAGCGCTCTATTCTCTCGATACACAACAAATCACGCATCGATTAGAGTGTGACAATTATTCAATAGACGCTGAAAGCCAAACCCTGTATTATCAATTATCAGATTCCATCTTCAGCATCACACTATGCTCTGATGTCGAACAAAAACTTGTGACAAAAACTCCAGAAGAGTTTGTGTCGTTTATTCACAATCATTTCTTTATTCTTAAGTCAGATAAGCGTTCAAAGTTATTTGTCTATGACGCAAAAGATTTCAGAAAAATTGGTGCAATCCCGTTCCGAGGCACCATAGCACGAATAAACGATAAGTCATACTTAAATTTATGGTCAAAATATCAGCAATTCAAAAAATTTGACTTTGATTCTTTTGAGTTATCTGAAGCAACCATCGGCTGTATCTACTCCGAATTTGATTTTTATCCTTGTGATTGGTCAGACACAGCAAAATCTGGTGACAGTGGGGTTAAGCTATTCTATACAGAAAAGACAACTGAAATCACTTCTTCTAAAGGGTTGTTTGGAAATCACACAAGCAAAGACGAGTCATGCCATTTGAGAGCATTAGGCTCAGAAATTGAGTATAAGATAAAGAATCAACAAGGGAACGTTTTCATTAATAAGAACTATTTCCTATTCTACAATGCTGACGAATCAATTGTAGTGCCACGTTTTTATCCCAAATATATCTGCTATATAAATAACGCAAAAGTATATCGATTTGAAGAAACATTTGTTCTCCAGAACAGAGAGGATGAGATCCGAGTATTAAGCAATAACGGATTCTGGGACAAATCTGCGTTGTATCAAGGAGATCTAGATTTCTCATTTTTTGAGCAGTTTGGTATTGCCAAGAACAAAAAAGACAAACAATGCTTTACGAATAGAGGTGTTATGTTGGGTGAGTATCAAGGCAGCATAAAGAACCAAAGAGCATTTGTTCGTGTTGGTGACTATCGAATTTATGAAGGTGGTCTTAGGGTTGTTGCAGAAAACTGTCCATTGTATCTATCAAAAAGTCTTCAATACGGTCTTTCCATTGAAAGTGAGGGAGTATGTCTCATGCAATATGACGGGAAAAGGTTTACAAGCAAGCAAATATTAGAAGATATATTTGAGACCAATCAGTTCATTAATGTCCTTTTGAGCGAGAATGGACAACAGATTCTATATCGGGATAAAGACATTTTCACTATGTTAGATCTTGCTAGTGGAAAAACAATGGACTTTGATAACCTTTCATATATCAATCACATTAACGGAATTCGTCCATTAATTAGATTTGTGGAATCTAGTCAAGCCATTCTAATCAACCCGTATGACGGTCAGCCTATTGATTTTGATTTGCTATCTGAGTACCAGTTCGTTAGTCCTGATGGGAAATACTATGCAGATAAAGAATTAAGTAAGTACACGGAGTACCATAATTTGCTGACAAATGAAAGAATCTCAAAAGAAGCATATGATCAGATGATAGAAGATTATGAAATCAAATCTAACGATGATGATTCAAGGAAAGCTCTGATTGAGCAGAACAGAAAAGAGTTATTGAATACATATTATGACTTCTTTGCCAATCAGCTTAAGAAAAAATGGCCGGCTTATGAGAATAGATCTAAAGCAGATATTATTGAGGCATTAACGACATTAGGTGCTGGGCGATATTGGTTTACAAAGATGTTTATCGATATTAGAGGTATTGCCGTAATTAGGCGCGTCTATGATAAATCCGAGGTAGCACGTATTTCCTTGGGACATCCGTTGTGGTTCTTGAATTATGTTGCGTTCTCAAAAGATTCCAAGTATGTCGCTATAGCTGGTAGGTATCCCGATGGCTCGAATGACGGTGGATTATTCTTAATCTACGATTTAGAGACAAAACAAGATGTTGTAAGAGAAACCGATTCTTACGCAGTATGGACTGCAGCCTTCAGCAAGAGAGGTGCAGTCGCTGCATATACGAGTAATCCAATAACATTCTTTGCGGATTCTCCTAAAGGTTATGCCGACTCAACATCAGAAAATTCTTGTATAAACCACTTTAATTTCTTGACATTTAGTCCAGATGGAGAGTATTTTGCTTGCTCCCAACAAGGGTACTTGCGTTACAGGAAACCGGATGGAAAAATCAGGTTAAACTGGGGGCATCAACCATCTTCTTTGGTTAGTATTAGAAGTTCCCAGGACCCTCAAAATGAAATCATTTTCTATCATGATTTGTCAGAAATGGGTATTGCAGACACAATGCGAGCACGGTCCGTTGCATCTGTATCATTTTCCAACGACAATAAACGATTAATGATGGTTGGTCGTGACGGGACAGTAATAGTTAGAAATCTTCATTTAATAGGATATGCCAAGTAACAAAAACGCTTTTAACCGATATCTGATCCTGGACGAGCTACTCTCGGACAGGTTTCATGATTATAGTATTGAAGACTTAACGCATATTCTGGAGGTGCGTCTTGCAAAAGACGGATTTGAAGGTGTTGGTCGCCGATGTGTTGAGAAAGACATTGTATATCTCGAGAATGAGCCCATTTTTGCAGAAATCGAACGCTATAAATCAGAAACAGGGAAGCGATGCGTCAGGTATGCCGATCCCACGTTCTCCATTTTCAATAAGAAGTTGAGTAATGAGGAGCGCAATCTATTGTGTGAAGTGCTTGAGACCATCGGTCAGTTTGATGGACTCGACAACTTTGAGTGGCTAGAGGATTTCAAATCCAAACTTGGGGTGAACGAACACGAAAAGATCATCTATTTCAGCAACAACCCATATCTCAAAAACAGCAATTTGCTGGGCATGTTATTCTCTTATATCGCCAATAAGGTGGTTGTACATCTGACATATTGCCCCTTTGGCGAGGACGAACTGAAGGAAATAGATTTACATCCTTATTTCCTAAAGCAGTATAATAACCGGTGGTATGTAATTGGAGCAGCCGATTCTGATGGAAAGATATTGACCTATGCCCTTGATCGTATTATCAAGGTTCATCCGTTGCCTGGACTAAACTTGCGTCCATGCAAAGAAGATTTGACTGAGCGTTATGAAGATATTATTGGGATCACTTACTACGAAAAAGAGCCTATCGAGGAAATCATTTTCTGGGCAAGCGACGACGCAAGAGGCTATATCGACACAAAGCCTCTCCATGGTAGCCAAAGGGTTATCAAAGAAGATGGCAGTACCGAGTTGCGTAGAATGTATCCTTCCTTAGAGAAAGGCAAGTTCTATAGTATCGATTGTATGCTCAACTACGAGCTTATTCGTGAGCTTTGCTCTTTTGGTTCCGATTTGATCGTTCTCTCGCCCGAGCATATCCAAAAGGCAATCCGCAGCCGGATTAAAGCAATGAAGGACTGTTATGACAACTTGCGAACATAGGGTTCGTTATGGGGCTATACTTTTGCGACGGTAAACAAAATAATAAGGAAATGGATAAACTGAAACTTGACCATGCGATTGTATTAAAAGAATACTCATCTTATGATTTCCAGTCTGATGAGAGATTATTGATACCATTCATGCTTTTTAATAAGATTGGATTCTTCAATCGTCAAGGAGAATGTATTGTTGAGCCGAAATATGATACATATATCGGAGACATTTACTCGGAGACAGACTTGATTAAAGTAGGCATTAGACATAGTTATGCATATGAAAGGAGAAACCGCCATCCGGATGTTTATACCCGATATAATTACGGTATTATGAATGCAAAAGGTGAATGCATAATTGAACCGCAATATAGTGGCATACGTATAGGGGCGAACTCTTTTATTGTTCGCCGTGCTTACGGTTATGATTACGATGGGGCTCTCGCTCTCCTTGACCCCAATGGCGATACTATTATACCTTTTGGAGAATATTCGATAATAGATGAATTTGAATATGGTTTGGCCCGGGTTAAGGTAAGTTCGAAGAGTAGTCGACATCCAGATGGCGCTCTCAAATGGGGTATAATCAATGAGGTGGGAGAAGAGGTTTTAGTGGCAGAATTCGATGACATCTGGAAGTTTTACGGAAGGCGTCGTAATTCGACCAAAGTCATCAAAGATGGGGTTGAGAGTGAAGTGTATTTCAAAGACCTCAATCCAACTCTTTCTTCTAATACACAACAGGTCTTAGCTATAAACCATGAACCTTCAGTAGGTAACTTTGATAATGATTACGGTACCCATTATGGCGAGTTTGCCGGTTCATATGCCCAGGAGGTGATGGGCTTTAGTGACGATATCATTAATGATGCCTTTGAGGGCGATCCTGGTGCGTATTGGAACATAGATTAATAATCAAGATAAAACATTACTTTAATTATGGCTTTTCCGAAAAAAGAATTCGACACTCCTCAACAGGCACTACTTGACGTATTTGCCGATCTCCTTGAATGTGGTTATACCGATTCTTATGGTGTAAAGTACATTTGGGAGAAAGATGGTAAGTTTTATACAGAAGTTGGCGGAAACTACCATTCAGCTGAAAAGTGGAGAATATTAGGTTTCACAACCTATGACATTGTAGAAATAAAGACTTATACCCGTACTTATTATGATAATACAAAAAAGGAAGAACTCACCGGTTTCATGTTTAGAGGCGAGAAGTTCTTTAAAGAGGGTATCTCTTATCGTAAGCCAGAAATAACAAAAAAACAATAATATGCCGAACAAACAATTCGCAAAAGGATTGTAACTTTGCAACAGAAAAACAAAACTAGCGGTCTTTGACAAGTCTGGAGATTGAGAAGGCATTTTGAACTTTGTCTTGCGTGGGTGCATACTCCTGTCTCTTTATAGGCAGATTCGCAAGATGTCCTTAATTCCCCTCGGGGATATTTTGGATCAACAATGTTAGTCGTGTTATGATGTACTTCGTACGTTGTTTCTATCAACTAGCGTTGATGTTTCACATCACTACAACACTCTTTCTATATTTGATGAATAAAGTGTTTAAACTAATCAAGTATTCTAAAGAAAAGACTTCTCAATAACTGGGCGTCAAAGACCGCTTTTTTATTACATAATAATTAATAATGGACAGGAAACACATAGCAAAGCTTGCCAGAAAAATGAAGACCAAAGAAGATCTTCTTTCGCTTCTCAACAGGATTAAGATGTTCTGGCTTGAGGATTTGGGCATGCAGGATCAGTTTCGTCCATTTACGATGAGGCAACTCAATTATTACAGTAATCCCAATAACACCTTTCATCGTTATAGGCAATTCAAAATTAAAAAGAAATCTGGAGGATTTCGACAGATAACCGCTCCACGCAACAAGACTTACAGACTCATGCTATTCTGCCTTAATGAGATGTTTAAGTCTATCTACACCCCCTCAGATTATGCAATGGGCTTTACTGAAAAACGCTCCGTTGTCACCAATGCGACTATTCACAAAGGACAGAACTATGTGTTCAACATCGATTTGAAGGATTTCTTTCCCAGCATCTACCGTGTCCGTGTTCGTGCTCGCTTGCAGATAGAACCTTTTAAATTCAATGAGCCTATCGCCATCCTTGTTGCCGGCCTTTGCTCGATGAAAGTGGCTGATGACCATACTGACGGAAGCAATTATGTGCTTCCCCAAGGAGCCCCCACTTCACCAATCATCACCAACATGATTTGTGACAAGCTGGATCGACTTTTGGCAAGACTTGCAAAGCACTTTGGCTTGAAGTACTCCCGTTATGCTGATGACATCACATTCAGCTCGATGCACTATGTGTACAAAGAAGGTGGAGAGTTCAGGACGGAACTGGAGCGTATCATCGCTGACCAAGGATTTCGGATCAACGACGCAAAGACCCGTTTACAAAAAAAGGGATCTCGCCAAGAAGTGACTGGTATCATTGTTAGTGATAAGCTGAATGTTACCCAAAAGTATGTACGTGATATTCGCAACATTCTTTACATCTGGGACAGATATGGCTACACTGCTGCATCTTCAAGATTCATACCCAAATACAAATCTGAAAAAGGTCATGTGAAGAAAGGTAATCCGGAACTTCTTAACGTGAT
>CAZVMM010000065.1:0-13948 GCA_964628205.1 uncultured Muribaculaceae bacterium
CACACTTCGCGACGCATTCCCCGGACAGTAATAATTTATAACAATTCGTGTAATTCGCATTAGCCCCGCAGGGTATACCATCGCCAAGCCTAAAGCCTAGAGCCTAAAGCCTAAACAGGCTCCATGTGCAGGGTGACATGGGTCTGAGGGCCAAAACGGCGGCGAATGGCGTTCTCGATAGCCGACGCACGGCTGTGGACCTGTGACAAGGGCAGGTTGCCGTCCATGCGCACATGGGCCTCGATGGCTATGCGGTTGCCGATGCGCCGCGTCCGCAGGTTGTGAGGTTCGCTCACGTCGTCAAACGAAGTGATGATGTCCACAATCTCGCCTTCCACATCGGCTGGCAGCGACGACTCGGTGAGCTCGTCCATGCTGACGTGGAGCAGCCCGATAGCCACCCAGACCAGCATGGCTCCCACCACGACCGATGCCACCGCATCGAGCACGGCCCAGCGGTCGCCCAGCACGATGGCCCCACCGATACCCACTGCCGCCCCTATCGACGACAGCGCGTCGCTGCGATGATGCCACGCGTTGGCAATCATAGCGCTGGACTCCAAGCGCTTGCCGCATCGTGCGGTGTAGCGGTAGAGCGCCTCCTTGACCACAATCGAGATCAGTGCGGCCCACAATGCC
This sequence comes from uncultured Muribaculaceae bacterium, assembly GCA_964628205.1. Lineage (GTDB taxonomy): Bacteria > Bacteroidota > Bacteroidia > Bacteroidales > Muribaculaceae > Sodaliphilus. The sequence goes on from CAZVMM010000065.1 coordinate 640, forward strand.
AACTGGCCGGGAGAGCGCAGCGTGGCGCCCTGGAACCATTTCACCATGTCCATCACCCCGCCCACGATGATACCCACTGCCGCGGCCACCAGCGCCAGTCCGATGACAAACGATGCCATCGTCTCATACTTGCCATGGCCGTAGTCATGAGTCGTATCCTGGGGCTTGCCGCTGATGCGGACCATCATCAGGACAATCAGGTCGGTAACAAAATCGGACAACGAGTGCACGGCATCGGCTATCATGGCCGAGCTGTGCCCCACCACGCCGGCAATGGCCTTGAGGGTAAGCAGAGCCACGTTGACGGCCATGCCCACAAGGGTCACTCGAGAGATCTGCGATTCACGGTTAGCTGTCATGCGGCAAATTTACACTTTTCTCCACACTCCACCAAGCCAGAACAGTCAAATCCGCCCCACAGCCCACAAAACAGGCCGCGGACGCTCCAGCATGGGGAACGCCCGCGGCTTGTGATTAGCCTGGATCTATCGTCCCATAACGGGACCGTAAGATCAGTTGTTGAGCAGCATGTCGATCAGGGCCGACACATCGCCGATCTCCACGCCATCCTTGCCGTTGACATCAGCGCAGATCAGGCAGATGGTCGTGGCATCGCCGCTGAGCAGATAGTCGATCAGCGCGCTCACGTCCTTGATGGCTACCTCGCCGTCGTGGTCCACGTCGCCAATCTGGTAACCATGGCCCTGGTCCTCGAGCAGGGTAACGGTCTCGACATTGCTGGCGGCCTTGGTGCCGTCGATGTAGTTGGCCTCAACATAGTAGGTGTAGGTGGCACCGGCGGTCAGGTTCTCGACCACATAGTACTGGTCGGTGATACCGGTGATCACGCGGCTGTCGGCATCGCCAGTCTCCACGATGGCCCTGGTGCTTTCCTGGCCACCGATGACGGTCACGCTGTAGAGGTAGAAGCGCTTCTTGTTGGCAACACCCGACAGGGTCACGGTCTGGCCAGCCTCGGCGGCAACGCCAGTCAGGACAACGGTATAATCGGCTGCCTCGCCGGTCAGCGCAACGGTATCAGCCATCTCGCCACAGGAGACGATAACCGAGCTCTCGTCGCTGCCATAACTCTTGGCACTGAACTTCACGGTGACAGTACCGCCACAGTTGGTCAGGTCGAGAGCGGGCGTGGTCAGAGTACCAATCTTGGCGCCTGCACCCAACTTCACGCCACCGCCACCAGCCAGATAGACACCGTAGCCAGTCCAGCCCTCGTTGTCGAAGAAGTCATCGAGTTCGTTGTTCTCGCCAATGTCACGGCTGTTGTCGCTCTCGGGAGCATCCTCCACGCCACCGAAAGTCTCGGTCATCAGGATAGCATCGGCGGGAGTCTCCTGCTTCTTGTTGACATACAGGGTGTAGTCCTTGACATACTGCTCGGGGGTGATGTCGAGCCAGTCGGCACGGAACGACGTGGTGGTCACGTACTGCTCGTCGGCAGGCTGCATCTCGGGCTCGAGCGTATCCATTGCGGCAGTGGCGTTGATGGTCACGGTCACAGCCTCGGCACCCTCGCTGGTCAGCGTAACGGTGGCGGTGTGCTCACCTGCTGCGGTGGGAGCGTAGGTCACGGTGATGGTGGCACCCTCCTCGGCATCGGCGATGCTGATGGTGGCGGGAGCTACGGTGAAGAAGCCCGTCTCGTCGGTCAGCGTCACGGTGATGTCGCCGGTCAGGTCACTTGCCAGCACATCAATGGTGGCGGTTGCGCTACCCAGAACGGCTGCCGATACCGTGATCGTCTCATTGTCGACAATCATCTCGGGCGTGGGAGCGCCAGCTTCCAGCGTCACCTGCTCGTGGTTCGAGGCGGCCTTGGTGCCGTCGGTGTAGTTGGCCTCGACATAGAACACATAGGTCTCGCCGGCAGTCAAGCCATCGACCGTGTAGGTCTTGGCGGTGATGCCCGTGATGACGCGCGAGTCGGCGCTGGTGCTCTCACCGGCGCTGATGGCAGCGTTGTAGATATAGAAGCGCTTGCCGGTAGCCGTGCTCGAGATCGTCACAGTCTGGCCTGCAGCGGCAGTCACGCCGGTCAGGACAACATTGTAATCGGTGGCCTCGGCAGCAAGCTCAACGGTCTGGCTTGCGTCACCACAAGTAACGGTGATCGAGGTATTGTCCGTGCCATAGGACTTGGCATTGAGCGTAACGGTGACTGAGCCACCACAGTTGGTCAGGTCGAGGGCAGGCGTGGTCACATAACCCTGCTTGCTGCCGCTACCCAACTTGATGCCACCACCGACAGCCTCATAGACGGCATAGCCGGTCCAGCCTGCGTTGTCGCAGTAGTCATCCATGGTCTCACCACGGTCGTAGGTTCCGTCCTTGGTCACATCGATCTTGTCGAAGGTCTCGGTGAAGAATGCGGCAGCGGCACCCAATCTGTTGACATACAAGGTGTAGCTATTCACATTCTGAGCCGGGGTTGCATCGGTCCATGTTGCGGTAAACGAGCTCTGGGTAACGCCGCTGGCAGCAGCCATCACGGGAGCGGTAGTCTGGATGCTGGCGGTGCCATTCAGCGCTACGGTGGCGCTCTCAGCGCCCTCGGTGGCCACGGTGATGGTGGCGGTGTGCTCGCCAGTTGCGGCGGGAGCGTAGGTCACGGTGACGGTGGCACCCTCCTCGGCATCAGCGATGCTGATAGTCGTGGGGTTGATGGTGTACACGCCGTTCTCGTCGTTGAGCGTCAGGGTCACGTTACCCGTCAGGTCGGCGCCCAGCACATCAAAGGTGGCCGTGGCCGTCTCGCCCACGCTGGCAGTCAGGGTCAGCGCCTCGGGATCAACGATCACCTCGGGCGTGGGAGCAGCAGCGCCCTCCAGGGTCACGGTCTTGGCATTGGACTCCTTCTTGCTGCCGTCGGTATAATTAGCCTCGACATAGAACCGGTAGCTGCCGCCCTCGTTCAGGCCGCTGACGGTGTAGTTCTTGGCGGTAATGCCCGTGATGACGCGGCTGTTGGCGTCACCGGTCTCGGTGGCCTTGAACATGCTGCTGGCATTGCCCGTGGCGATCTCGATATTGTCGATGTAGAAGCGTTTCTTCTTGGCCGTGCCGGCGAAGGTCACCGTCTGGCCTGCAGCGGCATTGACGCCGGTGAGCACGACGGTATAGTCGGCTGCACTGCTGGTAAGCGTAACGGTCTTGCTGTCGCTGCCGCATGAAACGACTACCGTGCTGTTATCGCTGCCATAATACTTGGCATTGAACTTCACCGTGATGGTGCCGCCACTGGTGCTCAAGTCGAGCGCGGGGGTCACCAGCGTACCGGCATAGTTACCGCTACCGACCTTCATGGTGCCGCCAGCACCCTGATACAGGTAGCTGCCCGTCCACCCGCTATTGTCACAATAGGTGTCCAGAGAGTTGGCGATATTGGCAGTGCCATCGTTGGTAACGGTGACACCAGCAAAGGTCTCGGTAAGCAGGGTCTGGTGGTTGGGATCGTATTGCTGCACATAGAGCGTGTAGTCCTGCACGTTCTCGCTCGGGGTCTGGTCGGTCCAAGTGGCCTGGAACGAAGTGGTACCCACGTTGCTGGCATCGGCCATCACGGGAGCATAGGTCTCCAGAACGCTACCCTCGGGATACAACTGATACTGCATGTCCTGATTCATGCGGAAGTCATAGTAAGAGTCGATCATGAACGAACTGATGGCAAAATAACCATCATCTTCGCCACTCCAGCCCCAGTTGATGTGATACTTGCTGCCATCATAGCCATCGACAACAAAGGCGTGGCCTGCCGAGCCGTCATCACCACCGTAGAGGATGGGGCGGCCTGCCTGCAGGTCCTCGAGCATCATGGCGGTCCACTGTGCGTCGGTATAGTTGTTGCGCTGAACATAGGTCGCGCCACTATTGTAACCGAATAGCTTCATGCCCACGAGTTGGTCGTCGCTGTAAGCGCCGCTACCGCCGTTGTTGTAGTTATCATAGTCCATTTCGCACGACTGGCCGCAATAGCGCATCAGGGTGGCTACAGCATTTTTGGCAGCGGTCGATGACGAACTGCTGTAGGTGTTGGTCATACTGTTCCAGTCAACCGTTGTTCCAGAGAGTGCCCCCACCGAGATGCGGCGGGTGCGTGTCGTATAAGCAGGAAGTGCCGGCAACTCTGCGGGATACTTCCAGTAATACATCACCTGGGCCATCGCCGTAGCCACACAACCCGTCAGGCAAGTGCTGCCGCCATAGGACGGGCACTGGTTCCAATACGGGCTCATCTGGTCCCACTTGCTGGTGAGCAGCGGGGAAACGGTCGAAGCCTTGAGCATCGTCGAGGAATTGCTCAATTTCTGAACCTGTACGTTGGGATTCTCAATCAGGTACTCAATTTGCTCTTTGTACATCCCGAGCCACCACTTCATGTTGGCAGGGATTTTGTTCATGTCGATGGTGCCACTGCCGTAGCCCAGGATTTCCTCGGCCCGGTCATCACCGCTGACGATGACGTAGCCGCCACCGTCCATGTTGAACACATAGAAGTCGTTGGCTCTCGCATCGATCTTGGACCTCTCGGCATGAGCGAGTTTCATGTTGGCCGATGAGGCCATGAAACGCGTCCCCGCCTGAGAATTCATAAACTGGATGGCACGGGCCTGTGCGGCACGGCTGTCCACATTGGCTGCGGTCATCGTGGCCACAGTGAGGGCCATGGCGATGAGCATCAATGATTTAACGTAACTCACAACTCTCATTAAGTTAAACTTTGAAAAATGTTGATATAAAAAGACTTAAAACAATAATAATCGGTTAGGTTAATGATAATATTGCCTGCTGTTAACAGAGGCGCTCATAAAACGGAAAGCAAAGTTACTGATAATCTTCCATTTAAACATATATGAGCGAAAAACTCGTCAGATTTTTCTGCGAACCCTCAGTTTTTCCTCTTTAAGCCTGAGACGGTTATCCATTCCTCTTATTGCAGAATGAGGTCGATGACAGCATTGACGTCGGCTAGGGTCACCTCGCCGTCCTGGTTGACATCACAACGCATGTTGTCCTCTGCAGCAAGCAGGGCATCGATGACGGTGGCGGCATCGGCAATGGTCACCTCGCCGTCCTGGTTGACGTCGCCGGGTATTTCCTTGGGCCACATGAAGCGGAACGATGCCGACGGCACACTGGCGTCGACGGTCATCGCCGTGATGGGCTTGTGCATCAGTCCGCCGGCATAGACACGCGCTGCGGGCACCGACTCGTCGGTGAGCGCGTCGTGCTGGCCATAGGGCCACAGGTCGTTGCGGTTGGTGCCGCCCGACAAGATGTTATCGGCGGGAATGAGGGTCATCCGCGGGTGGGCAGCATTGTTGTTGGGGACATTGGCCTCCCACGCCTCGGCGTCATAGTCGACATGCAGCACCATGATGCCCTCGCCGGCGATATAGGCGTCCCACCCCGTGCGGGTGCGGTACTCGAGCAGGTAGTACTCGTCGGGGTTGGCATCGTTGGTGACACGCACGGCGTTGCCCTCGTCGGTGTTGAGCGGCGCCAGGGTGTACTCGGTGCCGGGCTCGGCTTCGGTCAGGTCCATCCAGCCCATGAAGTGGCGCTCGTAGCTGGTGTAGCCCACGGGCGTGTGTCCGCCGTCCAGGTAACAGCCGTTGTCCATGATGTCCCACGTGCTCATGCCGTAGTAGCTGGCGCCGTTGGTGGCATAGAAGTCGGGCAGACCCAGGCAGTGCCCGAACTCGTGGCAGAAGGTGCCGATGCCGTCGACCGTCGTGCTGCTGTTGTTGCTGCCCTCGAGCTCATTGAACACGGCATAGCGATCGATGGTCACCCCGTCGAGCTCAAAGGGGCCCGTCACGCTGCAGCCCCAGTCCAGGGACTCCTGCATGTCCCACTGGCAGGGCCACACCGACTCGGGCACATAGCGCCACGCCTGTGCCTCGCCCACGCCGGCATAGAGCACGACCACCACGTCGACGTTGCCGTCGCCGTCGTTGTCATACTGTGAGAAGTCCACATCCTGCTCCACGCCCATACAGGCATCATAGATCATCGTGCCCAGCTGCTCGTCCAGGTCGTTATTGTAACGGCGCACGTTGGCACCATAGTATTCGCGCGGTTGGGGCAGGCTCACGGGACCCAGGATATCGAACTGGGGCGAGAAACGCCCGCGCGACTGGTCCTGGAAGTAATGCAGGCAGCTCTTGTCCATGACGTTGAACTGGTTCTGGAAGGTGGCCACGGGGTCGGCATCCACAAAGGCCACGTCGGCATAGCTGGCCAGGATGATGGGGATGCGGGGAGAGCCTGTCGTGGGCACCTGGGGATTGTCGTTCTCGCCGTCACGGCGCGGCGCCTTGCGGCCCTGGGCATCGGCCGCGAGGGTCATCTGGTCGCGATAGGCCGTGACAAAGGCGGTCTCACGGATGCCACGATCGGCCTGGTCATGGGCCACGACGGTGCTCAGCATGCCGCCGGCCATGTAACAATAATCACCGTTCATGTCGCGGGCCACCGTCAGGCCATCGCGGGTCGTGATGGCGTGATGGAACTCACCGCCTCGCATCATCAGCGTGACGGTCTGGCCATCGCTCTGGACGTGGGCAAACGGCTCCGGCTTGGCTGGTGCAGCCACGGCGGCGGTGCAGCTCAGCAGCGCCACCAGGGTCAATAGTATCTTCTTCATCATCATTGTCAGTAAAAGTTGCCGCAAAGTTACCAACAAAAACCGAAAACCCACCACACATTGCCCAAAAAGAGGCAAAATACAGTCAACATAAAAATAATCCACTTTTTGGTAATTCATAGAAGTCCCCTTATCTTTGCACCACGATTGTTATGCTCAAGGTTGTTGCCATCATGCTGAGCGGAATGGCCATCGGTTTCCTGCTGAGGAGACGGCGGCTACGCGTAGTGCCTCACGCGGTGACGGCACTCATCTGGGCTTTGCTGTTCCTGCTGGGCGTGGAGGTGGGCAGCAACCCGCAGGTCGTGCGCGGCATCACCACCCTGGGCCTGGAGGCATTGTGGCTATCGGCCATGGGCATGGCGGGCACGCTGCTGCTGTCGTGGGCCCTGTGGCGGTGGATTTCCCGTAACAAGAGAGGAGGTAAGCCATGAAGGGGAGCTTGATCATCGTGGGCTTCTTTGTGCTGGGCATCCTGTGCGGACTCATGGGCTGGCTGCCCGAGCTGGGCAGCGACGTGAGCTTCATCACCCTGTGCGCCCTGCTGCTGTGCGTGGGCATCACGGTGGGCAACAACACCGAGCTGCTCAAGAGCTTCAAGCGGCTGGACCCGCGGCTGATGCTGTTGCCTCTGATGACCATCACGGGCACCCTGCTGGCCACCGCCGTCGCATCGGTCGGCTTGCCGGGCCGCACGATGACCGAGTGCCTGGCCGTGGGGGCGGGATTCGGCTACTACTCGCTGTCGAGCATCCTCATCACCCAGTACTGCGGTCCCGACCTGGGCACCGTTGCCCTGCTGGCCAACATCATCCGCGAGGTGTGCACCCTGCTCGGCGCTCCGCTCATGGTGAGGTATTGCGGCCCGCTGGCACCCATCTCGGCCGGCGGCGCCACGACCATGGACACCACGCTGCCCATCATCACCCGCTGCAGTGGCCAGGACTACGTGATCCTGTCGCTTTTCCACGGTTTCCTCGTCGATTTCTCGGTACCCTTCCTGGTCACCCTATTCTGCACCCTGTGACCCACCTTTCCCCCACTCCCTGCCCATCGCGCCTCACACTAAGACGGGAGTGTGCGGGGCGATCAGTTGCCCTGGCCCATGCCGCCGGGAGTGCCGCCGGAGTTGCCCGACTGCTTGCCGCTGCCGATGAGGTCGTCGTTCTCGATGGTCTTGTCGGCCTTCTTAACACGGCTCTTGAGCGAGCCAAAGCGGTAGCTGACGGAGATGCCGAACTTGCGGCCCTGGCGCTGCTCGTAACGGCTCCAGCCCGTCACGTCGCCCTGGGTGATGTAATTCTTCATGCTCATGTACTTGCCGCTGAAGGGGTTCTGCGCCGACAGCTGCACCGTCAGGCGGTCCTCCTTGAGGAAGGAGCGCTGCAGGCTGAAGCCGTGGAAGAAGATGGTACCCATGTGACCATACAGGTCATTGATGGAACCGCCCCACATGCCGGCAAATCCCGACAGCTGCAGTTTCCACGGCAGGTATTGCGTCAGGTTGGCAAAGAAGTTGCCGTGGATGCGGTCATTCTTCAGCCCCAGCTCGTCGCTCTTGTAGTAGTTGTAGCCGATCGAGCCGTTGAACATGAGGTTGGTCTTGGGCAGCATCATCCACTGCACGAAGGCCGACAGGGACGTGGTGTAGCGCTTCAGCGTGTTGGCATAGGTCGACACCTGCACCAGGCCGTCGGTCCACTTCACAGCGCCGATACCATTGTTGCTGAACTGGAACTGCGGCGTGATGTTGAAGGTCAACTTGGGTCCCACACGCATGTAGGTCAGGCTCAGCGAGTGGAAGTGGACGCTGCCCAGGTCGGTGTTGCCATAGGAGCGGCTCTCAGGGGTCTCGATCACGGCGGGATTCAGATAGCTGATGCCCGGGCGGTTGATGCTGGCGGCATAGGACAGCTTCAGGCTGTTGGCGAAGTTGAACTGGTAGCGCAGGCTGGCGCTGGGCACCACGTCGTTGAGGTGGGCCTCGAAGGCATCCTGCTGTCCATCGGGATAGGTGGCACGCAGGTAGCTGTGCTCATAGCGCAGGCCCGCACGGGCATCCCAGGGCCCGCTGTGGAAGGTATAGCTCACATAGGCGGCACCCACCTGGGTCACATGCTTGTAGCGCATGTCCAGGTCATTGTCGATGCCCAGGTAATCCTGGATGTTGTGACTGCGGTTCAGGCGATAGATGTACTTCGCGCCCGTCTCGAGCTTGTGCTTCTCGGCCAGGGGTCGTGTCCAGTCGAGCTGCACGGTGTGCTCGTTGAAGTCCTCCTTGCCGTCGCTGTCGATGCCATAGTAGGGCACGGGCATGTTGACGTTATCGGTATATCGGGCGTTATCCTTGTTCTTGTTGTGCCAGGCCGAGAGCATGTAGCTCAGCGTGACGGTCTCGCCCTTGAGGCGCGTGCGGCGCTGGTAGTCGATGCGGCTGTCCAGGCTGTAGCTGTCGGCACTGGTGTGGTTGCCCAAGCTGTAACTGTACAGGGGGTCACCGGCGGCATTGCGCATCGTGGTGCCGGTGGTGCCGTTGCCGCCGTAGTCATAGGCGAAGCCGCCCAGCGACAGGGACACCAGGTTGAGCGTGTCGGGCTCCCAGCTGGCACTCACGTCGCCAAAGTGGACGGTCATCTTGTCCACGTCGAACGTGCCGTCGCTCATCAGCTCGGCCCCGCTCTGGGTGTAGCGGTTCAGGGTCGTGGTTTTGGTCTTCTGGCCATTGTTGCTGTCGTGGTGGATGCCGTAATCGACCGAGAGGACCACCTTATCGAGCTGGGCGGTCAGATTCAGCGAGCCGCCCACGGCGCCCAAGTGGTCGGCCCGGGCCGATGCCATGCCCGAGGCGCCCTTGAGGGTGGCGTTGTCGGCCATGACGATGTTGAGGATCACCGTCGTGCCCTCGGCATCATACTTGGCGCCCGGCTCGGTGATGACCTCGATGCGCTTGACGCTGCTGGCGGGCATCGCCTTGAGGATGTCCTTGGCGTTGCGCGAGAGCGAGGGATCGGGATGGCCGTTGCGGAATATCTTGAAATTGGTCTGGCCGTTAACGCGGATCTCATCACTGGCGTCCACGCTGACCATGGGCACCTTGCGCAGCATGGTCAGCACGTTGTTGGTCTTGCTGTCGGCATCGTCCTGCACACTGTAGCCGATGCGGTCCACCTCTTGCTTGATGAGCTGGCGCTGGGCGGTGACGGTAACATCCTTTAACTGGATGTTGTCAAACACGCTCAGCAGCGAGTCGTTCACCCAGTCCTCGTCGCCGCCCGCGGCCACGGCAGCAGGCACCTCGCGCGTGAGCTTCAGCGGGATCGACATGCCCATCTGGCTGTAATTGCCGTCGAGCACGTCGCCCTTGAGCGTCGCGTCATAGGAAGCGCCGATACCGGGGAACGTCAGGCTCAGTTTCTCGCCATTGACCTTCACCTTGGCCTCCAAGCCGTGAGCGCCCTGCTCGGGGACGTCTAGTGTTGCGGTAACGCCTTCATCACCCTGCTCGACGTGGAGCACCACAGCGATATTGAGGGAATAGGCCGGCACTTCGATATTTCCCGTCCACTTCCCGCCGAAGTCCTGGGCCACAGCACTCAGTGAGCACACCATCGCAGTGGCGAGGACACATAATAGCTTAGATATAAAAGAAAGATTCATATTTCAATCAATGTATTATTTGGGTTTATTTGGTTACTGCCTCTGTTCAATAGACGCACTCGCCTATCCAAAAGTTGCAAAAATAGAACTGTTTTTTATTATTAGACGCTGATTTGCCGTAAAAACTACACGACACTGCCATTTTTTAAGATTTCACACTTCATGTGCAAAAAAAGATAAGACCTGCTAACCATAACAAGTCCTATCCACGTTATCATCACGTCAATCATTCTTGAGCATTCAATTGGCGCAGGCGATCTATTTCTTTTTCAACGGGCTTCTTGCCTCTTTTGCGAAACAGGGACCAAACGAGAACACCAATAATAATAACAGCAATAACTGAGCGAATCAGAGTTCCGGTCAAACTGACCTCTCCGAAATCAGAATAAATATCATAACACATGTATAATAACAGCACAATCGCTCCTATGTATCCAAAGATTCTATAAGTCTTATCATACTTAGCGTACATGTCCACCAACTGATGAGCGTCTTCACATTTGCTCATCTTCTTTTTCCACCAAATATCAAAAACAAACAGGAGAAGAAGGATACCCGGTGCATACCATTCATGTGAGGACCAATCGCCGATGCGATAACTATCAAATATAAAGTACACTAATAAGATCAAGATAAAACTTCCACAGCCCATTCCATTTCTTGCATCGGTGGCAAACTCGCGCTGAATGTCCTCAATCAATTCATCCTTGCTGAATTTCTCGACCCAATCTTTCTTTTCTTCTTCCATAATCGTTGAATTTTAGTTGCTTCTGTTCTTTAGATGCACAAAGGTAGCGAAAAACTTCATTTGTTCGCAATTTTTGGCATCATTTTTGCAGTCATCATGGTCATCAACCAACCATTTTAATGAATCGCAATATGATACTATCAACGACACCCCAGATCGAGGGGTACACTATCCGTGAGTACAAGGGCGTGGTAACCGGTGAGACCATCATCGGGGCCAACTTCATGAAGGACCTGTTCGCTGGCATCCGCGACATCGTGGGCGGACGCTCGGCCAGCTACGAGAAGGTGCTGCGCAAGGCCAAGGACACCGCCATGGCCGAAATGGTGGAGCGCGCCCAGGAGATGGGAGCCAACGCCATCGTGGGCATCGACATCGACTACGAGACCATCGGCGAGAGCAACTCCATGCTCATGGTGGCCACCAGCGGCACCGCCGTGGTCATCTGACCCTGCCTCTCTCTCAAACAACAACAGGAACAACTTGTTGATACAACAAAGACAACTTATTATTGTCAATGTTGGTAATCAAGTTGTCCCTGTTGTTTGATTATTTCAGAAAAACAGCATGGGGCGGCTGTTGGCCTTCTTTTGAGAGAGTGCGTCCTGCATCTGCTTGATCGCTGCTTGGAAAAAGAAAGCCACCAAGTGTTCGTCGGTGCCCTCGGTGCGTTTTGCCCTGAGTGCTGAGATGTATTGCTGGCGATCTTCCTTGAGGATGATCAGTTCCGGCAGATGGTATTGCAGCAGGATGAAGTTAGACAGCAAGCGGCCTGTACGCCCATTCCCATCCCTGAAAGGGTGAAGGTATTCATAGAAGCCATGAAACCGCGCAGCCAGCACCATGGGATGGACATTGCCCTCACCCATTGCCCTCGCAGTCGACTCCATCAAGCGGGGTACCTGCGCTATCAATTTCTCATGATTGCCGAAGAGGGTGTCGCCAGCCACCATATCCACATCAGTAAACTCACCTGGCACGGCACCAGGCACCCGATAAGGCAACGTGCCCTGTGTGACCAGGCGGTTCAGGGTCTTCAACAGCGCCACATCAAAGGGGTGGTCCAGATTGTCGTGCATCCACTCGTAGGCCTTAAAATGGTCGGCCATCTCTTGGCACTCAAGCAATGTCTTACCCACCGGATAGTAGCCCAAACCCTGCTCGAACAGCGCACGGGTGTCATCGACCGAGAACGATGACCCCTCGATACCGCAACTGTGGCAGGACAACAGTATCTCGGAGTGCTTGCGGAACTCCATGTCGCCCATTGGCTTCGCGATTCGCTCAAGGTATTCCTCGGCCAGTTGGTCATATTGCTTTATCTCTTGCTCAAACATCGTCTCAACGTTTCTCCTGTTTTGCCCAATGGCATTGTGATTTCTTGTCTGCTACTTGGTGAGCTCGATGATGGTCGTCTGGGTGATGTCGGCGATGGTGACGGGGATGACGAGCGTGCGGGTGCGCTTGTCGTAGGTCACGCCCTGGGCCTTCTTGCCGTTGATGCTCACCTTGCCGGGCTTGCCCGTAGCCGGGATCACCAGGCGGTAGTCCTTGCCGGGCGCGTCGCCCTCGATGTCGCCACGGCCCTGGATGGTGATGGTGGTGTGCTTGCCCTGGGGTGTGGCGGTGAAGTTGATCAGGCGGTGCTTGTTCCTGCCCAGCGTGCCGGTGGAGTGCAGGTCGTCGTCAAACATCGTGAACGTCGAGGGATGGTCGCTGGCATAGTAGACGATATCCAGCCTGTCGGGGTTATAGTCTCCCACGTTCTGCATCTCGTAGGCCGCCTGGGGGATGAAGGCGCCCGCGCGGGCAAACAGCGGCAGCACCTCGAGGGGTGCGCTGTAGGTGACGGTGGTGTGGCCCTGGTAGCGGTGTTCGGGATGGTTGATGTCGACCCAGGTGCCCTCGGGGAAGGCAATCTCGCGGCTCACGGCGCCCTGCTGCAGCACGGGAGCCACCATCACGTCGCGTCCCCACAGGTACTGGTCCCAGATGCCGTCATAGCGGGCGATGTTCATGTCGTCCTCGTACATGCCCAGCGGGCGCACCATGGGCAGGCCGTTCCAAGCGTTGTCATAGGCCAGGGTGTAGTTATAGGGCAGCCACGTGTAGCGCTGCTTGATGAGGCGCAGGGTGAGGTCGCCGTATTCCTTGTAATGATAGGGCTCGGCCTGATAGGTCGAGTGGGTGCGCAGCATGGGCGAGAACAGGCCCAGCTGCAGCCAGCGGATGTAGAG
>CAZVMM010000066.1:0-13501 GCA_964628205.1 uncultured Muribaculaceae bacterium
GCCCCCTAAGAGGGAGTCACTGGTCAAACAGCGGCTCCCTCGTTTTTTTGTGCGCATCAGTCATAGCAGCCGATAGTCCCGCCCCGTCCCATTCCTGGCACAGCGCCCTAAGCGTCACCACGTCGGCGGTACCGCGGCGCTGGAAGGCGTAGGTAACCGCCCCCTAAGAGGGAGTCGATCGTCAAGGTTGGCTCCCTCGTTTTTTTGTGCCCTGCCGCCCCGATGGGGCTTGGGTGTGGGGTCCTGATTGCCGCAGGGGTTTCACTCGGCTTCGCCTCGTTACACCCCTGCCTATACCCTGTCGCCCCGATGGGGCTTGGGTGTGGGGTCCTGATTGCCGCAGGGGTTTCACTCGGCTTCGCCTCGTTACACCCCTGCCTATACCCTGCCGCCCCGATGGGGCTTTCTCCAGTCAATAATAGTTTTATTTTGCGTGCGTGAATCCCTGCCGCCCCGATGGGGCTTTCTCCGGACAATAATAGTTTTATTTTGCGTGCGTGAATCCCTGCCGCCCCGATGGGGCTTTCTCCAGTCAATAATAGTTTTATTTTGTGGGCGTGAATCCCTGCCGCCCCGATGGGGCTTTCTCCGGACATTGAATTTTTTCTAAATATTTGGGGGATGTTGCTTTTTGCTGATTGTCAGCTGTTTTGTGCTATTTTGGTGCGTTTTCTGTGGATTATTTGTATGATTGGCTGGAATGGGTCTCAAATATCGCATTCTCGCGAGGCTTATTGCATCAAAAAAAACACCGTCCCGTGTTTCGTCTCGGGACGGCGTGTTGTGCCTGGATGCTTATCAGAATCCTTACCAGATGATAACACGGTCGGCCGGATCGCGCCACATGTTCATTCCGGGTTGGATGTCAAATGCGTTGAAGAACTCTTCGAGGTTGCGAATTGCCACATTCACACGATTGATGCCGAGGCTATGGGGATCGACCTTGGTGCGGCGCAGCATTTCCTCTTTGGTGATATTTGCTGCCCAGACGTTGGCGTAGCTCAGGAAGAAGCGTTGGTCGGGGGTGAATCCGTCGATCATCTCACTGGATTTGCCCTGCTCGGTGTTCTTGAATGCGCTGTAAGCGACACGCAGTCCGCCGTGATCGGCAATGTTCTCACCCATGGTGAAAGTGCCGTTGGCATGCACATCGTCGGCAACAATTTCGGCGCTGTATTGTGCACCCAGCTTGTTGGCAAGTTCTTGGAACTTGGCGGCATCCTCGGCGGTCCACCAGTCGACCATATTGCCGTTGTGGTCGAAGTTGCGTCCCTGGTCATCAAAGCCATGGGTCATCTCGTGACCGATGACAACGCCGATTGCGCCATAGTTGCAGGCATCGTCGGCCTCGGGATTGAAGTAGGGCGATTGCAGGATGCCTGCGGGGAAGCAGATCTCGTTGCTCGAGGGCTCGTAGTAGGCGTTGACGGTCTGTGGCGTCATGAACCATCTCTCCTTGTCGACGGGCTTGTTGAGCTGGCTATATTCGTAGCTGGCCTGGAAGCGGCGAGCATTGAGCACGTTCTCCCAGTAGCTCTTCTTGGGATCGATGTCCAGGCTGCTATAGTCGCGCCACTTGTCGGGGTAACCGATCTTGACAGTGAAGCTGTTGAGCTTAACGAGTGCGTTGACCTTGGTCTTGGGGCTCATCCACGACAGTGTGGCAATGTGTTCGCCGAGAGCCTTCTTGAGGTTATCCACGAGCTGCTGCATCTTCTTCTTGGAGTCGGCGGGGAAGTATTTCTCCACATAGAGTTGTCCGACGGCTTCTCCGAGCAGCGTGTTGGGCACGTCGAGTGAGTGTTTCCATCGAGGCATCTTCACCTGCTTGCCCGACATGGCTCGGCTGTACATATCAAAATTGGCGTCGGCAAAGCTGTCGCTCATGTAGGGTGATGCCGCATCGATGTACTTGAAGATGAGGTATTCCCTGATGTCTTGTTCCTTAAGGGTCTTGAGCAGTTCGTTGACCTTGGCGATGGATTTTGGCTGGAAGACGCAAACCTGGTCAATGCTGTTGATTCCCAGGTTGCTGAAGTACTGATTCCAGTTGATATTGGGGTAGTCGGCCTTGAGCTGTGCGACGCTGGTGAGATTGTAGAGTTTGCTGTAATCGCGGCTGTCCTCGCGGGTCATAGCCACCTGTGCGAGCGCTGTCTCGATTGCCATCACGTGCTGTGCGGCCTTCTTGGCGTTACCCTTCTTGTATCCGACGAGTTGGAACAGCTGCTGAATGTAGTTGACATAGGCGTTGCGCACCTTGGCGGTGTTGGCGTCCTTATCCAGGTAATAGTCACGGTCTCCCATGCCGAGTCCGCCCTGCATCAGGTAGAACATGTTGTTGTTGGAATTCTTCAGGTCGGCCATGACAGCTGAGTTGAAGAACGGATCGGCGATGCCGTTGTGGAAGTCGGCGATGGCGGCCATGAAATCGTTGCGCGTCAGAGACTGATACTTCTTGATTGCATCCTGCACGGGCGCCATGCCTTCCTGATTAAGGCGAATGCTGTCCATACCCAGCGCATAGAGGTCTCCGACCTTCTGCTTGATGCTGCCGCGGGGGTTGTTATTCCCCAGGTTGGTAATGATGTCCTTGACCTGGTTGCGGCTATTCTCTGCCAGCTGGTCGAAGGTGCCAAATCGAGCATACTGCGGGTCCAGAGGATTGTTCAGCATCCATCCGCCACAGGCATACTGATAAAAGTTGTCGCCAGGAGATGTCCTGGGATCGAGATTGCTGCGGTCCACAGCTTTCTCAAGGTTGCCGGCAATGGATGTCATTGCTGCAAGTGCCATGAAAAATAAACTGATTTTTCTCATAAAAAGTGATTTGATATTTAGATAATGTGATTATGTTAACTATTGGTTGTCAAAGGTACAAAAAAACATGCTACTGCAGTGATGAAAAAGGCGAAAAACTTTGCTCCAAGCTGCCCGATCCGTGCCAGATGTTGCTACTGCTATGGCTGTGCGGTGATGTCATCCATGTTTTTACGGAATTGTGTGGGGCTGACCCCGAACTGCTGCTTGAAAGCCTTAGAGAAATGTGAGATATTCTGGAATCCGCACTTGATGGCGATCTCGGTAAGCGAGATGTTCTGGGTGGAAATCAAGCGGCGTGCATAATTGAGCCTCACCTGCAGGGCAAATGCCACGGGTGTCATTCCGGTAATGTCCATGACGCGCGTGCGTAGCTGCTTGCGGCTGATCGAGAGGGCTGCCGCGATGTGCTCCATGTTGATGTCTTCCCTGGACATTTGCGCATGAATGACGTTGACGAGGCGATTGATAAATTCGTTGTCCTCCTTGCTCAGATGATGAGACGGGTTCGTGCTAGTGCCGTTGTCGTTCTTTGCCATCAGCTCCCGGATGCTGGAACGCTGGCTGATGAGCCGTTTGGCAACCAGGCGTAATTCGCTGGAGTTGAATGGCTTGACGAGTACTGCATCGGCTCCGGCCTCGATGCAGGAGATGCGCTCGCTCTCGCTTGTTCTCGAGGTCATGGCGATGATGGGTATGTGCTTGAGCGATGGTGTCGTTCTGATTTTTCTTATCAGCTCCTTGCCGTCCATGATAGGCATAATGATGGAGGTGACGATCAGATCGGGTGCCAGGTCCTGGGCAATGGCGAAGGCTTCGCGTCCGTCTCGCGCGATCCTCAGCTCATAGCGTTCTCTCAGATTGTTGGCAATAAAGAAGGCGATGTCCTCACTATTCTCGACGATGAACACGAGGGGTTTCTGCTTGGCGTTTCCGTTTTGGCGGATGCGCTTCTCAGCAAATTGCGGCACACGGTCGGTGTCGGTGCTGACTTGATGCTGAACTGACTGTGCGGGGAGTGTGATCGTGAAGCTGGTGCCGTGATTGAGTTCACTCTCCATTGTGATGGTGCCGTCGAGGGCCTGCACCAGCTGGTTGACTAATGCCAGGTCGAGTCCAGTCACGACATCGTCATCATCAGGGTGCTTCTGGAGTAGAGGCTCGTAGATGCTGTCCCGCTCATCGAGCGGTATGCCATGGCCCGTGTCGGCCACCACGAGCCTGATCTTGTTGTGCTCGGTGCAATCAAGGCTCACCGTCACCATGCCGCCACGCGGTGTGAACTTGATGGCGTTGCTTATGAGTGCATGGACAATCTTGCGCAGGAAATCGGGTACAAAGACGACGATGTGGGTCTTGAGCGGGGAGCTGAACTGTAGCTGAATGTGCTGCTGCCGTGCCTGGTCGGTAAAGTTGTCTACGAGCATTCTGACGAACATCACGATGTCGCCCTGCTTGCGCTCGGGTAGCTCGGTGGCGTTCTTGACATTATTGAAATCCAGCAACTGGTTCACCAGGTTGAGCATCTTGTTGCCATGATGAACAATCATCTGCCCGATCTGCTTGTTCTCGTCGATGCTGGCTTTGTCGCTGCTCGTGAGCTGGTCTCCCGCTCCCATGATGACTGTGAGAGGTGTCTGCAGCTCGGTGGTGATGTTGTTGAGCACATGTTCACGCATGTCCTGAGACTGCTTGATGAGCTTGAGGGCGCTCTTGTTTCTGAGCCAGGCATGGAACAATCCCGCGAGGGCTAAAGCGATCATCAAGCCCAAAAAGACGGCGCTGGCGATGAGCCAGCCACGATAGCGCTGCAGTGGAGTGCCGTTGTGGTTGCCATCGGCCTCCTGGGAGAGAATGGTCTGGTCGGTGGCCTTCAGTCTTGCCAGGTTAGACTTGGCCAGCAGTGAGTCGTTCAGTGCCGTGTACCGTTCCAGATGCAGCAACGCGACGGCCGGATTGTCGGTCCTCAAGACTTCCCATAGCCCCTTCTCGGCCTGTCGCTCGATCTTGGGCGATCCGCACTTGATGCTCAATTCCAGTCCCTTCTTGTAGCAGTCGATGGCCTGCTGATGCCGGTTGAGCTTGTGATGGATGCTGCCTAGCTGATTGTAGCACACGGCCATCGAGTAGGTGTTGTCATAATTGCTGAGGATGTCGAGGGCCTTGTTGACGGTCCGCAAGGCTTCGTCGAGCCGTGATGTGGCCTCGAGGATGGCACCTTTCTGTGACAGCCTGATGGCGGCTTTCTCGGCGCGTCCAGCCTGATTGTCGATGGCATAGGCCTCGTTGATGGCCGCCATCGCTTTGCCAGGCTCGTTGTTCATCAGGTAGAGTTCGCTGGCGAGTCCCAGCCTGATGGCGATGCGATCTTGGCGGTTGAGTTTTCGCTCTATAGCAATTGAATTCTCGATACAGTTGATGCCCAGCTCGGGCTGATTCATCTCCATGTAGATGGCTGCCAGCGTGTTCATGTCACTGCTGATGAGCTGCTCATCGCCCAGCTTCTTGTCGATGTCATGCGCCATGAGCAGGGTCTTGAGCGCGGAGTCGTATGCCCCAAGCCTGAATTGAGTGTTGGCGACGATGCCGAGGAGGTCGCTCTTGAAGTAGTCGTCCTTGATGTAGGGCAAGAGCGCAAACGCATGGTTGCCAGCCACGAGCGCGTCTTCGTACAACTCCTGGTCATAGTAGTACTCGGCCATCCAGTAGTGGACATTGGCCTCGATGATTTCGGCCTTTTCCTTTTTGCTGAATTGCAGCACCGAGTCGGTGAAGTGGATGCGTGCGAGTTGCCTGAAAACATTGGTGGCGGCTTGGGCCTTGTCGCCCTCATGGGCGTTGAGGTAAGTGATGTAGAGCGAGTCGACGGGTTCGCCTGTCATCGTTAAGTTGAAGGCAAGCGCCGTGGCAATGGTCAGCAACAGTCGAACTGTCATGACACGTATCAGCTGTGGGAATAGAAATCTCATATTTATCTCATCACACTGCAAATATAATGATAATTTTCTTTTATCCACTAGTTTAAGCAGATTTTTGCATTTTGCAGGGGCTTTTTATGCCTTTTTTGTCCAGGGCTCGTCGCATGAGGTCGGGTGGCATGGTTTTTGCAGGTTAGGGAAAAAATTGTACCTTTGTAAAAAGAAACAGCAGCGGAGGATTTATCAAATGGCTAAGAATAATCAACATAACAGTGGCACGGGGACCTCGGTGCGCGAGAGCGTGATCATCGATGAACCCCATCGTTATAAGGTGATATTTCATAACGATGACTTCACGACAATGGAGTTTGTGACGGAAGTGCTGCGCCAGGTCTTCAACAAACCGACCGACGAGGCGGTGTCGCTGATGATGAGGGTGCACCGCGAGGGTCATGCCGTTGTTGGGACCTACAGCTATGACGAGGCGATGACCCGAACCACGAAGGCGATATCGATGGCCCGTCAGGCGGGCTACCCGCTGCTCATAACCTGTGAGCCAGAATAATAACCCCATAACTGGAACTTTGTCATGCCAAACGAGATAGAATTATCTGAAGCGCTGCAGTCGCTTCTTACCGACGCATCGGTGCTCGCGAGCATCCACCGTAACAAGCTCGTGACGCCCGAACACATCCTATTGACAGCCCTGAACAACGAGCAGGTTGTTGCCGCCCTCCGCACGGTGACGCCAGATGTCGTCATCGATGCCGTGATCGAGAAATTGCGGTTGCGCATCAGTGGCATGGATAAGTTTGCTGCAGATGATGCCGAGGACGCTGTCATGATGTTTTCCTACCAATACGAGGAGCTGATGAAGGGCCTGGCCGTGTATTGCTCTTATTCGGGCATCGAGATGGCAGACGTGCCTCACCTGCTCAACCAGATGGTGGGCCTGAAGGATTCTTACGCAGCCAACTGCCTGCAAACGCTTGTCCCACAAGAGCAGCGTGGTGATTTTCTTGCCGCGTTGTGCGACACAAGCGACGAAGACCTGCCCGCTGACGACGAGCCGGATATATTCGACATAGACGTCATGGACGATGGAGAAGAGCCATCGGCCACGGCACCCGTCAATGACCAGGCCGGGTCGTGGAGGGATTACGTGCTGTGTGTCAACGACCACCTCGCTGACCATAACCCACTCATCGGCCGGGATGCTGAACTCGACCGCACCATCCAGGTGCTGTGCCGCAAGGACAAGAACAATCCCCTGCACATCGGCGAGCCCGGAGTGGGGAAGACCTCGATCGTCTATGGCCTGGCGCAGCGCATCCAGGACGGCCATGTGCCCGCATCGCTGCGTGGCAGCCGCATCTATCAGCTGGACCTGGGGTCGCTGATTGCCGGGACGCAGTATCGTGGCGACTTTGAGAAGCGCCTCAAGGGCGTTATGCGCGGTATTGCCGCCGAGCCCGGGGCAATCCTCTATATCGACGAGATCCATAACATTGTGGGCGCCGGGCAGGTGGGTGATGGATCGATGGATGCCAGCAACCTGCTCAAGCCCTATCTGGAAGGAGGGCGGGTGCGCTTCATCGGTGCGACGACCTACGAGGAGTATAACCGCTACATCATGCGCAACAAGGGGCTGATGAGGCGCTTCCAGCAGGTGCCGATCGAGGAGCCCAGCGTGGACGAGACCCTTAAGATAGTCCACATGCTCAAGGAGGGTTATGAGCAGTTCCACCATGTGACTTATGATGACGACGCGCTGGAGCTGGCAGTGAAAGGCTCAGCCCGCCACATTACCGACCGCTACCTTCCCGACAAGGCCATCGACCTGATTGACGAGGCCGGGGCGTGGGTGCAGATGAACCGGCAGGGCGATGCCGACCGCCGTGTGGACAAGGCCCTGATTGCCAGCGTGCTAGCCCGTATCGCCAAGGTCGACTCCCTGACCATGGACGAGGTCGACAATGACAAGCTGGAGACGCTGGAGCCCCGCATCCTGGAGAAGATTTACGGGCAGGACGATGCAGTGAAGCGTGTTGTCGAGGCTGTGCAGATGTCCAAGGCCGGACTCACTGATGAGAACAAGCCCCTGGCATCGCTGCTGTTTGTGGGTCCGACGGGCGTGGGCAAGACCGAAGTGGCCCGGGTGCTGGCTCAAGAACTGGGCGTGGAGCTGGTGCGCTTTGATATGAGCGAGTATGTCGAGAAGCACACTGTCGCCAAGCTTATCGGCTCGCCGGCAGGCTATGTGGGATATGATGACGGGGGACTGCTCACCGATGCCGTGCGCAAGCACCCCGACTGCGTGCTGCTGCTCGACGAGATCGAGAAGGCCCACGATGACATCTTCAACCTGCTCTTGCAGGTGATGGACTATGGCACGCTCAGCGACAACAAGGGTCGCAAGGCCGTGTTCCGCAACGTGGTGCTGATCATGACCAGCAATGCCGGTGCCCAGTTTGCACGTCAGGCCTCGATGGGCTTTGCCTCGACGGTGACTGCCGGCGGGGCGATGCTCAAGCAGGTGAAGAAGACCTTCAAGCCCGAATTCATCAACCGGCTGTCGTCGATTGTCGTGTTTAACGATATGGACCGCAAGATGGCCGGCATGATCCTGGACAAGAAGCTGCGTGAACTGCAGCAGATGCTGGATGCCAAGGGTGTGACCCTGAAGCTCGGCGAGCGCGCCCGCGAGCAGTTGCTCCAGGAGGGCTTCAGCCCCGAATATGGTGCCCGCGAGATGGACCGAGTGATCCATGGCCGCCTGAAGAGCCGTCTGGTAAGGGAAATCCTGTTTGGCTCGCTCAAGCAGGGCGGGGAATACCTTGTCGAGGCGCTGGGGGAAAACGGTTAATAAGCGATGAAATCATGATTTTTCAGTTATCAGACGACCTGGTTTTCCCCGACCCTCACATGGGCGAGGAAGACGGCCTGCTGGCTGTGGGCGGCGACCTGAGCGAGGAGCGCCTGCTGCTGGCCTACAGCTATGGCATCTTCCCGTGGTTTTCGTTCCGCGACTGGCCGCATCCCGCATGGTACTGCCCGATGCAGCGCTTCGTGATTTTTCCTGACGAGATCCACATCTCGCACTCGATGCGCACCCTGATGAACAAGCAGACCTACAAGGTTACCTTCAACCGCGACTTTGATGCGGTGATCGAGGGCTGCAGCAAAGCCGACGGGCGTTATTACCAGAACGGGGCCTGGCTTGGCGAGGAGATGATCACGGCCTACCGTCACCTGAACCGCCGTGGCTATGCCGCCAGCGTGGAGGTGTGGGATGCCGACGAGATACTTGTGGGCGGGCTGTATGGAGTGGCCATGGGGCCGTGCTTCATCGGCGAGAGCATGTTCTCGCTCGTGCCCAACGCATCCAAGCTGGCCCTGATCCACCTGGCGCAAGTGATGCGGCGTGTTGGCGGCCGGTTCATTGATTGCCAGCTCGAGACTGCGCATCTGCGGTCGATGGGTGGCCGTTTCATCCCCTATGACGAGTATCTGGAGGTGCTCAATCCCGGTGCGCTGGCCCTGTTGCAGCCCGAGAAGCCGTCGGGCACGCCGGCCAATGATGGGGTGGAGGATTGAGTGATGCGGATGTCGCCCAGCGAGTGTGCCCGCCCATATAATATATATAATGTGAAGTGACGAGAATGGCCTCTTCGGGGGGTGCCAGTACACTGCGGATTACGATAGGAGCATGATGCGTTACGTGGCTCAAATTTGCCGAAAAAAGGGCATCAGAATGGGTAAAATATATTAAATAATGTTAAGATTAAATAAATTTCACAGTCCACAGAGGTGCCAGCGGTTTGGTGAAATGTCGTATCATCGTGAAAAACAATAGGTTGCGGAATTAGTTGGCAATTACATTATATATGGAAATAATTGCTGAAAAGTTTGGCTATTAGGGAAAAAGTGTGTAATTTTGCATCGCTTTTTTGCGCCGGAAGAGCGGAAATTGCTATGTAAACGCTTGATAGCGTGAGTGATTAGCGCTCCGGAAAGGTGTGGAAGCAAACTGAAAAATATTTGTAAAATTAATTAAAAACTAAACAAGAACTAAGATGCCTACTATTCAGCAATTAGTAAGAAAAGGCCGCACTGCGCTGGAATCTGCCAGCAAATCGCCCGCTCTGGACTCATGCCCTCAGCGTCGCGGTGTATGTGTTCGTGTTTACACGACCACGCCCAAGAAGCCGAATTCGGCTATGCGCAAGGTTGCCCGTGTCCGTCTGACCAACGGTAAGGAGGTGAACTCCTACATCCCTGGTGAGGGCCACAACCTGCAGGAGCACTCGATCGTCATGGTACGCGGTGGCCGCGTTAAGGACCTTCCCGGTGTTCGCTATCACATCATCCGTGGCACTCTTGACACCGCCGGTGTTGAAGGCCGCACCCAGCGCCGCAGCAAGTACGGTGCCAAGCGTCCCAAGAAGAAAAAATAAGCCGAGACGCACTCAGGCCCTGACTTACTAAAACAATTCAAAAAGTAAAATTAATTTCAAACTTAGTTTTCAGTTTTATTGGATTGGATATTTGGTTGAGTAAACGCGCCGCAGCGGCGGGCGTTGAAGAACAAAGCAAAAGACAACCAAGCAGACTTAAAACTACAACTGTGTTAAAAAAATGAGAAAGGCTAAGCCCAAAAAACGGATCATCCTTCCCGATCCTAAGTTCGGTGACGTACGCGTAACCAAGTTCGTCAACCACCTCATGTATGATGGCAAGAAGACCACTTCTTACCGTATCTTCTATAGCGCCCTGGAACTCGTGGGCAAGAAGATGGCTAGTGAAGAGAAGACCCCTCTCGAGATCTGGAAAGCCGCATTGGAGAAGATCACTCCCCAAGTCGAGGTTAAGTCCCGCCGCGTGGGTGGTGCTACCTTCCAGGTTCCTACCGAAATCCGTCCCGACCGCAAAGAGTCGGTTTCAATGAAGAACATGATCATTTTCGCTCGCAAGCGTGGCGGCAAGACTATGGCCGACAAGCTGGCTGCTGAGATCATGGACGCCTATAACGAGCAGGGTGGCGCATTCAAGCGTAAGGAGGACATGCACCGCATGGCCGAGGCTAACCGCGCATTCGCTCACTTTAGATTCTGATTTAGCGACGACGTGAACTAGAGGCAATGGGCACTGACGCACAACTGAAATATACACGCAACATCGGCATCATGGCGCACATCGATGCCGGCAAGACCACCACATCGGAGCGTATCCTGTACTACACGGGCCTGACCCACAAGATGGGTGAGGTGCATGAGGGTACCGCCACCATGGACTGGATGGAGCAGGAGCAGGAGAGGGGCATCACCATCACCAGCGCCGCTACCACCGCGTTCTGGACCTATGGCGGTAGCAAGTACAAGATCAACCTGATCGACACTCCGGGGCATGTGGACTTCACCGTGGAGGTGGAGCGCTCGCTGCGCGTGCTGGATGGCGCTATCGCCACCTTCTGCGCTGTGGGCGGAGTAGAGCCCCAGAGCGAGACGGTGTGGAGGCAGGCCGACAAGTATGAGGTGCCTCGTATCGCCTATGTTAACAAGATGGACCGCGTGGGCTGCAACTACCTGGATGTAGTGCGCCAGATCCGTGAGGTCCTCGGGGCCAATCCGTGCCCCATTCAGTTGCCGATCGGTGCCGAGGAGAACTTCAAGGGCGTCGTAGACCTGGTGACGATGAAGGCCCTGTACTGGCACGACGAGACACTCGGTGCCGAGTATGAGGTGGATGACATCCCTGCCGACATGATGGACGAGGCACAGGAGTACCGCGACAAGATGCTCGAGTCGCTCGCAGAGTTTGACGACGAGTTCATGACCAAGTACTTTGACGCGCCCGAGTCCATTACCGAGGACGAGATCAAGAGTGCGCTGCGCAAGGCTACGCTGGACCGCAACATGGTTCCCGTGCTGTGTGGCAGCTCCTTCAAGAACAAGGGTGTCCAGACGCTGCTCGACGCCGTGTGCGCCTATCTGCCCAGTCCCGCCGATGCCGGTGAGATCAAGGGTGTGGCCGTCGATGACCCCGAGAAGGAGATCGTCCGCAAGCCCCTGTTTGAGGAGCCCCTGTGCGCGCTGGTGTTCAAGATCGCTACCGACCCCTATGTTGGCCGACTGGTGTTCTTCCGCGTCTACTCGGGCCAGCTCGAGGCCGGCAGCCAGATCTACAACGTGCGCACTGGTCACAAGGAGCGCATCTCGCGCCTGTTCCAGATGCACAGCAACCGCCAGAACCCCATGGAGGTGATCGGTTGTGGTGACATCGGCGCCGGAGTGGGCTTCAAGGATGTCCACACTGGTGACACCCTGTGCAGCAGCCAGGACACGGCAATCGCCCTCGAGGCCATGGACTTCCCCGAGCCCGTTATCGGCATCGCAGTGGAGCCCAAGACCCAGAACGACCTCGACCGTATGGCCGTGGGTCTGGCAAAGCTTGCCGAGGAGGATCCCACCTTCCAGGTCGAGACCAACGAGGAGACAGGCCAGACGATCATCCGCGGAATGGGTGAGCTGCACCTGGACATTATCCTGGACCGCCTGCGCCGTGAGTTCAAGGTGGAGTGCAACCAGGGTCGCCCCCAGGTGTCCTACAAGGAGGCCATCTCGCAGGCTGCGACTGTCCACGAGGTCTTCAAGAAGCAGACCGGTGGCCACGGCAAGTTTGCCGATATCGAGTGCCGCGTGGAGCCTGTCGATGACGACTTTGACGGAACGCTGCAGTTTGTCAACGAGGTGAAGGGTGGTGATATCCCCAAGGAGTACATGCCCAGCATCGAGAAGGGCTTCAAGAGCGCCATGCGCAGCGGAGTTCTCGCCGGTTTTCCCGTGCAGAGCCTGAAGGTGACCGTCCTGGACGGCAGCTACCACCCCGTGGATAGCGACAGCCTGAGCTTTGAGCTCTGTGCCATGCAGGCCTATCGCAGCGCTTGCCGCAAGGCACGCCCCGTGCTGCTCGAGCCGATGATGAAGCTCGAGGTGGTGACCCCCGAGGAGAACATGGGTGACGTCATCGCTGACCTGAACAAGCGCCGTGCCCAAGTCGAGGGCATGGAGTCGGCCCGCAGCGGTGCCCGCATCGTGAAGGCCAGCACGCCGCTTGCCGAGATGTTTGGCTACGTTACCGCGTTGCGCAACATCACCAGCGGCCGCGCCACGAGCACGATGTCGTTCTCGCACTATGCCGTGGTGGCAACACCCATTGCCAAGAAAGTGCTCAGCGAGCACCTGGGACACGTCGAATTATTGCAATAATACATTCATTATTATAAAAACAATGAGCCAGAAGATTAGAATTAAATTGAAAAGCTACGATCACAACTTGGTTGACAAGTCGGCCGAGAAGATCGTGCGCACAGTGAAGAGCACTGGCGCTGTAGTGAGCGGTCCTATCCCCCTGCCCACGCACAAGCGCATCTTCACCGTGAACCGTTCGACTTTTGTCAACAAGAAGTCCCGCGAGCAGTTCCAGCTGGCATCCTTCAAGCGTCTGATCGACATCTACAGCTCTACCGCAAAGACTGTGGACGCCCTGATGAAGCTGGAGTTGCCCAGTGGAGTTGAAGTGGAGATCAAGGTGTAGTACAAGAGATTGAACAAAGAGTAAAGTAACAGCATTAACAAACAGTAATTTTTTAAAAAATTTCAAAGAAATGCCAGGATTAATTGGAAAGAAAGTGGGTATGACATCCATCTTCAGTGCCGACGGCAAGAACGTGCCGTGCACTGTTATCGAAGTAGGTCCTTGCG
>CAZVMM010000067.1:0-13042 GCA_964628205.1 uncultured Muribaculaceae bacterium
CCTGGTGGTGAAGATCATCGACCGCGAGATTGAGCAGAGCAAGGTGAACATCAAGAATGCCCACATCATCGTGGCCGGTGGCTACGGCGTGGGTAGCAAGGAGAACTTCGACATGCTGTTTGAGCTGGCCGACGTGCTCGGCGGCGAGGTGGGCGCATCGCGCGCTGCTGTCGATGCCGGATTCACCGACCATGAGCGCCAGATTGGTCAGACGGGTGTCACCGTGCGTCCCAAGCTCTACATCGCTTGCGGTATTTCGGGCCAGATTCAGCACATTGCCGGCATGAACGAGAGCTCTATCATCATCAGCATCAACACCGATTCCGATGCTCCCATCAACGCGATTGCCGACTATGTGATCACGGGCGCTGTCGAGGATGTTGTTCCCAGACTCATCAAGCACTACAAGAAGAATTCAAAGTAATAGGCTTTAGGTTTTAGGCTTTAGGTTTTTTAGGCTCTAAATCCTGATACCTGACTTCATACTCAAAAAAAGCAAAACAATGGCTAACTTTTATACCGACAATAAAGCGCTCCAGTATCACCTGCGTCATCCGCTGATGAAGCAGATCGTTGCCCTGCGCGAGCGCGACTACACCCAGAGCGAGAAATTTGACTACGCGCCCCTCGACTTTGAGGACGCGATGGATTCCTATGAGCGCGTGCTGGACATCATCGGCGAGGTGTGCGGTGACATCATCGCCCCTAACGCCAAGGACGTGGACCTTGAGGGTCCCCACCACGAGAACGGGCGCGTGCGCTATGCCAAGGGCACCGAGGAGAACCTCAAGGCCCTGAACCAGGCAGGCCTGATGGGCATCACCTTGCCCCGCCAGTATGGAGGCCTGAACATGTCGTCGATCCCCTATATCATGGCCGCCGATATGGTGAGCCGTGCCGATGCGGGCTTTGTCAACGTGTGGGGTCTGCAGGACTGTGCCGAGACCATCAACGAGTTTGCCAGCGAGGACCAGAAGCAGCGTTTCCTGCCCCGCACCTGCAAGGGCGAGACCCTGGCGATGGACCTCACCGAGCCCGATGCGGGCAGTGACCTGCAGTCGGTGATGCTCAAGGCTACCCAGGACGAGGACGGCACATGGCGCCTGAATGGCGTGAAGCGCTTCATCACCAACGGTGACGGCGACATCTCGCTCGTGCTGGCACGCAGCGAGGAGGGCACCCGCGACGGCCGCGGCCTGTCGATGTTCATCTATGACAAGCGCGACGGCGGCATGACCGTGCGCCGCATCGAGGACAAGATGGGCATCCACGGCAGCCCCACGTGCGAGCTCGTGTTCAAGAATGCCAAGGCCGAGCTATGCGGTGACCGCAAACTGGGTCTGATCAAGTATGTGATGTCGCTGATGAACGGCGCACGCCTGGGCATCGCCGCCCAGAGTGTCGGCGTCAGCGAGGCTGCCTATCAGGAGGCCATCGCCTATGCCCGCAGCCGCGAGCAGTTCGGTCAGCCCATCATCAACTTCCCTGCTGTGAGCGAGATGGTGGCCAACATCAAGGCCAAGCTCGATGCCTCACGCACGCTGTTGTATGAATGCACCCGCTTTGTGGATATGTATAAGTCGCTGGAGGCCATCAGCCGCGAGCGCACCCTCGCCCCCGAGGAGCGCAAGACGATGAAGGCCTATAACCGCCTGGCCGACGCCTTCACGCCGCTGGCCAAGGGTATGACCAGTGAGTTCTGCAACCAGAATGCATACGACTGCGTGCAGATTCACGGCGGCAGCGGCTTCATGCGCGATTACGCTTGTGAGCGCATCTACCGCGATGCCCGCATCACCAGCATCTATGAGGGCACGACCCAGTTGCAGGTGGTAGCCGCCATCCGCCACGTCACCACGGGTACTTATCTGAACCAGATCAAGGAGTATGCCGCACGCGAGTATAGCGCGGCCGTAGCTCCCATGAAGGCCAAGCTCGAAGCCATGACGGCTCTCTATGAGGAGACGATGGAGAAGGTGAAGGCCGTTGACGATGCCGAGTACGTCACCTTCCACGCCCGCCGTCTGGTCGAGATGCTGGGTCACATCATCATGGGTTATCTGCTCATCGGTGACGCCAGCCAGGAGCCCGACCTGTTCATGGACAGCGCCAAGGTGTATGTCAACATGGGTGAGGCCGAGGTGGCCCGTCATGCCCGCTTCATTGGCGCGTTCAACCCCGAGGACCGTTCCGCCTACCAGCGCCAGTAAGAGATGATATAGCTGTTGACCCGAACCCTGCGGGGCTTTCAGGGCCAACTGCTAAATCGTTCCCTAATATATCGAATACAGGCTCCCACTTGTGTGTCAAGTGGGGGCCTGTACTCGATTGAAGGGTGTTAGGGCTGGTTAGGGTATACCGCTATCTTGTTTCTGGGGTTAGTGGTCGGCAACCTCCTCGAGTTGAGAGAGGAAGGCGATGCGGGCACCTTGCAGCAGGCTGATGGCGCGTGGCACGATGTCACTGAGCTCCGGCGTGGTGTCGGCCAGGATCTCAAAGGCAATCCATACGCTGGTTTCTTTCTTTCCCTCATCGTCCTCAAGGTCCATCGTGTAGAGTTTCACGACCTTGATGCTGCCATTCACCTCGTTCATGACGCGCAAGATGGTCTCCTCGTTGTCTTCGGTGACAACAAAGATGGCAGGCATCATGAGTCTGAAGTACTGTTCGTCCTCCTCATCCTTGAAAAAGAGGAAATTGAATCCCTCGTTCTTAAACGCGATGCCAAACGGGGTCTCGTGTGGACGGAAACCCTCCTCGGCAAGATAATCGAGCATCAATTTGTTCAGGTCCATATTGTGTTAGTTGTTTTAGTTATTGGTTATTGGTTATTGGTTTTATTGGTTAAATCCCACGCGGGGCAGGGCGTTGGTGCGGCTGATGCCTTCCATCTTGTCGCGCATGGTCTCATACTCCTTGAGCAGGGCCTGGCTGATCGATGGCTTGATGCCCTCGATGGTCTTGACGAGCAGTTCTTGTGTGATCTGTTCGTGGTTAAAGGCCGCGATGGTGGCAGCCTCGTTGACGATATAGGCGATGTCGCTGGCAACGTAACCGTCGGTCTTCTGTGCCAGCTCGTCGCTGTTGATCTCGTCGCAGGGGCGGTCTTTGAGATAGAGTTCGAACATGAGTTTGCGTGCCGTGGCGTCGGGCATGGGCACGTAGACCTGCTTGTCGATGCGTCCTGTCCTGAGCACTGCGGGGTCCACCTTGTCGGGCCTGTTGCTGGTGGCGATGACAAAGATGCCGCGCTTGGAGCAGTTGTTGAGCTGCGACAGGAACTCATTGACCTCGCCGGCCTGGTTGCCGCTGCTGTTGTCGGTGGAGCGGTTGGGGACAAAGGCGTCGAACTCGTCGAAGCACAACACAGTGGGGGCATTCTCCTCGGCTTTCCTGAACAGATCGGCAATCTTGCCCTGTGAGCCGTGCACATAGATTGACCCCAGGTCGCTGGCCTTGACCAGGATGAAGTTGAATCCCGTCTCCTCGGCAAACTTCTCTGCAAAGAAGCTCTTGCCGCATCCCGGAGGCCCGTAGAGCAGCATGCCGTTGGGCGGCGTGAGGCGGTATTTCTCGGCGAGTTCCTTGTCCTTGAGGATGAGGATGACGCGCTTGTGGAGCATCTCCTTGAGCTCGTCCATGCCCGCGATGTCGGCAAATCCGTTGCCGCCGCCGCGCTTGATCTCGACATCGGCGCTTGTCAGCTCGTCGGCGCGGCTGGTGGTGCCATAGTCTGAGCGGTTCGGGCGCTCGTGGTCATCGGTGGGCTGTGCCTCGTGCCTGGCAGCTATCATCTCTCTGAGCTCCTGTGCCTGCTGGCTGTCGTTGTCGGCGACAAGCACCTCGATGATCTCGTCGACCTCGCCAAATCGGTCGGTGTATCCCAGTGCCAGTCCCCTGGCCACGATGTTGCGCAGCTTCTCGTCCTCGATGTCCTCGACGTGGATCTCGCCCTGCTCCTTGCGTGCCTGCTTGACGAGCCTGATTTTCTCTTTGCGGCTCATCCCGAGGGTGAATTCCACGCCCCAGGGAGCGCGTCCGGTGAGCATCGTGTAGAAGACGCCCGTAGCGGCAAAGATGTCATTGCGCTCGTCATACTTGCCGATGAAAGACTGGCCGCTGGCGTATCGCGGGTCGAGGTCGGCCGTGTCGAACGGAGCATTGCCCATAAAGCCTGTGGAGATGTGCCCCAGGTCGATGAGCTCTGCCGTGCCGCCGGTCTTGCTGCTGAGCATGACGTTGGTGGGGTTGATATCGTTGTGCAGCAGTCCACCGGGCTGCTCGTGCAGGTAGAGCAGTCCCTGCAGGATCTCGAGGAAGATTTTCACTGCGGTGTCCTTGTCGAGTTTGCCCTCTCGCTGCAGCATCTCGCTGAGCAGCTCTCCGCTGAAGTAGGTGGCCACCAGGTATTGGCAGTCGCCCGCCTCGTCGTTGTATGTGCCGTCATCGATGTGGCTGATGATGTTCTTGTGGCTGAGCATCCTCGAATAGGCGATCTCGTTGACCTCGCCGTCCTCGATGAGTTTGTCCGGGGTGTTCTTGAGCCGGTATATTTTCATAAAGTAAGGGTTCCCGCTCTCGTCCTCGACGCGGTAACTCTCGGCATAGGGGTTCTCCTTGATCAGGTAGACCACGTTCCATCGGTTGCCAATGATTTGTCCTTGCTTGAGAATCATCTGTTATTCTGTATTTATTGGGTTGTCGGTTTTTTGTGGGCTGTTACTTCTTGTTTTTTTTCTTTCCCCGCCTGTAGTAGAGGTATCTCACCACCAGGTGGGTGCGGTTGATGACCAGCAACAGCAGCATCAGGGTGAAGAAGATGATCATGAGGTTGGTCATGATCCGGTCGGCGTCATGGTCCTTGGCCAGGTCGCCCAGCTCCACCGGCTGCTCGGCGCCATCGAGGGAAGAGAGGGTGCGCTTCCACTGTATCACGCCATCGGCCAGATAGACGACGGCAGGGTTGCCGCGCGCGACCATCTTGAGCTCGCTGTCGTCCATATTGTAGATGGGATAGCTGGCCATGGAGATGTCCTTCCAGTGGTCGATTTCGCCCGCGGTGGCCGGCGTGAGGCCGATGACATCGGCGCCCTGGACGAGGGCCGCGTCACACAGCTCGTTGAGTGCAAACGAGTTCACGACGCCCACATCAGACAGGTCGGGGAAGAGCAGCAGCACAGTGCGGCGGCTGTCGGCCAGCACGTCGAGGGTGACGTCGTTGCCGTCATCGTCCAGGATAGCCAGGTTGCCCTGTCCGGTGTTGCCCTGCATGATGACCTTGCCGCGAGGGCGACGGGCATGATAGCGGGTCACAAACTCCCAGCCGTCTTCTTCGTCGGGCAGGCTGTCGATGGTGAAATCCTGCTGCACGCCGTCCTTGCTGTAGACGAAGATGAAGTCGTCCTCGCCCTCATCGGTGTCGCCAGTAGCCGCTGACACCAGGCGCGTGCCCACGGGGTAGGGGCGATAGTCGATGAGCGGCTGGACAAAGTATCCGTAGTAGGCCACAGCCATGACGAAGGCAAATGCGAGGGCCAGCACCACCCACTGCACCGCCGGGCCGTAGATTCCGCGCACCGACGAGTTGAACATCAGCAGATAGATGATGCCCAGCAAGAGCAGCACATTCTTGCCCAGCGTCGCCCAGTTGCTCAGGTGAATCGCGTCGCCGAAGCAGCCGCAGTCGGGCACGGCCCCGGTCACGGCGAGCCACAGCGTCAGCGGGGTCATGATCAGCATCAGCATCAGTGCCAGCATGGTGCTGCTGCGGCGATAGGCGCCCACCACGAGGACCACGCCCAGCACAAACTCGATCACGGCGAGAGCCACGGCGATAAACAAGGCCGTTCCCGTCCATTCGGTTAGGCTCATGGCAGAGAGGTAGTCGGTGATTTTGTAGCAGGAGCCCCACGGGTCCACCGCCTTGGAGAATCCAGAGAAGGCGAACACGCCGCCCACCGTGATCCTCATGAGCACGGTCAGCAGCACGCACCACTTCTCGCCCTTAATGGCGTTGATCATAGCCTTGATGGTCATTTGTGTCCTCGGTTTTCACATTTCGGCATGTTGCCCGTTCATTATCTGTCGTCGTCCCCTTCGCTGTGCTTGATCAGGGCAAACACGCTGTAGTTGATCATATCCTGATAGTTGGCGTCGATGCCCTCGCTCACCAGCGTGGCGCCACCATGGTTCTCAATCTCCTTGGTGCGCTGTATCTTGGTCAGTATCAGGTCGGTGTAGCTCGAGATGCGCATGTCGCGCCAGGCTTCGCCATAGTCGGTGTTCTTGGCCATCATCAGGGCCTTGGTGTCGGCGATGAACTGGTCGTAGAGTTCCAGCGCCTGCTCGGGGCTGATGTCTACGATGTCGCTGTAGCCCAGCTTGAGCTGAATCAGGCCGATGATGCCATAGTTGATGATGCCGACAAACTCTGGCCAGATGTCCTCGCCCACCATGGTCTCTCCGTTGAGCTCCAGGGTGCGTATGCGCTTGGCCTTGATGAAGATCTGGTCGGTTACCGAGCGCGGTCTGAGTATGCGCCAAGATGGCCCGTAATCCTTCATCTTGTTGATGAACAGTTCGCGGCACCCGGCGATGGCCTCGTCATATTGCTTGCTGGTATTGTGCATAATGTGTCGAAGAATGATTTTATTTAACTTACAAAGTTAATGCTTTTTTTCGTGACTATCCTTTGTCGGGCCGTTTTTTTTCAATAGCAGCAGCCGCATCGCCTGTGTGTGGCGATGCGGCTGCCGTGAAATGATGCGGTCGGGCGGTTAGCGCAGCACCTTCTTGGAGGTGCGGCTGCCGTCGCTGTAGGTCGTCACAACGATGTTCAGGCCGTCGAAGGGCTGTTCGCTCTCCACGCCCATGAGGTTGTAATAGCGTACGCCCACCACGGTGCGCGGTGTCACTACCTCCCTGACTACGGTCACGTTACCGACGTCGTTGCCATCCGAGTCCTGGCTGCTGCCCAGCAGCGGGAAGATGATGAACTTGCTGTCGCTCAGGTCGCGATAAGGCACGTGTTCCATGTCGGCAAACGTGGTGTTGGATCGGCGGGGAGCGTTAGACACGTGGTCGTTGTGCTCGCCATCGTTATAGTCCGTGCCCTTGTAGACGCCGGGAGTGTACTCCACATGGCCGTCCTCGTCATGAGCATAGCGGATGATGGCCATGATCTTGTAGGCCTGGCCAGGCTTGAAGATGCGGTACCACGGCTCCTGCGTGCGGCCCTGGTTGTCGCCAAGGGGAATCTCCATGCCCTCGAACAGCGACCAGTTGACCTGGAAGGCGCCATATTGCATGAATCCGTTGCTGTAGGGGCCATAGGTGGTGCCATAGGGGGCCGACCCCGTGGGATCAACGTACGGGTCCGTGCCGTTCCACAATTCTCCGGTGCGGTCCCAGTTCATAGGAGCATAGAATGCGCCAGGCGTGTCGGGCTCCTCTTCACAGGCATCCGTGCCGACGTTGGCACCAGGATGGTCAAACACGGCCCAGGTGATGTAGGCCACCTCTTGGGGCTTGGGAGCCACGTAGTACATCTTGTAGAGCTCGGGGCTGACCCACATGTGGTCGACAATGGGGTTGCCTTCGTCGTCAGTGCCAGCCACGGGAATGGTTTTGTGTACGCCCTTGTAGAGGCCGGGGCTCCAGTCCTGATGCACATAGCTGAACACGATCGAGTCGTTGAAGTGAGCCGTGACATACACGTTCTTCTCGTAGGCTTCGGTGGCCAGAGGCAGTGCGATGTTGGTGATGTGCATCTGCGGGTTGATGTTGTTCACCAGATTACCCGACATCGAGCCGCCGGGGATGATCTTGCCCACAAACTGCTCCAGGTAGTTGCGCTCCTCGGCATTGGCCGACTCAAAGTCATCTTGGTCAAATGTACCCGTATAGGTCACATCGCTGTTCTGCCGTGCCGTCGTGTTGTCGAAGTTGGGCGAGAGCACAATCTTGACCCAGTTGCTCTGGTCGTAGTAGGTGCGCTTGAGCTGGATCTGTGAGCCACCGGGATAGGTGGTGCTTGTGGGGTGTGCGCAGATGTCATAGACGTAGTCGGTCGTGCCCTCGGGCTGCATCGACTTCTGGGAGTAATTCTCAAAGTCCTTGGCATACAGGGCGCCCCGTGCCTCGATGAACTTTTGCTGACCGGTGGCCTCGTCGATGACGGGCTCACCGTTCAGGAACTCATAGATCCGGGTCACGGCATTACGGTCGTAGTAGACACCCATCAGGTCGTCCTCGACGGTGTACTTGGGACCGTTGACAATGCCGCCGTTGATGATCGCGTTGAGCGAGTTGCCCAGGTAGATCATGCCCAGGTAGTCATAGCAGGCTCCGTTGTCAAACACCAGGTCTCCGGTCTGCTCGCGCACCTTGTCACCCTCGGCACCCTCGTTGGCGCCGCCCTTGCCGTTGTCAAAGATGACGTTCGTCGGGGTGATGTATTCGCCGGGATTGTTAGGATCCATCCCATACTTGTTGTGGAAGTCCTCGATCAGGCCGAAGTCGTAGCACCACACCTCGTAGCCGTTCTCGTCATAGCCCACGAAGGTGCACTTGTTGCCGGGGTACTCCTTGGTAAAGCGGATGACATCATTGCCCACCTCGTACCAAGCGTAGCAATATACCGAATCCCAGCCGGTGGTGTTGGTGTAGTACACGTAGTAGTGGTCCTCGAGCATGGTCTCGCAGTCGCCCACGCCGCCGGCGCTCACGTCAAAGTAGTCGCGCGTCACGTCGAGCAGGCTGTCGCACTGCACAGCATCATCCTGACAGTTGCTAGTCGCTTTCAGGTCGGTCCATGTGAGCCAGATCTCGCCCGCGCGGCGGATGATCTTCTGGGACTTCTTGTCGTCCTTGTTGCTGCGGATGAAGTAGAACTCGCAAATCGAGTTGCCCACGCTCCAGGCATACCACTGCTTGCCATCGACGGTGGTGGTGTCGGGCAGGTCCTTCAGGTAGTTGTTGCCGCCATAGTTGTCGGGAACCTCACCATCATAGGTGTAGTTGGTGGGACCATCGTTAGGAGCCCACTCATAGGGTCGGCCGCCCTGGGTCTGCAGGTTGAGCTTGTTCCAGGCATAGATGCCGCCGCGCTTGCCCTCCAGCGTCTGGTGGTTGTAGGTGCCGCCAGCGGGGTCGAGTACCACGTTGCTGGTCTTCTCCAGGAAGATCTTGGTCACCGTGGCATCGGCAGTCTTGCGGATGGTCACGGTCTTTTTCTCGAGGTTGACCACGACAACATACTTGCCCGAAGCGCCCGTGAAGTGGTAATTGTTGGTGTTGCCCTCGACATCCAGCGCCTGGGCAAAACCGATCATCAAGTCGGTGATCTCATAGCCGGGATCGGTAGCGCCCATCGCGGTGGCGTCGCTCTTGTCGGTCGAGAACAGGAAGTAGTCGCCCTTGTTGAGCGTGATGGTGGTCTGGTAGACATTGCCGTCGACCGATGTCATCTCCACGCTGTTGTTCGCGTAGTCCCAGTTCACGCCGTAGGAGATGAACAGCCTGCTATTGCTGCGCTCAACCTTGAGCTGGCGGTTGGTGGGGTTGAAATAGAAGTCATAGGCCCCCGGCTGCTCAACCAACCAGTTGTGGTTGTCGTCGGGGTAGTCTTGTGTGTCCATCCACTGGCCGAGCCAGTCCTCATTGATGGCCCAGTTTGTCTGGCCGGTGGAGCTCAGGCGGTTGGCATTGAACGTGGCCCAGTCCTCGGCATTGGCGCCCAGCGTGGTGGCCAGTGCGAAATAGCTGTTGGCGGTGAGCACGACGCGCTTCATGATGTAATATCCCGTCTCGTTATCGAGCTCCATCTTGATGCCGGCGTTGGCGGCCCACTGCTGTGTGCCGGCATTGCCGATGATGTACACGTTGCTGATCGGGTCGGCAGCGATGAGCGTCGGCGTTGCGGTCACGGTACCGTCATTGCTATTGTAGGTGATGGTCAGGCTGTAGTTGCCCGGCACGGTGACGTTGAAGGTCATGTTGTCTGCGCCATCGGGATGCCATGAGCCATCATTGCCGCGCACCTTGTACTCATAGTAGACCCCAGGAGTGAGATGAGCCTGAGTGGTCCAGGTGTAGGTGCCATCCTGGTTGTCGGTCATGGCCGTTCCGGTGCCCATCTCCCATGCGTTGGGGAAGATGCTGGTATCGGCACCCACAACATAGAAGATGGTGGAGTGCTTGGTTGCCACGCCGGTAACAGCATTGGTTGACGGGTTATAGGTAAACACAATGTCATAGGTGCCGCTGCCGTTAAAGCCGGTAACGGTAGCATTTCCAACAGGATAAGCCGTTAACCATGAGTGGTTGACAACCACCCTAAATTCGCATGATGGATTGTTGTCGCTCAGTACAACATCGTTGAAGGTGAGCTGATAGACACCATCGACCAGCGTCATGTCGTTGTTTCTGTCGCTCTCGCTCCACGAGGAGCCAAGTATGGTGGTATTTGATCCAGCCACGGTATAGGTCTCGTCTCCGGTTGCCGTCTGCAGGTCATACGTGACTACGCAGGTGTTTGTCGACGAATCAAAGGTGAATGTGACATTATAAATGCCGTTGAGGGGAACGTTGAAGGTTAGGTTGTCCCCACTGGGAATCCACTGGTTGCCGTTCTTGACGATTTTGTATTCGTAATTGGTTGAGGCCGTGAGGCTGACGCCAGTTAGTGTTAACGTGTATGTGCCATTGGCCCCCTCGGCCATCGTGTTGGCGCTTGCGTTGCCGTCCCAGTAGCTGCCAAATATCTCTTGCGGACCAGCGACAACATAGGTGTCGGGCACAACAACATCAGCAACAGAATACTTAACTTGGCTATTGCTATTTTTATACAATGTATAAGTCTTACCAGCTGTAACTGTTAATTTCCAGGCGTTGTCGTTGTTCCATGAGCAGTTTTGATAACTAGTGGTAACGGCCGTTCCATTTGTTTGAGGTGCAATGCCGTTATCATACCAACCGCCAGACCATCGTCCTAGAATTCTGAAGTAGATATCTCGATTAGTCGTTGCTGTGAATGACCAGGTCCACTCTCCATTTGATTCAATCATCTTGTAATTGTCATTGAGAAGATAGCTTGTCTCCCAAGTGGTCACGTCACTCTGCACATAAAAGTCATCGGCCCAGAGTTGCGGGATCGATGCGGAGAGGCACAGTAATAGGGCTAGGAGCCTGAGCCTCTCCTTCGTTAGTAATTTTAAATCCTTCATCTTAAAAATATTGGTTATTTATTAAAGTTGTTGTTTCGTCAGAAGTATCCTGTTGTCAGATGCATATAATGGTTTGATGTTAAATTCGTTAATGATTAAACCATGATAATGAAACAATCAATAATAGGTTGTTAATTCCTGCATGTGAACAGCTTACAAATATAGAGACATCGTTTTATATAATGTGTTACAAGAAGTTGGATGCTAACATTTTTTAAGACGCAAACGATTGCGTAAAAACTATCGACAACCATAAATGGATTAAGCGTGGCAGCGCCCCGTGATGAGGCGTTGCCACACTCGTGAAGTGATGTGTGTTTCCCGTGGTATTAGTGTTTAAGGTTATGCGGAGAGATGGCCGTTGTGGAGGGCGCTGGCGATGGCGTCGGCGGTGTCGGGGTTGTCGATGAGGTACTGCTTGGCGGCCTCGCGCCCCTGGCCCAGTCGCATGTCCTGCCAGCTGAACCACGCGCCGCTCTTCTTGATGACACCGGCCTCGACGCCCATGTCCAGGAGTTCGCTCTCGCGGCTGATGCCGTGGCCGTAGATGACGTCGAACTCGGCCTTGCGGAAGGGTGGGGCGACCTTGTTCTTGACGACCTTGACGCGCGTCTGGGCGCCGAGCACGCGTTCGCCGTCCTTGATGTGGGCCAGACGGCGGATGTCCAGGCGCACGCTGCTGTAGAACTTCAGCGCGTTGCCGCCGGTGGTGGTCTCGGGGTTGCCGAACATCACGCCCAGCTTCTCCCTGAGCTGGTTGATGAAGATGCAGCAGGTGCGTGTCTTGGCAATGGTGGCGGTCAGTTTCCTCAGGGCTTGGCTCATCAGTCGTGCCTGCAGGCCCATCTTGCTCTCGCCCATCTCTCCCTCGATCTCGGCCTTGGGAGTAAGGGCGGCGACGCTGTCGATGACGATCACGTCGATGGCTGCCGAGCGGATGAGCTGGTCGGCGATTTCCAGGGCCTGCTCGCCATTGTCGGGCTGAGAGATCCACAGGTTGCGCGTGTTCACGCCGACGGCCTCGGCGTAGTTGCGGTCGAAGGCGTGCTCGGCGTCGATATAGGCCGCGATGCCGCCCATCTGCTGCGCCTGGGCGATGGCGTGCAGGGCTAGCGTGGTCTTGCCCGAAGCCTCGGGGCCGTAGATCTCGATGATGCGTCCGCGGGGGTATCCGCCCACGCCCAGCGCCCTGTCCAGGCCGATGGAGCCGGTGGGGATGACGTCAACGTCCTCGACGCTCTCGTCGTTCATCCGCATGATGGCGCAGTGGCCGAAAGCTTTCTCGATCTTGGCTACCGCATTCTGCATCACTTGCAGCTTCGTGGGGTCGACCTCGATGGTGCGGGGCGTGTGTGGCGCCGCCTCGCTCACGTGGTTGGTCACAATGTCGGGCGTGGCGATGCTCGTCACCTGCTGCCCGTCGATCATTACATCTTGTTTCAAAATCTGCTCAGTCATAGTCGTTTCTTTTTCTTGTTGGTTGGTGTTTGTTGTTTTTGTCGCTGCAAAGTAATGCACAACAGGTGCAATTTTCTTGCACTGCGACGGTAAGAAAGGTTAACACCCAAAAAATTAGTAATCTTTCCCCGGACAATAATTGATTTTTTTCTATTACTGTCCGGGGAATGCGTCGAAGACGCAAGCGGTTCGAAGAACCGATTTCAATGAGAAAGACCATGCAAGAACCTCGGAGAGGTTCGCAGCTTGGTCACAGTACTGAATACTATCAGTGCCTCGTAGAGGAACTTTTTGGTTGACAGGGCTTTGACGGATTGGAAGTTCGTCTTCGACGCACTATCCTCTTGATATAGCAGCCA
>CAZVMM010000068.1:0-12790 GCA_964628205.1 uncultured Muribaculaceae bacterium
AACTTCCAATCCGTCAAAGTCCTGTCAACCAAAAAGTTCCTCTTCGAGGCACTTATAGTATTCAGTACCGTGACCAAGCTGCGACCGTCTTCGACGGTCTGGCATGGTCTTTCTCATTGAAATCGGTTCTTCGAACCGCTTGCGTCTTCGACGCTTTCCCCGGACAGTAATAAATTTTATTAATTTCTCGCGCGAAGCACGATTTGCTTTTCGTGGCCTGGGTTTTGCAGCAGCCACCTTGCTTCTTCGGAGTTTTGCCGGTCAAAAATAAAAAAAATCGCAAAGGGCATTGTCAATTGCGGGAAAAGTTGTAACTTTGCCCCGCTTTTTAGCGCAACAATTATTAATTAATTTATTTTTAGCTATTTATGAACAAGTACGAAACCGTTTTCATTTTGACTCCCGTTTTGTCTGATGATCAGATGAAGGAAACGGTAGAAAAGTTCAAGAAGGTGCTCACCGACAATGGTGGCAACATCGAGAACGAAGAGAACTGGGGACTGCGCAAGCTCGCATATCCCATCGAGAACAAGAACACTGGTTTTTACACCCTGATTGAGTTTGAGGGCGAGCCCACCATCGTCGAGAAGCTGGAGACCGCTTATCGCCGTGACGAGAAGGTGATCCGTTTCCTCACGTTCCATCTGGACAAGTATGCTGCCGAGTACGCTGTTAAGCGTCGCGCAGTCCGCAAGGCCAAGCAGGAAGAGCGCGCCGCCCAGGAGGCTGCCGCAGCTCAGGAAGCCCCTGCCGCCGAGGAGGCACCCGCCGCAGCCGAGGAAGCACCCGCTGCCGAGGCCTAAAAACCAATTATCAGTTAAACTTAATTAAGGTAGTACAAAACTATGGCACAAGAACAAATGAGGCCCAACAATCAGGGCGAAATCCGTTATCTGACTCCGCTGTCAGTTGACACCCGCAAGAAGAAATACTGCCGTTTCAAGCGCAGCGGCATCAAGTACATCGACTACAAGGATCCCGAATTCTTGAAGAAGTTCCTCAATGAGCAGGGCAAGATTCTGCCCCGTCGCATCACTGGCACCTCTCTGAAGTTCCAGCGTCGCGTGGCCAAGGCTGTTAAGCGCGCCCGTCATCTGGCGTTGCTGCCCTATGTGACCGACTTGATGAAATAACCAACACGATTACACAAAGGAGGAAACTAATTATGAAGATTATTTTGAAAGAAGATATCGTCAATCTTGGTTTCAAGAACGACGTTGTGGAAGTGAAGAACGGCTATGGCCGCAACTATCTCATCCCCACTGGTAAGGGTGTTCTGGCAACTCCCAGCGCACTGAAGGTGCATGCCGAGAACCTGCGTCAGCAGGCTCACAAGCTGGCTAAGGTGAAGGCTGATGCCGAAGAGGCTGCCAAGGCATTTGATGGCGTATCGCTCACCATCCCCGTTAAGGTTAGCCCCACGGGCACCATCTATGGTAGCGTTGGCGCTGCCCAGGTACACGAGGCTCTGCTCGCTGCCGGTCACAATGTGGACCGCAAGATCATCAGCGTGCACGAGACCGTGAAGACTCCTGGCAAGTACACCGCCATCGTGCGCCTGCACAAGGAGGTTGCCGCCGAGATCCCCTTCGAGGTGATTGCCGAGAACGCCGAGGAGCTCGCCGCCGAGCGCGCTGCCCGCAAGGCCGAGGAGGCTGCCCATCAGGCTGCCCTGGCTGCCGCTAAGGCTGCCGAGGAAGGCGCTGAGGAGGCCGAGGCTACCGCCGAGGGTGAGGCTCCCGCCGAGGAGGCTCCCGCTGCAGAGTAATAAAACAACATGATAACGATGAAGTCACCGGCCCGCTCCACATGGTCGGTGATTTTTTTTCGTTAGGCTTGGCGATGATATGGCAGTTGGCCCTTGAAAAAGTTTTTTAATATTACTGTCCCGGGGAATGCGTCGAAGACGCAAGCGGTTCGAAGAACCGATTTCAATGAGAAAGACCATGCCAGAGGCTGTTGCATGGTGTTTCTCTTAAAAGTCGAGTCTTCGACCCGACCAACCTCTTCGAGGCAAAAGCCAAGCCCCATTTTGTGGAATAGCGTCTAATAATAAATAACAACAGAATTATGGTTAAGCATATTGTCATGTTTAAGCTGCAGGGCGATGAGGACGTGCGCCGCGAGACGGCCCTGCGCTTCAAGGCTGCCCTCGACAAGCTGCCCGAGCAGATCGACGTGCTCCAGCAGATCGAGGTGGCCCTCAACGAGAATCCCGCCGAGGACTGGGACATCGTCCTCACCGCCATTGTGCCCACCATGGCCGATGTGGCCATCTATGCCAAGCATCCCGCCCATGTCGCCGCCGCTGCCATCATCAGCGATGTGAAACAGCTGCGCGCCTGCGTGGACTACAACTGCTAATCTGGTTTAATCCGCATTTGGCGGACAAGAAAACTTAGGGCCCGCAACACCGATTGGCGTTGCGGGCCCCGAAGTTTTTTATTAGCAATCAGGGTTGATTGCTGTCAGCGATTACTCTGCCCAGTTGCCAGTCAGCAGGTAGTCGATCAGAGCCGATACGTCGGCGATACCAACTTCCGTGTCGA
The DNA here is from genome assembly GCA_964628205.1 of uncultured Muribaculaceae bacterium. GTDB lineage: Bacteria > Bacteroidota > Bacteroidia > Bacteroidales > Muribaculaceae > Sodaliphilus. Next base: position 2,550 of record CAZVMM010000068.1, read on the forward strand.
CGTTGCAGTCAGCGTTCTGCAGGTTGACTGCAGATGCGTCGCCGCTCAGCAGGTAGTCGATCAGAGCCGATACGTCGGCGATACCAACTTCCTTGTTGTTGTCAACGTCACCACGCAGGCCACCAGCCTTGGTGATCACGAGGGTCATGTTGTCGACGCTCAGGGTGAGGTTCCACTCGCCAGCGGGAATCTTGAAGCTCTGGCCAGGAGCGGTCAGCTTGATGTTCTGGCCTAGGATCTCATCGGTTACCCAGAAGTCGCCTTCGCTCACAGCACCGAAGCGGTAGGGAGCAATAGCATCCCAGTCGCCAGCGGTCTCAGCGAGCATCTTGGTGAAGCTGAAGTAGTTGTAGCTAATGCCCAGCGAGTCGGTATACTCCGAGCCGTTGGTGGTGATGGTAGCGGTGTAGAGGTTGTTCTCGGCATCGCGGTTCATCTTCACACCAACAGAGGGCTCCCAGCCATTGCCATTCACGCCACCCAGGATGAAGACGTCGCCATCGTAGTGTTCAACGTGGGGCCACTCGCCATCGATCTTGAAGGTGCCATCCGTGAGGTTGACGGTAACCGTCCAGGTGCCCTCGGGGATAGCGATAGATTGAGCATAGTCGCCAACGAGGTCGAGCTCGCAGTTCTTGCCCAGCAGTTCCTCGGTCATTACAAATGCGCCATCGCTCATGGGACCGAAGCGGTAGGGAGCAATGCTTGCCCAACCAATAGAGTCATTGGTCTCGGCGAGCTTCTTGGTGAAGCCAAAGTAGGCAATGCCCAGGTCACCCTGGTTCTGGGTGGTGATGTTAGCGGTGTAGACACCCTCGTTGAGGGTCATCTTCACACCCTGGGTAGCATTCCAACCGATGTTGTCCACGTCACCCAGGATGTAAACGTCAGCCTCGGGTTCGGGAATAATGGTGTCGGTAGGCCACTCGCCGTTGATGGTGAACTTGTGGTTCGTGAGGTCAACGGTAACAGTCCAGGTACCCTCGGGGATAGCGATGGCGTTGTAGCTGCCATCGGTAGCCAGGTCGCAGTTCTTGCCCAGCAGCTCCTCAGTCATCACGAAGTTGCCCTCGCTGACGGGACCGAAGCGGTAAGCTGCGATGCTAGCCCAGCCGATCGAGTCGTTGGTCTCGGCGAGCTTCTTGGTGAAGCCGAAGTAAGCATACTCCTGACCCTCGCGCTTGTTGGCGGTCACCTCGGCGGTGTAGATGCCATCGGTCTCGGTCATCTTGGCGCCCTTAGTGGCATCCCAACCGTCAGCGGTGCTGAAGTCGTTCACGTCACCGAAGATGTAGACGTCAGTGGTCTCGGGGACGATGTCACCCTTCTTGGTGAGCAGGACAGAGCCCTCGTTCAGGTTCACGGTGATGTCATAGATAGCAGGCAGCGCCTTGAAGGCATAGCTCGTGCCCCAAGCGCCCATCTCGGCCTTCACGCCATTAACAGCCTCGAAGCCATCCTGGGTAGAGCCACGGCGATATTGGGAGAAGCCCCAGTCCTCTGCGTTCTCGCCCAGCTTGGTGGTGAAGCTGAAGTAGCCATAGCCGTCACCCGAGTCGGTGATGGTGGCATCGGTCAGGGTAAAGACGTTCTCGTCAGTGGTAGCCATCTCGATACCTGTCGAGGGATTCCAGTTGTTGCCGTTAACCTGGCCAAGGGTAAACAACTTGCCAGTCAGCGGGTTGAACGGAGCAACATAACCTGTGATCTTAAACCTGTGGTTGGTCTCGTCAAAAGTGAAGACGTAGTCATCACCACTGCCAGTGAAGACGTAGGCTCCGTGGTCACCAGCCTTGGCGGTGGCAATCCAATCGCCGGCGCTCACGGGAGTGTCGCCATTGGCGGGACCATAACGGTAGTTTTCATTGAAGATGTTCCAGTCGCTGTTTTGACCGTCGGCAAAAACAAAGAGCACATCGCCGTTCACGGCAACTGTGTAGCTGTAGGTGCCGTCACCATTGTCGGCCATCTCGACACCTCCTGCAGGATTCCAGTTACCAAAGGGACCAGATCCCACAATGTACATTGCGGCGTTGGCGTTCAGACCAACGAGGGCAATCATCATCGATAAAATTAACGTTAATTTTTTCATGCCTGTAAATTTTGATTATTTAGTTAAACATTAAAGTTGGTTTGTTCTTGGTTTTACCTGAAACTTTTAAAGTCGCTCAAAATTAATAACAATCTCAAAAAACACATTAATTAAATAAAGAATTTATTTCAAATTATTGCGCAATCGTTTGCACCCGACAATCCTGCCGGGCGCCAAACCTAAAGCCTAAAACCTAAATCCTAAGACCTAAATCCTCCCCATCAGCTCGAACGGCAACGCCTGGGTGATGCGCACCTGGGCAAACTCGCCCACGGCCAGCGGCTTGTCCTTGCTGATGAGCACCTCGGGGTCCACCTCGGGGCTGTCCCACTCGGTGCGGCCCACGTAGTAATCCTCCTCTTCGCGGTCCACCATGACGCGCAGCGTCTGGCCCACCTTCTGCTCTTGAATTTCCATCGAGATGTCCTCCTGCAGGGCCATGAGTTGCTGCAGGCGGTCTTGCTTCACCTCCTGGGGGATGTTGTCGTCGAGGTGCTCGGCCGCCCATGTGCCGGCCTCCTCGCTGTAGGCAAACGCGCCCATGCGCTCGAAGCGGGCTTCGCGCGTGAACTCCATCAGCTCCTGGAATTCCTGTTCCCCCTCGCCGGGGAAACCCACCATCAGGGTGGTGCGGATGTGTATGCCCGGCACCTCGCGGCGCAGGCGTGCCAGCAGGTCGAGCGTCTCTTGGCGGCCGATGTGGCGGCGCATGTTGGTCAGCACCTTGTCGCTGATGTGCTGCAGGGCGATGTCCAGGTAGGAGCATACGTTGTCGCGGCTGGCCATCACCGGCAGGATGTCGTAGGGGAATTGGGTGGGGTAGGCATAGTGCAGGCGAATCCACTCCACGCCCTGGATCTGGGCCATCTGGTCGATGAGCTCGGGCAGCATCATGCGGCCCTCCAGGTCCATGCCGTAGGACGACAGGTCCTGGGCGATGACGTTAAACTCCTTGACGCCGCCCTGGGCCAGCCGCTGCACCTCGTCGAGCAGTTGCCGCATGGGCACCGACGTGTGGCGCCCAGTGATGAGCGGGATGGCGCAGAAGGCGCAGAAGCGGTTGCAGCCCTCCGAGATCTTCAGGTAGCAGTAGTGGCTGGGAGTGGTCAGGCAGCGCTCGTGTGCCAGGTCGTCGCGATAGGCGTGCCCCAGGTCGGCGAGCATGCCTTTCCAGTCAAACTTGCCGTAGAAGCGGTCCACCTCGGGCAGGGCCTCGACCAGGTCGGAGCGGAACCGCTCGGCCAGGCAACCCATCACAATCAGGTTGCGGATCTTGCCCTGGCGCTTGGCCTCACCGAGCCTCAGGATGGTGTCGATGGACTCCTGCTGGGCGTCGGCAATGAAGCCGCAGGTGTTCACCACGACCGTCTCGGCATCGACGCGGTCGCTGTTGTGGGCCACGCTGTAGCCCGCGGCCTGCAGCTGGCGCATCAGGTGCTCGCTGTCCACCAGGTTCTTGGAGCAGCCCAGCGAGATGATGTCGATCTTGTTTTTTCTCATGCGTGTGGGGGCTCTGGATTTTCTAGATGCTCTAGATATTCTAGATGATCTAGATGATCTAGATTTTCTGGGCGGTTAGTCCTTGTTGATGCCGAACAGCGATTTCACAAACTCCCGCTTGTTGAAGATCTGCAGGTCGGTCATCTGCTCGCCCAGGCCGATGTACTTGACGGGAATCTGGAACTGGTCGCTCACGCCGATGACCACGCCACCCTTGGCGGTGCCGTCGAGCTTGGTGATGGCCAGCGCGTTGACCTCGGTGGCTGCCGAGAACTGCTTGGCCTGCTCAAAGGCGTTCTGCCCGGTGGAGCCGTCGAGCACGAGCAGGATTTCCTGGGGCGCATCGGGCAGCACCTTGCGCATGGTGTTCTTGATCTTGGTGAGCTGGTTCATCAGGCTCACGTTGTTGTGCAAGCGGCCTGCCGTGTCGATGATGACGACGTCGGCCTTCTGGGCCACAGCGCTCTGCACGGCGTCATAGGCCACCGCGGCGGGGTCGGTGCCCATCTTGTGCTTGATCACGGGGACGCCCACGCGGTTGCCCCAGATCTCGAGCTGCTCGTCGGCCGCGGCACGGTAGGTGTCGGCCGCGCCCAGCACGACGCTGTTGCCGGCCTGCTTGAACTGGTAGGCCAGCTTGCCGATGGTGGTGGTCTTGCCCACGCCGTTCACGCCCACGACCATGATGACGTAGGGCTTGCTGTCCTCGGGCACGGTGAAGTCCTCGAGCTCGGCATTGTTGTTGTCGGCGAGCATCTGTGAGATCTCGTCACACAGCAGCTCGTTGAGCTCGTCGGTGCCCACATACTTGTCGCGGGCCACACGGGCCTGCAGGCGGTCGATGATCTTGACGGTGGTGTCGACGCCCACGTCGCTGGTGACAAACACCTCTTCCAGGTTGTCGAGCACATCGTCGTCGACGGTCGATTTGCCGGCCACGGCATGCTTGATTTTCTCAAACACGCCTTGCTTGGTCTTTTCCAACCCCTTGTCGAGCGTCTCTTTCTTCTCGCGTGAGAATAATTTCTTGAACAGTCCCATATTCTTATTTCTTCGATTTTATTGATATTTGGGTACAAAGGTACAACATTTTATCGCCGATGGGTGAAGTGTGAGGCGTTTTTTTTGCTGTTGTGCATGTCTTTCATTAACTTTGCGCTCATCTACTAGCATAATAAGACATGAGACGTATCGCATTTTATTGTATCATGCTGCTGCTAGCGGCTTGTGGCTCCAAGCAGGAGCAGCCGCAGCAGCCCTCGGCGCTGGAGCGGGAGATGATGGCCATGTATGGCGAGAATAAGGTCATCGACGGCGACTATCCCGACTCGCTGGCCGCCGAGGCCGCCAATGGCATTTTTGTGGGTCAGCGCGAGGGCGCTTTGTTGGCATTCAGGGGCATCCCCTATGCCCTGCAGCCCACGGGCGACCGTCGCTGGCAGGTCGCTCAGCCCGAGCCCGACAGCCGCCTGGTGCGCGAGGCCCGTTACTTCGGCCACACGGCCATCCAGTGGCGCAGCCCGAACAATGCGGCCTCGCTCTATCGGCAGGGCGAGGACTGCCTGACGCTCAACGTGTGGACGGCCCCTGGCGGCATGCGCACGGCCCGGCGACCCGTGATGGTGTGGATCCATGGCGGCTCCTACGTGTGTGACGGCACCGCCAATCCCCGCAACTGGGGCGACAAGTTCGTCGAGGCCCACCCCGAGGTCGTCTTTGTCTCGATCAATTACCGCCTGGGCTTGCTCGGTTTCCTGGACCTATCATCCCTGCCCGACGGCAAGGCATACTCCCGCAGCGGTAACCTGGGCCTGCTCGACCAGGTGGAGGCCCTGCGGTGGGTAAGGAGGAATATCGCTGCCTTTGGCGGCGACCCGGACAATGTGACCATCGTGGGCCACTCGGCGGGAGCGGGCAGTGTGGCGCTGCTGGCCAGCATCGACGAGGCGCAGGGACTGTTCCGCCGTGCCATCATGCAGAGCGGCAGCGTGGCCCTGACCAGCAGCCGTGAGGAGTGCCAGAGCCTGACACAGCGCGTGCTCGATGCCACGGGAGCCAAGACCGTGGCCGACCTGCAGGCGCTCAGCGTGGACGACCTGTATGCCCTCTATGACGAGGTGGGCGAGTTCTACCGCTTCCCCGAGCGCGACGGCGTGGTGGTCCCCGAGGACCCCTATAGCCGCTTCGACGGCTTTAGCCGGGGCATCGACATGCTCATCGGCACCACGGCCGACGAGTCCCGCTACTGGGTCGATGCCATGGGCGGCGAGGAAGACTTCGGCCTGGCTACCAGGCTGTGGTACCACTACATCACCATGTCGCTCGACAGTGCGCAGCGGGCTGGCGCCCGGCGCCTGGTCAGCGCCGTCGATGACGACAACCCCTGGCCGGTTGCCGAGGCGCTCAACGACCTGATGTTCCGCGGACCCGCCATCGAGATGGCGCAGCGCCATGCGGCATCGGGTGGCAGGACCTATATGTACTACTGGACCAAGGCGCTGAAGGAACCCATCTATGGGGCCTGTCACGGGACGGAGGTGTCCTATGTCCTGAACACGGGCCGCCAGATCAAGGCCGGTGATGACCATAATCCCGAGTTGGCGCGTGAAGTGCAGCAGATGTGGGTCAACTTTGCGGTGACGGGCAATCCCAGCACCCCCGCCCACTACTGGCCGGCCTACGAGACCACCCGTCGGGCAACAATGCGGCTCGGCGACACCATCGGCCTGGTGGACGACCCCCTGCCGGCACAGCGCCAGGCTGTCGCTCCACTGACCGGGGCCTACATCTCACCCATCTTCAGCGACCTGCTCGACAAGGCCCCGTGGTATGCGGGCATCGCCATCGCCACACTGGTGGTCGTGCTGTTGCTGCTCACGTGGCTCATCGTGAAAATTCGCCGATTGTTCAAGAAAAAATCAAGATAAAAATGAAGAAGATAGCTTTGGCCCTTATGTTGGCCGTTTCCGCATGGTTTGGCATGAATGCCCAGCAGGACGCTTATGTCCCCAGCGCGGAGAATCTGAAGGCCCGCGAGGAGTTTCAGGACAACAAGCTCGGTGTCTTTATCCACTGGGGCGTCTACTCGATGCTGGCCGACGGCGAGTGGGTGATGCTCAACAAGAAGATAGACCGCGACGAGTACGCCCAGCTGCCGGCGGGCTTCTACCCCTCGCGCTTCGATGCCGACGAGTGGGTGCGCGCCATCAAGGACGCGGGTGCCCGCTACATCACCATCACCTCGCGCCACCACGACGGCTTCTCGATGTTCAAGAGCAACGCGAGCGACTACAACATCGTGGATGCCACCCCCTATGGGCGCGATGTGCTCAAGGAGCTGGCCGACGCCTGCCAGCGCCACGGCATCAAGCTGCACTTCTACTACTCCCACCTGGACTGGCACCGCCTGGACTACCCGCTGGGCCGCCACCAGGAGCAGCTGCCCCACGACCCCTCGACGACCGACTGGCCCCAGTATTACCGCTTCATGAACGACCAGCTGACCGAGTTGCTCACCAACTACGGCCCCGTGGGGGCCATCTGGTTCGACGGCAAGTGGGAGCACGACACCGACCCGGTGCCGTTTGACTGGCAGCTCGACGAGCAGTATGCCCTCATCCACCGCCTGCAGCCCGCCTGCCTGATCGGCAACAACCACCACGAGGTGCCATTTCCCGGCGAGGACATCCAGATCTTTGAGCAAGACGTGCCCGGCGAGAACACCGCGGGCTACTCGGGCCAGAGCGGCATCAGCCGCCTGCCGCTTGAGACCTGCATGACGATGAACAAGACCTGGGGCTACCGCATCACCGACAAGAGCTACAAGAGCAGTGACGAGATTATCCGCACACTGGTACGTGCCGCCGGACGCAATGGCAACCTGCTCATCAACGTGGGGCCACGTCCCGACGGGTGCCTGCCCACCGAGGCCCTGGAGCGCCTCAAGGCCCTGGGCGAGTGGATGAGGCAGAACGGCGAGAGCATCTACGGGACGCGTGGCGGCATCATCCCGCCCCATGACTGGGGCGTGACGACCCAGCGCGGCAACACACTCTATGTCCACATCCTCAACCTCATGGACGATGCCCTGTACCTGCCACTGAGCCCCAAGCGGGTAAAGCGGGTGAGCCAGTTTGCCGACAAGTCGCGCCTGCACTACACGGCCACGGGCCGAGGTGTCACCATCCAGCTCCCGGCAGTGCCCACGAGCGTCGACGTCATCGTGGAGATTGAGCTGCGATAGCCCCCCTCACCTGGCCGCCCCTGCCGGGGCTTTCCCCCCCCGCCACGCAACATTCCAAACGTAAAATGCTAGAAATCCGTCGTTTTAACATAAATTAACGACATATTTCTGTAATCTTTGACTAATTGTATTAAATTTGTGGTCAGTAAACAGTATTTCTGTATTTAATGCGGAAAACTGTATTTGTTGATTATATTTACCTAACTGGTGCAAACGAATTTATTAACTTAATTAATAACCAAAAAAGTTTTTGTTATGAAAAGGATTACCTCTATTATGCTAGTGATGATTGCATGCCTCTGTGCCATGCAACTGAGTGCGCAGCCCCAGAAGGGCCCGTCGCGTTCCGACATCTTTAACACGCTGCCCGCTGGGTTCACCCAGCTGGGTACCACGTCGCTCTATTACAGCATCCAGCCCCGTACTGCTGTGGGACCGGGTGAGCAGACGGGTATCAGCATCCTGGGCGAGATCGGCGGCCGCTACTATTCGTCGACCTATGAGTACAAGAGCCCGTTCGGCTGGCTTGCAAACGGTCCTGGCGCAGGCTTTATCGCTGCCTTCCGGGTTGACAATTATGAAGCCACCTATGTTGACGCCGCTAACGGCACGACCTCGCATGGTGTGAACTTCACCGCCCGCCTGGAGCCCCAGGGCGATGTGGCAGGCAGGATTATCTACACCCTGACCAATACCAACAACCAGGCTGTGACCATCAACGCCGGTGTGTGGGGTGACATCATGATCGGTGACAACGACCGGGCACCGCTCGAGCGCCTGAGGAATAATCAGGAGACGGTCTACGGCATCAAGATGAAACACTCGACCGCCCAGAATTCGCCCCTGCTGTGCATGCTCTTTGGCGAGGGTGTCACGGGCGTGGTAACGCCTGCCGATGACTACTGGTTTGGCGTGTACCTCAACAACTACTCGGCCAGCGCCATCACGGGCAACTACTCGACCAATATCGACTACTACATGGTAGAGAACAGCAACGCCTATGACTGCGGTCTGGGATTCTGCTGGAAGAACCGTGTCATCGAGCCGGGCCAGAGCATCGAGCTGTCCTATGTCATCAGCGTGGGTGAGATCCCCTACGAGGAGCCCTTCGTTCCTGGTGAGGACCGCTTCGAGTATCAGGTCGAGGCCTTCGACTTCCCTGGCTGGAATGACCTGAGCGTTGCCCATCCCGCCCACGTTTGGGGCTACTATGAGCACCCCTACGGCCAGAGCGGTTACATCGAGTATCAGGTTGACGACGAGAACACTTGGCACCGCATCCCCACCGAGCTGGTTTCGGGCGAGAACTTTGACCTGTCGTTCGACATGATGTTCAACCAGGCCCGCACCACCGACCACGTGCTGAATCTGCGCTTCAACGACGGTCTTGACAACATCGTGCCCATGGATGGCCTGGCCTGGACCGACGTCCGTTCCATCCCCATCACTGGCCTCGAGGACCGCGAATACAACGGTCAGCCCCAGACCTATGAGGTGACCATCGGCGATGGCGAGCCCTTCACCATCGGTCTGGACGGTGAGTACGTTAATCCTGGCACCTACAGCTTCGGCTTCGAGGGTGACTTTAACGAGAACACCATTGGTATCCACAACGAGGAGTTCGCTATCACCGCCGGTGAGACTGTAATCCTGGTTGAAATCCCCGAGGATTGCGTATATGATGGCAACGAGCATGCCGCATTTGCCATGATGATTGTTGGCGACGGTCAGATTGTTTTGACCTACGTGGATGAGGAAGGTAACATCCTTACCGAGGCTCCCGTTGAGCCTGGCACCTATGAGGTATTTGTTGAGGTTACTGGTTCGCAGAACTACAATGACATCGAGAACACCTCTCATGGCACCTTCACCATCGACAAGGCCCAGAGCGTGATCGATTACACCATCCCCGAGAGCTCCCGCTACGATGGCAAGCCCCGCAACGCAACCGTGACACTCGTCGAGGGTGACGGTGAAGTCACTGTGACCTATGTGAACGTCGAGACGGGCGCTGTCCTGACCCAGGGTCCCACCGAGATCGGTACCTACAACGTGGTGGTTACCGTAACCGAGACCGCCCACTACTATGGCATCGATGAGGCTGTGATCGGCACATTCAGCATCCTGTCACGTCCCACCAGCATCGACGAGATCAACGCCGAGGGTGTGGACAATGGCCCGTGGTACACCATCGACGGCAAGCGCATCGCCGCTCCCACCCAGCGTGGCATCTACATCCACAATGGCCAGAAGTATTACGTGAAGTGATACTCGATTGAGCCCATAGTGGCAAAATGAATTCACTGGGCAGCCCTGCTTCGCAACGAGGTGGGGCTGCCTGTGTTTTTTTTTATTATTGTCCGTGGAAATAATCAGCACACCTCATGAATGCATGAGCAATAAGAC
>CAZVMM010000069.1:0-12704 GCA_964628205.1 uncultured Muribaculaceae bacterium
CGCAGCGCATAACCCGTAACTTCCAGAACGTGTCGATGAGCGACGCGCTGAAGTACATCCAGCAACAGACCGCCAACCACAAGATCGTGTTTATCTACAACGAACTGGAAGACTTCACTGTTACCACCCATGTCAAGAACAAACCTGTTCCTGATGCCATTCGCCAGATCATCGGATTCTATCCCATCCAGATGATCCTGGGTGATAACAACGATATCTATGTGGAGTGCATCAATAAGACCGAGCACCGCTTCAAGGGCACCATCATCGATGAACAAGGCCAGCCATTGGCATATGCAACCATTGCTATTCTTAACCCTGCCGACTCAACGCTGCTCACAGGAGGCGTCAGCAATGAGAGCGGCCGCTTTGTGATTCCTACTGAGGCCAAACGTGTCGTCGTAAAGTGCAGTTTTGTCGGCTATCGCACCTACTATCGTAATTGCGAGGCTGGCGATATTGGCACAATCCAGATGCGACCTGCTGAGTATATCATCAACGGTGTGACAGTAGAGGGCACCCGTATCATGAACTATGTGGATAAGTCAGTCCATACCTTCACTATTGAGCAAATAAGGCAAGCCCGCAATGTCCGTGACCTGCTGGAACACGTTGAAGACCTGAAAATCGATCCGGTGAGCAATAAGATTCAGCGAATGGACGGCGGCAGCGTGAAGATGCTGATCAATGGCGTAGCATCATCAGACATTGACTTAAAAGGCATTCCTGCAGACAAGATCTCAAGGGTAGAATATTACAACATTCCACCAGCCCGCTATGCCGAAGCCGGAACACTCATCAACGTGATTACCAAGCGGATGGAGACGGGCATCAATGCAGGCATCGAGGCAAGTACAGCCTTCACGACGGGCTTTACAAACGATGAGGCCTACCTGAACCTGACTTCGGGCAACCATCAGTTTTCACTCTCTTATTCGTTCAACATGAGAGACTATTCAAAGCGCTTTGGTGAGCAGACTTACGACTATACACTGCAAAGGTACCTTCCCGACGACGCAGCACCAGCGTATCCTGTTCATTACAACTATCAAAAAAAGACCCACGACAAATTTGGCTATACTTGGAACGACCCCGTCATCAAGTACACCTACAACAAATCTGACGACATAGCGGTACAGATTGTGGCAACGCCCCACTTCAGCCACAGGCATAGCGATGGACAGAGTGATATCCAAAACACATCAACACTTAACACTTCTATTGCAGGGAAAGGTGAATTTGGCAGCCGTATGAGCACATTTGGTCCAGACCTGAACGTATATGTCCAGAAAACTCTGCCTAAGAATCAGGAACTGTCGATTGACCTCGTGGGAACCTATTATCACAACAGCAGAAAGAACTGGGCTGAGGAGGTTGCCGTCAGCGACGGTGAGGTATGGCTGTCAGACAACCAAGAGCAGCAGAACAACAAGTACTCCTTTATTGGTGAATTGGCTTATACGAAGAAGTGGGAAAAGGGCAACCTAAGCCTGGGCTATCGTGGATCGTTTGGGCGTTCGAACGCCACCATAAGTAACGTGCTTTCCGACTATAAGGACTATGAATACTCATCTGCCAGTTATCAGCACTATATGTATGCCGAGTATAGTGGCAATCTCGGAAAATTGATGTACCGTATCGGTGCAGGAGCCACACAAGTGACCCAAGACAATACTGATGCTCACGACTCTCATTGGCTCTTCACACCAAAACTCATCCTGAGTACTAATCTATCAAAGACGATGAGCCTTCAGTGGGTTACCTCGTCAAAATCGAATACGCCCCCTATCTCACAACTCAGCAACAATGCCAGCCTCGTCATTCCTGGAGTGCTGAGAATTGGCAACCCGTATCTGAAAAGTTATAACACTTATCGGTCAGAATTTATCCACAAGTGGAACCTTAGCTGGCTACAGACCCAAGTTGGACTATACTATTCATATTCCGATTCTCCTATCAACCGCTATTATACCCAGCAAGAGATTAACGGCCTGCAATATATTGTGGGCACGAACGAAAATGCCAACTATAGCAGTGATTTGGGTGGGTCATACATGTTGGTCATTAGCCCCTTTAAGAGTCAGGTGCTGACGGTGGCCATTCGGGGCTACGTCTCTCGTCAAACGGTCAGTAGCCCCATTATCGGACACTACCATCATACGTGGGCACCGCTCTACTATGCCATTCAGTTCCGGAAGGGCAACTGGGGTGCCTCCTATGTAGGGAACATCGTGTCAAAACGCCTCAATGGATCCACACTGGATGCCGGCGAGAACAAATCTCACCTACAAATTTTTTGGCAGAACAAGAACTGGCGCATCTTCGCCGCTGACTATTGGATTTTCACTCGATCACGTTATTCAGGCTATAGCATGCCAACAAGCATTCTGCAAAGTACATATAAAACCTGGATTGACGACAATAAGTCGATGTTTGTCCTCGGTTTCAGTTACGACTTCTCTACAGGTAAGAATTACAAGATTAGTCGAAAACTACAGAACAAGGATTCCGATACAGGCAGTTTCTAATTTATACTTGTAATCTATTTATGTACTTCCTGCCAGATCAATACAAGAAGGAATGAAACGTCTTTTATTCATCATATTGTTATTGTTTGTTCAGGTGAACACTGCAACGGCTCAGCGCATAACCCGTAACTTCCAGAACGTGTCGATGAGCGACGCGCTGAAGTACATCCAGCAGCAGACCGGCAACCACAAGATCGTGTTTATCTACAACGAACTGGAAGACTTCACTGTTACCACCCATGTCAAGAACAAACCTGTTCCTGATGCCATTCGCCAGATCATAGGTTTCTATCCCATCCAGATGATCCTGGGCGATAACAACGATATCTATGTGGAATGCATCAACAAGACCGAGCACCACCTCAAGGGTATGGTGGTTGACGAGAACAACTTGCCGTTGCCCTACGCCAACGTTACTCTGCTCAACCCCGCCGACTCGACGATGGTGGGCGGCGGTGTGACCAACGAGAGCGGCCGCTTCGTCATCCCCAACGACCACGGCAAGGTCATCGCCCGCATCACCTACGTCGGTTACAAGACCGCCTATCGCCTGTGCAGCCGCGACAACATCGGCACCATCAAGATGCAACCCGACCAGTTCGCGCTCAGCGGCGTCACCATCAAAGGCTCAAGAATCCACCACGATGCCACTGGGTACACAATAAACCTGCGTTCATCAGACATCGCCAAGGGCAAGCAGGCATCAGATATGCTGCCTTTTCTTCCCGGTGTCAGCAAAGAGGGAGACACATATAAAATCAATGGTTTACAGGCGAGCGAAATCTATGTAGACGGCGTGAAACTCACCTCTAAAGATGAACTCAAGAACATACCTGCCGACATGATTGACAAGGTAAAAGTAAACTATCTCGCGGGAGTTAACCAGAATGCAGCAGATGCAGGTGGTACTATTGAAATCACACTCCATAAACCAGCCGAGGGAGGGTATTATGGGTCGGTGAGCGCCAGCACTAGCTATCAGGCCTCTAACGGTATTGACATGGGAAACCTGGGAGGTGTCATCTACTATCGGCACAAGAACCTGAGCATTTACAATAACCTTTCCCTGTTCGGGTTTCGATATAAAGAGACGGCCAAACAATCAATCTGGGACCAACCACAAGACCAACTCACAGAATTAGATGAAGTCCAAAGAACACCAGGCCATAATTTCAACAACCGATTGAGCCTTACCCAGCAGTTGAATGAAAAGAGTTCGTTAGGCGGGAGTTATTATATCAAAACCTTTAAGAACAAGATTCAGACTCAGGACACAGGCGAAACGGGAACGTCCTCTATTGACCAGAGAAATAATTGGCTTGATCAAGAAGTTACGTTGAAGTACAACACCGCATTTGGCCAACATGGAACCACATTGGAGGTCATAGGTGACTATTATAACCGACAGCATAAAAGTAAGTCTGACTTCACCTATGCCGAGAATTCATCCAGCGCGTCCGAGGACAAGACTTCGTTGAACATGTACAAGTTTTCGTTGGATTTGACCGACCCGCGCAGTCAAAAGTTGACATGGAATTATGGAGCATCTATCCGATACATCACAACGAAATATACCCCGACGATTTCTACCATTGACGCCACCGACCGTTTCCAGACAAGTCAGGTGCCTACACGCACAAGCGGTTTGACCCCAATAGTCTATGCGACAGCCTTGGGACAGATTTGGAAAATCCGTTATAGCGCTGGTGTCAACGTCCAGTTGAACAAAATCCAGTATATTACATTGGACGATGGCGCAGTTTCCTCTAACACCCAATGGGGCATCAACCCCACGGTGCAGATGATGATGCCACTAGGTAACAATGGCAAAAACACCTTGATGCTGAACTACAAGCGCACACTCGGGGAAATCCCCTATTCAGCCATCTCATCCACCATTCGCTGGACTGACCCTTATAACTACACTGTTGGCAATCCGGATTTGAAGGCGCAAAGGGGTGATATGGTTATGGCTGGTGTTTCCCTGTTCAGCAATCTCTTGAACTTGAATGCGGTTTATAGTCGTTTTAATAATTCGATTCATTGGCAGATCAGGCAAAGCCCAACCGCACCAGACTTGTTTTATACTTATTTCATCAATCTGCCAGCCCATGATGCGTATGGTGTGACCGCCGAGGTCAATTGGAATCCCATAAAGCCATGGACTATGAAGTTGTCAGGACGCCTGTGGATTGAGTGCGAAAATGTGACTTTAGGTAATGTATATTATGGCAAGACAAGGCTGCGCCCATTTTATATGATGAATAACAACTTTAGATTTCAACATGGTTGGGGTGGTATGCTAAACTTCTTTTGCGAACCAACATTCACAAGTTATGACTGGACATTCCACACCGTCTGGGAACTCTGGGGTGAGATTTACAAATCCCTGTGCCAGGACAAGTTGCAGTTGACCCTGTCTTTCACCGCCCTTGGAGACCGTCGCAGGGTTGACAGACAAACCAATGGCATAACAGTAACGTATAACTACACCACGCCAGTCCAGAGTATTGGCATTTCTGTTAGATGGAAATTCTCAGGTGGAAAGAGCAATAACTTCAATGTTATTAAAAACGGTTCACAATACTACGATGAGATTGTCGCCCCAAAATAATAAATTGGAAGGCGAAAGGCAAGACGAGCACAACCGTCAGTAAACAGAATACCCAGAAATAGCTTCTTCTTTACCAAGGTCAGCCGAGAGTGATGTCACACCCTCGGCTATTTTTTCGCAAAAGGATTAAAAATTCTTAAATTTCATACTATATTTATTGTTTTTCGATAAATAGATATATCTTTGCAGCAGTTTTATGAACCATTTAATCATTTCATGCTATGAAACAGTCATCTACCAAGACACTTAGGGGTCTGTGCTATGCGGCACTCGTTGTTGTTGCCCTCGGTTTTGTTTTCCTTTGCATCCAGTCCTATTACATCCTCACAACAGGTAGCGGTCCTGGCGTAATCAACTGGGATTCGCCTCGCCTGGGACTGAAATTGGGCATTTTTTTCGCACAACGCATTGCCATCATCACCCTGATAGGCTTGTTTGTCTCCTTTGTGCTCAACATACTTAAATTTCTGCGCGATGGCCAGATTTTCAATCGCGCTAACGTGAGGCTGCTGTGGGCATTGTCGATCGTAGTACCCGTCTATGCCTTCCTCAGCGACAACGTGGGTCAGGCATGCTCTGCGACCAGTGAGATGAACGTTATGCTGTCGTCCGACTTTTTCGTCTACACGTTGGTCATTCTCATCATGGCGCAACTGTACAAGGTGGCCTGCAACGCTGCCGAGGAACAGAAGTTAACCATCTAACCTCTCTCGTACGCTATGATTATCGTGAATCTTGATGTGATGATGGCGCGGCGCAAGATGTCGCTCAACGAGCTGAGCGAGCACGTGGGCATCACAGTGGCTAACCTCTCAATCCTCAAGACCGGCAAGGCCAAGGCCGTACGCTTCTCTACCCTCGACGCCATCTGCCGCGCCCTCGACTGCACCCCGGGCGACATCCTGGAGTACCGCAACGAGTAATTCCTTTTTTTCAAGACTTCTTTCAAATGGGTGATAGAAACACCCATTTGGGTATTGCGCACCCCTACTGACCAAGTTAATTTTGTTCCAGCAAAAACACTTTCAATCAAATAAATCAAAGATTATGAGAAGATTAATTGTAATCTTAATGCTCACAGGCCTATTTCTCTATGCCACGGGACAGAATGAGCCAGACTCTATCATGGAGGTCACGCTCCCTGAACTGGTGTTCACAGAAAGCCTGACCAAGCACAAGCCTAAAAGCGATGTGTTTAAAATCACTGAAAACCATCGCAAGGGCGTTACCAATGTATTCGATATCATGAACTTGCTGCCTGGTGTAAAGTTCGATCAGTTGAAATCGAAAATCCGCGTTAAGAACGACGAACGGGTCCTCGTGGTAGTTGACGGGCAGAAGCGTAACTTTGATTATGTCAGGGCCATCGATCCTAAAAGGGTCAAGGAGATAGAAATCATCCATGAATTGCCTGGCAGATACGTTATTGCCGGCTATAAATATGTCATTGACATCAAACTCAAAAATGATTATGTGGGAAACGGCTTGTCCATTAACAACTTCACGATTGTATCGCCTGGCAACAATGGCGACGACCACATTGTCAATGAGCAACCCAACATCCAGTACTCGCACACCGACAAGAAATGGAACTTTAACGTTGGCTATGTCTATGGCCATATCAGGTGGAACTACCCGATTTCCTACAGTAAGGTCTATCCAGGTCTGTCCGATTTGTCCAGCAAGGAATACACTACGGACAATCCCAATGACCACAATAAGAGCAATGCGCATGCGGCAAACCTCGGTCTGGACTGGAAAGTTGCCGACAACCAGACGCTGTCACTGCGGGGCTCTTTTATACATGACAACAGGCGTCATTCTACCCAATATGACTACACAGGCACTTCCACGGACAATGTGCCAACCAACTTTAGCGAGCTGATAGGCAATGACGTGAAAAGCAATGACTTCAAGTTTTCTGTTATCTATAACTGGACCATCTGCCAAAAGTGGAAGTTATATGCTGACTTGAACTACAACCTATTCAAGACAGACAATCGCAATGCCTATTCGATGAATGAAACCTTACTCAACGATGTCTATTCCACCCACAAGAAGAATTATTACAAGGGAACCGTTGATGCAGTGTTCAGCCCGAATGACAGGCTTTCATTGGATTTCGGATATTCGGCCACTTGGGCTCTCTACCGATTTGCCCAGCGCGATCTCCCTGCCGCAAAATCAGATGAGAACAGGCACAATGTGTTCTCCTATCTCGATTACACGTTGAACGACAAGTTGAGTGGACGAGTAGGACTTGCTTTCGAGTCTATCCATATTAGTGATAAGGTTACTTCCAATACTTACAATCAACTGCTACCTGCAGCATCGCTGAATTTTGTCCCTTCACAGAATGTGCAGGTCAGCGCGGACTACTCCACAAGGATGGAATACCCAAAACTGTATCAGTTATCGCCCATCGGATATAACCTGGACGAGAGGATGGTCTTTCAAGGGAATCCTGGGCTGAAACCCAGTTTGAAACACGAAGTGAATCTGCAGGCGGTGCTGTGGCAGAATCTCATCTTGGCGGGTGTTTATCAGTCCTCCAAGCATGCTATCAGCGACTATTATAGTCATGTGGATGGACTGTATCAGCAGTCATTCGTGAACTCGAGACACTCCGCACTCGCGTTCGTGATCATGCACAACTGGAGCATTAATAAAAACCTCACATGGAGCAACTCATTGCAGTACTCTCATATGAACATCAGTTGGGACACGTATAAAAACCATGCCAACAACCTGAACTTCAGCAGTAACTTGTCCTATTATATCAACCCGCTCATGACGAGGCTTGAGGTTGAATATTCACGCTCATTGCGCAAAGTGCCATTGCTTCAAGGATATGAGCAGCAGGAGCAGGACATGTGGGCGGTCTCATTGTTCAAGACCTTCTGGCACGACAGGATCAATGTCTCGCTCACCTATTTGCCTCCCATCCGGTTTGGCGTGCGGGAGTATCAGCAACGCGCCATTGATACTGACTTCTATAAAGAGCATCAACGCTTGAACCTGAAGACCTATGACAACCTCATACTGCTCAGGGTGGGATTCCGTCTGAACAACAACAAGCGCTTCAGAGTCAAGAACCAATCAAAATTTGACGACGAGAAGAACAAAGATAGAGGACTGCTTTGAGACAGCAACTTCTCTCAACACCGATTAGGGTATAGCCTGACCCACGCTTAATGGCTATTTTAGCAAACTATTGGTAGACAGAAACCATCATGAATAAAAATTCTTGCTGAAATCATCACACATTGAGAATATATCTATAATTTTGTCATTTGGAAACATAGCGGATGTTTTTATTGGTTTTTTTTAGCGCTACAAAATCACTAAAAATTCTACCATGTTCCTAATTTTCAATCAATTAAATTTCGTCGAGCTCACGTTAATTAAATCAAGAACATGAAAAAAAAGAAATTAATGATCCTGGTGCTGGTAGCACTCACATGCCTGAGTGCCAGCGCACAAGTGAAATTTGGCGCCAAAGTGGGGGTTGACCTGACCAACTTTTGGGGCAAAGAATGCGGTCATCATATGGTGCTTAACTATCAAGCTGGTCTGCTGATGGACTACAAGTTCCACCCCCACTTCGGCATCAGTCCCGAAGTCGTGTTTGCGGCTCAGGGCGGACAAGAAAAGGTCGATGATGCAAGTGATATGGGAGGTTTCATCAGGAGTGATATACACTATCACACCAACTACATCAACGTACCAGTGATGCTCAAGTATTATCCGACCCAAGACTTCAGCATCGACTTCGGGCCACAAGTGGGTTTCAACGTGTATAGCAAGTACACAAAGGGCAAACACGAAGCCACAAATTACAAAGACAAGACCAAAGCCGTTGATTTCGGGTTGGGCCTTGGGTGTACCTATAACCTTGATAAGAATGTCTTTATTCAGCTGCGCTACACCTTGGGACTCACTAGAGTATTCGAACCGATAGCAGAATACTGGGTTAGAATAGAGGACTACCGCAAGAACAGCAACGCCCAACTTGCCTTCGGCATGAAGTTCTGACAGTCAAGAGAATCATTGTTCATACAGGCCAAGGCGGGCACAACCCACCCAATGAGACGGCTGAGTGTGTTCAAATTATAGGTGTATTCAAAAAAGGCTGCAAGAGCCAATGAATACATAAAATTTTCGGTTGACAAATGGTTGTCAATTTTCAACCAAATATCAACCGAATTATTCTATTCAGACACTTACGTCTTAAAAGTTGTGATCCCTACAGGATTCAAACCTGTAACCTTTTGATCCGTAGTCAAACGCTCTATTCAGTTGAGCTAAGGGACCAGTTTTTCGTTTTCAGCGGTGCAAAGTTACTGCCATTTTTTGAACTGGCAAGGGTTTTTGCGGATTTTTTTTAAATTTTTTTTCTCGTCCGCTCTAAAATTCGCACTATCTATCAATATGCCAGCAAGTTAGGCGTAGAGAAAAAATTTAGTTCAGGAGCCAGGTTGCGAGCGCCCAAATGACAAAGATCACAAGCGCGATGCAGGTAGCGGCCCAAACGGGCTTGTACTTGACCACATAGAGTGAGAGCTTGGGTACATCATTCTTCTCGGGTTTCTGGTCGGCCACGGCAAGCTTGTGCTCATCGATGGGATCGATGGGCTGGGCCTCTTCCTTATATAAATATGCCTTCATTGTCTTATCTGATATTTGTTTGGTTTTACGGTGCAAATGTACACTATTTCCTGCAATTGGCCAAATACCCCACCCTTTTTTCTGGGTAATGACGAAAAAAGGAGTGGGACACGTGGCCCGAATTGCTGGCGACGTGTTCCACTCCCGATCTATAGGAAGCCACACCAAAGGATGTGATGAAACTCCGACTAAATACAGGATTTGAGGGCGCCGCACGCTTTGTAATCCTCCGGCTGTTAAGCACCTTGCGGTCGAGGCCCGCCATTGCGTGAAGCGCTTTGCTCGGCATTTCATAAAAATTTGAAGAGTATCCCGATCTACTTTGATGTGGACATTTTTCAAGGAACGTTTTGTCATAACGACACTGCAAAGGTAAGCGTTTTGTAACGACCATGCAACATTTGAGCGACTTTTTAACACAACTTTTTTTAGTTGGAAGCCCTATTGATTTCGACAAGCACATAATGCGACACACCTGCCCGCAACGCAAACCGCCCGGAGTCTGACCTCTCGGTAAGCAGTTGTGTTAATAAAAAGATGTGAAAAATAGTGTGGGGTTGAGGGAAATTGCTTACCTTTGCCGAACAATTAAGAAACATCCATTATCATAAACAAGAACGAAATAATTTCCAATGTCATGAAAGGTATTCATGTTACAAGTGAGATAAAACCGTTGAAGAAGGTTTTGTTGCACCGCCCTGGACGTGAACTGCTCAACTTGACACCCAACACGCTTGAGGAACTGCTGTTTGACGATATCCCTTATCTCAAGGTAGCCGAGGAGGAGCACGACGCTTTCTCTCAGTTGTTGCGTGACAATGGTGTTGAGGTGGTTTACCTGGAGGACTTGATGGCCGAGGTGCTGGATATCAGCGCCGATATCAGGGAACAGTTCCTGCGCCAGTTCATCGAGGAGGCCGGCATCTGTGCGACAAAGTACCACGACATCATCTATAACTACCTGAATGGTATCCGCTCGAGCAAGGAACTCGTGCTCAAGACGATGGAGGGCATCTACCTGCAGGACCTGCCTCGTGACCCGCAGCAAGTGAAGAATTCGCTGGTCGACCAGGTGCGTGGCGACAGCCGCTTTGTGGTCAAGCCGATGCCCAACCTGTACTTCACGCGCGACCCGTTTGCCTGCATCGGCACGGGTGTGAGCATCAACCGCATGTTCTCGGTGACCCGCTGCCGTGAGACCATCTACGGGGACTACATCTTCAAGTATCACCCCGACTTCCAGGAAGTGGAGCACTACTACGACCGCGACCTGCCTTACCGCATCGAGGGTGGCGACATCCTGAACCTGAACGAGCACACGCTCGCCATCGGCATCAGCCAGCGCACCGAACCCGACGGCATCGAGCTCATCGCCAAGAACATCTTCAAGAACGGCCGTGCCGCCATCGACACCGTGCTGGCTATCCACATCCCGGAGACGCGTGCCTTCATGCACCTGGACACCGTGTTCACTCAGATCGACCTCGACAAGTTCACCGTGCATCCCGGCATCCTGGGCCCGCTGGAGGTCTTCAAGATCACGCGCGGCGAGGGCGACGAGATCAGGCTGGAGCGCAAGGAGGAGACACTCGAGGAGATTCTCGCCGAGTCACTGGGGCTGGAGCACGTCACACTCATCAAGTGTGGCGGTGGTGACCGCATCACGGCCGAGCGCGAGCAGTGGAATGACGGCAGCAACACGCTGTGCATCGCCCCTGGCAAGGTAATCGTGTATGAGCGCAACAACGTGACCAACGCCATCCTGCGCGACGAGGGCATCACGGTGCTCGAGATTCCCAGCAGCGAGTTGTCTCGCGGCCGCGGAGGGCCCCGCTGCATGAGCATGCCTCTGTGGAGGGACTAATTCAGTTAGGAGTTAGAAGTTAGGAGTTGGCATCCGCATTCTGACGGCTGACTGTTGAAAATTCAGAAACTAAAAACTACACATTATAATATTCACTTAATCTTAAACTAAATTTTTACAATTATGCCAAGAAGTTTATCCGGAAGAAGTTTCCTGAAGTTACTCGATTTCACTACCGAAGAGATTCAGTATTTACTTGAACTTGCTAAGGATTTCAAGCGCATGAAGCGCGCTGGAACGCCCCACAAGTACCTGGCAGGCAAGAATATCGTGCTCTTGTTCGAGAAGACCTCGACAAGAACCCGCTGCTCGTTTGAGGTCGCTGGCAATGACCTGGGCATGGGCGTTACCTACCTGGATCCCGGTTCATCACAGATGGGCAAGAAGGAGTCCCTCGAGGACACCGCCAAGGTGCTGGGTCGCATGTTTGACGGTATCGAGTACCGCGGCTTTGACCAGCAGATCGTGGAAGACCTCGCCAAGCACGCTGGCGTGCCCGTGTGGAATGGTCTGACCACCGACTTCCACCCCACCCAGATGCTGGCCGACGTCCTCACCATCGAGGAGAACTTCGGTCGCTATAAGGGCCTGACCATGGTGTTCATGGGTGATGCCCGCAACAATGTCGCCAACTCGCTGATGGTCGTTTCGGCCAAGCTGGGTATCAACTTCGTTGCCTGCGGTCCCAAGGACAACATGCCCGACGCCAAGCTCGTGAAGACCTGCAAGGAGATTGCTAAGGAGAACGGCTGCACCATCACGCTGACCGACGACGTGAAGAAGGGCACCAAGAATGCCGATGTCATCTATACCGACATCTGGGTATCGATGGGTGAGCCCGACGAGATCTGGGCCGAGCGCATCAAGCTGCTGAGCCCCTACCAGGTGAACGACGCCGTGATGGCCAACGCCAACCCCGACGCCATCTTCCTGCACTGCCTGCCCTCGTTCCACGACCTGGAGACCACCATCGGCGCCGACATCAACAAGAAGTTCGGCCTGCCCGAGATGGAGGTTACCGACAAGGTGT
>CAZVMM010000070.1:0-12338 GCA_964628205.1 uncultured Muribaculaceae bacterium
TGCGAACTCTGGCATCGGGCTTTTCAAACTCGATTTTATAGAGGAAACGACGCTCGAAAGCACTGTCCAAATTAGTCGCAAGGTTTGTCGTGGCGATAAGGATACCGTTAAGGTCTTCCATCTCCTGCAAGATGATGTTCTGGATGGTATTCTCCATCTTATCCACGGCACTCTCGGCCCCATTCTTGCGCACCCCGAAGATGGCATCGGCCTCGTTGAACAACAAAATGGGTGCTACGTCGCTGCGTTTGACCTGTTTGCGGTACTTGTCAAAGAGCGCTTTGATGTTCTTCTCGCTGTCACCTACCCACTTGCTCTTGATTTGCGGTACGTCCACCGCCATGACACATCGGCCTGTCTTTTTCGCCAGCTGATAGACTGTTTCTGTTTTACCCGTTCCTGGAGCGCCATAGAACAAGCAGGCGAAGCCGGTGCGGAAACCGTTGTCCAGCATGCGTTGCTGAATCTGTTTGAATTTGTCGGCCTCGAGAAAAGAATTCAGCTCTCTGATCTGCTGCGTCATTGCCTTGGGATAAAACATGACCTTGAGCGTGATGCTATCAGGATAGAGGACATTGCTCAGTTTCACTTCGGGCTCGGTAAGGTCAAATTCTGCCAGCAAGTCCGTTTTCGCTTTACTTGTCAACGTGAACGTCGTGGTGCTTGCCCGACCTTCTTCACACACGGGTTCAATCAATCCCATTTGTGCAAGAATATGTGCGCCATGCGCCAGATGCATGACGGTTGTACGGTATTCGTAATATCTCTCATAAAGGCACTTGAATTGATGATCGCAAATGCGACTATCATCCTCGTTGATGAGCTGGCTGCAGAAGAACGAGAGCAACATCATGTTGGCACAGGGGAGTTTCAAGTCAAGCATCTTTCTGGCAAAGCTGATATGCAGATTGTCCTTGTACAGCGTCAACAAGTCTTGGCCCAAATCTTCTGGACTGATGTTGTTATTGTCCACAGCGTTGAACCATGTTCCCATCAGGTCGAGCATTGCAGGGGCATCCTCAACTTTCAGTTTCGGCAGGATCTGTGCTTTGTTTTCCTGCAAGGCACTGATCACATGCTCAGGAATGTCAAAGGCCTCACGTTCCCGGTTACGATAGCGCATCAGCCTCATCTTAATCATGGCCTTGATGTCGGCATCAAAAGAAAGGCTCGCCACATTTCTCATATTGAGGTGATGGGATAACTCGATGAGATTCACATTGCGGGGGCCGCATTCGACCGTGATGCAGAACAGGATGGCTTGCTGTGGCGTGATGTTGTAGGCTTCAGCCACCAGTTTGATCTCTTTCTTGCACTGCTTCAAGAACAGGTCGCATAGTTGCGAGTCACAGGATTTCTCGACGATGGTCTCGACAGCTTTCAGCAAGGTGAGTTCTTTGCTGGTCGTACGCTTAGTTGTTTTGTTCTCTTTCTCCATTGTAAAACGATATTTTTTGGTTGATAAATTGCGATGAAACTTGCGTCGCACCCGATAATCGGGCACAACAATGATGATGTTAAATCATTGATATTGAGCGGATATCATTTGCAATCCGCTCAATATCAAGCGGATGCAACCAATCAGGCTGCGAGAGGTTGTTGCAAAATTGGTGTCAAGTGGAAATGTTTGATGAGTTTTTCAAGGAGTTGGTCGGTTTGATTTTTGTCAAGTCCAAAGAAGGATATTTCGAGTTTTTCGAGGTCCCCCCAGCATTCAATGTGTTTGTTGTAGAGATAGTTGTGTACCCGGTTGTAAGTTCTCAGTGAAGAAGTTTTGATTGTTGTCATAGCTGTTATTATTTAAAAGTTAAAAATGAAATTCGCCAGAAATATGTAAACGTGGCTCAAAAAATTAAAAGATTTCGGAAATACTTTTCAAGCAATATTTTAAATCCCTGAGATAGAGGCACTTGGAAATGCGTAAATATGACAACATTTTGATGAAAAGGGTGCCGTTGGCGCCCCGTCAGTCCCAGGAGAAGTTCTCGCCGCTCTTGTAGAGATGCACAACATAGCCTCCTTTCTTCAACTTCTCGGCAAGGAAATCACACTGTCTGCCCGTGGAAATATCCCATTTGCATTGAGGTTGACTGTACTCGATGGTCTCGATGGAGTCATGAACTATGACGTGGCGCAGGTTGGAGCAACCGGCAAAGGCATTGACGCCAATCTCCTTCAACCCTTCGGGAATGTAGATCGCCTCCAGGGAGTCGAGATTCTGGAAAGAGTGGTCTTTGATTTCCTTGACATAGTACGGGAAGATAATGCACACGGGGTTCTCACAGGCAGAGCCGACAGCAACCTGGTCTTGGGTGATCTTCACACCGTCAGTGACCTCAACACCATTCCTAAAGAATTTCACACCATACTTTGTAATTGCTAATCCCATAAACATTAATTCATTTAGTTGTTCCTACTCCCTTCAAGTGAGCGTTTCGGAAACCTCTCATTATTATATGATTTGTTTGATTCAACAAACGATTAAAATTTTTCCGAGATAAAAGATACTGAAATTTATCTAGCTGACCAAATCTAGATGAATAATTTAACTGATTTTAACGAATAATTATTCTGTTTGAACAGGCCTATTTATAACATAGGAACAAGCAGTGAAAAAATTCAAAATCTGGACCGACTTTTTTCGTCTTGGTCGCATTCTTTGCTCATGCAGCAAGAGGATGCTGCATGGCAGATTTCAAATGGAAGTGTTTGGTAAAGGAATTGATAAGGAGCTCAGCTTCAGCCCATTCTAGGTTAAAAAGGGTCAATTCAGTTTCATTGTTGCACAACATGGTCTGGACATTTTTGTTGTAGAAGTAGTTGTGGGCACGATTCAGCAGATAAGGATTGTTGATTTTAATTGTGATGGTCATAACTGAAATGATTTAAATTGTTCAACATGCTTTTTATATAAATATAGTAATTTTTGGAAAAAAATTCAAAAAGGGAACACATTTTTCTTGTGCTCCCTTGTCAAGTTATTGATTAACAATAGTTTGCTTATCTGTTAATACAACTATAGTCTAGATGTTATAATATTTGTTATGCCCGTAATCTTACAGTTGTGTCCTATTCAGCAAGTCGTCTATAGGTAAATACATCATGTGACACTTTAAACCAGAAAAGTCTATTTGATTTTTGGTTTGTTGGAATTGACCACAAAAAGATTGCCTACCGGTATCTGGATATAGTAATACGGTATCGCTAACATGCCAGTAAAGATGATAAACAAACATCTGCTTTAGGTCAGCATCACTCGGCTTGTTGTCAGTGGGACACTTCCATTTAGTATCTATTATGAGTAATGGGGTTTCCCCAGACTGTTCATAGATGACAATGTCGGGCTGAATAATCTTATTCTCCCAAAAACCATGTCGGGGTTGTGCCCTTACCACATATTTTGTAAATTTTTCTTTTAGAATGACATAGACATATTCCTCCCATAGTTTGTTCATATCAAACATCAAAGCGAGGATATCATATTTACCTGCTGTATTTTTGGGGCGGAAATGAAGCAGAAGCAGTTTGGCAATCTGGACGGCTTCGCGATAGTCTTCGGTTTTGCGGTCAAACTGAAGACCATTGAACAACTCTTCGGTAACTGCCACCTCGTGCAACTCAGGAAAATTGAATAGTGTGGAACAGGCGTGACCTCTTAACTGAAGATTGGTGGTTATACGCGGAATGATGCCTACAGCCTGGCGCAAAATGCAATTTAAAATATGCTCTTGGTCATAGGTAGTGTGACTGACATAAAATCGCTCCTTATGGACAAAGTTGGTGGTAACATGTTTGCCAATAAGCAATTTACCTTTTAATGCTTTTCGGTTTCCATCCTCTTTGTGGTAACACTTCACCAAACCTCGATTGAGCAGTATGTCAACCTCAAGAAGAAATCTATTGATGAAGATGTCCAGGATGGGGCTATTGCTTTGATGATCTTGTGGCGCATTCGATGGTGTTCGTACTTCTAATTTATATACACGTGATAACATATGCAACAAACGTGATTGCCATTTGCCTTTGTCTTCATCACTGTCATCTGTCTTTGGCAGCACCTCAATCACCAAATCGCCAACGCATATCACGCCAACATATTGGCGAAATCTCACGCCATTATGAATCAATGAGTAATAAGGAAAATTCTCCTCATCACTATCACCCAGAAAACGCTCTAAGGCTTGAAGGTGCTTATCAGTAAAGACACCCTTATCCTTTTTAAGTGACTGGTGTTCAAAAACCTGTATCATTTGCTATTCTTATGATAGGTTTTCTGGCTGTTCTTCTTTGCTGTCCTCTGTTTTGGTCTCTTCCTGCTCAATTTGAGGATCTCCTGCTTGGTTTGTATTATCTGCTAAAGAGTTTGAGCACGGAGGAACACCCATTTGATGTAAAGCTTTATTCAGATTCATTTGTTCCCATTCTTCGTCTGTTGGCAGGTGATATACCTCATTTAAACGTGGAGACTCAAAATCCTTATGAAATTTGATTTCGCTGGTTTTGACTTTCTCAACAAATTCTGGCCCAAGGACTAGCCCAATCTGAGAATAGTCGCCATAAAAATACTCTTGCAGGAGTGGAACTACTTTATCTTTTAATGCTCTCTTTAAATCTTTATCATCTTTGCACTTCATGAGATAACTGTGCCCAATCTGTTGCTCTCGGCCTTTTAACACTTCAATCCGCTGATTGATAGTCTTTAGAATAGTACTGAGTTTAAATTTTTCACCGCCTATTTCAATTACGCGTTCAATTCCTAGTGCTTCTTTATCTTTATACTTTGGCATCATCTCTTCAAAGGAAAAGCGGCGTCGTAAGGCTGTGTCAAGAGCCTCAACACTGCGGTCAGCGGTATTCATAGTTCCGATGATGTAAAGATTATTAGGCACGCCAAATTCCGTGTCTTTACCCTCTCGTTTTTCTTGTTCTTTTGTAGTGCTTTTCTTGCAGGTGCTACTGTAAGGAAGTTTAACTGTAAGTTCTTCTTCGTTGCCCAATCTTTTGTCTTTTTCGATCAGTGTTATCAACTCACCAAAAATCTGAGACACATTACCACGGTTAATCTCATCGATAATCAGAACATAATTGTTACCTTTATCGTGCTTGGCTTTTTCGCAAATTTGTTTAAAAATGCCAGGCATAACGTCATAGGTGACGTCCGTGCCTTTGGTTATTGGTTTGATACCCTCAACAAAGTCCTCATAACTCATCGACTGATGGAACGTCGTGAACTCAATGCGGCCATCCTTTTTCAAATCTTTGAACTTGTCAGTAAATACTTTGCGCTTTGCTTTTTCTTTAGCTAATTGTTTTTCATAATCATCACTAATAGAAATTGTATCGACTTCAGCCGCCGCGTTCTCTGCTTCTTCTTTTAACTTTTCTTTCTCCTCTTCTTTAAGAATGATCTCCAATGCCCTGTTTACAGTGTTATATGTCTTTCCTGTTCCAGGAGGACCGTAGAGAATCAAATTTAATGGTAATTTGTTTTTTTGAGAATCTTTGCCCTGTTGAAGAGTGTCCAATGGTTGTTTTGTCAATGGGGTTTCTGATGGGGTTTTGATACGTTGCAGTGTCTCTACCATTTTTTTTTCACTATTCTCTCTCTTTCTTTCAAAAACTACTTTTGGGATTTTTAATATACCATAAAAATCTGTTTGGTTTTGTTTATCATATGTTTTTATCGCTCCAAACACATCTAGATATATTTTATAAAGATTGTTTGCAATTTCGTCATCCGCCATTCCACTTATATTGATTATTGTTTGAGTCTTTAATTGGTGGCTAAGGTAATCATAAAAGGATTGGATTTGATCTTGGGTTATGATTATTCCCTTTTTTGATGAAAAAGCAATAAAATATTCTTGATCTTGTATTTCATTTCGATTATCAAAACCAAAAGAGATTTGCTTAAAATCAGCTTCACATTCAAAACTCAATAACTGCACAAAACTTCTAGTTCCATATTGAACTATACCAATACTTGTATATGGCTTTTTTTTGTCCTCTTTACCACGATTGAACCTACATTGATATTCTAGTTTGTTATTCTTTTGAGTAAGCCAAAAGGTAAAAGGCTCTTTAGTATCTTTTGTTGTTTCGTACTTTTTATTAAGAGCTTGGTATATTCTCTCTTGTTCCTTTCGAATGTCAATAATTTCTTGGTCTGTCATGATTGTATAGTTAAATAATTAATTAAATAATTCTCTCAGTTTTTGCCATACTTTTACCATGGCGAGGGTGTCGAGTTCGCAGTAGCGGAGCAGGGCTTCGCGGGTGGCTGCAGCCTCGTTTGGATCCATGTGTTGAATCTGGGGAAAAATGGTCATGGCATCGCCACCGTTCTGCACACGTTCGTCAAGGTTGTGGTAGTCGAGTGACGGGTCATCGGGGAACAGGGCTGGCAGCACGCTCTTGATGGAGAATGAAGCGCCCATTGCGGGCACATAATAATGCCTTGCTCGGAATGGCGTGATAAGGTCCACAATGTTGTCGGCAATATTGAGCAGATGAGCCGACAAATCGGGATATAAACCAGCCAACTCTTTGATGCGGGTGCACTCAAAGGCTTTGTTATAGGCCAGCGAGCAGACGTTCATCGGTATGTCTTGGCATAAGCGTTCGGCAAGTGCCCGCCTAGGGTCAGTGCCGTTACTGGGAGCCAAGAACTCTTTGTGAATCAGTTTACCGCCCTCATGCTCGATGATATGCAAAGAGTATTGGAAAGTCACCTGCTGGTATGGCTTGACATGGTCGAATGGTGGAATGATGGGCTGAAAGGTCTCGAAGTCCAGGAAATAGAGCGGATAGGAAAGTCCGTCAAGAAATTCCCTGATACCCTCAGGCTCGATGTGTTCGGCTTCCGCCAATGTGCATTCCACCTGCAGCTGCTGCATATCGCTCAATGGTTCGTCACGCAAATCTTCAAAGGTGATTTTACCGGCATTGTAGTATTCCCACTTCTTGTCGGATTTCATCCTATAAAGATCAAACACGGTGGGCTCGCTTTCGTCCTGAGTCAAACCTTGCTGAGCAGCGCAGTATTGCCAAAAGCCGCATTCGTAAGGATCAGCACAATGAGGTCCGATAGCACGTTCAGGCTCCTGCTCCTGTTCCAATATTTGCTTGGCGAGTTGCACCCTGGCAGAGACCAACGGATACTCATTATCGACTTTCTCCTTAAGGTTGATGACACGGAACAGCTGATGGATGTCTAGGTCTCCCACGCGTTCATAGTCACCATTGATGGTCACCAGATAGGTGCCAGTCACCTTTACACCGCATTGCTCGAGAACCCATCGCTGGAAGGCGATATCCACGGCATACTTGTCAAACTTATCAGGCAACAGAACTTCATCACCACTATGGCTTGACGAACTTTTCACTTCATAGATGGCCCAGCCACTTCCTTCACGGCGAAGGATGTCAACGGCACAATAGCAACCCTCATGTGAGAATGAAGCCTCGCAGATGACCTCGGTGCCGCGGTCCATTTCCTGCTTGGTTTTCTCCATCATCGCTTTAAGGTCAAGCTTCCCTTCGGCTGTATGCGTAGTCACCTCAACAAAGGGTCCAAAAAGCCCCATCGCCAGATCGCCCACCTCGTTGCCGGCGTCAAATCGTGCTTGCAGGTTAGGATCCTCGGGTTGCAGTTCCGGGTGATAAACTCGAAGCCACAAGGCCTTGCTGCACTGGCAGAAGGTCGCGTATCTTGATTTGGAAAGTCCTGGCATAGGATAATGATAAATGGTTAATTATTGAGTCGCAAAGATAATAATTCTATGGCATATTTCCCAACTTTAGTTGAAAAAGCAACCTAATGAAATTTTTATCGGTTTTCGTTTTAATTTTTTGGGGGCTCGTTTACATTTTTATGGCAAAAAAAAGTAACTAATGATTTTTAAGATTATGGACAAGGACAAGATTTTTATGGTGACGATGCATGTTGTGGCAGGTGTGCTGATGATAGCTGTGTGCTGGACGCCTGCTATTGTTGGTAACATCTCGGTCTGGAACAAACTTTTCTGCACCGCGGCAATCATTCTCTTGTTGCGGTTCCACTACTGGTGCCAGCAATATGAGCCATGACACCAGCAGTGGTTACCCGGTTGGTTACTCTGTGAGGATTCTTATGGCGGCGGGAATGATGACGTCGCGAATGACAGCGTTATTCATCCGATGTTCACCGTGGAAATCAGCAACCTGAGTGAAATGCTGGGCAAATTCCTCCTTACAGTTGACGAGCGTGTCGCCGTCAGCAAAGAAGCCCCAGCACAAGGACTGGTTTTCACTGTTGATGCCGTCAAACATGTGTTGCTCCATTTCCTGGAAATGTTGGATCACTTCTTCGGTGATGGTGAAGAGAGTCCTGCCATCGGCTGTCGGCTGGAAGCGTTCAAAGGTACCCACCATCAGGACATCAGAGAGCCGTGACATGTGTAGTGCCGGGTTGACGCAGATGCGGGGATAATCTGTCAATTGCATAGCGTACATACCTCCCATGCTGGTACCGATAATGAGGTCTGCATGGTTTTGGGCACAATAGTTCTTGATGAAAGGCAGGGCCTCCACTGGATCAATCGGGATGTCGGGAGCAATTACGTTGCATTCCTTCATCTTTTTGGCAAGGTATTTAGCGGTTCCGCTTTGGCTACTTGAAGCATAGCCGTGTAAATAGACAATCGTTTTCATTTTCAATTCATTAATGGAATGCTTATGCAGCAAGGGGATGCTGCATAGCAGGGTTCAGGTGGAAATGTTTAGTAAAGGCTGTCATTAAGAAGTCGGCTTCTGATCGGTCGAGATTGAAGAGAGTCAATTCAGTTTCATTGTTACACAACATGGTCAGCACATGCTTGTTGTAGAAATAGTTGCGAATCTGATTAATCAGATAAGGATTGTTCATTTTGATGGAAATTGTCATGAGCATAATGATTTTAAAATTCAACTTGTTGTTTCTTCACACACATAATATATTCACAAAAGGGAAAAAATTCAAAATCTCGAGCAACTTTTTTTCATTGAGTCTCATTGTGAGTATCTTCTTCGTCTATTGAGCATCTGAAGGGTTGTGGACGCTCTGTGGGCACATCAGGATACTGCTTTCTCACAGTTGAAAGTTCAAGTTCTTTCACGTCTAATTCGTGCTGCAACGAGGCAATGCGGATCTTAAGGTTATTGATGGTCTCGACAAGATCGGCTAATATGTGCTGTACTGCATCATCACGGGTGGCAAATGTCGTGTTATCATTAATCGAATGGGCATCTTTGACAACAATGTCTTCATTACTCATCACTTGACGGTACTCGCTGCCCGAGCGTTTAATCTCAACAATAGTCGCTCGCTTCACAGCAAATCGATTATTCGGCGAAATGTAATACACAACGTCGCCGACTTTAGCACGCGGCTTAAAACAAGGAAGATCTGGCATCTGTAATCTCATAATCGTACTATTTAAGAATGGTTTTCACACCCTTAATATAGTTAGAAAATGAAAAAATTCAAAACCGAAATCAAATTTTATTTTCAGGACTGCATGAATTCTATTGGGACGCAGCAACTTTTATAAAGTTAAATTAACCTTTGTCCCGAATACTTTTCCTTAACTATCAAAAATAATGGACATTTCAACAAGCGGGAGGGATTGGTAGTGTTGTTGTCCTTATGTTAGAGGTGTCCATTTTTTTTTGTTTGTTTAAGACCTATGCAAATTTTCTAAAAAAAAGAGGACACTTTTAGGGTGAAATAAGGGTAAAAGGGATAAGAAAGGAAAAGAACAGTGCTCCCAAAGGTCGCACTCCATCCGTAATGAGAGAAGAGACAGGGCCAGGAGAGGGAGGGAGCGGAGCGACAGCACGTACTCTCTTCTTGCGGATTGGGGTGAGCGAAGCGAGCCTGTTCCTCTCTTCTTTCTAACAAGTGCGAAGCCTTTTAGCCGACATTCACAGACCCTCGAAGCCCAAAGCGAGAGAGGGGCGTCAGTGAATGAGGGTAAAAGTAGAGTGAAAGGTTCTGAGGAGATTCCGAATGTGAATGAGGAATCGATCAGGTTCTTGAGGGGATTGTGATTAATGAAGAGAAAACTTTTCACTAATTGCTATTAATATCACCAAATAATAAGTCTATTATTACCCTTGATGAAATTGAATATATCGGTGATATAACCAATCCATCGTCTCTGTATCAAAACCGTGCATTAAGGAATATATCTCTCTATAATTCATCACAAAAGGCTCGGGAATATAATGACCCCGTATTTCTTCTGGAACACCGTCGACAAATTTTGTGATGTCTTTATTGTATATATTATACTTTTCAATTGCTTCCTCATCATCCGGGACAAAAAGTACATCTATTAAAGAAAAAGATATATTTCTCGATGTTATGATGTCCATATCAGATTTCTCCAAGCTATTAGTATTAAGTTGCCTGAACTTCTCTTTTGCTTTGTCTGAGTTAAAGAGATTGCTAATGCCTACAAGATGACAAATGTTCTGTTTTATGCCGTAATTATAATGACCATTCTGAACTTTATACGATTTACATATTTTACATAGACCTTCCGATTCTTTATTGTCAGCGTAAAATGAGTCTAGTTTTTTATATGAATCAGCAAGTTCAGTCGAATCACTCTCAAGATATTCAAGAAATTTAGATTCAATGAATAAGACATGGATTTCATCTTTACTGAGCAACACCACATCTATATTAGCAGATCCACCTCTTGTTGTTAAGGTCGGGAGTTTTACCTCAAAAAGACATTTGTTATACTCTATACCATTTATGAAAATGCTGTGATTGCCGTCTATATTTCTAAAGAAATTATATGACAACATTGAAGATGAATCAATTGCCCTTGCTTTTGCCGGAATGAGTTTATCTTCTAGTTCATTACCAGAACCGTCTCTAAACATCTTTTCATGATCCTCATTCATCCCTTTAATAAGGTTGTGCCCGAATTCTGAGAAATAATACTGGAACCTCTTATCAAGAAGGTTTTTATTATCTATACCTTTGATAAGTTCCTCTCTAATCTTTGTTCGTAATTTGTTTGCCATGATTATTCTATTGTAATTCTATTGTCTTCGTTAATTCAGATACATTGGTCTTAACTCTCTAAGATTGGTTGCAAAAATACAATCTCTATCTCTGATTTGCAAGTATCCTTTTCACACTTTCAAACTCGTTTTTAATTGTGAATATTACTCCAAAAGATGACTTATATCTTCACCTTTCTTATCTTTACCCCTGCGGTTACCCTCTAAGGCATAGCATCTTATTAATGTTTTGCCTTCTTTATTATTTAGCTTGATCTTTCTCTTTAATGATCCAATAGTTTTTGTTTCTTCATCTCCAGCTGTATATGATTTAAGTACCTCAATGAAATATGTGAGTATGCCATCTCCTTCTTTATCCAACTTTAAAAGATCCTTCTCGTGGTCTGTTGCATCTGCATTGTTAGCTTTGAACTCAATCAGGCAAACTCTCTCTTGTTTTTCGTTAAAGATGACCATATCGAACTCTCCACTACGACCGTTATCATCTTGGTGGGGGTCTGATGAGAAGTCTTTATACTTTAGTCTTGTCGGCGTTTCAACCGAATAAAACAGATTATTGTCCTTAACGGCTTGCGAAGCATTAAAAGCCTCAACAAAAGCAAACCGAAGCTCTTGCTCACTTATTCGTGTTTCACCATTGCTAAAGTGGGGAAAAACTATTCTCGTCTTAGTCTCTCCCGCTTTAGGTGCTGAATCCTCATTTATTACTCCCTCGCGATGATACTGGTAGGCATAGTTAATACGACTGAATGCATCAACTACAATGTCATCTATAATCCCTTTCAGGATCTCTTTCAAATCGTTTTTTTCTTTTTCGTTCATAGTTACACGTTATTTTATTGATTGTTTCTCTGTGAATTGGATCTATATTCTACTATCCTTGGTTACCCAATCACGTATGTTTTCGAGATTCTCTTCATCGACAAAGATGACTCGCAGGGTAATATCGTCTTGGAGACTGCTAGTGCTAAAGAAATGGTCAAATACCATATCCAAGGACTTGCAGTCGTCGATAAACCTCAGAATCTCCCTGCTGAATGCCTCGTTGTCACTATTACCGTCTGACATGATGATGTGGATGAAACACAGCAGCCCGTAGTTGGGGTATACTCCCTGGATAGGCATCAACATGTTTCTCAATTCACTAAAGAGATCATTGGCGTTGTCGTATGTGTATCTGCACTCGACCAGATTCACTACATCGAAATCGAACATCCATTCCATGTCGCTCAACCGGCATGAGGATTGTTCAAGACGGGCACCCGCCCCGGGAGCGAATA
>CAZVMM010000071.1:0-11259 GCA_964628205.1 uncultured Muribaculaceae bacterium
TGGCATATCCTTACCGTTGACCTTATGGATGTCTGAAAATTCATCAGGGTTTAGGAAGGTCTGATGCACATCGTTGGCTATAATGTCCTTGAATGCGCTCATCTACTTCGCTCCCTTCTTGGTTGCTGTCTTCTTGGTTATGGTTTTCGCTTTCGGCTCTTCCTTAGGATTCTCTCCGGAGCTTTCCTCCGCAGATTCCTCTTCGGTTTCCTCTTCCTCAGGATTCTCTCCCTCAGGAGCATCAGCCTCAGGCTCCGCCGTCTCGGACGCATCTGTGGTCTCGTCTTTCCATTCAGCGCTTTCAGCTTCGAGCCATGCTTTTACCATTTCCTTGTTGTCAGCAGGTAGCTGATCGCCTATCTTGTACATCTTTGAGCGGTACAAGATAGGTCTCTTTGCTACTAACATCATCCGTTGATCTTGACGAGAACGGTCTTGTCTGTGGTGAGTGCCGCTGCTACTGCGAAGCCGTGAACCGCAGATGCCTCTGTAGTTACCGCTCCCTCTGTTACGACCTGCGCCACTGCTGCTTTGATGCAGGAGTTATCATCATCCCAGTAAACTTCCTGACCTGCAGTGATCGCTTTTCCAGAGTCACCGTAGTCCTTCGGAAGTTCGAACACGCCCTCTACTACGAGAGCGCCCTTCTCTCCTGCTTCGATGTCCGCTCCGGCTACCGCAAGGCGAGAGCCGTAGAGGATTACTGTGTTTGCGGCAATTTTCGAGCCGGTACCATTGACATAGTCAATGCGTTCGCCCTTCTGCCAGAATTTTGCTGTTGCCATGATTTATTCCTCCTTCCTCTCTTACAGTGCCACACCAGGGTTCTTTGCGAGTCCTCTGAAGTCACGCACAGAGATGCCCCAGTCGAGATAGATATCCCATGTGAAGCCAAGAACGCCAGGAGCCTCCATTCTGCGAACGGTAGGTGTCTCCTGTCCGTTCAGGTAGTCTACCTGAATTCCTCTTGCGCTGCTCTGATCCGCTACCATAAACCAAGGGCAAGCGTTTGCGCCTGCGAGTGCGTTCAAGATCGGAGACTGAACGATCTGGAGCGGATAGTTGTACAGAGGATTCACATCGTTGTTTGAGGATCCGGTCACCTGCGCACTGTGGAAGATCACAGCGAGATCGAACTCGTATCCTACCGGAACTACGATCTTTGCAGGATTGATGTAGATGGCATCTCCGAACTGATCGGTCTGCTTCTGCATCTGAAGGATCATCGCCTGGATGGATGCCTGTGAAGGTTTGCTGCCGGAACCCATGAGGTTCTTGTGGTTTGCGTGGAAAAGTGCCACACCATCGAAGATCGCCGGGTTGTTGAAGAGGATTCCATATACCTGTTTGTCGATGGTCTTCTTTGCTGCTGTCGCATAGAGACCAGGAACCTTTGTCAAGAAGCCGATGTCATCATTGATGAACGCCTGACGGGTCATGCTGAACTGCTTGCCGTAGGTCTTCAGCTTTCTTGTAGGAAGGAGTTCTGTTGAAGGCTTATCAGCCTTGATCTCTCCGTTCTCAGGAACTTCGAGGAAGTCACCAACGCCACCGATCACATACTCGTGATCAGAAGTCTCCTTGAAGTCAGGAAGTGTTCCCTTTGTGGTGAACTCCTGGAAAGTGGTAGGCACATGGTTATAAAGATCCACGATGCTCTTCTTGATGGTCTGATCCATGATTGCCGGGAATGCTGCGGAAGGATTGTAGAACTGGCGGCATAACTTGTCGTACAGTTCGCTTCTGTCCATGCGCAGGAGTGCGCTCTGGCTCTCTCCTTCTCTTGTCAAGCACTCGATGGCGATGTCACGAA
The DNA here is from genome assembly GCA_964628205.1 of uncultured Muribaculaceae bacterium. Classification (GTDB taxonomy): domain Bacteria; phylum Bacteroidota; class Bacteroidia; order Bacteroidales; family Muribaculaceae; genus Sodaliphilus. Next base: position 1,814 of record CAZVMM010000071.1, read on the forward strand.
GGCTCATGCCTCTGAATGACTCAGCTCCCTCTGCAGGGTTCTGAACCTGAAGGCCAGAGCGCATCATAAGTCCATCGGATACTGCTCTGCGGAACTTGTCACCCTCATCGACTACCCCAGTGATGCCGGAGCCGATAGGTGCGCCGTCTGTCATCAGCTTCTCCATGATGGCTGCTCTGGTACCCTCTACGGATGTACCCTTGCTGATGTACTCGGATGCGTCCATGTTGAAGTGGCGGCACATCTCCTCGATGGATCGGATGCGCTCACGCTCTTCCTTGATGGCTCTTGCCTGAATGTCCTTTGCGGACTTCTGGCCGTCCTCATCATCGTCATCGTTGCCACCCTCATCATCGTCATCATCCTTGACGCTTTTCTGATTAGCGTGGCCAGTTGCTCCTACTGCCGCATCGTATGCGTCAATAGAACGCTGCAGACTGTCGAACTCTTTGAGTTCGTCCTCTGTCATTGCTCGGTTCTGGGACTTCGCAAGTGCGAGGAGTTCCTGCTGACGAGCAATCATCTGTTCTCTACTCATTGTGTGTTCCTCCTTGTGAAATGTTTTTGTTGTATTGAAGTTGCCGCTTTTTAGTCTCGTAGATAGCAGTATCCACGCCGCCCTCTGCGGAGCGTCCTACACCCACTGTCGGGTCAGCCGGAACCGAGACGATGCTTATCTCGTAGGGTGCCCACTTCCTTGCGATTGAGCAGGGTCCGGTGTACTTGCCATCTGCCGACTGTTTATTCGGCATTACTTCCTCCCATGAGTCCACGAGGTATCCTACTGATACCCCCTTCAGGGTTCCGCCCTCTACCTTCTTGAAGATCTTCTCTGAGTCTTCGTCTGTGTCGAAGGTGACCTCGGCTTCGCCTCTGCCATTTTCGAGCCATGCTCTCTCGATCTTACCGATCACTGCATCACGATTGTGATTGTAGAGAAGGACTCCTATCTCATTCAGACGGGTGAGGTCTACCGCTCCCTCTGAATGGTCGAGTATTTCAGGTCCGAACCATCTTTCGTATGGTTCCTCCGAAGAAAAGGAAAGTCTGAAGGTTCTTTCTTTGCCCTCGACTGCTCTGATCCGGCAGTCGATGAGTTCCCTGGTTCCTTTATTCTTCGTCTTTGTCTGGTTTTCGTGGTCGCTTGTCATCGCCCTCTGAAGAGTCAGCGACCTCTTCTTCCGGATTCGTTTGTTCATCTTCTTCCTCCTGTTCTTCCTTGCCGGACATCTTTCCGTCAAAGAGTATGCTTGTAAAGTCTTCGAGACCTTTGCTCATAGCGTAGTCTCTGACCTCTGCGATATCATCGATCTGGGTTCGCCAGTCTGTTCCATTCTCTGCAGCGACCTGTTTATAGGTCTTCACGCCGATATTGAGAGCGGTCTTCGTAGCGCCTGACTCCTTCTGCGGATCTATCCACTTCTTCGGAGGTTGGATCCACTCGTGGGTGAGGTAGTCATCCTTCTTTTCCCAGAAGTCCTTGATCTGAACGATGCCGCTCATCACGCAGGAAATGACGAAAGTCTCATAGATCTCATCCAGAATGGAAAGGATCTTCTCCTTTTCCTCCTGGAAGGTCATCTCGTCCTCGATCGCTCCCTGTCTTGCAGATGAATAGTTCGTCTCGCTCATATCACGGCTTGTCACTTCATAGGAGAGACCCTGTCCGGCTCCTACAAGCCTCTGCTGCAGCTTCACGAACGATGTCGCATCTGCAGACTGGCCTGTCGGGTTGACTGCCTGAACCTCATCACCGGCATTCAGTTCTTTGATCATACCGGGAGTAAGCGTCTTTCCATCATATGAAGTCTTGCCGTCTGTCATCGATGCTCCGCTTCGCCCGATTCCGGATACCGGAAGCTGCTTTTTGATGAAGACTGCGAGACAGGCTTCGATTCTCTGCTTTACCGCCACCGCCGTGATGAACTCATTCACATCACGGATCCTTGTGACTGTCGGACTCATGTCTGACATCTCCCTGATCTGCGATGGTCTCTTCTTTGTGAAGTAGAAGATCACATCATCAGCTTCTACGAATACCGGCATCGCCAGAGCGAAGCCGTCTACTTCGTACTGCCGGATCCAATATCCGACCGGGCGATTGTATTCGTTGTATTCGATACCGCCCACAACCTTGTTCTTCGGATTGTGCGGAGACTGGAAACCGACATCGAGTTCATCGACCTCGACCATCTGAATGGAGAACGGGATCATTCCGTCCTTGGTGTATCGCTTCACGAATAACACGCCGCCATCCACTCTTTTTCTCACTACCGCCATGCGGAGCATCTCATTGAGCGTCTGGTTTCCGGTCACATCGCAGTTTCTTGCTTTGCACCACTTCTTCCAGAGCTTCTCCAGTTCCTTATTCAGTTTTGCATTCTTGCTTTTCGCCTGGATCTGAAAGCCGGATCCGATTACATTCCTCTTGTAGGCTCCGAGTACGGAGTCCATAATGTCGGAATTGCGTTCGAGATCTCTTGCTCTCGCCCTTACCCAGTCTCGACTGTTTCGGTCCGTGACTTCCGCAGACTCGTTCGACACCCTCCATCCGGAGTTTAGTCTTCCGAAGTCTCCGGCATCGTAGTTCCGAAGCTCATCGTATGCATTTCTCCACGCCGCCCTCTTGGCCGCCGCCTCAGGATTGAAGAATGCGATCACATTGTCTAACCATGCCATCTCTTCTACCTCCTGTCGAAGTACGAAACGAAGGTATTATCGAACAGGGAACTATTGCCTTCTGAAGCGATAGCCGCCTGCAGCTCCTTCTTTCGTGCCAGTAGTGCGGAGTAGTCTGCTCTGGTCAGTTTTCTTGATCCTATCGTGTAGGACTGACCGCCCAGAGCGATACTCGATAGAGCCTGCTCGACTTCTATGAGTTCTTCTTGTGCGGTTTTAGGTTCTGCCATGCTCATTCCTCCTTATATCCAGTTTTCATTTGTTTTGATCCATGACTCTTCCGGAGACTCTTTCTTCTCCGGAGGTCTTTCCTTGATCTCTTCCTGCTTCTGCTCTTCCATCAGATGCATCGAACGGACTCCAAGGATGTCGGCCGCTGCGAATGCATAGACTTCACAGTCGAGAAGGTGGTTGTCCGTGTGGGAGGCTTTAAGCTCCCACACTTGAACCAGTTGGTCTCCTTTTTTGATCTGGACTTTATGCTCTGCAGTCACCTGCTTCGCATATTCCATATCGCACCCGTTGTAGACCATCCATGCCCCTCTTCCGTTTTCCTTTTTCATTCTTGCGGCTATCATGTCTTTGTATTTTCCGCCATCTACCACGCAGAGGTTCATGCCATAAGCACGGGAGTCTGTCTTGTTAATTTTTGAAAGATGAAAGTGTTCGGTCATTGCTCTGCTCGAACCTTTGACCGGTAGCGCCCAGTCTGAATTGTTCGCACAGAAGTCATACACTGCATCCGTATCGAAACCGGAGTCGATCAGGCAGAGCGAAACCACAAGCTGATCTCCGTTCTCTTTCAGGTATCCGTAGTTCATCACTCGCTCGATATCCGCCCAGGACATCGCCTGTCCGTGACAGATGTTCTGAGAAGTGATGAAGTTTCCCCACGCCCTGATTGTGTAGTAGATGCAGGTCTCCTGAACATCGACTCCTGCAGAGAGGAACTTCGCCCAGTCCGGAACCGTGAACTCTTCGTATTCCGTCTGGCGCTCCATAACTACATCTGCAGAAGTGGTCAGCCTTGTATCTTCCCATGGTTCTGCGAGCCATGAATTGATAAAGTTCTGCAGCCTCTCGTTATCGCCCTGGGAGTTTATCCATTCCAGAGCGATTTCCGAGAAGCGAACGAAAGGAGAATATAAGACCGATATCCAATAGCCTATTTTTCTTCTGGCGGAGTTATTTTCCTTCGCTATCCGCCACTCTCCGAAGCGGAGCATCTGTGCCTTGTGCTGATCCGTGATCACGCATCCGCATTCCTGGCATACATAGACCGCCTGATCTGCTCGATCTGAAGCAGTGAGCGAGCCATCTTCCTTCGGGAACCGCAAATTTGCAAATTTGAGTTCGATCATCTCGCCACAATGCGGACATGGCACGAAGTAGTGCTTCTCCACATCGCAGTCGAGCAGATTCTTCCAGATGTGACCGCTCTTGATGGTCGGAGTAGAGGTCATGTAGATCTTCCGGTTGGCGAAGGTCTTGGTTCGTTCCTTTGCCAGGGAGATCGGATCCGCCTCTTTCTTTGATGCTCCCGGATATTTGTCAACCTCATCGAGAAAAAGATACTTGATCGCTCTCGATGCGAGGCTTGATGGTGAGTTTGCGCCTGAAATAGTGAGATACATTCCGTCAAATTGCATCTCTAACTTCTGGCTACGGAGTTCATGGTACCGTTCACGAAGCGAAGGCGATGCCTGAAGCATCGGTTTGATACGGTTGTCGCTGATGGATTCGCCCAGTTTGTCTGAAGGATAGACCACCATGCTCGGAGCAGGATCCTGTCCTATGATGTATCCGAGCATATTCAGCTCCGCTTCGGTTCCGCCGACCTGCGTACACTTGCAAAACACGATCTCTTCGGTCTCGTAGTTGTTCAGCTCATCCATGATCTCGGTGAGGTACGGGGTCTTGTCATTTCTCCACGGTCCCGGCATGGCCGCAGTCTTCGCATCGAGCATTCTGTACTTCTGCGCCCATTCTGATACCGAGATGTCCTCTGGCGGTTTTAGTTGCCTGAGTGCTTCGTGGATGTATGAGGGTACCTCATATTTCTTGCGCCACTTACGACTCCTGCGCTTCGCCACTTAATATCTCCTTGACTTCCTTAGGATTCACGATGCCTGCTACTGCGAAGGAGTTCAGGAGTTCGGCTATCTCTCCGCTGATCTCCTTCTCGATCCTTCGTGCTTCGAGCGGTTCGATTGACCCCGAAAGCATTCCGCTCACTCTTGCAGGCATTGACATAGCGAATTTTTTGAACACTACGAAGAACTTCGCATAATCGAGCCGGACTTCCTCTACGGATATATACTCTCCGGCCACTATCGCAGCTTTCAGCCGGTGGAGTTCGCCCTGGCTTTCACGGAGTGCTATGTCAGCCTCCATCTTCTGCTCTCGTAGCTCGATCTCTTTGTTTGTCCTGTGCGCTTTTCCGTATGCCTTGTCGGAGAGGTACCTTGTGTATTTCTTGATCGTAGGAACCAGATCATATCGTCTGGTCTTGCGGTTGTTCTCATCGATTGCATCCACCGTAGGAAGGATCCCTTCCTGGGTGAGTTGTTGGATCCGGCGCACGGTGAGTCCGAATAGTTTAGCGATCACTTCTACTCGGACAGGGTTAGACGGATTCTCAGGATCCGCATCAGTTGTCAGCTCGTCCAGGCTGATTATGAAGTTGTCCGCCACCGTCTACACCTCCTATCTATGGCCGCCTTCGTAACGAAACCGGCGAAAAAAATTATCTCATATCCGGTTAAAAGCCGGACTTTCCTCGGACCCGCAGGCCGACCCCCGTCAGGAAGTACCTACGGCTCGACCCACGCACCCACCGAGTTATCCACATTTACTCCGGCTCTTTGTGCATAAATAAAGAGCGACATCACTGCCGCTCTGTACGCCCTATGTATGGGCGATTGTCTTCATTTATTTTCTCCACGCTATCATCATAACACATACAAGTGTCCGATTGTGTCCGCTCTTTAAGCGCACGCTCTGAAGCCTTGGTATATAAGGCTTCAAGCCTTGCCTTGTCTCTCTTGTTTGTGCGCTTCATTGTCTCTCGCTCTCGCTTGTATATGATGCTCTGCATAGTGCGTGGTTATATTCCCACTCATATACACCCCTGTTATATACCCCCTTGTATTTGCCGCCCCTGTGGTGGGGTCATATTTTCCATGCCATATCCGCCCCCGATATGGGGGTCTTATATTCTGCCCCTATTTTGGTGGTCTCATATCCCACCTATTTTCTGATCGCCTTTTCTGGGATGTTATATAGACCTTGTTTTTTCGACCCTGTTTTTACCCTGTTTTTACCCTGAAAACAGGGTCCTTCATACTGACTTGATACCGGCAGCAGGATTTTCAAAATCCCATTTTCAAAACCGGACTCCGTTTTGGGATATCGGTTTTCAAAATCCGCCTTATTTTTTGCGTTTCTTTTTTCGATTTCGATTTTGGGATTTATATCCCCCACTTGATTTTTCAGCCTTGCGTCTACGATCCTCCATGTTCATGTACCACTCCAGATATGCGTCTTCATTTTCCTTGCACATCTGGGAGATCTTCTCAAAATCGAGCAGCTTGTCTATGGTCTCGTTATAGATCTCGTAGGTTCTGGACTTGCTCATCGGGATCGCATCTGCGACATCCTGAAAATTGAGGCAGTCAAGATGGCGAAGCTCGAAGATCCTTCTGGCCGTATCAGACTGCGGAATGAAGTCGATGATATCCATGACCTGAACGATGGAATTCTCGATCTCCGTTCTCTGATCGTAGATCCGCTCTTCGATATCTGCCAGTTTGAGCAAAATCGAAGCAGCTCCGTCTCCAATCCCGGCACTTCGTGGCATCGGATCATACCCTACGGCCTTGATCGGGTGTTTCCGGTCTTCGTTGATTCGTTCCAGGCGCTCCATAAGCTCCTTTTTGTGTTGCTCCGCTCTTCGCACCTGTCCGAGCATCCATTTGAGAATTTCTCTTGCATCTTCTCTTTCCATTTTTTGCCTACCTCCCATTTTTGAAATATTCTTCGATCATTTCGAGCGCTTCGTCTGCGTAGGATATAAAATCTGCAGTTCCGCCTGCTGCCCTGATCTGTTCTATGGTCTTTTTCTGCAGCTTGCTCTTCTTGTGAAAATATGGTCTTTTCACTTCGAAGCCAAAATAGTGTCCTTTGATCACGGTCATCAGATCCGGAATTCCTCCGGTGGAATATTGAGCTTGCTGAATTTTGACCGTATATCCTTCCGGGTACGCTTCAATCACTGCCTTTTTCACTCTGGATTGAAACTCGCCTTCGTCCGGAACCATTTTTCGAACGATTTTCTCCGCCTCTTTTTTGGTGATCCCTCTTTCCTTCTGGATCCTTTTGATGATGATCAGCGGATCGTTCTTTCTGTCGTACCAGTCTATCTGCATTTCGCTTTTCCTCCCTTATCACATTTCCTATTGCTATCGTGGCTGTTGGATCTGGGAACCCTTCAGCATTTCTTCCGCCCCTCATGTCATTCTCCCCATTTCTTTTTCGTATTCCTCATCCAAGAGTGCTTTTGTCGGTGGGAGCATGATTGTTACTCCGCCGAAGTAGTCCGTCACTCTTTTTCCGTCCTCGACCTTTGTCTTCGCCCACTCATGATGCTCTGCCCACCAGTCCATGTCGATGATATCGTTGTGGTATGGGTACTCCGGGTCTTCCTGCTTCGTGCAATGCTTCAGCCAGTATTCTCCGTAGGCCTTGAACCATATCGTGGTGTGTATCGGGCAGAGAGCTGTGAAGAATGCATCGAGGTCGTATGTTGAGAAGAGCACTTTGCTGACTTCTTTCAGCTTTCCCCGGTTTATCCAGTCATCCAGAAGCCGATTCGTCTCTCGGATCACGCTCTTCCAAGTTTCGGAGTCAGGATCCTCTCCCGGTCTCATTCCCATGGTGATGAATTCCTTCATCGCTTCGGTGGCATCGGCAGCGATTTCCTTCCTCAGCTTCAGGAGCGGCTTTTTGTATTGCTGCTTCTGTTCTGCAGTCATCTGGGTCTCGTTCCGCTTCAGTTTTCCGAGGTTTTCCACCAGTCTGTTGTAGTAGTCCTCCATGTTACACCTCCCTTTGCGTTACACCTTTGATTCGTGAAAGGTGTTAAGTGTGAAAGCCTTGATTTTACTGGCTTTGATGGCAAATGTTACACCTTAACACCTTTTTTCAGATACACACCGTCTTTTTTATCGTTACGATGCAATTTGTAAAATGTTTCATTTCCTCATGCGAGGGTATATTCATAAAAAAGGTGTAATAAGTGTTAAGTAGTAGGCTAAAGCCTTGATTTTACTGGATTTTTTACTTAACACCTTACTTAACACCTTTTGAAAATAGGTGTTAAATTTTGAAAAAAGGTGTTAAGTTAAAATCGCTTTTCAGCTCTTGGTTCGTGATGAATGCATCCGAAGTTATAATCTGTCTCTTCGAGGAAGTAGTCGCTCGTGTCGCAGGTGCAGATCCACCCTCCGTCCCGGTTATCCCCTCGCCTGTGGCTCGCACAGTTGCCGCACTTGGTCTCCCTGCCCTGCCTCTGGGATGGCATTCCGAAGTCTGATTCTCTGTTCATGCTATTCGCCCTCCTTTATCAGCGTCTTCAGATAGCTGATTTCTCTCATCCTGGCATCCTGCAGGAGCCGGATATCTTCCAAGGTCAGCACGATGACTTCATCGTGTTCGTATGGCTTCTTCTTTGTCTGCGAGATCGTCTTGATAAACCTCTTCACCGGGTTGATCTTCTTCCCTTGTGCCTCAAATAATGCATAGACCTCCGTCTCCAGAGTCTCGATGCGGTTCATTATCTGGTTGTATATTTTCAGTTCGCTCTCTGTCATCATATTCTCCTGTTCCAGGCTTCGATTGAAGCCATCACGCTTGCTTCTTCAGATTCCTTCAGGCCGCCGTGGACTTTTGCTCCACATTCGGTGCAATAGACCCAGTGAGGAAATCCGAAGCAGTTATCTTGTATCGTTGCTTTTCCTCCGCAGAACGGACATTCATCCAGTTTTGCTATGGTTTCTTCGAGCCATTTGTTGATGCAGTCTTCACAGATGTAGCAGGACTTCCATCCTCCCTCGTATGGAAAGACCGCCGACTCATTTACGGCATATTCTCCCTTTGGGATCTCCCTCTGGCATCCGGCGCAGGTGTGGCTCTTCCTGACCTTGACCACCTTCTCGTGGTGATGCTCCATGTGGGTGTCCATGTCATCTCCGAAGAAGCCGCTGCCGATGTACATTGATTCCGGGTATTTCAATATCCCACCTCCCCGATTCTTTTCAGGATCGCATCTGATAGATCTGCATCCGAGCGTCCGTCTCTGGTCATTCCGTATTGAGCCGCCATATTATCGAGGTATTCTCCGTGAATGAGTGGCTCTGGGTTGATTTCCTTTAAGGGTGGCAGTCCTGCTTCTTCCAGTTGTTGGTTCATCGTCTCGACATCAAACTCTCCGCTGCCGGATACGATTCTGAAGCCGTTCGAGCAGATGAGTTCTCTGTGGTCTCTGGATACTCCGATGATCCTCATTTCCATCTCCATTTCCGATTCCTCCCGTTCTTGATCCTTTACCGCCTTCTCCAGAAGGTCTCTCACTCTGAAGAGTTCATCCACTGCGTCGTGGAGCATTTCGTCTGTAGTGCCGTTTCCGACTTCTATCAATGTGTCCAGGATATCCTCAATCAAACCGAAGACTTCGGCTCTGGTTTCATCATTCATAGCTGCCCTCCTAT
>CAZVMM010000072.1:0-10600 GCA_964628205.1 uncultured Muribaculaceae bacterium
CATGGTATTAGATTTAAGGTTTGTGGAGGCTGTCGTGAGACATCTTCCACTTTTTATTTCTTGCGGTTGTGAGGCGCGAATTTGCAACGGTAATTGCATGAAATCTTCCCCTTGACCATATTATTCAATTTGCTACGGATGAGTTGTTTGCGTATCGGAGAGATGCGATCGATGAACAACGTCTTGTCCAGATGGTCGCACTCGTGCTGGATCACCCTAGACAGGTATCCCTCGATATCCTGCTCATGCTGCTCGAAATGCTCGTCCTGCCAGCGGATGTGAATCTTCTCATGTCGGTGCACATTCTCGTGAATGCCGGGCACGCTCAAGCAGCCCTCCTCGCGCGAAATCGATGGCGCGTTCTCGTCGACAGTGATTTCGGGATTGATGAGCACCATGTTGACCCCCTTGAGTTCAGGGAAATCCTCAGCAAGCACATCGACATCGATATAAACTATGCGTGCATTCACACCCACCTGGGGAGCGGCAATGCCGATGCCCTGGGTGTGATACATGGTTTCCTTCATGTTCTCAATCAGTTCCTGCAGTTGAGGATAATCGGGAGTGACCGTAGCGTTCTCGGCGCGCAACACGGGATGACCATAGATATAAATTGGTAAAACCATAATGATGATGATAAAATAATGATACTAACGGTTAGATTGATTGAGCGTGCTCTGTAAGTAATCGTTGAGGATGATGGTGGCGGCAATGGCATCTACACGGGCCTTGTCACGGCGGTCGCTTTTCTTCATGCCGCCGGCAATCATGGCCTGGTGGGCAATCGTGCTGGTAAAGCGCTCGTCATACATCACAATGGGCATGTCGGGCAATTCCTTGCGCAGCCGGTTGACAAAGGGGGTAATGTACTTCATGCTCTCGCTGGGCTCTCCATTGAGCTGAGTCGGCTGGCCGATGACAATACGGTCCACCTGTTCGCGGGCCACGTAGTCATGGATGAACTGCATGAGCGTGTGAGTGGGCACTGTTGCCAGATTGCCCGCAATGATCTGCAGGGGATCGGTAACAGCAACTCCTGTGCGCTTGCGCCCGTAATCGATGCCCAGAATACGTCCCATCGTCCTCAACAATCGGTAATCGGCTGATGATTAGCCTTGCTGCATCGTGAGCAGGAACTCCTCGTTGTCGCGGGTGCGGTCCATGCGTTCCTTGACGAACTCCATGGCCTCGACCGACGTGCGGTCGCTCAAGAAGCGGCGGATGATCCACATCTTGTTGAGCGTGTCCTGAGGCAGCAGCAGATCGTCACGGCGGGTGCTGGAGGCCATAACATCCACAGCGGGGAAGATACGCTTGTTCGAGAGCTTGCGGTCGAGCTGCAACTCCATGTTACCGGTGCCCTTGAATTCCTCAAAGATGACCTCGTCCATCTTGGAGCCGGTCTCGGTCAGTGCCGTGGCGATGATGGTCAGACTACCGCCGCCCTCGATATTGCGGGCGGCGCCAAAGAAGCGCTTGGGCCGCTGCAACGCGTTGGCATCGACACCACCGGTCAGGATCTTACCCGACGCCGGGGCAATCGTGTTATAGGCACGCGCCAGGCGGGTAATCGAGTCGAGCAAAATTACCACGTCATGGCCACACTCGACCAGTCGCTTGGCCTTGCTCAGCACCAGGTCGGCAATCTTGACATGACGGTCGGCAGGTTCGTCAAATGTCGAGGCAATCACCTCGGCGTTGACGCTACGTGCCATATCGGTCACCTCCTCAGGGCGCTCGTCGATGAGCAGGATGATCATGTAGGTCTCGGGATGATTCTCTGAGATGGCATTTGCAATCTCCTTGAGCAACATGGTCTTACCCGTCTTGGGCTGGGCGACAATCAATCCACGCTGTCCCTTGCCGATGGGCGAGAACATGTCGACCACGCGCTGAGACACGGTGGGATGGGTCTTGCTCACAAGATCAAATTTCTCATCGGGGAACAGGGGCACCAGATGCTCAAACGGCACGCGGTCGCGCACATAGGACGGGGTGCGACCATTGATCAGGCGGATCTCGCTCAGGGGGAAGTATTTCTCGCCCTCCATGGGCGGACGGATCGTTCCCTCAATAACATCGCCTGTCTTGAGGCCATAGGCCTTGATCTGAGACTGCTGCACGTAAATATCATCGGGCGAAGTGAGATAGTTGTAATCGCTGGAACGCAGGAATCCGTAACCCTCGGGGGCAATATCGAGCACACCCTGAGCTTCCAGAATGCCGTCGAAATTGTAAGGCTGGTCCAGATAAGGATTGACCTCGGCAATCTGCTGCTGTTGCTGCTGCTTGAGCTTGCGCTTTTTGCTCTTGCTCTCCTTCACCACCTTGGGCTCCTGAATAACGATCGGAGCCACTGCAGCCTGCTCGGCGGCACGCTTGCGCTCTTCCTCGGCTCGGCGCTGTGCTTCCTCGCGCTCCTCTTGAGTGCGGGGCTTGAAGGTGAAGCTGCTGCCCGTGTTGAAGAACGAGTTGAGCGAGACGCCTTCGCGCTCGCGGGGCTCCTGCTCTACGGACGGCTGCAGCTGTTGCACGGGCTCGCTTAGAGCGGGCTCATTATCGCCAGCCTCGGCAACGGGTGCTTCAGGTTCTGCCGGTTGCCCCAATTCCATGTTGTCAAAGGGGAGCACCGGCTCCTCGGGCTGCGGAGCGGCCTGTTTGGGTTTGCGGCCACGACGCTTGGCGGGCTGGGCTGCAACCGGCTTGTCATCGCTGGCGGGCTCGTCGTCGGCAGGGGCCTCTGCTGTCATCTCCTGTTGCGGCTGATTGTCGGCCTTCTCGGCGGCCAGTGCGGCATCGCGTGCCGCCTTCTCGGCAGCCGACGGACGACCACGTTTACGTTTGGGTGGTTCTGCGACAGGCTCTTCTTTCTGCTCGTTATCGCTCTGAGGCGTCACGTCAGGAGCGGCGTTGGGGAGTTCAGCGGCCGCTTTTTTATTATTTTTATTTTTATTATTGCCCTTATTGGCGACTGCATCATCCTTGGTCACCTCGGCCCCATTGGCCTTGGCGGCCGGTTGACGGATGCGCTCACGACGACGTTTACCGGGCTCCTGGGAATTGGCAGCTTCAGTTTCTGCCTGATGATCGAGCACCTGATAGACTAAGCCGTCATGATCCACGGAATCGACCTTTTTCAGTCCCATCGACTTGGCCAACTCACGCAGCTGCTCATCACTCATCTCATTCAGTTGATTAATATTATACATATAATAAAAATATTGGTTCATGACGCGACAGTATCGTTACGACATCTGTAACTTCGCGCCACATCGCGCACCATCAATTACCGTGCGCACAGTTTATTAGTAATTGTTTAATTTCTGTAATAGTCCAACTCTCAAGTATCCCCTGCTTGTATGAGTAAAAATCGGCATTCTACCGTTTTCTTGCTACACAAGTAATTTTCCAATAAAGTATCAAAAGGAAAGATTGGAGAAGTGGAATTGAGAATTATCAAGCGCAAAACAAGCAATAACACGCCGTTTTGCACTGCAAAATTAGACATTTTTTTCAACGCGACCAAAAAAAGAAGTAATTTTGCAGTCTAAAAAAACAAAAAATGGAAATCGACCATCATAAGATAGGCCAACATGTCGACTTGCCCATCATGAGGCTCGTGGGCAGCGTGGCCGACGAGCTGCAGCGCGAGTGTTACGTTGTGGGCGGGTATGTCAGGGACATCTTTCTGGAGCGCCCCAGTAACGACATGGACTTTGTCACCGTGGGCAGCGGCATCGAGGTGGCGCGGGCAGTGGCTCACCGACTGGGGCGTGGCGCCCATCTGGCGGTGTTCCGCACCTATGGCACCGCCCAGGTCAAGACCCGGCAGTGGGAACTCGAGTTTGTCGGTGCCCGCCGCGAGTCCTACCAGCGCGAGAGCCGCAATCCCATTGTCGAGGACGGCACCCTCGACGACGACCAGCGCCGCCGCGACTTTACCATCAACGCGATGGCCATCTGCCTGAACAAGGGCCGCTATGGCGAACTGCTGGATCCATTCGACGGCATCGGCGACATGGAGCGCCGCATCATCCGCACACCCCTCGACCCGGACATTACCTTCAGCGACGACCCGTTGAGGATGATGAGGGCCGTCAGGTTTGCCACCCAGCTGGATTTTGACATCTTTCCCGACACTTTCGACGCCATCCGCCGCAACGCCAAGCGCATCAACATCATCACCCGTGAGCGCATTGCCGATGAGCTGATGAAGATCATGCGCAGCCGCCATCCGTCCCGTGGATGGATGCTGCTTGACCAGTGCGGCCTGCTGCCGCTCATTTTCCCCGAGCTGGCGGCGCTCAAGGGCGTTGAGACCGTCAATGGACGCGGCCACAAGGACAACTTCATGCACACCTTGCAGGTCCTCGATAACGTTTCCCAGGTCAACGACGACGTGTGGCTGCGCTGGGCGGCTCTGCTCCACGACGTGGGCAAGGCTCGCACCAAGCGTTGGGATCCGCAACAGGGATGGACGTTCCATAACCATAACTTCATCGGAGAGAAGATGGTCCCCAAGATTTTTGCCAAGATGCGCCTGCCGCTCAACGAACACATGAAGTATGTCAAGAAACTCGTCGGGCTGCACATGCGCCCCATCGCCCTGGTCGAGGACGAGGTGACCGACAGCGCGGTGAGGCGACTGCTCTTTGACGCGGGCGACGACATCGACGACCTGATGACCCTATGTAAGGCCGACATCACCAGTAAGAACCAGAACAAGGTGCAACGCTTCCGTGAGAACTTCGACCTGGTGAAGCAGAAGCTGGTGGACATCGAGGAGAAAGACCGCGTGCGCAACTTCCAGCCGCCCGTCGACGGTGAGGAGATTATGACCACCTTCGGCCTCGCCCCCTCGCGTCCCGTGGGCCTAATCAAGGACGCCATCAAGGATGCCATTCTCGACGGCCTGATCACCAACGACTACGCCTCGGCCTACCGCCTCATGCTCACCAAGGCGTCAGAGCTCGGCATCACCCATGCCCACGAGGGCCACCTGTGCCACACCACCATGCAAACGCCAATTGGCACATTATATATTGGGGCCTCTGCCCAGGGCATCGCCATGATCGGCTGGGACCAAGGAGATATCGACAAGATAGCCAGGAAACTGAAGCTGCTGCCCGTCGAGACCACAACTCCCCTACTCTGCCAGTGCATCCTGCAGCTGCAGGAATACTTTGCCGGCACCCGCCGCGAGTTCTCCCTGCCCCTGCACATCATCGGCACGGATTACCAGAAGAGGGCTTGGGAAGTGTTGCAGCAGATTCCCTACGGACAGACCATCTCTTACGGCCAGCAGGCCACCCGCATGGGCAACCCCAAGGCCTCACGCGCCGTAGCCGGGGCCAACCACAACAACCCCGTGGCCATCGTCATCCCCTGCCACCGCGTCATCAATGCCGACGGCACCCCCGGCGGCTACGCCTCTGGCCCCGACAAGAAACAATACCTCATCGCCCTGGAAAAAGAAAAACGGTAATCAGGATTATTCTGCCCCTCCTCACGCTCTTACTTGGACATACCAGTAGAGCCGACGCGGAAAGTGACGAAGCGGTTGTAGATGTAGTTGGCCAGGGTGTAGGCCACCATGGCGACAATCATGACGATGTTCTGGCCGGCCTTCTTCATCGGGAAGAACGGGATGATGTCATCGGGCAGATGCTTCCAGTCAAGACCCTCGAGCAGGATCCAACTTACGCACAACTGCAATGCCAGGCAAATCAGGAAACCGCAAACGAACAGCAGCAACTCGCGCTTGACATCATTCTTGGTCTTGAAGACCCAATTGCGGTTCCAAACAAAACTGTTGATCACACCCAGGACATAACCCGTCACGTTTGAGATACCGTAAGACAGCCCCAACACGGTGTTTAACAGATAGAAAGCCACGAGGGTGATGAGCGTGTTCAACGCGCCTATCACAGCATATTTGAGTAGTTGTATGCCCGTCTGGCGGGCTTCGGCTTTATCTATCTTCATGATAACAGTTTTTGATGCGGCAAAATTAGGTATTTTTAACGAATTATCAAAATATATAGCGACTAAAAAGCGCCAGAGGTCAATGGCACATCCTATCGGCGGGGCTTGACAAAGATGCCGATGTCGTTCAGGGCCCTTAAGGTATCACAGCCGGCCATGGCTTGCCAAACGACCAGACTGCTGGCCTGATCAGGAGCAATGGCATGGGCCAGCGGCACCTGGCACTGATAGAGCGCCCCAAAACCGCCACTCGTCCAGTTGCCATAGGCATCGGCCAAGACCATTTCCACGGGCTTGCGCGTCACGACAGAATCAGCGGTAATGATATCCACCACCAGCGATAGGTTACGGTAGCGGTAACTGTTGTCGTGTCTGACCGACAGCGTGATATCGTAGGTCAGCGTCGAGTCATCGTACTCGGGCGCGAAGGTCAACGGCAATCCCTGTAACCACCCACCGGCGGGCAGATGCACAAATTGGGCATGAGACATGGCAGGTGGTCGCTGACAGGATAGCATCAAGACCATCGCGGCAGCAATGAACATTGTCATTGCTACCGCATTAGCCTTGGTCCAACGCCATGGGCGTCTCATCGACCTAGTCTTTGTTTTCGGGCTTGCTTGCTCCATTGTCACGAGGCGCATTGCCCTCCTTGGGCTGGCGGGGCTTGAACGTCTTGACCGGCCGTGGCGGGCGGTCTTGCCGCTGGGGCTTGCCGGCGCGCGGCGGGCGTTGTTCGTTTCCGCCTTGGTCACCGTCTGGCTGCTGACGCTGTGGCTTGCCCTGGCGGGGCTTGTGATCGGGCTTAGGAGCAGACGGCTGTTTGCCGCCATTTTCCGCACCCTCTTTGCCTTGAGCAGCGGGTTTACCCTTGCCACTACCCTGCGCAGGCTTGTCGCCTGATTTCTTCTTCTTTTTCTTTTTCTTCTTGTCGAAGCGGCTGATGCTGTCCTGGGTCAACAGGTCGCCAAATGGCGACGCTGCCTTCTTGCCATCGTCATCGGGCTTGAGGCTGTCGGGCTTCACGCCGTTCTTGTTCAGCGCGATGACCTCAAAGGCCTGAGCCGCCGTCAGCGTGACGGTGTTGACAGGCGCATTGCGCTCGGTGGAATAGATGATTTCACGCTTCAGGGCATCGGCCTTAAAATAGTAGTAGGTGGCATCCTTGGTCTCGAGGTGGATGTCCTTGGCCGGCAGTTGGCGGATGGCCTCGACATAGGTGTTGACCTCAAAATTGATGCAGCACTTGAGCTTGGCACACTGGCCGGCCAGATTCTGGGGATTAAGGGAAATGTCCTGGAAACGGGCCGCACTCGTGGCCACCGAGACAAATCCCGACATCCACGTGGCACAACACAACGGCCTGCCACAGGGGCCGATGCCGCCGATGCGGCCGGCCTCCTGGCGTGCGCCGATCTGCTTCATCTCCACACGGATCTTGAACACGTCGGCCAGCACCTTGATGAGCTGGCGGAAGTCCACACGGTCATCGGCAATGTAGTAGAAGATGGCTTTGTTGCCATCGCCCTGATACTCCACGTCGCCGATCTTCATCTTCAGGCCCAGGTCCACAGCGATTTTGCGGGAGCGGATCATGGTGTCCTCTTCCCTGGCCTTAGCCTGCTCATAGCGCTCCATGTCGGCCGGCTTGGCCTTACGGAAGACGCGCAATATCTCAGCATCCTTACGCAGGTTGACACGCTTCATCTGGTTCTTAACCAGTCGACCCGTCAATCCCACTCGCCCGATGTCGTGACCCGGATTGGCCTCGACAGCGACCCAGTCTCCACGCTTGAGCGGGATGTGGGTGCTGTTGCGATAGAAGCCGCGCCGGGTGTTCTTGAAGAGGACCTCAACGATGTCATAGTCGTTGTCGGGCACATCACCAAGCCAGTTGGTGCTCTCCAGGTTGCAGCGTCCCTTATCGCAGTCACAGCCGCAGCCACCGCAGTTGACGCAAGCCTCGCCGCCATCGGGCAGGTTCACTTGTTTCTTGCTATTCTCGTCCATCACGGGAGACACACATTATTTAGCGTAGCTCACAGCGCGGGTTTCACGGATGACGGTAATGCGCACCTGGCCAGGATAGGTCATCTCGTCCTGAATCTTCTGAGCAATCTCGTTCGACAGCTTCTCGGTCTCCTCATCGCTGATCTTGTCGGCACCGACAATAACACGCAGCTCACGACCGGCCTGGATGGCATAGGTCTTGACCACGCCCGGATAGGACAGCGCCAGATGCTCCAGGTCGTTGAGACGCTTGATATAGGCCTCAACAATCTCGCGGCGGGCGCCAGGACGCGCTCCGCTGATGGCGTCACACACCTGAACGATGGGGGCATACAGGCTCGTGGCCTCCTCCTCGTCATGATGGGCACCGATAGCGTTGCAGATATCGGCCTTCTCCTTATACTTCTCGGCCAACTTCATGCCCAGCTGAGCGTGCGGCAGTTCGGGCTCGTCGTCGGGCACCTTGCCGATATCGTGCAGCAGGCCGGCGCGGCGGGCCTTCTTGGGATTCAGGCCCAGCTCACTAGCCATGATGGCACACAGATTAGCGGTCTCACGCGAGTGCTGCAGCAGGTTCTGGCCGTAGCTGGAACGGTACTTCATCTTGCCAATGAGGCGGATAAGCTCAGGATGCAAGCCATGGATACCCATATCGATAGCCGTGCGCTTGCCGGTCTCGATTACCTCTTCCTCGACCTGGCGGCGCACCTTGGCCACCACCTCCTCGATGCGGGCGGGATGGATACGGCCGTCACTGACCAGCTGGTGGAGCGCCAGACGGGCAATCTCGCGCCGAACGGGGTCAAAGCCCGACAGCACGATGGCCTCAGGCGTGTCGTCAACCACGATCTCAACGCCGGTGGCAGCCTCCAGAGCGCGGATATTGCGGCCCTCGCGGCCGATGATGCGGCCCTTGATCTCGTCATTATCGATATGGAACACCGTCACAGCATTCTCAACGGCAGTCTCCGTGGCCACCCGCTGGATGGTCTCGATGATGATGCGCTTGGCCTCCTTGTTTGCCGTCATCTTGGCATCATCCATGATATCATTGATGTAACTGGCAGCATTGGTCTTGGCCTCGTCCTTCAGCGACTCGATGAGCTTCTCCTTAGCCTCCTCGGCCGACAGGCCGCTCACATGCTCAAGCGTGTCGCGCACGCTCTTCTCCATCTTGTCAACCTCTTTCTTGCGCTCATCGAGCACCGCCATCTGATTCTCGACATTCAGCTTCAGGGCCTCCACCTCATTGCTGCGGCGCTTGAGCTCACCCTGCTGCTGGTTAAGCGAGATTTCACGCTGCTTGAGCTTGGCCTCGTTGGTCTGAACCTTCGACAGGCGGGCATTTGCCTCCTTCTCAGCAGCACTCTTGATCGACATTCCGGCCTCCTTGCCTTTCATCACCTCGTTGTTCTTGAGCACTTCGGCCTCAAGACGGGCTTTCTCGATGATCTCGTTGGCATGTGACTTTGCATTCTTGCGAGAAAAATACAATGCAGCGCCACATCCAATTGCCATCGCCAGGATGGCTACAATAACAGTAACTATAATCATTTTTAATTATAAAATATTAAACAAAACGCGCCACCCAAGGCATGGTCAACGTGCTGCCACACAGCACATTCACGCATCAGCCCTCAAGTGGTGCAGGAACCTAATTTCTATTATCACCTCTCGCCCGCTCTCCCCCTTCGCAGACCAGAGCGCCAGCGGCATCGCCGACGCCATCCGCCGCCATTACTGGCCATCGGACTTGAGCACAGCATCGAGTTGTTGATCTAAATCCGTCAGGAATTCATTGACCTGGCGATTCTCGCCATAAGCCTCAAGATAGAGGCGTGCAAACTGGAAAGCAACCCTTGCCAACACATCGTTCGACGTATCATTAAATCGCTTCGTCCACTTGTTCCACAGCGTATTCACGAGCTCCTCAGCCTTGCGGTATGTCTCTTCCTCGCCAGGGTTGATGCTCAGCGCGCTAGGATTAGCGTCTGCAAGTTGAATCCATATTTTAATCTTATTATTGTCGGCCATAACGTCGATCGTCGTGTCAAGCGTTCAATTGTTTGATGCACCGGTCAATATCCCGCACCATCTTGGCAACCTGTTTCTTGAACAGACCAACCGCTTCCGGGTTGTTGGGGACAGTGTGAGCCACCCGCAGGAACTCATTATCTATCCTCAGCTGGGCCAATTCCTTCTCCAGCTTGGCAATCTCCAGTTCCTGGCTCTCGATGGTCCTCTCCATCTCCTTCTTCTGACCCAGGAGAGCAAGATAGCGCTTACGCAACGTCTCAAACTTGCGCATAGTCCTTTGCAGTCTATCTTTCATCTCCAACGTAGGCATAGTCACCAATTTTCTGCAAAATTACTATATTTTTCCGAAAAATCACACCGCAAGACAAAAATATTTCGCCCAATCAGTGGCAAATTGCCTTTTTCCACCACCCACACAAGCCTTTTCAGCTCCGCCAGACTTGCAAAATGAAAAAAGTATATTTTTTTAGCCAAAAAAATTTGCCAGTTACAAAAATGGTATTACCTTTGCAACCGCAAATCGGGGCATTAGCTCATCTGGTAGAGCGCAACACTGGCAGTGTTGAGG
>CAZVMM010000073.1:0-10579 GCA_964628205.1 uncultured Muribaculaceae bacterium
GCGCGCGCCGGGATGGCGAGAGCGGAGATGCGGCAGAGAGCGAGAGCGGGCGCGGGAGAGAGAGATAGCGGGCGCGGAGGATATATGCCCTTCTTGGCGGAGGCCGCTCTTCCCGATAAGCGGGACGATGCTCCGCCTCAAGCAGCATGATGCTCCCGAGGATGTCGAGGACCCTTCTCGGCGGAGGCCACTCCTCCCGTTTCATCGGGAGGACGTTCCGCCTATGATGGCCAAGACGGTATTGGATCTCCTCCACTCCCTTGGTGTGGACGATGCCGATATCCGATTTGATAATTTATAGACAAAGACCGTGAGCGAAGCGAACACCTTATTGGGGGGATAATTCTTCTCGCGTTCAGCAACAAGGTCGCAAAGACCAAACCACTCCGCTAATTGGTGGAGGCGACTTGTGCCTCCGCTCTCCCCATGCGGAACAGCACGAGTGCTTGGTTCCTTTGGGGACCCCAAGTGCAGAGCACTTTTTATAGCCGTGAACGAAATAATCGTGCCCGTCAGAGCTAAGAAGTGAACACCTTATTAAGAAAGAAAAAATTTGTCCTTCTCCTTGTTTATATATCGCGCGGGCGCGAAAACCGATGAAAAAAAGGCGAAAAGTGGTGAAATTCGTGGAAAAATGAAGAAAAATGCAGATTTATGCAATTTTTTTGGAGGGTCGGACATCAAGTGTCATAGGGTAAGCAGTAACTTTGTCGTCGAAATCGGCAATCCATGATTAATTTACGCTGTAAAAAATGTAATGGTTGCGATTTCTCCTCTTCGATTCACAAACATTCCATTGGTTTGTTAATCGAGTAATAATAAACAAAAAAATGCACGATTATGTTAACGTATCAACTCCTCAAAATCGCCCCTGATGGTGGTCAGTTTGCAGCCAGTACACTCGGTCTTCTTTTCGGCTTGATGGAAGTCGGTTTGGTTATTTGGTATATTGTAGGGACTTTAATTAACGGTTAGCCCTCTTAGGCGGAGCGGTCACGGACTTTCTCCCATTCCGTTGGGAGAATGCTCCGGGTTTGTGGTTTCTTTAGTGGTAAATCTATAAAGGAAAACAAAAACAAAGAAAACACTGATCGCTGATTAAGCATTGCATGCTCCAAGTCTTTGTTAGGCTGACCCATTAATAAATACATTTTACATGCCTCATCCGAACAAACCCTTGACTCCAAAAGTCACAATCAACAATCAGAAATAAACATAAAAAAATATAGCAATGATATGTCCGAGGGTAAAAACAGGCGGAAAAGTGGTAATTTTGCGTTATTTTCCGACAATATGCAATTATATTTGCATATGTCAGAAAAAAGTAGTACCTTTGCAGCCTGAATTTAGTTGGTTCCATTTTGGAACGTACTCGAGCCCTCGCAAAAATTGCGACAGTTGAAAAAGCAGACTATGGCTAAGGAAAACGAAATAGCAAAAGCAGAATCGGCATCATTACAGCCGTTGGAGAACATCGAGAACCTCATTCACGTCATCCGTGGAAAACAAGTTATGCTTGATCGCGACTTGGCCCGGTTATATGGAGTAGAGACACGTGTATTGAACCAAGCTGTTCAACGTAACATCGAGAGGTTCCCTGGGGACTTTATGTTCCGGCTTTCTAAGGATGAGTTTGAAAATTGGAAGTCGCAATTTGCGATATCCATTCCAAATGAAAATATGTCATCACAATTTGTGACGACATCAAAGGACGCTACGAACATGTCATCACAATTTGTGACGACATCCGCGAAAAGACGTCCGTTATCTGCACTCCCTTATGCATTTACTGAAAATGGTATAGCCATGCTGAGTGGTGTTCTCCGATCTCAACAAGCTATCAATATTAATATCCAAATAATGCGCGCGTTCAATGCAATGCGTCATTTCATTGCTTCTAATACGCAGGTATTCCAACGCTTGGAGGTAATGGAGCGCAATCAGTTGGCTATGAACGCTTCTCAAGCGGAGTTGTCTTCACATCTCGCAGAGAACGACAAGAAACTGGAAGAAGTCTTTCGTCGCTTAGACGAAGGAGAAACTACTCCGAAAGAAGCTATTTTCTTTGAAGGGAAGTTCTTCGAGGCTCGTCTGTTGCTGGAGCAGATTATCAAGACTGCCACGAAACGTGTCATCATTATCGATGGTTATATTGACGCAGAGACGTTTGATATGCTTGACGTACGTGCAAAGGGAGTTACCGCCGATATCTATTCCGATGGTGAGCATAAGAACTTACGTGATATGCACAATGCCGGTAAGGGTAAGCAACCGGTTAATACGCATAAGTGGTCGAAGTCATCGCATGACCGTTGGGTGATCATTGATGATACCCTCTACCATTGCGGTCATTCTGTCAAGGACTTAGGCAAGAAACTCTCCGCCATTATGCGTATGGACTGGAATCCGGAGACAGTATTGAAAGAAGTGAGATAAATCGCCAACAAGTTATTGGCGAATTGAAAAAGGCCACCAAGCTGGTGACCAAATTGAAGAGGAATAAGATTTTGAACGAGGCGTTCAGAATTCGCCAGCCATGGCTGGCAAATTGAAAATGTGCGACACGTTGCACAAATTGGCAGATGTTAGATGTAGATTCATCGGTTACAACCGATAATTCACAATCGTCAGGCGCAACTGACGAATTGCAAAAAAGACACAAGTCAAAAAAGGAACAGGCTTGGGGATAGATGAATACGAAGAATAAAACAGAGGAGCGAGTAAGGCGGCTGGTGAAGGTGATTGGAAAGGGAGTGCTGCCTCGGAGGCAACTGATTGCGGACTTAGGGCTGCGACAGGAAGCTCGTCGGAACTTTTATTCGAACTACCTAAACCCTGCCCGAGAGCGTGGATTAGTGAAGATGCAATTTCCCGAGGTGCCAAGTCTTCCGGAACAAGCATACCGTTTGACAGAAAAAGGCTTGGAGTGGTTGGAAGAGTTACGTCAAGAGGAAGAAGCAAAAAAGGAACAGGCTTGTGTTGTGGGTTAGTGTTGTGAGGGAGAGAGAGGGTTTCAAAAAAGGAACAGGCTCTACTCTACTGCGGGGATGAAGATGTGAAATGAAAAAAGGAACAGGCTTGGTTGGGATTGAGTTGGTTGATGTGAGTGAAGTTCAAAAAAGGAACAGGCAGAGATAGAGCTGAGAGCAATTAGGGCGAGGTGTTGAAAAAAAGGAACAGGCTATAATTAAAACAAATATATGGATCAGATAACGAAAGAACAAATAGCGGAATATCGGCAGGAATGCATCAAGGAATTACGGCATTTCTACGAGACGATGGCTGTTCCAAGTCCGATCAACGATGCAGAACGCGAGCACTTTGTTGCTCAGATAAGCGACAATGCAATCATGCACTACTTGCAGCATAATGAATCGCCTAAAAGTGTTATAGAAGAAATGCTATACTATGATTTCATGACACCGGGAACGAAGTAGTTATGTGACAAAATAAAAAACGACCAATAATTATAAACCACAAACGACCAAAACAATGGCAAGTATTCAAGACATTCACGCGTTGGAAGAACGAATCTACGACGCAGTTCAGGAGTATTTAGACAATCCTGAAGGTTATGAACATGCGACACTTCATGTCTATCTGGATGAGGACAAGATGGAGTATCGCGCAGAGATGGAAGACAATCTCCAAGGGACTGAGGATGACGGTATCTATCCGATTGAAGACCTCATCCGCGATGGAGAGCCGGACAATGACAAGGCGAGTGACATCGCCAACAGTTGGATCTTCCTCGACTAGCATTAACCACAAACGATCACAATTATATGGCAACTAAGAAATTGAACTTAAATGAATTGATGGAGCAATGGCTCAAGGAGAACTTGCATAAGCTTCCGATTGAGCAAGTGAAGCAACTGCGTGATAACCCAGCTATTATGCTTGACGGGATGTTTGAAGGCGTTAGGCAGGCATGTGAAGAACAAGGCTTGGATTATACCCAAACTCAGGTATATCGAGAGGAGCAGAAGTTCCGTCAGCAGCAGGCAGCGGAGCAGGCATCCCGTGAGAAATGGGCATATCTGGACACGCCCGAGAACAACGAGTTGTTCGAGATGGCTTTCCGTTCCGCATGGCATCAGGGTATGGTCAGTTCGCTCGCCCATTCGATATTGTATGAGTTTGACAGTTTCTCTCCTGCCAAATTCAAAATGTTCATGGATAAGTACGTCCTCATCGACAAACGCGGACGTTTCCCCGGTAAGAAGACCTCAGAGGAACTCATCCGATTCAACGAGTACTACGATCAGAACTATTCTGCCGATATCTTTGCTCCGCTCAGCCCGAAGGAGCGTCTTATGAAGATTGCCTACAATTTTGCCATCCGTTTAACCGACGAGGAGCAGCAGTTTGTCTCGCGCTTTATTGACGAGCACGATCATCTGCCTATGTTCTGGTTGGTGGCTAAGTTCTTTGAGAACGTGGATGTGACGGCTATGAAAGTGGCGCGTGAGTACTACGGCATCTGTGGACCGCGAAAGAGTCTCGAACAGTTGCAACAAGAGTTCGGTCTAACCGCCCAGCGTGTACGCATTCGTCAGGAGGAAGGGCTGTATCGCGGTGCGTACGCCAAGCAATCGCCTGAGGCTTGCTGGGACGCCTATCGCCCTCTCTTTGCAGAGACTATTTTGACAATGGACAATATCCCTTACGAGCAAATCAAAGAAGAGGAACACCTGCAAATGGACGCAGACTGTTTCTTCCGGTTGGTTGGCCTTTGTCTGCCTTGGACGCAAGTTATTCGTTCGGTCAAAGTACGTGACACACGCGAGTGGTATATCTCTGCTCCGGGTGCTGAGAAATTCATGTTCGGCAAGTTGTTCTGGCGTATCCGTCGTGCGCAGTATGACAAAAACCGCAAGGAAGAGATTATCTTTAACCTCACTCAGATTTGTAAGGATAAGAAATACTGGTGGGCTTATGGCGAGGACGTGGAGCCTAATGCGGAAGCGTTCCCCGTTATCATATCTATCTGCAAAACGATAGTCAAAGAGATGCTTGGTCTTGAACCGCAACGCAACAAGATTATCATCCCCGCAAGGAAGACCCGGGTGAAAAAGTAAGAATAGAAATACGGCAACGGAAATCCCAGCAGGTAAAGGCTTTGGTCGGCCTGTGGTACCTGCCGGGTGTTGCCTTTAAGAAAGGGAAATGGCAAACAGAAAAAAGATCCTACAAATGGGTAAAAAGGCGTAATGAAAGAGTTAACTAACGCTGATACATATAATTTCATTAGCGAGGAACTGACTTATCATCCTGAACTGCCGCAATTCTCAGCACAGGAGTTGGCTGCGCGTAAGGGTGATAAAGAACTTTGGGATGAATTGGAAGATAAGTTAGATTGCTTTCGAATCTGTGACGCTTGTGGTGAGCCAATGATAGATGGTTATCTAGTTTATGGAGCAGACCACTATTGCAGCGAAGAGTGTCTTCACACTGTAATGACCGAAGAGGAATACCTGAAGGAATATGAGGAGTATGGTTCAGACACCTTCTGGACGACATGGTACGAAAATGCAATATGTTTTAATAAATGAAACTGACATCTGGAGTATACGAGAATTTGATCTCTGAACAATTAGAGGCAGAAAAGAAAGCGGCAGAGCAAGAAAGGTTAGCTTGTATTGAGCAGCCTGTGGATTCTGCTGAGCACCCTCGTATGATTGCAGATTATATCTCCAATCTCATTCAGCAGAAACTTAGCGATGAAAGTCTCAATGCCGAAGAGCGCGTGGAAATAGCCAATCGAATTATCCGTAATATTGGAGATATTCCCCAAGAAGAGACGCTAAAAGAGACCGACCGAATCCTTGCCGCAGTTGTTCCTGAAGAAGAGAAAGTACGATTGGAACAAACCAGCGACACACTCGTTCGCCCTCTTACCGGTTTCCGCGTGAGCAATCTGTTTACCGGTCGTCAAAGTAAAATCCCAATGTATGAGGAGATTCTTCGCGACATTGCGTCGGCAGATAAAATCTATATCATTGTTTCCTTCCTCCGTTTATCAGGTGTTCGTTTACTAATGGAAGCCCTGCGCAAATTCACTTCTGTTCCCGGTCATAGCCTAAAGATAATCACGACTACCTATTGCGGACACACAGAGGCGAAAGCGGTTCAACAACTGAGCGAACTTCCAAATACAGAAATCAAAATTAGTTACAACACAAGTATCGAGCGTTTGCACGCAAAGGCTTATATTTTCGAACGTGAGTCCGGTCTAAGTACGGCATACATTGGTTCGTCCAATCTAAGTAAGTCTGCACAGACAGAAGGCTTGGAATGGAATGTGCGCGTGACGAATGTGGAGAACCCGCAAATTATCAACGCAGCCATCAAGACGTTCGAAGTCTATTGGAATAGCAAGGAGTTTGAGGATTTCAAAATTGGTGGTATTGCAAAGTTCTATAAGGAATTACAACTATAGAAGGAATATGGTGAGAAGAAAACCGTCTATTATCGGTATTCCGTCCTTCCCCATCAAAAAGCCATCTTAGACAAACTAAAGGCGGTGCGTGAGGACTTGGGTATCTACCGCAATTTGGTAGTGGCTGCAACCGGAACCGGTAAGACGGTCATGTCCGGCTTCGACTATCAATTATTCAAGCAACAACATCCAAATGCTCGCTTACTATATGTTGCTCATCGTCAGGAGATTTTGGAGCAAGCTCGCAATAAGTTCCGAAGCATTCTCGGAGATTATAACTTCGGTGAGTTGTGGGTTGGTAACTATGCGCCACAAGATTCTTTAGACCATTTGTTTGTATCTGTAGCAACTTTCAACAATAATGTTGAAGAGTTCAAGCGCTTAGGCGAAACGTTCTACGATTATATCATTATCGACGAGGCACATCACATGGTAGCAGATTCCTATCGTCCGATAATCAACTTCTTCAAACCGCAGATCCTTCTTGGTCTTACGGCTACTCCTGAACGTATGGACGGACAATCGTTGCTACCAGATTTTGGTGGTCGTATTAGTGCGGAGATACGTTTGCCGCAAGCACTACAGGAAGGTTTGTTGACGCCATTTCAATATCTCTGCATCTCCGATTCGGTTGACCTGAGTACTGATGATTTGTGGTCAGGCAATAAGTACTTTGTAGAGAAACTTTCCGGTGCATTACGCAATCCTGAACGAGTAGAGATGATAGTTAGTAGTCTCTCACGCTATTTGCCGAATGAGTTCGCATGTAAGGCTTTGTGCTATTGTGTGGATAAGAAACATGCTGAGTTCATGGCAGAGGAGTTTGTGAAACGTGGCTTCCGTGCGGCTTCTCTTACCAGCAACAACTCCAACGATCGTGGTGAACTTAACAGGAAACTGGCAAAAGGAGAAATCAATTACCTGTTTGTAGTTGACATCTTCAACGAGGGTGTTGATATTCCAGAGGTTGACACGCTATTATTGCTTCGTCCGACAGAATCGCTTACCATCTATCTACAACAATTAGGTCGTGGTTTGCGTTTATCACCGGGTAAGGATGTTTTGACCGTGTTTGACTATGTGGCGCAAGTAAACAAGAAATACGATTACGCTTCGCGTTTCCGTGCGCTATTAACCAAGTCCTCGGCTAACGTTGAGAAACAAATCAAAGATGGTTTCACGCTCATTCCGCATGGTTGCTATATCATGTTTGAGAAAAAGGCACAAGCCTACGTGCTCAACAATATAAAGAATGCGGTTTATAACAGTCGCCGTATAGAGAAAGAATTGGCAGGGTTGACATACACTCCGACTATTTCTCAGTTCTTGGAAAGTAACGGACAAGAATTGCCTATTATCTATCGCACAAGTTGTTGGACATCGCTCAAAAAGAATGCCGGGAAGATTGACTACGCAGAAGATAAGTACACAAAGCGTTTCGCGAACATAATGACGAACTTTTGTCATATTAATTCTATTGCGTACATCCGTTTCATCCAACGTTGCATAAAGAACAATTTCCAATGTGCGCCACAAGAGCGAATCTTCGCGTTGATGCTTTACTATACGCTCTATTCCGAGATTCCGCAAAAGAGTGAGTTTGGTTCTGTAGAAAAGGCGCTACAACATTTTGCACAATATCCGTATTTCGTACAGGAGTTGAGTGAACTCATGGAGTATTTGGAGAATCATATCGAGTACGAGACATTTGCTATCGGTCAGAATCTGCCAAGCGAATTGGAACAATATGGTTGCTACACCAAAGATGAGATATTCATTCTTCTTAAATCGCAGACAGAAAGTAAGACCATGCACGGCTATCCCGCAGGTGTTTATGACGCGAAAGAAGCAGGTGTAGAAGCATTCTTCGTGACGCTCAATAAATCGGATAATGAGTTCTCGCCAACTACCCAATACAAGGACTACGTGATTAGCGAGAATATGTTCCATTGGGAGTCTCAGAATACCGAGGCTCATACGAATCGTGGTGATCGTTATGTGCGCCAACACGAAAACGGCAAGCGTTTCTTGTTATTCGTGCGTGAGGACAAGAATGATGCCTTTGGAAATACCGCTCCGTTCTATTGCTTCGGCTTTGTGGACTATGTTTCCAGCACGGGCGACTTCCCAATGTCTATCACATGGAAGACCCAACAATCCATCCTACCGCAATTCTTGAAAGCAGTTTAGTACTAAGGTTGTTTTATGTTAGACAAAGAGACTGAAAATAAAATCATTGATGAGATCAAGAGTACTGATGGTGTCAAATCCAGTACTGTTGCTTTCAGTCTCAAATTAGAGAAACAACTGAAAGAGATTCGTGACTTTCTGAGTAGTCGCATTGACTTGTGGCATGATAAGATAAATGATCTATGGTATTGGCGAGAAAGACAGAAAGAAAAGAAAGCACGATTAGAAGCAGAACGGTTGCAGCGTGAAGCGGAAGAGAAAGAGCGTAAGCGCAAACAGAAAGAAGCGGCAGACGCAATCCTTCAAGATTTCCTACAGAAGAATCCATACATAGCCGTTTCTGATTGGGAACTAGTCAAGAAACAGATTTTGGAGGCATGTCCATTCTATGACCTCGAACCTAACTTCGTTCCGCAACACAATCGCGAGTTTCGTGAACAACAGAAGATAGAACACAAAGAGTATTTCGATACACTTTTCACATATCCGCTTGACGACCAACAACGTGAAGCCATTGTGACGCTTGGCGAGAACGTGCTGGTTGTTGCAGCTGCTGGTAGTGGTAAAACGGCTACAATCGTTGCCAAGACCCATTACCTCGTTAACAAAATGCACGTTGACCCGCGTAACATTCTGGTCGTCACCTACACCCGCAAAGCCGCCGAAGAACTTCAAACGCGTGTCGGTGTTGCAGGCGTTGAGTGCAGTACATTCCACAAGCACGCTATTGACACTATCGCACGAATCCAAGGCGAGAAACCGACTATCTGCGAGAACAACACGCTCAACGCTATCTTCGATTCGCTAATCCACAAAAGTGCGACCTTCGAATCCTCGTTCTTCCTCTTCCAAACGGTTCAGAAAACGCTCCTTCAGTACGATTACGAATATAAGAGTTACAAAGAATACCTCAAAGCGCTCTTGGAATACGGAAAGATGGCTCCTTATCGGGACATGGACAACAAACTGTGCTACGTCAAGAGTCGTCAAGAGATGGAGATAATGGTCGTGCTCACCGAACTTGGTCTGAAAGTGCGTTACGAAGAGAAATATCCATTCCCGACATCGTCCACGAAGTACCGCCAATACAAACCTGACTTCACAATCCACTATCAACAAGACGGACAAGACAAGGTGCTCTATCTGGAACATTTCGCTATTGACCAACATGGACGTGTACCGGTATGGTTCGGCGAAGGAAAGCAAGGAGGCTGGGCGCGAGCCGACCGCGAATACAACGAAGGTATCCAATGGAAGAAGCAACTGCACCAAGCTAACGGGACTACTATGGTCTATACCACAAGTGCCGACTTCTACCAAGGCATCGTGTCCGTTCGTGCTCGTATTGAGCAACTCTTACGTCAAAATAATATCCCATACGAGCCGTTGACTATGGAGCAGAAGACCAAGAAACTGGCTGTGCCTCTCAACCGCTCTATCGAAAGTCTTGTCAAACTGATAAGCGGCTTCATCGCACTCCTCAAAGCTAATGGCCGCACGATTTCGGAACTTCAGAACTCTATCTCTGACCGCGACGTCAACAAAGAGCGCAACACATTCCTACTACGCCATTTGGTACAACCGCTTTATGAGGGTTATGAAGAAGCGCTTAAAGAGCGGAAAGAGTGTGATTTCACCGATTGTTTGCTGAAAGCGTCCGCACTACTCGAACAAAAGCAGATATACAATTACGACTATATCCTTGTGGATGAGTTCCAAGACATGTCTATGGATAAGTACCGTTACTTATCTGCGCTTAGACGGAAGAATCCACGTACACGTATCTTCTGCGTGGGAGACGATTGGCAGTCTATCTATCGTTTCTCCGGTAGTGATATCAGCCTGTTCTCGCAGTTTGAGAAATTCAATGGACCGACAGAAGAAATCAAGATTGAAGCAACCCACCGTTTCGGTGAACCGCTTCTCCAACGCTCGTCTGACTTCGTG
>CAZVMM010000074.1:0-10505 GCA_964628205.1 uncultured Muribaculaceae bacterium
CAGATGGTACCGATTCAAGTGATATGAGTGGTACCGATTAAGCGCTATCATCATTTTAATGCTATCAAGCAATTGTTTTGCTTTCTCCTTTACATCGGGTGATGTATCAGGATCATTTATGATATGGTTAAGAACTTCTTTAGCTTTAGATTTTTGACCATCATAAATATAAGCGGAAGCCAGGGCTAAGGAAATTTGATCCACAAAGGCATCTTCATCATGAGCATATTCATCAATAGCATGATTGTAATACACTTCAAGTTTTGATATTACTGATGGCAGATTTTCCTTTTTACCTACAAGTTCAAAGAGTTTACGAAGTTCATCAATTACTTCATCTCCATCACCTTTCATATGCATTTCACCAGACATGTCTGATTCTGCCATAGCAATACATTGACCAGCATAATCCTTCATCAGGGAAGAATTGTAATAATCAAATCCCACACCAGCAACTATCAAAACAACTGCTGCGGCAGCAGCTACTCGTCTAACCCATAATGGTATTATCCTTCCTTTAGATGCAGATGCAGCTGCAGGTTGTTCTTCTCTTTCTTTAATTGCCTTTATTGTAGAGATAACATCTTCCTTTGAAATCTTTTTGGCGTCTTCTATTGCTTTTGCATCCCGTTCTTGTCGTTCTTGAATACCCTTAGACAATAAGGCAATAGCAGAAACTCTTTCTCTGAAATCTTTGTCGAACTTTATTCTTTCTTCAAATGACTTCATCTCCTCCGCTGATAAGTTGCCCATCAAATATGAATCAATAAGCTTGTCGTCATCTTCATCCTGAAGTTCCTTAAACAAGGACTTAATATCAGATATTGGAGTTTGCTTTGCCGCATCCAACACCTTGTTATCAGCATTGCGAATCTTCTGAATTGCTTTAACAAGAAACGCCTGAGCCAACACATTAGTACGCAAATCAGCATCAGAAACTAACTTGTCCATGAAATCAGCCTCTTCTTCCTGACTCATCATGCCAGAAAGATACAGCTCTATCAAAGTTTCGTCTTCCTCAGATATAAGTTGCGTGTCACACATAAGAGACTTCTCCGACAAGAATAATTCAGCTTTTGAAGGATCTGTGTGGCTTAAGACGAACTGGACAGTATCATTTAAGGAAGGATTTGAGCGCAAAGACGCAAATAGCTTATCTTTCTCTTCTTGGGACAGTTCTCCCTTGAAGTAAAGATCCAGAAGCTTTTCAATGTATTTATCTGTCAGCATAATTACAGGTCTTTCTTAAATGAATCATAGATGGACTTAAACTTGTCACGGAACTTACTCTTACAACGAGATGCCATTGTCCTGACTACAGCTGCATTACTATATCCAAGTTCTTTTGCGATGACTTCCTGCTTCTTCTTTGGGGTGCTATACATACCATAGAGAATCTTATCACAAGGTTCTGGAAGATCTTTAACGACCTCACAAACTTTGTTAAGCAGCTGATCCCTTTCGTCTGGTTCATCGAACAAAGAATCCAGCAACTGGTCTACCTTTTCTTGTTGTACAGGCTGACCCTCAAAATCGTCCTGGTTATCATCCCGCATTATGTCATCAGTAGGAAGCTGCCATGCTCTTTCCGGATGACGGGTCTCATGCTCTGCCTTATTCCAACAGCATCGATACACATAATGAAATAAAGAACAGGTCAATCTAAAGTCCTCATCATGAGCCTTTTCTACTAATGCGATACAAACATCCTGAAAGATGTCACGTATTTGTTCATCGCGTAACGATGGGTATGCCGTCCTGACTTTACTGATGATGTTAGGCTCACAATCATTATAATAATTGTTGAGCTCTTGTCTGATAAAGTCAAGCAGCGCATTCTCTGTTAGAGAGTTTGACTGATTCTGTGGAATCATGCTAATCTTTTTGGCCATAACACTCGAAATTTACTGCAAAGTTATGAAATAACTATGAATAACTCGTAACATTTTGGCATTTTATAATATATTAAAGTCATATTTTGACTTTAATTAGTGCAAATCCACAGCAAATAGGCTCAAATGCAACATATTTTTCGCACTAGGCAAAATGCAAACGACTCATTGAAATGACCATCAAAACACATTCGAATATCGAGAGACAGGAGCAGGAGGAAATAGTTTCTCCTCCTGCATTCCATGATAACAAAGATACTATATGTAACCAGTCGGGATATGAAACCTAAAGTCCATTGTTGCAAGCTTCTTACGGTTTCTTTTGATGTGTTACTTTCACGACTTTTTCCTTGTTGTCTATTTCAATCTTACCAAGCCTGCCGAACACGCTCTGCCCTAAGAGCAACGGGGCCTTCTGACTTTTCACAACCGAAGCTTTAACATCCGTCAACTCCAAACCGCCGAAGTTTACATGTTTCAGGTTAATGACCGTACCCTCGGAGATATTGCCATCAGCTGTCTGATAGCGTGCTTTACCAACGACATCATTGGGATGCAGATATCCATTCTTCATCATGAAGTTTGCCTCAACATCGGAAATACTAACGTCACTTGCACCCGTATCAAAGATGAAATGCAGAGGCAGACTATTTATCGTGCATTCAATCATCATCATATTCCCGGACTTGTTGAAAGGAATTTCCGTAGTTTCCAGTTCAGCTTCACTGGTATCGTCACCAGCATTCAAGGCGTTTTTCTCTTTCAGGATTTGCTTGTATTTACCTACGAGTTCCTTGTACTCTTCCATTTCACGAATTCCATCCAGATCATCATCCCTCTCCAAATGATTGATTTCATGATATCCCTTTTCAAAAGAAATCTTCAGGTATTCGATGGAACGCTGGTATTCTCCCATTCGAGACATCAGGCAAGCAGCATCATAGTAATTTCCTTCAGTCGGATATTTGTCTAGAATACGTTGCATATACGCCTCGGCACTATCTTTCTGACCAAGCATCTGATATGCGTACTGTCTGCAATTACCTTGTTCAAGCACTAGAGTATCTTGGTCGACAACAGTCTGATAATCCTTCATGGCTGCATCGACATTGCCTTTCGCCATGTACATATCTCCTCTTCCCAGATAAGCATATGTGTATCTTGGCTCTAATGTAATACAGTAAGTATAGTCTTTTATGGCACCATCTGTATCTTGGGTGTTGTCTTTGTAGAACCCTCGACGGTAATAGCCAAAATATGCCTCTGGATTGAAACTGATGTATTTATCCATCATGGCTATCGCCTCAGAATAATCACCAGAGTAATAGTAATAATCAGCCTTTTCCCGATACAAATCGTTACGAGTTGAATCCATTGCAATGGCCATGTCTATATATTGGTGAGCCCTTGTATAATCACCTAACTCGCCATAACACTCAGCAATATTCTCACATGTAAGAGAATGAGACTCGTTTTCCAATGATTTCTTGTAATTGACGATTGCGTCTCGGAAATGATTGTGCCCTTGGTGTGCAACTCCAAGATAATAATCCCAATCTGTGTCCTTTGTATCGCTGGACGCTTTGATATTCATCAGAACAATAAGATTCTCATAGCAGGTATCATTACATTCAACCATCATAGAAAACGCCCTGTCATTAGCATCCATCTCCAGAGCCTTAACCAAATCCTGAGCTGCAGAACGATAGTCACCCTTACCAATGTAACAGTCGGCACGGAAGGCATATGGCTGAGAGAACTCTTCATCAAGCTTCATCGCATAGTTGAATTTCTCAATGGCTGCATCATAGGATTTCTGAGCGAGAAGATTCCTCCCAATACCCATATAACCAGTTGGTTGTCCGGGATTGTTCGAGACTAACTTTTCGAAATCCACATTGGCTTTATCATATTCCTTCTCGTAATAATAGAGGTCAGCACGCATGGCGACATAATCCATTTCCTTTGGATCAGCTTTTATGGCTAAACTGATTTCCGATAAAGCCTTGTCTTTATCATCCATATAGTAATAAACCCGAGATAAGGATTTGTGAACAAAGCCAATGTAATAGGAATCCTTCTTTGGCAGAAGCTTAAGAGCCGTCTGTCCGGCATCAACAGCATCACCGAACTCTCTCTTGTTCATGTGGATTGAAAGGATCCAAGACCAGGCATATCCGTTCTTGGGATTGTCCTGAAGCTCTTGCTGGAGGTATCGCATGCCTTCCTCGAAATCGCCATTTGATACTGCCTCACAGCCTCTTTGATAATTGTAACTGTTTGGACGCTTAACGTCACCAGCCTTTGCCGTAACACATACAAGCAAGGCAAAAATAGCTAAATAGACTTTAATTTTCACGACCGTAGATTTTTAAAAATTTACATTCAACGTAACTATCTCACTACTTGAATAATCTTAGGACAGCGCCAGCAACAGCTGCACCTATTTTTCTCTCAATACCAGACTTAGTTGTCGGTATGCCAGTAGCACTGGTAAACCGTCTCTTGATTCTGGTAACACCTAGTGCTCTTCTCCATGAGAAACTCACTCCAGGAATCTTTGTATTTGTCATACCGCCTATTCTTTAGTCAATATTCCAATACGCGTCCGGATCACCATCAAACACATCATCTATGTCCTGGTCACTCCAGCCTTCCACATCCTGGGCATAACTGCCATTGTAGTTCTCATACGTTTTCTCTTCCTCGAAGTAATCGTAATCTTCGTCGTAATTCTCGTAATCTCTCATCTTCTTGTACTTTTAAATGAATACTGTTAATTATCTGTTTCTGTTATTATATCCCTGTTCTTGCAAAAAGATAAACTACCAGAATCGATTTTCCTTAATTCTTCTACAAAAAGTTCATTACGCCTTTGCTCAGACTCGTAATTCTTACAAAGGACTACTTCGGCAGCTGCTAGCCTACGAAGACTTTCATCGATTTTGATCTTATCAAAGAAAGACCTTTCTTCGACATCGTTCATCAGGCCATGAAGGTATTTCCTTATTAAACGTAACTGCTCTCTTTTATTATTCGCTTTTTTCATCCTCACAATATTATATTATTATCATATCCCAATTGTTTTTCAGAAATATACTCATAGAACACTATTGCGTACAAGCATCTTCCCCTTTTCAAACTTTTCCCAATTGTCGATACTGTCCTTTGCAACAGATTCCTCGGCATTAATGATTGCTTGAATAATATCATGCTGTACTTTCTTCTCAGCATCATGTCTTTGTGCCTGAAGGTCCATCTCCAGTTGATTATCACCATGCAGCATCTTATAACAGTAATCCTGATACTCCTGGCTATGAAGGTACTTTTTCAGTTCCTCTTCTTGATGATAAACCCTTAGCTCATATTGACCGGCTTTTGATACGACCTTGACTATACTCGGAAGAAGTTCTATCACAAAGAACATGGCTCTGATAAACCATAAGAGGAACATAAAATCCTTATTTACAAATTCTTCTGTCTCATAAGTATACGTTTTTCCATCAGCTCCCATCCGCTCATGCGTAACTTTATGAGTCTTATAAATTGCATGTGCCAGAACAGCATAATATAACGTAAAGTTATTACCGTTTCTAAAACGTTCGTTCGTCTTGCTTAGTGACTCTTCAGCTTTGGCCTGATAGCTGACGCTTGTGGAATCAACCCGCTGCTTCTCCTTATCAGTTCTCGCGATGTTTTCTTTAGCTACTCTTAATGCATCTGACAACTGTGCAATCTCGTTGTCAAGTTCTGATATACGTGCATTGACTTTTGAATTCCATGCATTTCTTTCACTTGCCATGACACTTCTCTGGTGGCTGATCTGAGAACGTAAGCCAGGGATTCTGTTCCGGCGATAGTCGGAACCTGAAAGAGAATACAGTTCGTTCAATTGACGTTGGAGCCCATTTACACTTGCCTGGGCATTATTATATGTCGTGGTATTGGGGTGATTAAGCTTATTCACCTCTCTCTGCCTTTCTGACCTCTTGTTGTAAATCGACGTTTCAATATCGTCCTTCTTATTGGATTCAGTCTTCAGCAACTGATCCAAGGACTTCGATTTCGAATCATATTCGGCAGCCTGTTGGGCATCAAAGCTATCCTCATGCTGCTGTTTAAGCAAGTCAGATTTATAGTTCTCAATGTCGTTTTGAATGAAACCATTGAAAACGAGAAGTTCCAAAGGAATCGACATAATACCGGCTACCAAAATCGCCAAGAAACCTCTGAAAACAAGAGGCAGGACATAGTATGACTTCTTATATGGATCCTTCTTAAGTGTAACGACAAGACTTCTATCAATACTGAAGATAAGCAAAGACCAAAACAAGCCAAAAACCAAAGTCCACAAGGCATCTTCCGTAAAATACCATGCAGCCGAAGAGCCTGCTGCGAAACCTACTAAGGAAGTCATCAGAATGGTCATCCCTATAGCTTCATATTTCTTATAGTCGAGTGGACACAAAGATAACATCTCTATATCTGCTCCTGCGACAAACCACAGGAAACGTGTAAAATAGCTTACTTCTCTAGTAGTGTTAGAATTACTCATCTGTCAATGTTTTACTATATTAATTTAATAAAATAGAGGTGTCTCCCCTACTTCATTATATCCCATTTATATCTAAATGATAAACAAGTTATATGGTAAACAACCACTATTGATGACCCAGTATTCCACTTTTAGTCAATTAACTCTACTCAAAAGACTACAAATGTTCTTGAACCTAGAACTAACCCTTCCTTTCAATAAACTATACAGCCCTTTTTCTGACTTCTTCAGCTGTTCTAATCGTTTTGTCAGTAACTGATCACGGCCAAACATAACTGGCAAGGCGGGGCCAAGAATGTTAACCTCTGGAAGATGTTTAAGGCAAGTCAACTCCTGAATAGGAAATCTGGGTGCCCCTTTTACTTGTACATGAACGATTTTCTGAGCCTGATAGCAATCGTTATAACAGGTTAGAATTATCTGGCTGTCTCTTACTAATCTGATTTCCTTATTTCGTAAAGAAGTCACATCTTCAACTTTTCGATACTCATATCCATCATTCACCAAGAGTTCAATGTGAGTAGCACCGGAAACTTTCCAGCTTACATTCACACTTTGGCCTTCATAAACCTTTTGTTTCGAAACTTTAAGACTGTTGATATTGACAGGCTTCACCATGTGAATCTTAACGACTTCCGGCGATGCCGAATACCCCCCCTTAACAGCCGTAAGCGTGTAGATTCTATCTTTGGAAGGCTTAACCGTCAAGGATCCAGAGGCAGGAACACACCACTGATGAAAACCATCGGAAATAGCCACTACCGCATCAGGCTGACTCACATCCCAGAAAAGTCTGACCGATTCTCCACATTTGATGGAGGTCCTCTCTGCAGCGAATCTATTTACCTTTAATTTTACACTTGATGCACCATCATTGCTATATTCGATAGGAAGTTCCATCAGACCAAGTGCATATGCATAAGTATCAACAATGAAAGATACTATCGCACTATTAAGCCCTGTCTCAACTTCTATTCCATTACATATAATTGTTCTTGCATTTGGATCAAACGCCTCCTGGGATAAACGCATCAGGTCAAGAATCACATGACTACAACTGTCAAGTACAACAGTAAACGCATTCAAAATAGCAGAATCAACGTGTCTTAATTGTGCAACCACATGAATCGAATCATGGGCGAGCAACGTATCTTTATATCCCGACAGTTTGATTTCCTCCCGAAGAATCTGGCCGACAGATAGCGTACTATCTGCGACCATTCCTTCAAGAAAGAATTTCCCACACATCCTGCAACAGCAGAGTCCTGAAATGATTTCAGAATTAACTACTGCCTTTGTACGGCAAATCTTACACTCCTTCATTTACAAACCAAGTGAGATTAATATTTTCCGGATGTTTGTCATCTCTTCAAAATCCTGCGTTATCTTCTTTTCGAACGCTTGGATTTCTTTTTCGATTTCCCTGAACATTTCCTCTGCGACACACACTTCCCTGAGATGGTTATCATAGGCTCTTTCATTTTCTGATGAGAGTTTTTCGAGGTTATCAAAAACTGAGATAACTTGATCAAGATTCTTTTTAGCATCCTCGTAAAGAAAGGTGGCGACATTGAAGTCCTCCTCGGCCTTCTTCTTATCTTCCTGAACCTTTTTCATTTTCCGATCAAGCTCTGAGCGTTTGTTTTCATAAACACCAGACTCTTGCTGAAGCTGCTTAGTTCTCTCCGTTACCTCTACACGTCTGCTTTCTGCCTCCTTTTTGTTACTCTCTTGTTCTTTTGAGTCGGTTTCCAATGAATCCAACCTCCGTGAAAGGATGGCTTTACTTAATGGAAGTACCACATTGTCTTCAAGCCAGAACGCGATGGAAATGTCATCATGACTTCCTTTTTCGCTTATGATAGGCATCATTTTTATAAGCTGTTCTGTCGCATAATCAACTCCGTTTTCTGCAACAACCCTTATCACAAGTCCATAGAATTCCGCCAATTTGTCCAAAGGCATATAGCTGTCATCCATACCATCGGAACCAATGAACAAGCAAGGACAGTCAGTGTTGCCATAACAATAGCGAAAACTTTCACTGCCCTCATGGCAAAGCGAAGTCGTAATGTTCAAAAAGCAACGGCTATCCCATGGTATAGGTTCATACCAAGTGCCATCAGCATGAAACGAAATGCATTTCCCATCACCTAACTGGAATGCCATCCAGTAATTGGGTGTCTTAACAGCTGCTATCAATGTACAGCCGTAAGCAACCACCTCACGCCCCTTCTCATAATATGACAAGTTC
This sequence comes from uncultured Muribaculaceae bacterium, assembly GCA_964628205.1. Classification (GTDB taxonomy): domain Bacteria; phylum Bacteroidota; class Bacteroidia; order Bacteroidales; family Muribaculaceae; genus Sodaliphilus. Next base: position 8,702 of record CAZVMM010000074.1, read on the forward strand.
ATCTTTTTCCCCTGCATGCCAGGATAGTACAGCTCTTTGTCAAGAGGAACATTCTCGGCCCAGTCTTTCACAACTTTCTCACACCAGCGAAACTTTATATTCTCAAACAGCTGTCGGAATTCCCGTTCGTACTCATCATGAGGCGTATAATCCTCGTGGGTTGAATCCTTTACTCCCTGTATTCCCCTTTGTCTAAAAGTCTCTTCGGGAAGAATGGGATCAAAATCCTTTAGAAATTCGACCAGCCCTTCCTTAGCTGCTTCGACAGCGAACCTGGCACCGCGATCGCTTCGGAAGTGTTTGTCACTACCATGGCCATCACTAACGAGCAGGATGTCAGCCTTGTAATCTTCAAGATACAGGTGCTCACTCCAATCCTGCATTGGCTTGCCATTGTCATCATGGCTAGAACCTTTAATTGATTTTGAAAAGGTAATCATCTTCTCTACAACAACAATATTACTTGATTACACAATTGAGATTAATGCTTAGCTCTTTAAGAGACTCCTCCTTCATATTATAGACCTTCAACCTTCCTGAGAAATATGAACTTAGAGTAACTGGTACTCGATTTGAAGAACTGTCTAACATGACAACGTGACAATCATTATCCAATATGTGATTCTGATTCCCATAACTGTCTGTTGTATAACCTTTAGTCAAGAGGAGAATTTTATCATCTTGGGCTATCAAATTGTTACATAGGGATAATGCATCAGAAAGATTACACATTCCACCTATCGTAAATTCCTCTGGTAGCTGGAACTCTTCAATAGCCAATGGTTCATCTGTCAACAGACTGGCTGTGTTGCCAAATGTTATCAGCGAAATCTTCAGGCCACTCATTATGAGTTGGCTCAATACATACTGCTGAAGTACGTTTCGAGCCGACTCAATGGTGGCTCCACGCATGCAGTTGCTTACATCAAGAAGAACCCATAACGTGGTTGTATTTTCTTGTCCCTCTGTAGTCATTGGACTTAATCCCATATATCAGGTTGAGGTTTCTGATGATTGGCATTCTCAGCACCAGGTGTTTCCTTCACGGCATCGTCAACCATCTCACTAATCTCATCAGATTTGGTCTTCTCACCCACTGATGTGCTGTTCGAACCAATCTTACTTACAGTACAGCTCACCAAACGGATTACGCTTTTCAAGGCATCCAGATTATGAACGGTAATAACCAGTTCATCCTTATTGTCAGCGAACTCGTTTAAGACGGTCTTATCGGCATCGTCACCTACAGCTATAGCGACCTTTGTGGCCACCTGGAACCACTTGTTGGATTGCAGATTCTTCAAGGCATTCTTCCAAGCATCAGTAGGACGTCCATCGGAAAGAAGGATAACTGCCGGTGCGTAATGACCTGTGTCAGAAGCAAGGTCACTATTGCGACTCATATGCGCACGTAGTTCCTTGAATGCAGCTCCCAGATCTGTTACGCCTCCAGCCTGAATATCCTGCCACTTGAAATCATTGGCTAGAACGGGCTGAGGATATTTCCACTGACAGCCACTACTGAACTCCAGACAAGCAACCTTAATTTGAGCATTGTCCTTATTGCTCTCGTCAATATCGGCAATGGTTCTCATAATGTCTGGCATCACCTGGTTAATAGACTCGATCTTGTTGCCTCTCATTGAACCTGAGCAGTCAATCAAATAAAACAGATTCATCTGTCTGCGAGCGCATGGCTTTACGCTCTCGAAGGGATTCAAATTCTCCATCTTCATCTTTTTATTAAATTAATTAGTGAATAATAACTTCTGCAGTTGTACGATTATTAAATCTTATTTTCATA
>CAZVMM010000075.1:0-10372 GCA_964628205.1 uncultured Muribaculaceae bacterium
CCCCGCTGGCGATGGGCCGTTCCGCTCAGTCTGCGTCCGCTCCGAATGACTGACTAATCGGCTGGAGAGTGCCTGGTCAGGCTCACTGGCCGCGCCGACACCCCCACAGCCGGCTGCTGCGGTCATTCCCGTTCCGCACTGCGCTTCGCTGCGTCATCGACAGTGCACCACCTGCGGTTCAAGGCGGTCTGCTGACGGCGGGTGCGGGTGCGCACCCGGCTCGCTGCACTGGTATCGGGCTCGTCCTTCGTCCTCAACCCGATCCTGACGTTCCGCAAGCCCGATGCTCAATCGGAGATTGCCCCGCAACGCCTACATCCCGCCTGGCACTCACGATGACTCCACTCATCTTGTGCCTCCACTTCATTCCCTCCGCGCCCCGCTGTTTTCGCTGCGCTCAGGGGTATCGGTGCTGTGAGCCTTGGGCACACTCCAGCCTCTGTCGCCATTCTGCGCTCCCTTGCCTGCGCTTCACCGCCCGTCGCCATCGCCAGAGCACAACATCAAGCCTGGAACAAGTTCAAGGCACGATGTTGTCGCATAGAAATCAGCGGTATTGACGAGCATAAGCGCAACCGATACTGCGTGTCGGATGCGCTCACGCACGTCAGCATCATCACCGCACAATGCCAAAATCGCCCTGCATATAGCGCATTTTTGAAAGCGAGTTTGTAACACGCTCCGCAGGGCGGTTGGGGGGTCCTGTGACAGAGACAAAAGGAAAAAATTTCCTTTTCAACCTTTAATCCGCTGATAATCAGCGGAAAAATTTTTTGAGGTGCGGAAAAAATGTGATTTTAACAAATTCTCGTCCGTAAGACTATAGCCTAACTTGCTGATATGGGTATTTTTACTGCACCTTAAAAATGGAAGCCCAAATGTTAAAATTTTCCGCTTAATCATTCATGAAGTCCCAGCAGGCAACACGATGCATCAGCAAGACGTAACCATTTGAAAGCGGCTGTTATCGCCACGGATAAAAGCGATAACACCATTCGTTGAAACCGTCTCACCGCACAACATAAAAGCCGAAAATGCCAGGGCAAAGGCCATTCTGCCATACTTCGGCCTTTGCACCAGGCCGAATTTGTCCCCAGGGCATGGATGAAACCGAACTGTCGCCCGATTTCATCTATGCACCTAAGCGACATTACCGCACATTCGCCCTGCATATAGCGCTTTTTTGACGGCCATTTTCAGAAGCGCCCCGCAGGGCGGTAGGGGGCTCCTGAGAGAGAAACAAAGGGAAAAATTTCCCTTTTCAACCCTTTAATGCTTGATTATCAAGCATTTGATTTTTTCAATCCTTTACAAGTCGTAAAAAAACGTGCATTTTAACACTTTTTTTTCTGAAAGAACCCCGATGAATACAGGTTTTACGGCCACTTTTGAGACCACCCTCAAATGTTAATTTTTTGGCCGTTTTTTGTCACGCACTCACAAAAAGTCGCAACCAAAAACGACCTTCCGCTGCCGTCCGAAAACGCCAGCGGAAGGTACAATAACAGCTTCAATATAAACTATCTCATACCACACCAAATCGCTGGCAGATTAGTGCCTGTAAGTAATGTCTTGAAAAATGATGACCTCAAGCATCTCGTTAAAGCGGTCGGCAATTCGTTTTCCATACTTCTTAGTTATCTCTTCGTTGGTGAGATTGGTGGTGATAGCAGTGAACAACTGGTGCTGGTAGCGGAACTCAAGCAGATCAATAACCGGGCTGAGTGCGTTGCCGTAGTCCAACACCTCAGCGGCTTCTTTACCCAGGTCGTCAATGGCTAACATCGAGCGTGACCGCAGATTGCGTATAGCCTTCAAGTCTTTGGCCATGATAACGATATCTTTGGCGTCAACTATCTCCATGCCGACCTGGAAATATTCGCTCAAGAACGTGAAATGCCCCATTTGGTTAAGATAGTTGAGGGCGCTCTGCAAGGCATAGAGCAGCGTGGTCTTTCCATTGCCGCAGGTGCCGCACATCATCACGCCAAACTTTGGTTCCTTTTGGGTCAAGTAGTTGGCCATCTGAAGCAGGTTCTCATAGGTATTCTCGTCGAACTGAGGGTTCCCGTGACGCATTCTTACTGCAGTTGCATAGTGAGCCGCAAGCAAATTTAAAGCACTCTGAGGCGTAAGATTGAACCTAAAACGATCTACCATAATCTTTCGCGGTATGATCTTTTGCATCAGTTCCTCTACGACTTGCATATCTATCTTCGGCTTGGGAGTTTCCTCCGGGATTTGATTTATTATTGTTTTTTCCATTTTGATTGTTTTTTAAATTGTCAACTTTGTAATGCAGCACATTCAGGAAGTGTTTCTTTGTCCACTCTCCTTCGGGAAGATCCTTAAATGTCCAATCAGCGATAATCATTGCCGCAAGCTGCTTGTATTGTTCAATGGTTATCCCACAGCTTATGCAAGCAAGTTCAATATTGGCATCAATCATTACTTCATTTTTAAGCCTTTCGCGCACATCATCGATGATAGTCTTATTTATATCTTCTTTATTATAATGTGTACCCAGGTACCCTTGGGGCTGAGGTGATGGTGCCCTTGGGACTGGGGGGCCGCTTGAGTACCCTACCCTTGGGACCAGGGGTAGGTTCCATGCGGAAGGGTCTTTTATCGCTTTATACACATTCGCATGCCCGCGCATAATCTGCACTGAAATCAGACCTCGCCTTTGCAGTTCAGAAACGCACTGGCGCCATGTCTTGGCTTTGATGTGCAGCACTTCACAAATAAAACGAACTGGATAATTGTACCCGTCTCGCATAGAAGCAATGTAGCACCACACTACCTTTTCGAGAGTGGAAAGTACTGGCGTTCGAATGAGTGCATTCGGAACCTTTGTGAAGTCTTTGCTAATCATGACGTTATCTTTTTGTGTGTCTTTCGTCTGTAAGTTCAACCTCCATTTAGAGGCAGAACTTACAGAACTGATGATTTAACGTGCTTCTCATGGCGTATCACATTTTACCACCCACGAGACGATCGATATCACTCTTACGATACCGGCGTTTGCCGCCGATCTCCAGCTTCTTGAGGACACCGCTCTGGTCCCATCGGTAGAGCGTCATCTTTGACACAGCGAGAAGTTTTGAAGCTTCATCGATGGTCAACAGTTGGTCACCTGATGCAGCAGTCTCTGCCTCCAGCATCGCTACACTCTTTGCCCCGATCAAGATGTCTTGGGCAAACATCTTCAAGTCATCAGAGGAAACTTGAAGGATCACATTGGCCTCACTAGCCAAGATCTCTCTTAATGAAAACTGATTACTAGACATTTTTATAAAGGCCTCGGTTCTTTCGAGTTGGTTCTCACTCAACCTTGGCAATGTCCTGATAAAATCGGCTCTCGGTCGCAGAACCTTTGCGCCAGTCCTCATTTATTTGGACATTGCAAAGTTACTGCCGACTGATTAGGGTAATAATAAGGCAAATGTGAAAAAATCACGTTCTTTATATCATGCGTACCTAACTCATTATCAGTGCCATAACAAACAATAAGGTAAAAAAAAGACTAAGGTCAATTAGGGTAAAATAAGGCAATTATACTATTTAGAGTACTTTGAGACGATTTTTTGTAAATCTTCATACCATTCCTTCAAATTTGAGTTGTTCGATGTTACCCTTGAAGTTGGCACATTTACTGAAGAACAAGCCCTTCGATACCATTCTCTTTTATTCCTCCCAATACAATAATCCTTCAGTGGTTTAAGGATACTAATTCCTTTTTTCTTCTTCTCAATTGGAATACAATTGATGCTTGCTTGCTCGATGGCTGAAATAAACTGCTGGAGTTTAAAATCCTTGGAAATAACTTCAGTTGAGATGATATACTTGTATATCTCTATCACTAGATCTACATTACTGATTTCAAATACATCGTTTACTTCTTTACTCTGTGTTGGCTCATCCGGATTCAGGACATCATTCTGAACATTCTTAGCTTCTTCTTTCGTGGGTTCTTCTTTTGTGGGTTCTCCTTCCGTCGCATTCTCTCCTTCCTTTGTTTTACTACTAGCTCGATTCTTAAGTTGCTCGCAGCAGTAATTCCACATTCTAATATTTGGCTCACTGTCGTTAATTCGCTCAATAATAATGTCATTCATAGAGAAAGCCTGCATCTCTTGGCTATAATCCTCAGGATGGGCAATAACTTTCAAGGCAACTAAATCCAACCTTAAATTATGCAAATCAGTGAAAACTTGACCCACATCATTCCTTACAAACTGCATATAAATATCCTCATCACGATCATTATCAAATAACTCTTGATTACTTATGAATTCATCAATATCATCATTTATGATATAGTCATCCACAATCATCTGAACAGTCTTAAAATGGGTCTTAATACTCAGATATATTTCTGTAAGAGCGGATCTAGATTTGGTGAAATACTCTTCTGTAGAATATGGCATGGTCGATGCTGCTTTGATAAAATCGCTATTATTGAAATGGGCAGCAATCTCTCTAGCCATTTCTCCAAATTTCTTAGATGATGTGAAATTCATATGAATTGGGTGTTAATGTGTGGTTATGGTTTGTCGCCACAAAAATACAACATTTTTCTTCATATTGATATCACTTGTTTCAAAGTGTTCAAAACTTCTGCATCTCTGCAAATAACTTCGTGTCTATGTTCATAACAACAATCTACTATCTGTTCATTTTAACAAGATAACATCTAGAATAGTATGAATAATGGCCAATTATATGGAGATGGATATGGAGATGAGAGAAAATAAAAATCGCTAAATAGTTGTTTATCAACTACTTAGCGACTATTAAGGCGAACCCGTGGGGAGTCGAACCCCAATCGAAGGAACCGGAATCCTTTATTCTATCCATTGAACTACGGGTCCAAAACGCACTTCGAATGAAATGCGAGTGCAAAATTACATTTTTTTTTATAACTTTGCAACACTGGACGGTAAAATGGGCGACAAAACATCGTGTCCGCTCCTGTCCAGCGGTCGTTTTTCACACTAAGAACAACTATCGATGACTGTAAGGATTGAACCGTCGTGGAATCGCGTTCTCTCGGGCGAATGGGAGGCGCCATACTTTAAGGAGTTGACCGACTTCGTGCGGCAGGAATACAGATTGCATCAGGTGTTTCCGCCTGGTAGGCAGATTTTTGCGGCATTTGATGCGGCGCCGTTTGATCAGGTCAAAGTGGTCATCTTAGGGCAGGATCCGTATCATGGTGTCGGCCAGGCCAACGGGTTATGCTTCAGCGTCAACGAGGGGGTGGCGATGCCGCCGTCGCTGATCAACATCTTCAAGGAGGTGCACGACGACACGGGGGCGCCGATTCCCGAGAACGGGGACTTGACGCGGTGGGCCCGTCAGGGTGTGCTACTGCTCAATGCGACGCTGACAGTACAGGCACACCAGCCGCTATCACATCAGGGCCATGGTTGGGAAGTGTTTACTGACCACGTTATCGCGCATCTGGCCCAGCGCCGCGAGCACTTGGTTTTCATGCTGTGGGGGGCGTATGCTAAACGCAAGGGGGCTTTTATTGACCGCACACGGCACCTGGTGCTAACGGCGGCCCACCCCTCTCCCCTATCGGCCAACCGTGGAGGTTTTTTCGGTACCCATCATTTCTCACGGGCCAACGATTACCTGGTTCAACATGGCAAAGAACCGATCAAATGGTAGTTTGTAGTGAAAAAAAACAGATTTTGTGATGTCGTTTCAAAAAAATGGTTGTATCTTTGCACCGCTTTTACGAAATAATTTTTAAATACTTATTGTAATGTACTTAGATTCAGAGAAAAAGAAAGAGATCTTTGGCACTTACGGCAAAAGCAATACTGACACTGGTTCTCCCGAGGCCCAGATAGCATTATTCTCATACCGTATTGCCCACTTGACCGAGCACTTGAAGGTCAACAAGAAGGATCATACGACTCAGCGTGCACTGAAGATGTTGGTTGGTAAGCGTCGCAAATTGCTCGATTACCTGATGCGCGAGGACATCAATCGCTACCGCGCCCTCATCGCCAAGAAGGAACTCGGTATCCGCAAGTAATTTCCTTCTCGCCTGCACGAGAAACCCTATCAGCAGAAGCCGCTACACCCATTGCGTGGTGCAGCGGCTTCTGCTTGTTTGCTTCATGATCTCTTGCCTGAGGACTGTTTACGGTTTAATCACACGGCCTCGATTACATGAACCGCAAATCGTGTCTCATAGCGTGATTCTGGTGCCACTAAACGAATTCAAGGAGGTGTGACTCCGAATGTGACGGGGTCGCCAAAACGTTCGGCCATGGCGTCGAAACGAGCGAGCGTGTCCGCGCCAAATCGGGCAAGGGTCTGGCGAGCGCGTTCCAGCGTCTTGGCTGGCTCTCCTGGGCGGCTCTTAGAGAAAAACTTATCGGCATAGCAGATGATCTGCTCCTCCAAGGTCTCAGGCAACAAGTCACGAGGCGGCGTTATCGGCAGATGCTGGGAGATGATCTCGGCAGCGGTAATTCCTGCCCCAGTGTGTCGCTCACATACCCGTGCATGACGATAGAGGCCCAAGCTTTCAAGCATTTGGCGGCCCAGGATGCCGTGCAGAATATAGGGCTCTGAGCCATGACAATGAATGCCGGGAGCATCGGTGCGGCACATGCCGATGTCATGGAGCATGGCCGCCTCCTCGATAAACTCAATGTCAAGGGGCACGTGACGGTCGATGAGGCGCTGACCGATTGTGACGGCCATATCAGCGACCTGCCGACTATGAAGAACCAACACCCGGTAATCATCATTACCGGGTGTGTAGTATCGCTGAATGATTGATAAACAATCAAGCATTTTGGCCAGGAGGAATTAGTCAACAAAGACCACCCAGCCGTGCTCGTCGGGATAGTCGCCCATCTGGATGGCACGCAGGCGGTTGTACAGGGCGGTCACCTTGGGGCCAACGCTGTTGTCTTTCCTGATCACATAGTGCTTATCGTTGTCCATGTCAACCACCTCACTGATGGGAGCGGTCACGGCAGCGGTTCCGCACTCAGCTGCCTCATCGGCCTCGGCAAGCTCCTCCAGGGGGATGGGGCGCGCCTCAACCTCCATACCCAGGTCACGTGCGATCTGCTGGAGGCTCATATTGGTAATAGAAGGCAGGATAGAGCCCGACTTCGGGGTGATATAGGAGTTACCCTTCACGATAAAGAAGTTGGCAGGACCGCACTCGTCGAGATATTTCTTCTCCTTGGGATCGAGGAAGAGTGCAGCGCTGTAACCGGCAGCCTTGGCACGAGCAGTAGCTCCCATTCCGGCGGCGTAGTTGCCACCGACTTTCCAACGGCCAGTACCACAGGGTGCGGCACGGTCATACTCGCGGTAAATAGCGACCTTGGTGCAGTGGAAGCCTTCCTTGAAATACGGGCCAACAGGGGTCACAAAGATGATTACGGTATATTCATCAGCAGGGCTCACGCCTACGCGGGGCGAGATACCGATCTCGACAGGACGAAGATAGAGCGAGCTTCCGCTGCCATAAGGCGGGATGAAGCGCTCATTGAGCTTAACAACCTTCTTGCACATCTCCATGAAGATGTCTTCGGGCAGCGGTTCCATGAGGATACCACGGGCGCTGTTCTGAAGGCGCTTTGCATTCTCGTCAGGGCGGAACAGACGGATTTTGCCATCACTACCGCGGAAGGCCTTCAGACCCTCAAAGATTTCCTGGCCATAGTGCAAGCAGCTAGCTGCCATGTGCAGGTTGATGGTCTCGTCCTGGGTGACTTCGATTTCACCCCACTTACCGTCCTTAAACGTACAACGCACGTTGTAATCGGTCTTCATGTAACCAAAAGGCAGATGTGCCCAGTCAATGTTTTCTAAATTAGTCATACTTCTCTGTTTAGTTAAGGTTATTAAATGGTTTTAGTTCATTGTAAAATCCGTAAGCGATAAAACAACGTAGAGAAAGAGATTTCAGAGTGCAACTTTCTGGGTCAGGTTGCCTATCCTTACCAGATATATCCCCCGTGAACCGAGTCGCAGCTCACTAGTGCCGGGCTGCAACGTTGCCTGGGAAACCATTTGGCCCAGAATCGTGTACACACGCACAGTAATGCGTTTCGGGGTCACAATAGTGATGGTTCCATTGCGCCCATATATCTCAACACCGTCACTAGTACGCGGATCATTCAAAGCTTTGCCCTGAACCTCACGATTGGTCTCATGCCATTGTATTTCAGCTAGGGTGGTATTTCCCATCCCCAGTATAAACACCAATGTCAATATGGCCAACAGTCTCTTCATTGCTTCAAATCAATCAACAAAGTTATAACTATTTTTCGGAGCAAGCAAACCTTTAAAGAAATATTTCTTTTTTTCCTCAAAAATCGAGAAAACTCGTGAAACCAACACGCGATTGCGCATGATAGAAATTGTATCCACACCATAACAATGAGGGTGGAAGAACATCAATCCCCCACCCTCAATAAAACCTTCAACACGAAGTGCTGCGATTGCAGCCCTGCCGCATCACTTTTTGTCCTCTATTCCATCACATTTAAACCAGTCAACCATCTCGGCATATCCCCTGGTTGCCGTTACTACCGTCCCGTCTGGCAGAGTATATTCCACAGTTTCGGCATTTGGTCCATCGTCAGAATGGTGCTGGCTTCCATTGGATATCAAGAATGACAAAGTGTAATTGTCTGTCCTGTCAACAAGCAGGGCACACATTCTCCAGTCTACAGCATTATCATCTTGTGAGACCCAAACCTTGTTCGGGCAGGGGAACGACCTTTTTGCACCGTTGATAATGTCTCTCGTTCGAGGCTTCATGTCCATGGTGGCTGCAAGAGAGGTCTTGCCAACGGCGTAGGCGTCTTCGGCGATAGCCCTGAGGTCATCATCTGAGATTTCATCATATGAGGCAAAAAAACCGTCAAATTTCCTCCATTGGGATATGTTGTCATAGATGGCCCTCCGGTCTTGCTCATTCCATGTGTCCTTGTTGAAGGTATAATCAATGCCAAGTTCCTCGGCAGCGATATTAGCACATGAGGCCTGGAAGGTTCTGTGGTACACCTGTGATGCTATCGGGCAAAATGCGGGAGCAAGCGATGCAGCACAGACTGCTCCGATTTCTTCAACTAGTGGCGCGAGGTTGCAAAGAATGCCACCTGACGATTTCCCGTAAATGTAAATCTTGCCAATATTGTAGTTGTCCTTGACAAAATCGACCATATTTGCCACCGATTCACAGAACAACGGGGCAAACATGAGGTTCGTTTCGCTATTACCATATTTGCTGGTCAGTCCGCTACAACAGCACACAGCGATGTTGTTCAGTGCGACAAATTCCTGCGGAGCCTTATACATTCCCATATAGTTATTATAGGCACTCGTGCCATTCACACGGTCAAAAGGATAACCGCTAGTGCCCTGGATGAACACAGCAAGATTAGTGGGCTCACCCGTCGGGGAATAGTTTTCGGGCAACAATACGAAGCCATTATCATACAGGCGGTCATCGCCAATGTAATCCACGCCAGTGTCAAATCTGTAAGGCTTCTTTACTTCGAAGGAAAAGTAAGTCCTTTTGTCAGACTGCGAAGATGGATTCGCAGCATTCTTTCTTGTCGCGGCAGTGCCATCTACGGTTACCACCAGATCCCTCAATGCGATGGGAGACGAACTGCTTAACTGAAAACGCACATACTTGGCTGCTGACGGTATGCCCTGAATAGAGTTCACAGTGCCTCCATAGTTGCAATCAGCATCAAACCAGTGCACGCTCAACGTTTCACCGCTCTTCAGCTCAACGTCAATGATCGAGCAATTGCTAATATCGAGCAGCAACGTCGAGTGACAATAATTCCAAAAATTTTTGTCCGCCGTAGCAGAATTACGTTTGCTATAGTCCTTCGTTTTACCATTCAACAACTCACCCGCCTGCATCTTCATTTTCACAGCGCCATCATCAGGAAAAGTACCAAGCAAGAGATAATCAATTAACGTTGACAGATCATCAATGGTCACTCTACCGTCCTCGTTCACGTCACCACGAACACCTGTCGGCGTCGACAGAATATCGCCTTGGGCATCAAAGCCAGGTTTATTGTAGGCAGCTTCACTGTCAATAGGGACGATAAAGTCTGAATGCGATTCTTGGGCCGATGCAATCTGGTATGCTGACAAACACGCCACAATCACAATCATGCTAAGCAGAAGTATTCTCGATTTCATAAACAAACAAATGTATATTAATAATTTGCACTTCTAGAGTTAATAATCACTCAATATCTTGCAAATATACAAATAATTTAAATATCAAAATTGACGAGCGCACAAAAAAACGAGGGAGCCGCTGTTTGACCAGTGACTCCCTCTTAGGGGGCGG
>CAZVMM010000076.1:0-9026 GCA_964628205.1 uncultured Muribaculaceae bacterium
TCTTTATGTGAATAATGGAATGTGCAATCTTAGCCACTTGACGTGCGGTCTAGAGGATGTGGAGCTGCTGCAGATAGGCGATGATGCCAGTGGCCAGGCCGTAGAGTGAGAGCAGCAGGATGATGGAGCCGATGATGCGGTTGATGAGCCACATCGAGCGGATGTTGAAGTGGGTGCGCACCTTGTCGACAAAGAAGGTGATGACCGCCCACCACAGCAAAGCTCCCACGACGATGAAGGCGTAGCCGAAGATGACATGATAGAACCTGTACTCGGGCAGCGGGAAGCTGAAGCGCGCAAACAACGGGATAATCAGGAACATGATGAGCGGATTGCTCAGGGTGAACAGGAATCCGGTGACCATGTCACGCCAGTGGTCATCGCGCTGGTCCAGGTTCTCCTTGATCTGACTGACCGGGTTGTGGAAGATCATGTAGATGGCATAGACGATGAGGATGGCACTGCCGATGATCTGCAGAACGTTGACATGATCGGCGATGAAATCGGTAACCAGCGATATGCCCAGTCCCACCAGCAGACAGTAGAACAGGTCGCTGGCAGCGGCTCCCACGCCGGTAAAGAAGCCCGCATGGCGGCCATGGTTTAGGGTGCGCTGAATGCACAGGATACCAACTGGTCCCATGGGAGCCGACAGGATAATGCCTATCGACACACAACCGATCAATATGGAAAATAGGGTACCCAAAACGGGAGGTTCGTCAGTTAAAACCCACAAAATTACGAAAAAAATATCACACGTGGGTTTTCAGTCGCCAGTTTTTTCGTTTTGGTCTGTTGGGACAAGGGAGCTGTCAAAGAAATACTGGCGCTTGCCGCGGGTGCGGCCGGCAAAGTCGATGGCATGGGCCGGACAGTGGTGATAGCACGAGAAACACGTAGTACACAGGCCGTTATGCAGCCATCTAGGGGTGCAGCCCACGGCACAGTCGATGTTGCCCACAGGACACACCGAGGCACACAGGCCGCAACGCTTGCACCGGTCGGCATCGACGGTGAACTTGGCGTCATCCACCCAGTGCTTGAGGAAAAACGAGCCCAGAAGCCTGCTGTTGATGCGGGGCCAGCGGCTCTTGTTGATGTGCATGAGCGAGCGCTGACGGTCAACGACCATGGGCAGCAGGCGCTGCAACCGCTCGGTGGCGGCAGCGACCTTGCGCCGCGCACTATCGGGCGTGTCTATCTGGTCGATGAAGGGGAAGTTATAGGTCTCAGGCATGATGACCGAGAAAGCGCTGTCGAGCCTGATGCCAGCGCATTGCAGGTCGCTAGCCAGATAGTCAAAGGTCAAGCCCACATCGTCGCCACAGGTGGCAAAAGCATAGCAGAATTGGTCCTGATAGCCCTGTAGCGTCAACTGTCGGACAAAGTCGCGGACGATGAATGGCGGGCGCCATCCGTGGATGGGGAAACAGATACCGATGCGCTCACTTGGCGCTATCTGGTACTCATATTGCTGATCGGCCACGGCCTGGGTAATCGGTATCAACTGCTCGCCTGTAGCCGCTGCCAGCCGGGTTGCCACCCAACGGGTGTTACCAGTTCCTGAAAAATAGAAAATCATAGTTGTCGGGGATATTTGCCGATGATGGTCACCTGGTTGCGGCGAGACAGTTCACCGGGGTTGCTGCCCGGCTCGCCCTCGGGGACGGCAAGGCCACGTGTGGAATAAAAGTCGCGCCAGTACTGCAAGATCGCTCCGCTCTGGTCGTGAAATGACATGGGTACGGGATCAAGCACCAGCGTGCCAGCCGCGGTAACGTAGTTCATCTGCACCAGTTCGCTGCAATAGACGGCACTGTCGCCGGGGAGATACAAATCGTCGTAGGGTCTGCCCACCATAGCCAGACAGCGCCTGACCGAGGCAGGGATGTCACAATCCACATTAACGCGGCCGACGAGCACATGAGCCACCGCATCGCTGGTGCTGCGGCACAGGAAGGTATCGATGGGCGTGAGACAGACCACGGGCTTGACAGCCTCGATAACAAACAGCGGTCCACCATCCCCACCGATGCGATGCACAACAGCCACGTGGTCGATGGGCAAATCACGGATGCCGCTGGTAACACTGGTGATGGCATTGGGAGCCTCGCTGCAGCAGAACAGCAGGTCGCCCTCCTGAAGGAGGTGGGCCATTGCGGAGACAGCCATGCACAAGCTGGTGGCGAGAACCAAGAGACGGAGTTTAGTACCAAGTGACACCATTGTTGATGCTTGAATGCTTATCATACTTGACATCCTGCAGGATGGACGACTTGACGGCGATGTGGAAGTTGTAACTCTTGTAGGGGCCCACAGGCACGAAGCTGGCGCTCATCTCGAAGCAGTGCATCTGCCTGGAGATGCTGCAATTCATGTAAGCGATCTTGTGGGTGTCGAAGTTGTAGCTCGCTGACGCCGAGATCGACCAGTTCTTAGTCGGGCGGATGCTGGCATTCATGCTCAGGTTCTGAGTCCAGCGGCCGTTATACTCCAGTTTGTCGTAGTTGAACGTGCCATAGCCGTAGGACAACGAATAGTTGACCGTCAGGTTCCAAGGGCACTCCCACTTGGCATAGCCATCGATGAGTTCGAGGTCGGTAGTGGGGCCCGTGGCCGTGTCCTGCTCGTCCTCGCCCTCGCCATTGTTGAGCTGGCCCTGAGGCTTGGGCGGCTCGGTTTTCTTGTTCTTGTCCTTCTTGCGCTTGAAGGTGTCGTTGTTGAACGTGTAGGAGAACGAGGTGCCCGTGCTGGACAAGCGTCCCCAGCCACCACCATTGAACAGACGCAACTTGTTGATCCTGACGGGAGCGCCAGCCTCGTTGAGCGCATACTTGTAGACATCCCAGGTGGCACTGAGACTGAGGTTGAAGCCCTTGGTAAGCCTGAGCATGATGCTCGTGTTCAGGTTGCTCCACTTCATCGAGTCGGCCGCGAGGTTGCACGACTGGCTCAGGGTGAAGTTCTCGATGAGTGAAATCTTCTTGAAGCCCGTGCTGTCGTTGTCGCTCTTGACCTTGGCTTCCAGGTTGTTGGCGATAGTGAACGAGACGACGCCCGACTTGCCATTGGGGGCATTGCCATACAGGCCGTGCTGGAAATAACTGTAGCGCTGCCTGTGGCGGTTACCCGCGTTATCGACATAGTCCAAATTGCCGTAATACCCCCACAAGGGAGCGCCAAAGTCGGGCGTTGCCGAAAAAGAGACGCTAGGCGTCATCACGTGGCGCACCATCTGCAACTTGTCGCTGATTTTCCCGAGGAACTTCAGGGGCTTGAAGAAACCATAGATCTTGGTGCTCATTGAGACAGCGAAATTGAAGTCGAAGATGTTGTAGAAGCTGTAAGACGTGTCGCGCACCACGGCGCTGGCATTGGGGTCCCACTGCTGGCGTATCTTGCTGGTGTACATGCGGTCATTGAGCGTGATTGACGGCGTGAGATTGAAGTACTTGAGGGCATTGAACGTGGCCTGGACTTGAGCCGTGTGGATCATGCCGTTGCGCCAATCCTTGACCAGGTTCTTGTGCAGGAACTCACGCTGCTTGGCTGTCAATGAGTTCTGGAAACGACCGGAGTAGCTGACCTTGATTTTCTCGTACCACTTCTCGTCACCCACGGCACGCTTGCGCTTGAAGGGGGCCGTCTGGCTCAAGTTGATGGTGAGGTTGGGGAACGAGACGGTTATGGTCGAGTCGGCAGTGCGCTGCGAGACGTTGGCCGTGGTCGAGAACGACCACTTGGAGTTAGGAATCTTGTAGGTCAGGTTGACCGAGCTGCTCTTGGTGTTCTCGGTAAAGGCATTGGTGTAATAGGTGTTCAAGCTGTTGCGCGAATAACCCGTCGTGGCAAAGTTGACGCTGGCCGAGAAGGTAAGGTACGGGTTGGCCTTCTGGTTCTGGCTATGGCTCCACAAGACCTGGAAATTCTTCATCTTGTTGTAGTCGGGATCACCCTTCAGGCCCGTGACCGTCGTGAGATAGTTGACACTGAAGGAGCCATTGAACTTGTAGCGCTTGGAGTAGGACGACTGGGCTGACAGTCCCCAAGAGCCACGGGTGTAGATCTCGCCGGTGATGGCCAGGTCGGCATACTGTCCCAGCGCCAGATAATATCCGCCATTGCGCAAGTAGAAGCCGCGGTTGTAATCCTCGCCGAACGTGGGCACCAGGATGCCGCTCTGGTACTTCTCGCTGAAGGGGAAATAGCCAAACGGCACTGCGATGGGCAGCGGTAAGTCCTCGAGCACCATATAGGCAGGACCGGTAACGACGTTCTTCTTGGGCTTGACCTTGGCCTTGGTCAGCTGGAAGTAGAAGTGCGGATGGTCGTGCTCGTCACAGGTGGTGTAACGCCCGTCCTTGATGTAGTAATAATCGTCCTCGGTCTTCTTGGTGACGCCGCCCGTGAGGAAGCCCTCGCCCTGCTCGGTGACAATGTTGGTGATGTAGCCGCGCTTGGTCTTGAAGTTATACTTCATCACCCGTGACTCATACTCACCGCTATTGTCCTTAAAGACGGGGTTGCCCATGAGCTCGCCGACACTGTCAGGCACGCCGATGGCATGCACCTGGCTGCTGTCCATGTCCATGCTGATCTGAGAAGCGCTCATGTCGATGTCGCCATACAAAATCTTGCTGCCGCCATACATCACGGCATGGTTGCGGCCATAGAGGATGATACTGTCCTTGGCCGTGAACTCGACCACGTGGTCCAGGTCGACCCGTTCGCGGACAAAGCGGCTGGTGTCCTGAGTCATGACAGGGCGGCGGGTGGAGTCGGCCTCAGCGCTGACGATCGAGTCTACCGCTTGGGTGAGGTCATGGGAGTTGACCACCACTTGACCATGCGACCATAGCGGCAACAGCGTGATGGCCGCTACCATGGCAAGGATGATATGGAGACTTCGTGTAGTCAATGCTTATCGAACATGTCGAAATATCCTGCAAAATTACGCAATTCTCAACATTTGAGCGCAACTGGCGCCGATTTTATTGTCAACAATTGTGCCAATTTTGGTTTTATTATCGTTTTTTATCCACTGGGGGCACGTGATTAACAGGCTTTAAAATCTCAACGGGAAAAGGCCCCGCCTAACCAAATCTGGCAAGGTGATGCGTTAATAATGTTCAAAAACTGGCGATAGTAGCCCTAGTAAAAGCATTTTTTTGTACTTTTGTAGGTTAATATCAACATGACTAATAACTAAATCATTCTCATATAATAAATATGTATAACGTCAAATCTAACCATGCCGATGAATTCATCGACGATAGCGAAATTCTGGACACTCTAGCCTATGCAGAGCGCAACAAGAGCAACCGCGCCCTGATTGAGCAAATTATCGATAAGGCCGCCCTGTGCAAGGGTCTGACCCACCGAGAGGCCGCCGTGCTGCTTGACTGCGACCAGCCCGACCTAATTGCGCGCTACGAGCAACTGGCCCGTGATGTGAAACACCGTTTCTACGGCAACCGCATCGTGATGTTTGCCCCGCTGTACCTGTCCAATTACTGCATCAATGGCTGCGTCTATTGCCCCTATCACGCCAAGAACAAGACCATCCCGCGCAAGAAACTCTCGCAGGACGAAATCCGCGCCGAGGTCGAGGCATTGGTAAAGATGGGCCACAAGCGCATAGCCCTCGAAGCTGGCGAGCACCCCGTGATGAACCCGCTGGAGTACATCCTGGAGTCGATCCACACCATCTATGACACCAAGGTGGGCAACGGCGAGATCCGCCGCCTGAACGTCAACATAGCCGCTACCGAGGTCGAGGCCTACGAGAAACTCAAGGCTGCGGGCATCGGCACCTACATCCTGTTCCAGGAAACCTATAACCGCAAGAATTACGAAGCCTTGCACCCCACGGGCCCCAAGAGCAACTACTGCTACCACACCGAGGCCATGGACCGCGCCCAGCTGGGTGGCTGTGACGATGTGGGCATCGGCGTGCTGTATGGCCTGACGACCTATCGCTATGACTTTGTCGGCCTGCTCATGCATGCCGAGCACCTGGAGGCCCGCTTCGGTGTGGGTCCGCACACTATCAGCGTGCCACGCATCTGCCCCGCCGAGGACATCACCCTCGACGAGTTCCCCGATGTGCTGCCCGATGAGATCTTTTGCCGCATTATCGCCGTCATCCGCCTAGCGGTGCCCTATACTGGCATGATCATCTCAACGCGCGAGAGCCAGAGCGTGAGGGCCAAGGTACTCGAGCTCGGTGTGTCGCAAATCAGCGGCGGCAGCCGCACCAGTGTGGGCGGATATACCACCGTGGAGCGCCATGACGAGACGGCACAGTTCGACGTAAGTGACACCCGCACCCTGGACGAGGTCATCAACTGGCTGCTGTCAATCGGTTACCTGCCTAGTTTCTGTACCGCATGCTACCGCTCGGGACGCACGGGCGACCGCTTCATGTCGCTATGCAAGGCCGGAAAGATTGGCGATATCTGCACCCCCAATGCCCTGATGACGCTTAAGGAGTACCTCATGGACTTTGCCAGCCAAGACACGATTGCCAAGGGTAACTCACTGATCCAGCAGGAGCTGGCCAAGTTGCCCAATGAGCGCGTTCGCCAACTCGCAGCCCAGCACATCCTAGACATCGAGAACGGTAAGCGTGACTTCTATTTCTAAGCTAAGGACTCCACTTGACGATGAACGGGCTGAACCAGACCCCCTATAGCGAGAGGTTGCACATTGCGCTGTTCGGCAGGCGCAATGTGGGCAAGTCTTCGCTAATCAACGCATTAACAGGCCAGCAGATTGCCATTGTAAGCGATGTGGCTGGCACCACGACCGACCCAGTGAGCAAGTCAATGGAAATCTTGCCACTGGGGCCTTGCGTGCTGATTGACACGGCAGGATTTGATGACAGTGGCAAGGTGGGTGACTTGCGTACTGAGCGCACCCGCGAAGTCATCAAGCAGGCCGACATCGCTATTCTTGTTACCGATGGAGCATCGCTTGACGAGGAGACCACGTGGGCAGCCCTGCTCAAGCAGGCTGAAGTGCCCTATCTAGCTGTGCTCAATAAGGTGGACCTGATGGCCCAACCACCCAGCACTACCCTACTTGCTGATATGGCGAAACGACTGGGTTGTGACATCATTCCTGTCAGCGCCCTGAAAGGTGCCGGGTTAGAGCAATTGAGACAAATGCTCGCAAGCCTTGTCCCAGATAGCACCGAGCCGTCACTCACGGGAAACCTAGCCAGTGCTGGAGATGTGGTGATGCTGGTCATGCCCCAGGACCCGCAGGCCCCTAAGGGGCGGCTCATCCTGCCTCAGGTGCAGACCCTTCGGGACTTGATGGACAAGCGCTGTATCGCAGTGTGCTGCACAACAGACGATATCGACCGCACGCTTAAAGCATTACATAAAGAGCCACATCTTATCATAACTGATTCACAGGTATTTGATATCGTCGAGAAGAAAAAATCTGCTGGGAGCATGTTGACCTCGTTCTCGGTACTGATGGCGGCACACAAGGGAGACATCAATTACTTTGTGGAGAGTGCTCGTGCCCTAGATAACCTGACGGAGCAGTCCCGAGTGCTTATCGCCGAGGCCTGCACCCACGCACCGCTAGCCGAGGACATCGGCCGCGAGAAAATTCCACGCATGCTACGAAGGCGTGTAGGGCAAGGGCTATCGATCGAGATTGTGGCGGGAAAAGACTTTCCTAAAGACTTATCGGGGTATGACCTGGTCATCCATTGCGGCGGATGCATGTTTAACCGCAAGTTCATGCTCTCACGCGTGGAGCAGTGCCGCCGTCAAGGCGTCCCGATGACCAACTACGGCATCACAATCGCACACATCAAGGGCATACTGGATAAAGTGTCATTGCCATAACCCCCTGCAGACCCTGGGTTCACAGGATGGACTTGTCGCGATACTTGGTATGGAGGATCTGATGGGCTTTGCCCTTTAGCGGCTCGCCAAGGAACTCGCGATACAGTCGTTGTATCACGGGATTATCATGGCTCTTGCGCAGTTTCTTGCCCACGTCTTCGCTGTAGATGGCGCGTTGCCGCGCTTTGATCACCTCGATGTCGCCATGGTGGTAGGGTTGGCCAGTGCCACCGATGCATCCACCAGGACAAGCCATCACCTCGATGACATGGTAATCCAGCTCACCGGCACGTAGCCGTTCCATCACAGTCCTGGCGTTAGCCAGCGTGTTCACGACGCAGACCTTGAGGTCAAAGCCGTTGAGGTCAATCGTGGCTTCGCGTATACCATCCAGTCCACGCACCTGATCAAACTCGATATGCGGCAATGTCTTGCCCGTGAATTCCTCATAAACCGTGCGCAATGCCGCTTCCATCACGCCACCGGTAGTGCCGAAGATAGCACCTGCACCCGACGAGTCACCCAATGGTGAATCAAACTCGCCATCGCGCAGGCTGTCAAAGTCGATGTTCATGCGCTTGATGAGTTCGGCCAGCTCGATGGTGGTAATGGAATAGTCAACATCGGGATTGCCGTCGGTAACAAACTCGTCACGGGCGCACTCATATTTCTTGGACAAACACGGCATGACCGAGACCATGATCAGTTTCTCGCGGGGAATGCCCATCCTCATGGCCCAGTAATCCTTGATGACAGCTCCCAGCATCTGAGCCGGCGACTTGCAGGTCGATGGATACTCACGCAGGTCGGGAAAATCATTCTCGAAGAAGTTGACCCATGCCGGGCAGCACGAAGTAGTGATGGGAATTCTCACCGTCTTGTCACCTGCGATGAATTTTTTGAGTCTGTCGATAATCTCGGCGGCCTCTTCCATGATGGTGATATCGGCGCCAAAGTCGGTATCAAACACATAATCAACACCCACCTTGCGCAGGGCGGTTATCATCTTGCCTGTCACGATAGTGCCCGGCGGCATGCCGAACTCCTCGCCCAGGGCATAGCGTACAGCCGGAGCCGTCTGGGCGACAACAATCTTGTCGGGGTCGGCCACATCGACCAGCAGGTCCTCGACATAGTTGCGCTCGCTCAGGGCGCCCACGG
>CAZVMM010000077.1:0-8581 GCA_964628205.1 uncultured Muribaculaceae bacterium
TGGGCCAAGAATTTACTCCCTTGAACGCATCAGGGCTTTGCAGGTCAGAGATGAGACCTTCAACATGCCCAACGATTGGAACGCCGAGGAGTATTTTGAAGGATGCTACGGTGTGATACGTGACCATGATTACGACAAAGAGCTCGTGAAGTTGAAAGTGACCGCAGGCCAAGCCAACTACATTCGTGGGCTCAGGTTGCATGAGTCGCAGAAGGAGATTGAGCGCAATGACATATTCAGCATCTTCACCATGTTCATTCGCCCAACCTTCGACTTTATTCAGGAATTATTCTGGCAAGGCGAGGATGTTGAAGTGCTCGAGCCGCAATGGCTTCGTGAGGAAATAGCGACGAAACTCGAGCGTATGTGTAACCGATATAAGAAAGATTAAGCCATGAGAGATTTTGCAGCTATAGATTTTGAAACCGCCAACTATGACCGCTCTTCGGTATGCTCAGTTGGAGTGGTCATTGTTCGGGACGGGGAGATTGTGGACAAGTTCTACTCGCTCATCCAGCCCGAGCCCAACTATTATAACTACTGGTGCACTCAGGTTCATGGCCTGTGCCGTACTGACACCGACAATGCCCCGGTATTCCCCGATGTGTGGGCACAGATTGAGCCCCGGATTGAAGGCCTACCGCTGGTTGCCCACAACCGCCCCTTTGACGAAGGCTGCCTTCGCGCCGTCTTCCGCACCTATCAGATGGATTATCCCGAGTACGAGTTCCTCGACACGCTTGCCGCATCCCGCCGCTTGCAACCCGACTTGGAAAACCATCAACTCCAGACCGTGGCCGCCGCCTGCGGCTTCCAGATGGAGAACCACCACCACGCCCTAGCCGACGCCGAAGCCTGCGCCTGGATAGCCAAAGAACTGCTATAACTTCATTCGTTTTGATTTTGGATAAGTGAAACGGATTTAATAACTTTGCAAGCAATAATCACTTAAAACTAAATACTTCTAGATGATGACAAACATAGAGACATTATTAAAGCAAATTTCAGAGATTGTTGTAAAAGAAAGGATACAACAGGAAGAGAAACGCAAACGAGGCGAAAACTTCAACATATTCAGTGTACTTGGACTTTCCACCAGTGAGGTCCGCTTGCATTCTGCATTTTTAGGTGAATTGTTGAATCCAGATGGTGATCATGGTTTGGGTGATAAATTCCTTGAAGCCTTTCTTAGTATTATAATTCAACGAGTTAAGCCTAGTTTTGAGTTTGACATAAAATCTGCTAAAATGCGCAGAGAGTATTCAATTGGCGCTATCTCTGAAGATTATACTGAAGGTGGGCAAATTGATTTGCTGATTCAAGATGATAAAAATCATGCTATTGTGATTG
Organism: uncultured Muribaculaceae bacterium; assembly: GCA_964628205.1. Taxonomy (GTDB): domain Bacteria; phylum Bacteroidota; class Bacteroidia; order Bacteroidales; family Muribaculaceae; genus Sodaliphilus. The sequence continues at coordinate 1,351 of CAZVMM010000077.1, forward strand.
AAAACAAGATATATGCGACCGATCAAAAGAACCAGCTACTTAGATATCAGAATTATGCAAAAAAGAACTTTCTAGAATACATTTTACTTTATTTGACCTTAGATAAAAAAGAAGCAGATGAGTCTTCAACTGATAACAAGGTGGATTATCAATGCATCAGTTATAAAGATGAGATTCTTTCATGGTTAGACAAATGTATTAGCATAGCAGCCTTATTCCCCAAAGTAAGAGAAACAGTAGCACAATATAAATTAAATTTAGAAAGTATTTTAAACATTATGAGTGAAAATGACGAGACAAGAATTATTGAATTCTTAATCAGCGAACCAAACATTGAAGCGACACTTAAAATCTATCATTTATCCTCACACATTGCTCGTGCTATCAGAAAAAGCTTTATTAACCAAGCTCTTCGACAGATAGCTAAAGACCATGATATGGACTTTGAGTATGATGAAGGTTTCATTGAACTTGAACCCCGAAGTAGTAATTATAATACAATACGTTTTTATGTTCATGGCAATGAGAAATGTTACTTCCAAATCCAGCATGAAGGTGTTTTAGTTTATTATGGAATTGTTGCTGATGGATATCCGGAAAACCAGCAAATAGAAATGGAACCTTTTAACGGCTGGATCCGCATTAGTAAAACATGGCCATATGGCCATAAGGACTTCCCCGGGAACTTAATTTATTGGAATGGGCACGACGCACTTCTTGATATGGCTAAAGGAAGTCTTATCAAAGGAATTATAGATTCTGAATTGACAAAAGTCAAAGAGAACAGATTGATTGAAAGATTGGCTGAAAGAATAAAAAGCTCAGCCAAAATTGATGGTCTGGCAGAACCTTGATTCAGTTCATATCTAATAGTGACCATTATGGGGAGGTGCTTGGTCGGGTGCAGTTTGTGAAGCGCTCGTTATGGATTGGGACGGCCGACATTAAGGACCTATATGTTGATGTTGGCAAGGAAAAGAAGCCTTTCCTGGCGCTCATTGCGTTGCTGATTAGACGAGGGGTTGAGGTGAGGCTGATTCATGCTAAGGAGCCGGGGCCGAACTTCAGGGAGGACTTTGACAGGTATCCTGTGCTGTATGACCGGTTGGAGCGGGTGCTGTGTCCCAGGGTTCACTTCAAGATGTTGGTCTTTGACTGTGAGGAGGTGTATATCGGCAGTGCCAATCTCACGGGCGCCGGCATTGGCATGAAAAGCAGCGATAAGCGTAACTTCGAGGCTGGCATCCTGACCGATGAGCCACAGATCGTCGAGCAGGCCATGAAACAATTTGACGACGTCTGGATGGGCAAGCACTGCAAAACCTGTAAGCGCAAAGACTTCTGCCCAGACCCCATCGTATAAGTTTTTCAGATCTCTGCCGCAATATGGCATACCATGACTATACATTTGCCGCCGATTGTAATTTGTTTCACATTTAAAACGTTTTATTATGAGCAAAGTTTTTAGAATTACGCCGAAGCGCACCAGGCGCGTCAATGGGCAAGTAATCACGCCCGAAATGGTGATTACGGTAACGACCCGCCAGCATTGTCTCAACCCGTTTTACAACGGGGCCGTCGAAGTTCAAGAGCAGTACATGCGTATGTACCAGTTCGACTACAAGAAGGCTTGCATGAGTGTTGCCGACTTCACCTACCAGGCTCTTGACTGAGCATTTTTTCAGAAAAAACAACTTTAGATTGCGCCTCTGCCACAGGATGGCAGGGGTGCGGTTTTATTTTGCAGCAAACAATAAAATGAGACGCTATGATTGAATTACAAGATTATGAGATTCGTTGCATTGAAGAAGAAATTCTCAATGTGTTTAATGATAACTGGAGCAAATATCCAGAGTGTGATTGTTTGCTTACAGTTCGGAAAGACATCATTAATAAGCGAGCCCTGGCTCATCAGGAGGAAATCCTGCCAGAAATCATCGCATTTAATGATGCGCTCACGGCTGCTTTGCGGGAAATGTATGACCGAGCACATCGCATCTGGGACGCTATAAAGGACAAGGCTGAGAATCCTGACCACATACATTTGACAGCGAAATGCTACTTGGGAGAAGATTATCCGCCTCTTCATCCAGTCCAAGGGGCCGATCGCCAGGAACTGTGGGATGCGCTTTGTGATTGGGGTTGGAACCGTTTCTATGATGATGGCGTGACGCATGGGCATCTCATCATCCCAATGGATGAAGGGTACAGTTTTGAGCGTTTAATCGGCATGGACTGCGCTCCGCCCAACTGGAACGAGGGTCTGGACCAGGAACTCACCAAGGACTTGCACCTCACGTTGCCCTTCCACCACTTGTTTGACCACATGAAGTTCGCCATCACCGACTTTATCTATGTGCGCCAATTCGAGACCGAAATAAACATTGAAATTGAGAAAACAATATAAACCTTATGGAGATTAGAGATAAAGACAACCAAGAACAGGACAAGATGCTGAATCGAGAGGGATGTGAGATTGCCGATGCCATGTTTGAGATAACGCGGCAATGCTGTGATCAAGAGGATTGGTATCCTGCAATGTGTCATTGTGCCGAGGTTAATGGCACATTTACTTTCTTTGCAGATATCATGCTTAAGGTCACACAACTATGTGAGATCAGTGAAGAATTGCATCAGGCAATGCGTCATTGTGCAGAAATGGTATGCTCATATAACTATTTGGGCTTTGATACTAATGATGTCATAGCATTACTTCGATATGAAGGCGTCCTTAGCACGTTTGAAGTATCAGTCAATGAGAAAGAGGAAAACCGAATGGTTCAACTGACAGAACAGATGAAGTCCAAGTTAGACTCATATGGTTCCCTTACTGCTGTATTAATCAATTTTTATAAGACTGATTCCAGTAATCTAAAAATGGAAGAATTTAAGGCGATACCGATTCTCTATGATTCATTCCCATATGAATTTGATATCCATTGGGGCCTGGCTCCTGATAAGAGATGTGCTGAGCCAATCATTCGTGCCACAGCACTCGTTATGCATAAATCAAAAAAAGAATCATTATGAAAAAGAAAGATAATTACGCGACAAACGAGTTCGAACTTGGCATCATGTCAACTTTGGACAAGAACCAGCAGCGTACCATTATTAGGGCAATTGGCGTTGGCGCAGGTGGCATCAATGCTGTCAATCTCATGTATCAGAACATCGATGGTGTCACTTTCGCCGTATTAGACTCTGACCGTCAGCAGCTCATTGACTCACCAGTGCGCAACCGTGTGCTTCTGAGACCAGACACGACACATCGTAGTGCAGCTGAGGAGAGTGAATCCGAGATTGCAGCTCTATTTGACGATGATGCCAAGATGGTCATCATTGTTGCAGGCTTGGGTGGTGGCACAGGAACCTATGCTGCCCCTGCAGTGGCTCGTATTGCTCGCGAGAAAGAGGTAGCACTCACCGTTGGTATCGTGACAATCCCCTTCCAGTTTGAGGGAACCGAAAGGATTCAAATGGCTCTTGCAGGGATCGAAGAGATGCGCAAGCATGTCGATGCTTTGTTTGTCATCAACAATGAGCACTTAACTGAAATAGACAACGACCTAAACCCCTTCAACGCTTTTATGAAGGCCGATGAAGCATTGACTACTGTGGTCAGCAGTCTCTACTGCGTGATTACTCCCATCGACCGTAGGGTCTGCATGGACTTCAATGATGTTAACTATACTTTGCGTAAAGGAGGTAACGCATTTATCGTCTCGGGATTTGGCTCAGGTGAACGCCGTGTGACAAAGGCTCTTGAAAATGCCCTGGAATCACCATTGCTCAAAAGCTGTGATGTATTCAGCTTCAAGAAAATTCTGATGATTATCTATTCCAATCCCGACAGCGAAACGCCGCTACTCATGAAGGAAGTGAGTGAAATCCAAGAGTTCAATGAAAGCTTTGACCACGAAGTGGATGTGATTTGGGCCTCGGCACATGACTCAACACTTAAAGACCAGATCAAGGTCACCATACTGGCAACAGGATTTGATATGTCATACAAAAGCGATCTAAAGCCACTAAAAAATATGCTATCACAGAATGGCTAGATTTTTTCAGTAAGTACTTCCGCCTCCTGTGGGTCTAAAATAAAAAAGATAGAAATTTTTGCACCTCTGCCGCAATTTGGCCGAGGTGTGTTTTTATTTTGCGCCAAATTTAACGTAAACAAGATTATGGAAACAGAAAAACAAAGAGGAATGGACGAAGTGATCATCAACAACAAAGCGGAGATGCGACGGGTGGAAATGGCAGCAGGTCTGGAAAAACAAATCGAACGGCAAGCATGGATGACCGTCTCACGAAAACGCCCCCTGAAGGCGACCCACCTGGAAAAGTACGAGCAACAGCTCCTCTGGGACGAAGTCTCCCGAAACAACGAAATCGAATGGACCACCGAGATGGCCCTGCGATGGAAAGACAAACTGAACTGGAACCTGTTCTCAAGATGCGCCCACGGCCAGGCGGTAACGGCCGAAGGAATCGAAGCACTCGCCCCCCTGTGGGACTGGAAAGCCCTCACCGCGAACCCTAACGTGAGAATGACCAACGAACTTGTCCGCAAGTACATCGCCAAATGGGACTGGAGCGCAATGGCGTGGCGCTCATGGGAAGACTACGACGCCCGCGAGTTCTACTCCCAATTCTTCGAGCGAGTCCCCCTCAACGGATTCAGCGGATCAAAACTAGAGTTCGCCCTGCACCAGCAAGAAGTGGAACGCCTGTGGCTAAAGATGAACGAGCAATGAAGCGGCACCAACAGGAACGGGAGGGAACACCTCTCCCGACCCATCCTGGTTCAGTGACTGCAAGAGTCGAGAACTTCGACGCTCTCGATTCCGACAGTTTCAATCTCGACTTTGACGACGCTTATGATATCTTGGGGCGACTTATTGATGAGTTCACGATTGGATACTGTCGTTTGTCCACTGATGAGATTGACATGATACCCACTCTCCTTGAAGTGCCGGCCGATGCCCGAGACGAGAACATAAAAGCCCACTTCAAGTTCTCCCGATTCGAAACCATCGGGGCAGAAAGACTGATAGCTTACTACAATTACAAATGCACATAATAAAGTGCTTGCATTTCCAATAAGAGTTATTATATTTGCAAAGTAAAACATTTTAATCAAGAATCTGAAAATGACGTACAAGGAAAGACAGAAAGATGTTCAAGAGGCCCTTTTTGATCGCTCTCAATTAGGGGGCAAATTTAAAGGTAAATATCATCCATCCTATGATCGTTTTATCTTGAAAAACTATAAGGATAATTTCATTGAGCAAGTATGTTATGACGATGTGATCAAGTATTTTGAAGAGAATGGAATCGGCTGGTGGAGCGGGGATGTGCCTACCACACATACTCTATCCTCGCAAATTGCCTGCATTAACCATCTGTTCCCGCTCAGAAAAAAACATGATGCTGTTTTAGCATTAGCACAGACTGTTGATCCCGAATTTGACAGTGTAGAGATTCTCGAGAATGACAAAGGAAAGGATGGTTATATATCGTTTGAGGTAGTTAGTGCTACAGACCATTTGAATGAAAAGCGAGGGCAGGATAATCTCAAGAGAGGCGCTCTTTGCACCTCCATCGATGCCGTGATTCTTGCAAAGAAAAAGGGCAAACGTGTGATGTTAACCATTGAATGGAAATACGTTGAGAGTTATGGCAATGAGGATAAATCCCAAAACGTAGCAAATGGCAGAACAAGCGGTGACACTCGTTTGAGAAGGTACTCAGACCTTATTGAACAATCAAAGCAACTGAAGAGTGTTGACAATTACCGTGGCTCTGTCTATTTCTTCGAGCCATTCTATCAACTGATGAGGCAGACACTCTGGGCAGAGCAAATGGTAAAGCATAAGAATGATGAAGTTCTTAAAGCCGATGAATACATCCATGTCCATGTTGTTCCAACGGGAAATAACGAGCTGGTTCACAAGAAATATCCCTGTAGCGGAGGTAAAGATATGCTCACTACTTGGAAAGGTCAACTTAAGAATCCAAACAAGTATGTTTTGATTTCTCCCTCAGAACTGTTTTCCAAGTTGCCATGTGACGACTGGAAGGAGTTAATCTGCACGCTCAAAAGAAGGTATTGGCAATAAGTATGTGCATTATCTTAATGCGAAATATTGTCAAAAGTGAAATAGAAATAAGAATAATGATTATGAATACGATTGAAAAAGAAATCCTAAAAAAATTAAGGTGCAAATTATTACAAACATCCAGTCTAACAGAAGCGGAGTTTATGAAAGAGGCAGAAGCATCCACATCAAACTGTATTTATTATCTAAGAGACTTCAAAGACAATATAAAAACTTGTAAGAATCGTCTTAATGATTATTCAAATAAAGACAAGAAGCCAAATAGATGGGATGTGATTCCAATGGCTGCCCTAAGATCATCCGCTGCTCTGACATATAATATTTTTGGTGATAATGACAAATGTAGTCTAAAATTTGATGCTTCGGATGTTTTCAAAAACCTAAATTTAATTTCAGACAACTATTGGCTACAATATGAGTGGAAACACAGGACTATAAACAATGCCAAAGCCAATCTAGATGCATACTTACATCTTGAGAATTATCATTTGTTTGTAGAGATGAAGATGCTTGAACCGCTTACAAAGTCACATCCATTTGATCAAGAAGCATATGAAAAATATACCGATGAGAAGAACTGCCCATCAAAATTTATTTCAGCATTTAAGTTTTTTAAAACTCACAAGCCTGAATATTATGATGCCTTCCAAATGCTAAAGCATCTTTTGGCTATTTATAATTATTTCAAAGAGAGGAGTTTTGATAAATGCCAATATGTGGTTTTACTTAACTGTCATTGGGAACCTAAAGATCAGACTGTAGGAGATATCTCTTTGGAAAAGATATATAAGAAGTTTGGTGAGACTGCAGCCCTTTTTGAGGGAATGCAAATATGCTTCCAAGAATTGTTTAATAAGGTAAATGTGAATTTGATTCTAGCACATTGCGATCATCGTGAATTAATAAAGATTGTTGGCAAGGGGAATGACAAATATCTAGAAAGATACGAGATTTGATGAATCCAGGGGTGGTTTTCGATTTTCCGGAGGCTAAAGGCATCGTCGTCAGTGGCGATATTCATGGCGAGTTCAATGAGCTTGTCTTCAAGTGCTGTGTTCAGTATGGAATGACGGACACGGTGATTATCGTGGCTGGTGACTGTGGCTTTG
>CAZVMM010000078.1:0-8292 GCA_964628205.1 uncultured Muribaculaceae bacterium
CATAAAGCCGAGCAGTACTAATTGCCCGAATCTTTTTCTAAAAAAGGTTTTTTAACTAGAAATCTAGACCATCTAGTCTATCTAGAGCATCTAGACTATCTAGTCCAACGAGCTTGATTGCTCGTAGCGCGTGAACGCGCTTCTACATTCGTTGATCTGTCAACCCCTTATTGACAATGATCAATTATCAATGTATAATTATCAAAGGGCTTACGGGGTTTGGTACAAGTTATTAGAATCCGTACGGACTCATACCTTTGTACGAAACTTTTAGGACGCTTTGTGAATTGTAAATTGTAAATTGTCAATTAACCTATAATTTAGGTGGTTATAGCGCTGAGGTCCCACCCCTTCCCATTCCGAACAGGGTCGTTAAGCTCAGCATCGCCGATGGTACTGCACTGCGTTGTGGGAGAGTAGGTAGCCGCCACTTTCGAGAGCTCGAGGAGAAATCCCCGGGCTCTCTTGTTTTTGTGTCGGCTACGCTACAAAGAAAGCGGCATTGCTGCCGCCTTCTTCGCTAATAAATGCCTTTCTTGCTCGCATCGTACGTCTCGATAGTTTTCGTCTGGATGACCACGCTGGTGTCACCTTTCTGCCATGCTTCGCTTCGGGTCGTCACCGTCCGTGTCACGTTGCACGAACTCAGTTCGAAGGCTGCTCCCAGTGCCGTGAGCGCCGCAATCAGCACGGAGATGATAATCTTAATGATCTGTTGTCTCTTCATGATTCACCTCCTTCCTTAGCCGTTGTGCTGCGCATCGTAGATGTCGCCACACACTTTCCAAAGGTAAGCTTTCATGGTTTTCTTGCCACCGGCCGTGTCCTTCTGTGCAGCGAAGTTGATCTGGTCCTGAGTGATCGAGTTAAGATCGCTCTTACGAGCCTTCACAGCAGCTGCCACAGCAGCGAAGCGAGCGCGAGCATCCAACTCATTGGACGTCAGCGGAGTGGAACGTTTGTACGGTCCTACCATGTAGAGACGGGTACATACAGGGTTTTCGGTTGCTGCCACACGGTGGGTTGCCAACAGAGCACTACAGTGGTCACTGTGCATACTGCCCGCTTTCGGGCGTTTGGTTAAAAGGCCGGATACATACTCGATACCCTCAGCCCATTTTACTTTTGCCATAATTTGTTAAGGTTTAGGTTTGTTAATAAATAAAGTTTAGGTTAGTTTGGCGTACTCCTGGGCAATCATGTAATTGCGGAGATACGCGTACTTGGTTTGCAGAGCGAACGCTTGTGCGTATGCCGTTTTCTGTTCCTGTGAAAGCGCCGCGACGGCTTGAATTGCTTGCCTGAACTTGGCTTGTCGAGCGAGTTCTTCGGCGGAGAAGGGTTTTGTCCGCGGATAACAGATACGTCCTGTGCAGAGCGTACGTCTACGTTTTTGGAAGTAGGTATCAGAGTGTTTGCAGATTTTCCCCTGATAGTACTTCACCATGTCAATAGGTTTGTAACGAGCCATAATTAAGATTTAGGATAAAGTTTAATAATTACTCGACGAGATCTCGACGAAGTGTCGTGATTAAAAACACCGCCTCTCAACTGAAAGACGGTGCAAATATACGTCAAAAGTGAACAATGTGTTCCTTTTCAGGTGGAAATTTTATCAAAAAATCGTATTTCTTTCGTCTTACGGCTTCTTGGTAGTACCATCTGAGGCAGTGGCTCACGCGGATGGTTGGGATTTCGTGCTTTCTGGCTACTAATTTTTTTGCCCATCCTGCGGAGGTTCCTTTGTCTCTCTCAATGAAATACTCATCGACAATCGCTTGGCTTTCCACTTCACGTTGGTGTCGTGCAAGCGACATATAGGAGTCGTTCGGATCTCGTACCAAGTAAGGTACGTCATACAAAGGATACGCGCTCATAAATATTCATTATTCATTAATCATTATTCATTAATTAAACTCCCGGATGATGCTGAGTTTAAGCGCAAGGGCTTCTTCGAGGGTGTAGATGCCTGCGCGCTCTTTGTACCACGCGACGACCATTTTCGTCGTCTTGACGAGCTCGTCAATGCGAGTGTCACCGTTATAGTTAGTCGGCTCTGCGTCTCGTGCATTGACGATAGCGTACCATGGATTCGGATGGACACTCTCGCCTCGCCGTTTCTTATCTCGGATGAGACGATAAATGCGGTGCTGCATGTGAATGCTGAGCGTGTTCCAGAGTTTAGATTCGCATTTAGCCCGCATGTTGTGAAACTCTCGCGGAGGGTTAAGCAGGTCCCACATATAATCAAAAGAGCTTTTTTCATTAGACATAAAATTTTAATATTATTTGATGATGAAGAGTATACTACGAATAATAAATAATAATCATCATCGTTTTTTTCTTTATAATTCTTTTTGCTTACTTTTTCTTATTCGCTTTCTTTTTGAAAGCTCTAACGATCTGCTTCTCCCCCGGATAACTTGTATTAATTATGCATGTATTTTTGTAAAAAAGATACAAGGTATAAGTGGGGCAGTTCTTAGCACAACTTGTATTAATTTTATATAAATTTCACAAAAAAAAGATACAAGGTATAAGTGGGGGGGGTAACTTAAGAGGGAGCGGAGCCGAGGGATAAGAAGCATCTTACGCCATGATGGCGATGGTGTAGCCGTGTTTGATGGACTCGGAATCGGGATGAGCTTTGGCGAGCTTCTCAGCCGCACGCTTCAGGTCCGCACGCGCCTCTTTGACATTCTCCTGGAGTTGCTCGTAATACCCGTGCAACTGCTTGTAGAAGTCGAGGTTCGAATCTTGGATCTGGGTGTTCTGCTCCCACGTGTACGACGTCGGACGACGCACCACGATCTTAAACCCGTGATACTCGAGTGTACCGGTGAAGTTCGCCGGCTTACCCTGTTGCCGAATGAGTTCCTTCACTGCCTCTTCCACTTGCGGACGGAGGGCTTTTAAGGTTGCTTCACTCTCGTTTGCGCTCATTTGAGCACTGAAAAACTGGTCAATGACTTCAAAATTTGTTTTCATAATGTTTAAAAGTTTTGTGCTCGGGTTGTATGCGAGTGGCCACTCATTGCACGTGCGAGTCACACAAACTTTCGCGGTTAACCGGTTTAGAACCGGAGCAATTTATTCGATGCATTCTAAAACAACGCACCGCCTCTCATTTCTGAAAGACGGTGCAAAAGTACTGCTTTTTTGTATCACCGATTGGATACTATGCGCCTACTATGCTGTGTTTTTTTGTGTTTTTTTTATTTTTTCTTCATTTTTATGTTCCACACAGTTTTTGTATGTTTTTTGTGTGTTGCACGATTATTTTTGAAATATTTTCGTTACATTTTGTTCAAATTTTCGTCAACTTGAAACGGTTTTGTACCCCTTTTCGGCTCCAAATACCCTGTGGAACAAAAAAAACGCACTCCCGAAGAAGTGCGCTTTTTCTCTTATCGATTTAGGCTGCAAAATTACAAAAAATAATTGACATACGCAAGTGAAATAGGACATGAGAAACAGGCGCATCCATCTATTGATGGCTGCGAAAACTAAAAAATAATATTTTTTAGAGGAGAAAATTAGCTTAATGTGCACTTGAAGATGCCGATGGTGCGGACTGATTCATCCTCACGGACTACGATGGGTTCAAAAGCGGGATTGCGCGGGGAGAGGGTAATTGATTTATGCTCCCAATAATCTTCAGTGACGATCTTTTCGCTATCGTAGCGTTTAATGGTATAGCGACCGTCGTATTCGGGGTCGAAATCGCGAATCTGCATCAGCACTATTTCTCCTTTACGAGAGCCCCCAGTGTACCATTCGAAGACACAGATGTCGCCGTCATGAATTAGAGGCAACATGGAATCTCCTTTGGCATGGACGGCGAAATAACGGTCTTTGTCGGGAGTAAAGCCATGCCCACTTGCATCTACCCAACCATCTGCCACCGGTAACTCGTTGTCTTCAAAGCGTCCGCACGCTGCACGGAGCGTATATAGAGGAATGCGTCCGGGTTGGTAGGTGTCGTGGATATGTAGCGGGGTGATGGTGGGTTCAATGGTAGGTTCTTTGAATATCTGCGTTTGGCGCGTTTGTTCTGAAACTCTATAGGCGTTGATGGTATCAGTATATATTTGTACAGATTGAGATACTAAAAGATCTAATATCTGATCATAGTTAATACCCAAATCGCGTAGTGTCTCACTATCTTTGAAAAGTCCAACGGTTCGTTCGATAGTAACAGGCGCTATTTTAGCTTCTCCTTCTTTCGCTTCATATCGGAAATATCGAGCCACATCTTCATGTACTCTCGGAGCAATCATCATCACTCGATAGTGTAGGTTGCTTTTCGATTCTTCATCTTGTACATGACGAACAATATTAGATGTTTCATTGTTCAGTTGTTGCGCTTTGCTCGTAATCATTGTCGGTTCAAGGATATATGAACCATCGCTACTATGGAAGATGATATCACTCTTACCTCCAGCCGCACAATGAAGAGGTAAACCATCTTCATTGTAGATGATATTTGAGATAAGTCCTTTTAATCCGTAGCGTTTGCCAAAGTATAGGGCAAGGAGATATTCTAAACGAAGCGGTTCGGATATTGAATCTAATTTTGATTCTTCCTTGCATCGTTTTGCAAGAATGAGAAGTTCCTTTCCTATGAAGGAATAGTCGTATCGTTCAACCGCGCCCTTTAAAGCGTGGGTATAGAACATTCGGTCTAAATATTCCTCATTCTGCTCTAAGGTATTAGCGGTGTTCAATGTAATTCCAAGTACTTTTGCTTTTTCTTCTACTACCTTATGGCGGATAAACTCGTTATCTTCCCATGGGATTGTTTGATTTTCAAGATAGGCATAATACTCTTCTGTAGAAGTAAAGTTTATCCACTTATATCCTTTGTAAGCCTTAAGAATCTCTTGTACTTTAGAATAGTTGTATGACGAAAAATCAATATATGTGTAATATGATCCATGACGTTTGAGCAAGCCCGTCATTTCAAATTTTCGGAATACTTCATCTGGATAATCAACAACCAAACTATTAAACTTCAATGGAAGTATGTCCTCTGATTCCAAATACGATTCTAAGTACTCTTTGTTTGCTTCAAATCTGAAACGCAAACGATAATTAATTATTCTCTGCGCAGCAGATTCGTAGTCGCAATCTTTCATACTAAGCACGAATACGGCAAATTCATGCAACAGGATACCTTTAGGTGTATTGCCTAGCTCCTTCCACTTCTTATTAACTGTCTCTATAACGAATAATGTATTAAGGAAGGGCCTTGCTTCATTAAAAATGGTATCGCGACTAGGACTTTTTGCATGAAGTCCCAGCATAGCTTTGGTGTAGGCAATAGTTGGGTCTTTAATGTTGTTGACGATGTCCCAACCAAGTTTAGTTAGTGATATTTTGTAAGTTCCTCGGCGAACTTGTGTGAATATTAAGAATCCTTGATCTTTAATGGCTCTTAATTGAGTCATTACTCTTCCATGAAGACCACATGCTTGTGGATTATCATCTATAGCACGGCGAATTTCTTCTGGAGTTAATTCTATATCATTCTCCCATTTGTTCTTAATCTCAGAGGATATGTCAGACACTTGATATACACCATGCTTAATCAATTCATACAGATATCTATACGAACAGTTGTCATCGAAGACTTTCCCATTGAACGGTTCAAAGATCGTCAAGAAATCTTTGTTTCGTTTGGGATTACGGATCGTGGTGTTAATGGAAAACACTTTATATCCTTTTCTATTTCCGGCAGTTCCATTACTCATAGTTCGTGATTAAGACTTCAATGGTGTCCGTTATGTTGACTTTTTGGTAGTTGGCATTTCGATATTGACGCTTCAAGTAGTGTACGTTATATCTTTTAACCCACTCCTTTAAGATAAGATTTTCTTTCCCGTTTGATAGAAGCACATTGGATAAAGCAAATCTTTTGTGCTCCTCATTGAGGCAGTCTAATAATTCAAGCAGAGCTCTTTCTTCAACCTCACTCCATTGTAAATTATATGGCGCCGACGTTACTAAATATGGTGGGTCAAAATAATACAATGCATCATCGTATTGATATAGTTGTGCCTCACGGAAATCCCCTATGCTTGTTGTAATTTCTTTTGCTTTTATCCCCTCAACAAATTTTTGCAGATTAGTATATATAGATTGAGAAAGGTCTACTTTTCCAACCGGAACATTAAACTCTCCATTGGAGTTAAAGCGCAAGTAATGATTGAAACCATAAATCAATAATGCGACCAGTTTGTCTGTACTATGTTGAGTATTATAATCAGCCTTTAACCTATTGTAACCTTCTTTATTATACAAGGACAATCCTTCATGTTTATATTCTATGTACGTACCTTTAGACTTTATGCGAGAATATGTCAGCTGATATTCATTAATAATCTGCTCTAACTGCTGAATGATAGTCTCAAAAGTATTCTCATAGAAGTATTGCAAGACCTCGATTGTATAGGGATTGTTATCATTGCAGAAGATATTATGCGCAGGTGAGTTAACTCCAACCACACCACTACCGCAGAAGACATCAACAAAAGTGTCAATATCTTGAGGAAACAAAGGAACCAATTCTTTCAGCAGTTTGTTCTTGTTTCCTGGGTAGCTAATGGGGTTTTGTATCATAGGCGCGCTAATGCTTTTTCGTAATAATTTTTGTCAATTTCACAGCCGATGAATTGTCGATTCAATTTTTGGCAAGCGACAGCGGTCGTTCCCGAACCGGAGAACGGATCGAAAACGAGATCATTTTCGTTAGAGTGTATTTTGATTAGTTCAGCGAATACCTCTAAACTTTTTTGCGTAGGGTGAATGCGTTTCTTTCCGCCTAATAAGACGCCTGTATGGAACACCGGTCGCAGATAAGAAACGTCTGCGGGCTTATTGAATGTCCATTTGCTTTTTTTGCCTTTTACAGCCCATAGAGCAACTTCGAAATCCATCACATAACGACTATTTACATTGCGAGGCATCGGGTTTGACTTTTCCCACCGAATAAGGTCTTTGATAATAAACCCATTAGCCGTTAGTGCTTCTACTAAATAAGAAAGATTTTTCCAATCGTTAAAGATAATGACAGAACCGCCTTCGCGCACAATGGGGGCACAAAGGTTTATCCATTCTTTTTGATCAAAGTTGTAATCCCATGCACCATAATTCATTCCAGAACGCCCCATGTTGGAGAAGCCGAGTTGATAATCCCTACTAACTCCATACGGAGGATCTGTAAGAATCAAATCGACTTGCGTTCCTTTCTCTTGCAGTTGTTTCAAGAGATCTTTGTAATCGCAATTTAAGAATGTGATGTTTGGTTCTTGGAATAACGAACTTGCCATGTCTTAGTCTTGTTGTGCATTATGCGCCTGCGACTAAGTTATGGCAAACAAAAAGCGGGACATCTTGTTTCTATCCCGCAACACTTGGCTCTGGTAAGCACTATTCCGTGGGATAGCAACAAGAGCCCGCCGTGTATAGATACAATACACCCATAAAGGGCGTATGCATATACATACACCGACAGACATTCATTGTTGCATTGCCTTGACGGAAATTGTTGAATTTACCAGATTCAGTGTTGCCAAGAACAAAGCGCAATAAACGCTGTTATATTTTCAATACGTTACCCTATTTTAACGTCTTGGGCAGCTGACGGTATTTTATGTCATCACAATTTGCGATATCATCTTGTGGTCGCAATTTGCGGCGACATATTTATCTCACTTCTTTGAGAACCACTTCTGGGTTCCATTCCATCTTCATAATGGCAGACAGCTTCTTGCCTAAGTCCTTCACCGAATGACCGCAATGATACAACGTATCATCTATAATCACCCAACGGTCATGCGAGGACTTCGACCACTTATGCGTATTAACCGGTTGTTTGCCTTTGGATGCATTATGCGAATCACGCAGGGTCTTATATTCACTATCAGAATAGATTTCCGCAGTTACGCCTTTCGCACGCACATCCAACATCTCAAACGTCGCGGCATCAATATATCCGTCAATGATAATGACACGCTTCTTTGCCGTCTTAATAATTTGTTCCAGTAGCACCCGCGCCTCGAAGAACTGACCTTCATAGAAGATAGCTTCTTTCGGAGTTGCAGCCCCTTCGTCTAAACGATGGAATACCTCTTCAAGTTTTTGATCGGTGCTTGTCTGATGTGCAGCTAACTCCTCTTGATGTGAAACTAAACTTAACTGCGTATGTTCGATAACCTCTAACCTTTGGAATACCTGTGCGTTGGTTGCGATGAAATGGCGCATGGCATTGAACGCACGCATTATTTGGAT
>CAZVMM010000079.1:0-8162 GCA_964628205.1 uncultured Muribaculaceae bacterium
CCTTACCGATTCTGGTAAACGTGCGGGACATGCTGCCCCAGCGTTTCATCTTTCTCGCTTTGCGGTATTCAAAAGCTCTTCCCATTGTTGTTTTATGTAGTTTAATGATTAAAGTTTTCTGTTTAAAATGTCCTAAAACTTAACGCAGTTTAGCGCCCAGCTGGGTCTCCAGATTCTTGATGATCTTGCTCATGATGGCATCGATCTGCTTGTCGTTGAGCGTCTTGTCGTTGTCCTGCAGAATCATGCTGATGGCATAGGACTTCTTGCCGGCCTCGAGCTTGTTGCTCTCATAGACGTCGAACAGCGTCATCGACCGCAGCAGCTTCTTCTCGCTGGCCTCGACCACGCGACGGATGTCCTCGTAGGTCACCTCGCGGTCGACCAGCAACGCCAGGTCGCGGCGCAGCGGCAGCGTCTTGGGCAGGTCGGTGTACTTGATGTCCTTCTTCATCGCCAGCTTGCAGGCCAGAATCCAGTTGATCTCGGCATAGTAGACAGGCTGGTCGATGTCGAACCGCTTTGCCAGCTGCTCGTCGACAACACCCATCACGGCCACCGTCTTGCCGCCGCGGTTGCTGTAGCGCAGGGCGGGGGCCACCAGTTCGTTCTCACACTGCTCCACCACCAGGTCGTGCAGATTGATGCCCAGGTTGACCAGCATGTTCTCCACGTCGGCCTTCAGGTCATAGACGGTGAGCGCCCTCACCTTGTCGGCCCACGACTCGTCGTGGTTGTTGCCCGTGAGCCACATCGCCATCTGCGTGCCCTCGCTGTAGGGGGCAAGCGCTTTCTCCTCCTGGCTGATGTTGCCGTCGTGGCTGTACACGTTGCCGAACTCATACAGGCGCAGGTTGGGGTTCTTGTGGTTGATGTTGCGGGCAATGCTCTCCAGACCGCCAAACAGCAACGTCTGGCGCATAACGTTCAGGTCACTGCTCAGCGGGTTCATGATCTTGACGCAGCGCTCGGCGGGATAGGTCGTCAGGCCCTCATAATAGGCGCCGACGGTCAGCGAGTTGTTCATGATCTCGTGGTAGCCCACACTGGTGAGCTGGTTGCTGATGACCTCTTGCTTGTCGTCGCGCCAGTCCACATCGGTCTTGTTGGACAGGCTGCTGTGTACCTCGCTGGTGAACTCCACGTTGTTGTAGCCGTACACGCGCAGGATGTCCTCGACCACGTCGCACGGGCGCTGCACGTCCACGCGGTAGGCGGGCACGACGAGCTGCAGCTTGTCAGCGTCCTCGGCGGTGATTTCCATCTCCAGGCTCTCCACGATGGCGCGTATCTCGTCATGAGGAATGTCCTTGCCGATGAGGCCCTTCACGTAGTCATAGCGCAGCTCCACCGGGAAGCCGGGGAAGTCGTGGGCCTTCACATCGATGATCTCGCCACAGATCTCGCCTCCGGCCAGCTCTTTGACGAGCATGGCGGCGAGTTTCAGGTTATAGATCACGCTGTTGGGGTCGATGCCGCGCTCAAAGCGGAATGACGCGTCGGTATTCAAGCCAAAACGGCGGGCGGTCTTGCGAATCCACGTGGGGTGGAAGTAGGCCGACTCCAGGAACACGTCGGTGGTGCCCTCGGTCACACCCGACTCCAGTCCGCCAAACACGCCGCCGATACACATCGGATCCTCGCCGTTACAGATCATCAGATCCCTGTCGGTGAGTGTGCGCTCCACGCCGTCGAGCGTGACAAACTTGGTCCCGGCGGCAACGGTCTTGACCACGATGCGGTCGCCCTTGACCTTGCTCAGGTCGAAGCAGTGCATCGGCTGGCCTGTGCCGAGCAATATGTAGTTGGTGATGTCCACAATGTTGTTGATGGGACGCTGACCCACGGCCAGCAGCAGGTCCTTCAGCCACTTGGGGCTCTCCTGGACCTTCACGCCCCTCACGGTCAGGCCCGCATAGCGCGGACAGGCCTCGGCATTGTCTACACTCACGGGAATGCCGCCGTCCTGGCGGTCGATGGCAAACGCGTCCACGCTGGGGCGGTGCAGGTTGGCCTGCATGCCCTGGTGGCGCATCCATGCTGCCAGATCACGGGCAACGCCATAGTGCGAGGCTCCGTCGATGCGGTTGGGCGTCAGGTCCACCTCAATCAGGTAATCGTCCTCGATGCCATAGTACTCAGCGGCAGGTGTGCCCACCACAGCGTCCTCGGGCAGAACGATGATGCCGTCGTGGCTAGCGCCGACGCCAATCTCGTCCTCAGCACAAATCATGCCCAGCGACTCCTCGCCGCGCATCTTGCTGCGCTTGATGGTAAACTCCTTGTCGCCGTCATAGAGTTTCGTGCCCAGCGTGGCCACGATGACCTTCTGACCAGCGGCAACATTGGGCGCGCCACACACGATCTGCACGGCGTCACCGCCGTCACCCAGGTCCACCGTGGTGATGTGCAGGTGGTCGCTATTGGGGTGGTCGATGCAGGTCTTCACCTGACCCACGACCAGCCCGCGCAGTCCGCCCTTGATGGTTTCTACTTGTTCCACTGCTCCCACTTCCAGACCCAGCGAGGTCAGTGCCTCGGCCACCTGTTCAGGCGTCAGGTCGGTGTCGATATAGCGTTTGAGCCATTTATAGGAAATATTCATAGTCTTGAATAATGAATTATAATCGCTTAAAAACGCGCAAAGTTACAAAAAATCTCTCTAACTCACAACGTCATGCCGATTTTCTTGAGAACATGTGTGTTCGCAGCCGTATCGCCGACATCATCGCCAGCGGCCGGGAAAAGAGCGGGTGGCTGAACGCGTCGCGCGCTAACCACCCTGGAAAAGCTATGAGAAAAAATATAAAACTCCAATGATTGTCACTTGGTCAGTATCTTTTTGTTCAGGTAGGTCATGAAGGCCTCCTTGTAGTTGTCGCCGATAGGGAGCGACACGTCGTCGCCGATGACAACATGGTTTTTCTTTACCTCGCTGATTTTGTCCAGGTTGATGATAAACGAGCGGTGGATGCGCATGAATTTGCTGGACGGCAGGTGTTCCTCGATCTTCTTCATGCTCAGCAGCACAATCACGGGCTTGGGACGAGCCTCACACGAGATGCGCAGGTACTCACTCATCGCCTCGATGTAGCGGATGTCGTCAATCTCGATGCGCACAATCTTGTAGTCGCTCTTGACGTAGATCACGCCATCATCATCGGGTTCGCTGGTGACCTCGGTCATCGCCTGCTGGCGAACCTCGCAGATGTCTCTAACGCGTTGTGCCGCATCCTCGAACTCGTCGAAGCCGAACGGCTTGAGCAGGTATCCCACGGCATTGGCCTTGTAGCCCTCGACGGCATACTCGCTATAGGCTGTGGTGAAGACCATCAGCGGTCCTTTTCCTGCCTGACCCTGGTCAATCGATTTGGCAAAATCCATCCCGTTCAGGTCGGGCATGTTGATGTCAAGAAAGATGGCTTCCACCTCCTGGCTGTCGATGACGTGTTGAGCCTCGATGGCGCTGCGGCACTGGGCCACTAGCTCCAGATAGGGCAATTTGTTGATATAGGTCACCAGTTTCTTCAGTGCCAGGGGTTCGTCGTCGATGGCGATACATTTGATCTTCATAGCTTTTCTCAATATTACGTGATGAAATAATCTCTTTTGCGGTTCTCTGCGTACCCTCTAAGTCGGCAGGCTAGCTGTAGGGCCGCCCTTGGTCGACGGGAAATCGGCGGCCCGCCTGGCTGGCAGGTCCAGCTTCACGTCATAGTCGTTCTCGCCATCGTGGATGTCGAGCGAGTAGTCATTGCCGTAGATGAGTTCCAAGCGCTTGGTAACGTTGTTCAGCCCCACGCCGCCATACTCATGCTTGGCGCCGCTCTTGGTGTTGTGGCAGTGGAACTCCAGGCGTCCGGCACGCTTCTCGATGTCGATGTAGATGGTCGATGGCTTGTCATGGGCCACTCCGTGCTTGAAGGCATTCTCGACAAACGGGATGAACACCAGCGGTGCGAGCACCACATCTTCGTTACACTTATCAGGCACATCAACATTGACGGTGACCATGTCGGTGTAGCGCAGCTTCATCAAGTTCAGGTACTTCTTCAGGAAGGTCACGGCATTGTCCAGCGTGACATATTGCTTGTCGCTCTCGTAGAGCAGGTAACGCATCATGCGAGACATATCCACGATGCTGTCCTTGGC
The DNA here is from genome assembly GCA_964628205.1 of uncultured Muribaculaceae bacterium. Taxonomy (GTDB): domain Bacteria; phylum Bacteroidota; class Bacteroidia; order Bacteroidales; family Muribaculaceae; genus Sodaliphilus. The sequence goes on from CAZVMM010000079.1 coordinate 4,153, forward strand.
CTGTTCGGGGTCGATGTCCACCAGGGCATGGATGTTGTTGAGCGTGTTCATGATGAAGTGGGGGTTGATCTGGTAACGCAGGTAGTCCAGTTCCTGCTTCAGGCTCTGCTGCTTGAGCCTGGCCAGGTGCTTCTTCTCTTCCTCGCTGCGGAAGTAGAGCTTCACGCCCAGATTGGCGCCAAACATCATGATGACGATTGTGAACATCGACAAGTCGTGCTTGTCGATAGGGGGGCGGCCGTCGCGCGGCGGCGGTGGCATCACCATGCCGCCAGTTGGTTTCATGCCATGGGGTCCACCATGGGGCTTGTGGGAACACTGGTAGGTCTGGAACAGGGCAATTACCACCACACAGCCGATGAGGTAGCGGTACACCTTCTTCTCGTTGACCAGCATCGGAGCGAGGATGTGGTTGTGAATCAAGAAGATAACCAGGAATAGCAATAGGGTCCCCCAAATGTCGGTCAGCCCACGCTTGATCCACACCGAGTGCTCTGGCTCGTAGTTGATCAGCAACTCAAACACGGGTGCCAGGAACAGCACAATCCACACCGCTGTGTAGATGATGGTTTCCTGCTTGGTCTGTCTCTTAAAAATGCTCATAGCGGCCGTTGGTTGTGATGAGTTGATAAAGCAAAGATAGGGATTGTTCGGCAAAGCCTCAAAATCTTTTCAATGATTCGCAGGATAGCTTCAATAAAACAACAGGTCACAAACAGTAATCGCCCCCTCAAGGGCGATTACTGTTTGTGGAGTCGTGTCTCTCGAGACCAGCATGAGTCGGCGGTGATTAATGCCAGATGTAGGTGATGGTGCCGATACCCTCGGTCATGGTGTTCTTGGGAACCGAGAAACGTGAGGCCAGTGCAGCCTGCACACAGGCATTGCGCACCTCGGGGTGGGATGCCAGGTCGCCAGTGGCGCTCACGGCGCTGGCATGGGTGACCTGTCCGCGGGGATTGACGGTCACGCGCACTACTACGCGGCCCGACCACTTGCTGTTGGGATTGGGTCTGGCCCAGTGCTCGAGGGTGTATCCCACCAGGCCACTGATGCCGGGTTTGCCGGCCAGCACGCCCTGGGTAGAGCCATCGGGACTGCCCTGCTTGCCTCCGCCGTTGCCTCGGTTGTTGCCGAAGGCGTTTTTCACCCTGTTGTTCGTGGCGTTGCTTGTGGCCGTCTTTTGCTCGTCGGAGGCTTTTTTCGACTTGGTCTGCTGCGCCTCTGACTGGGTGTTTTTGGCCTTGGGCTTCTCCACCTGTTTGTCGTTCTGCTTGGTGGGGCCTGACTTCTTCTGCTCGGTCTCCTTGGGCTGCTCCTTGACCTTGTGCGGTGATTCGGTCTTCTGGGTAATCACGGGAGGCGTCTTCTGGTTAGCCTCGCCGGCGTCCTCCAGATCGTCGGCCTCGATATTGGGCTCATCACCTTCTTCGGGCGATGCGCTCTCATCGGTGGCCTGCTCGTCCATGAGGTCGTCCTGCAGGTTCTCCATCGTGTTGCCCAGCATCACAAACTCACCGCCAAAGAGGATAGAGTCCTGTGCCAGCTGAGCCAGTTCCTGTGTGTTGGGCATGTGCTCATAGCGCAGCGTGGCTCGCAGCAGCAGCGCGAGCGTGCCTACTGTGAGCAGCAGGGTCAGTAACAGGGCCCATAGGCTATGTTTGCGGCGATCTTCTTCCATCGTGATGACGCTTTACTCGGGGTTGACAGTAGTCTGTTCAGCAACTGTAGCGGCGGGTTGGGCAGGGCCGAATGAGGCCTCGCTCGGCTTGGTGGCCAAAACGATCTTCACGCCCTGCTTCGAGCCCTTATCCAGTATCTCGACTATCTTGCCGTAATTGACTTCCTCATCGGCATACACAGCGACAAACTCGTTGGGATTGCCGGCCTTCAGCGCCTGCATGAAGCCCTCGAGTTGCTCGGGGGCAATCGGCAGCAGGTCGCTCTCGCCAGTGTCGCTGGTCTGCGTGGCATACATGTTCAGGTCCTTGTCGACGTAGATGCGTGTCGAGGGCTTGATGGCCGTCTGCTCACTGCTCTGCGGCAGGTTCACTTCGAGCGCCGACGGGAAGACAAATGTCGAGGTAACCATGAAGAAGATGAGCAGCAGGAAGATGACATCGGTCATCGACGCCATGCTGAACATCGACAGCGTATTGTGTTGTCTCTTGAGTGCCATATTTTGTTAGTTGTTAGTTTCTAGTCTATAGTTGGATGAACCTAAAGTCTAAAACCTAAAGCCTAACTTACTTCGCCGGCTCGTTGAGCAGGTCCATAAACTCCATCGTCTTGCCCTCGAGCTTGTTCATCACCTTGTTGACGCGCGAGGTCAGGTAGTTGTAGGCAAACAGGGCCACAATACCGACAATCAGACCGGCAACAGTGGTCACCAGGGCCTGATAGATGCCGCTGGCCAGAATGGTCACGTTGCTGTTGTTGCCTGCGCTGGCCAGCTGGAAGAAGGCTTGTACCATACCGGTTACCGTTCCCAGGAAACCGATCATCGGGGCACCGGCAGCGGTCGTGGCCAGCCAGTTGAAACCCTTCTCGAGCTTGGCGACCTCCATATTGCCCACGTTCTCGATGGCAACGAGCACATCATTCATCGGGCGCCCAATGCGGGTCACACCCTTCTCGATCATGCGCGAGTAGGGGGTGTTGGTGTCCTGGCACAATTTCAGCGCTTGGTCCACCTCACCGCGGTGGATGTAGTCCTTGATGCGGTCCATGAAGGAACGGTCCTGGCGGTTCGCGCGGTTGATGGCGAACAGGCGTTCAAAGAAGATGTAGATGCTCACGATGGCCAGCAGTGCCAGCGGAATCATGAGCCAGCCACCGGCCATGGTGAGGTCCCATACCGAGAGCTCCTTCACTACGGGCTCGGCAGCAGCGGGGGCGGTAGCAGCGGCAGCGGCGATGGCAGCGGCGCTGTCGGCAGCAGCCTGAGCGGCACTGTCCATGGCCATCTGCATGGTGTCGGTAGCCTGCTGGATCATCGTGTCGGCAGGCGTTACTTGAGCGAGAATCATGTTGAGGATTGACATATTCGTTCGTTGATTTGGTTATATTGCTTGTATTGTTATTGCTATCTATATCTTTTTAACGTGGGATGGACCGTTTTATTTTAAGCAGTCCTTATATGCTTTGATGGTGGCCTCCAGTCCCAGGTACAGCGCATCGGCAATCAGCGCATGGCCGATCGACACCTCCATCAGGTGAGGCACATGCTGCTGAAAGTACTTCAGGTTGTGAAGGTTCAGGTCATGACCGGCATTCAGGCCCATGCCCACACTGTGAGCGGTCATGGCAGCGGCGGTGAAGGGGGCCACGGCGCGCTCGGGATCGGCGTCAAACTCCTCGGCAAAGGGGCCTGTGTATAGCTCCACGCGGTCAGCACCCGTGCGGGCAGCGGCGCGTATGTTGTCCAGGTCGGTCCCCACAAAGATGCTCGTGCGGATGCCGGCCTCTTTCAGGCGGTCAACGATGCCCGTAAGAAACTCCATGTTGGCCTCCACGTCCCATCCCGCCGACGAGGTCAGGGCATCGGGCGCATCGGGGACTAGCGTGGCCTGCGTGGGGCGGACCGACAGCACCAGCTCCATGAACTGCTCGCTGGGATACCCCTCAATGTTAAACTCCGTGCGCACCAGCGGACGCAGGGCATACACATCGCTGCGGCGAATGTGGCGCTCATCGGGGCGGGGGTGCACAGTGATACCATTGGCGCCAAAGCGCTCACAATCCATGGCTACTTGCTGGACATTAGGGATGTTACCGCCGCGCGCGTTGCGCAGGGTAGCTATTTTGTTGACATTTACACTCAGGTTGATCATGATTTAAAATTAAGTTATTCTACAGCGCTTGTGCGCTACAACCTGCAAAAGTAGCCATTATTTTTCACATAGCCGTTCTGTGGAATGTGAATTTTGACTAAAAAGGTTTTAGGCTTTTTTGCCGCAGGTTCAACTAGCAAGTGCAAAATTAGCGATATTTTTGAAGAACTCGTGTTT
>CAZVMM010000080.1:0-7811 GCA_964628205.1 uncultured Muribaculaceae bacterium
CGCTAGCGTTCATCCTGAGCCAGGATCAAACTCTTCGTTGTTGTATCTTGTCTTTCTTCTCTTTCAAGAATTAAATGAAAACGCAACACTCGACCGAAGTTTCCAGTTCTCAATCCCTGGCCTCTATTCAGGTTGAATCTCGTATCTTACTGCCTGTTGTACATCGTCTTATGTGACTTGGAATCGACAGGGACAACCTTTAAATTATCCCTTGTTCTCTTGTACTACTCGTTGCTGCAAACATGTCAAAGAGCTATTGTTTGACGCCACCGTTGTGGCGAAAAGCGGTGCAAAGGTACTGCCATTTTTGAAACTGGCAAATTTTTTGGCAACTTTTTTTCATCCGAGTTATTAACAATTTGCAGAAAAATTGATTCAATAAGCTGTAAACCAACCTATTGAAGCAAGAAAAAAATTTTTATTTTTTTTGAAGAAAAAATGCGATTTCAGTGCAATCAGGGGAAAAAACGTCAAAAATCAGGTTTCAAGGCATCATGCGGAAAACCCTTATTCCGATATTGTTTTTTGAGCGCTCGAGATACCGGAACAGCGGTTTGGACTCGAGTTGCACCTTCCCTCCCGTCATGGAAGCATCGAGCAGATACGGGTCCCCCTTCTCATCAACAATGATGATGCCCATGTGGGAGATGTCAAGGCCCTCGACCTTGGTCACCAAGCCTACAAAGTCGCCAGAGCGGAGCGCCCCCTTGAGTTCCTTGTTATTGAGCCATGACTTCTTGACGTAGGGGAATCGGTGGTTGCGCAACTCGAAGCGCCGGATTTTTTCCACCATCGCCGTGTCGTTTTTCAGCTGGCGGTAGCTGTCGGTGTGATGGGTCATGAAGTCGATGTTCTTGATGATGTAGTCGGCATGGGGCAGATCGGGCGTGATGTCCTGCAAATTCCCCCTCATGCGGTTGTCGATAATCCACTCGCTGATGTAGTGCAACCGGCTGGAATAGTCCCCCATCTCCCCACCACGGTAGCGTAGGTTCTCGAGACAGGCGGCATAGTCGCGCCAGGAATGGCGCTGGCTCAGCGTGGTTCTTGTCAGGGCATAGAGTGTCTCGACAAAGGTTGTGCAATCCAGCTCATGGATGTTGATGGTGAGTAGCTCCTCGTCGCCCTCGAGTGTGTGGGCCACATAGGGGACGCCCAGCAGCTGGCGCGCATAGAACTCGACAAGCGCGTTGGCCTCGGTCAAGCCGCTCGCGTGGCCCTTGGCCAGGAGTCCGTTGATCACAGTCGTGTCACCATCACAGTGGAAACGCATCTGCTGCACCGTGGCGGCCCTGGCCTCTTGCTGGCTAGCCTGCCTGGGGCTACAAGCCACTAGCATCACAAATATCGCGAACAAAAACTTCTTCATTGTCTACAATAGTACTTTATTATTATAAATCCGAATCATGACACAAAGATAGTCAAAAAATCTCGTCTATGGCCAGCATCTGTCCCTCGTTTTTTTCTTTACTATATAATAATGTATTCCGCTGCCCAAGTTCATGGGGTCCGCCGCTCCCGCAATCGATGGTCTGGAAAATGGATTTTGCGGCGATTTTTGCACCGCGATTTGGCAGGGTGGCAAAAAAAGTGTAATTTCGCGCGGTTTAACAAAAGTCAATCACAAGACAAGAAGACATGAAGAAGATATTATCTTTGGTGAGTGTTGCGCTGGTGCTGCTCACAGCATGCGACGGCAACAAGTTCCGCATCGAGGGCACAATCGACGGTGCCACCGACTCGACAACGCTGGTGCTCGAGCAGTCGAGCAATGGCGAATGGTTCATCATCGACAGCATCTCGGTGGGCAAGGATGGCAAGTACAGTGTGAGCGCACCCGCTCCCGAGGTGCCCAGCATCTACCAGCTGCGCCTGGGTGGCCAGTCCATCTGCTTCCCCATCGACAGCCTGAACCACTTGACGATCAACGCCAAGTTGCCCAACTTTGGCAGCGATTACACCATCAGCGGCAGCGAGCATGCCGAGCAGGTCATGAAGCTCGACAAGGAGGCCCTGCAGTTTGCCAACGGCCATGGCACAGAAGCTGAGTTCAAGAGCTGGAAGGACAAGCTGGCACGCCAGATTGTCGCCGACCCCAGCGGCATCGTAGCCTACTACTCGATCAACAAGTACATCAACGGCAAGCCGCTGTTCGACCCGCTGGACGACAACGACCTGCGCATCATCGGCGCTGTGGCCAACGCCTTCAACTCGTTCCGCCCTGACGATCCCCGCACCGACTATCTGGTGAACCTGCTGCTCGATGGACAGCGCCGCCGCCGCTCGATGAGCGCACCCACCGACACCGTGTATGCCGACGTGGCCTCGATCATCGACATCAAGTTGCAGGACTACCACGGTAAGGACTACAGCCTGTCGCAGGTGGCTGCCAACCACCGCGTCGTGCTGCTGGACTTCACGGCCTACACGATGGATATCTCACCGCAACTCAACAAGCTGCTCAACGACATCTACCAGAGTTACCACAGCCGCGGCCTGGAGATTTTCCAAGTGAGTGTGGACCAGGACAATGTGGCTTGGCGACAAGCTGCCGAAAACCTGCCCTGGATCACGGTGTTTGACCCCCGCAGCATCAACTCCCAGTATGTGGGCTCATACAATGTGACGGGCATCCCTACGACCTTTATCATCAAGGGCGGCGACATCGTGGAGCGCGTGGAAGACGCTACCCGTCTCAAGTCTGCTGTGGCCAAGTACATGTAGACAACTTTCTTCAGATTTGGTTGTCAATCACAAATTGCAGCCCAAAAAGTTGTTTTGTCCAACTTTTTGGGCTGCAATTCATTGATATCAGCTGAATGGCTATTATGAATTGAGGATGCTGTTCCAGAAGTCGAGATAGCGCTGAGCCACGACGGGAGCGGCATTGTGCTTCTCGACGAAGATGCGGCTGGCGCGTGCCATCTGGGGCAACTGGTCGCGGTGCTCGACCAGCCAGGCCAACTTGCGGTCGATGTCACCCTCGACAAGGGGCGACACATTAACGATGGGTTTGTTCACCGTTTCGCCGATCAGGTCATAGTACTCAGGCTCGGCACCCGACACGGCGACCAACCCCTGAGCCATCGCGATGAGGGCGTTGGTGCCAGGAGTGTAGCTATAGAGCTGGTCCAAGATGACATGAGCGTCACGCATGCGCCTAGTGTATTCATCATAGGGGAGGTTCTCGACGACCTCGAGCTCGGTGATGCCCGGATAGCGGTCATGGATGCGCTTCATGGCGGCAAGCAGTCGGTCGGTGCCCTTGATGACGTGGCGGTCGCGCTGAATGCCGATGAACATGCGCAACTTCTCGGGGGCCTGCTCCATGGGGCGATATTCCAGCGCGTTGATGTCGATGGGGATGCCGGCATAGGCCACCTTATCGCCCAGGATCGGCTTATAGGCCGCATAGTACTCATACAGGCAAGCCACGGCGCCATCGATGCCCTGGAGGATGTGGTCGCTGTGCTCGCGCATGAACGGCTTGCTCCAGTTGCCCTGCTGCTGGGCGATGTATTCGCCAGAGCCGACATAGGGCGAGGGCTCGTCGCCCAACATATAGTCACTGTAGCGATAGGTGTGGCCATCGTGACAGGCATCGTAGTACACCACATCGGTGGCGAGTGCCGACAGCACCACGCGGCGGTTATTGGCCTTGAGATAGTCAAAGACCTTAGCGACACGGTGCGGCTTCAGGCGCAAGAAAATGGGGGAAGCGATTTCCACGATATCATATCCCTGCATCAACGGCAGGGCGCGTCTGATGTCCATCAGGTAGCGTAACGAGCCCAGCAGGCCGGGCTTCCTGAACAGATTGATGTCACGATGGGTGTTCATCCAGCGGGACCCGTCGGATGCCACCGTTGCCTCGTGCCCCATGGCTCGCAGTTCCTGGGCCAGGCAGTTGTGCATGTTGCTTGCGTCTCCAGCAAATAGTATTCTCATTGTGGGTGCAAAATTAGTGCAAGTTGAGCGAAATGCCAAATAGAGTTGACCATTTCCGGCACGGCCAGTCATTTAAAGTGGGGCTTTTTGGCACTTTGTCAAAAAAAAGCAGTAGCTTTGCCAGCATGATAACAAGCTCTCATATCGCATCATGAAGGAAGTCTCGATCATCATCCCCGTCTACAACCGCGCATCGGTTGTCGGTGCCACGCTCGACAGCGTGGTGGCCCAGACCTACCGTCCCCTGCAAGTCATCCTGGTGGACAACTACAGCTCCGACGACACCCTGCGGGTGCTCGAAACATTCCAGAAGGAGCACCCTGGCGAGGGGTTCAACGTGGTAGTCACCCGAGAGGAGCACCACACGGCCGGAGCGGCCCGCAATCACGGTTTTGAGCTGGCGACAGGCGAGTGGGTTCTCTTCTTTGACAGCGACGACCTGATGGACACCAAACTGGTCGAGAGCTATGTCCACGTCATTGAGAAGGCGGAGCAAAAGGGAAACGTTCCCGACCTGGTGAGCGCCCGCTCCACCCTCGTCTTCCCTGACGGCAGCCATCGCCAGGCGCCGTTTCACAAGCGCGACTTGTTTGCCAACCACATCCTGCACGGACAGCTGGCAACGCAGCGCTATGCCGTCAGGCGCGACTTCTTTGCCGGCACCGACCAGTGGAACATCAATCTGCCGGGATGGAACGACTGGGAGCTGGGGCTGAGGCTCCTGCTGGCCAATCCGCGGGTCGCCTACATGGGCGGCACTCCGCGCGTGACCATCAACCATAATGGCGCCGACTCGATTACCGGCACCGAGTTCCATAGCCGCCATGGCCAGTGGGAACATGTCATCGATATCATGGTGAACGAGGTGCGTTGCTCACGCCTGAAGGCGGAGCACAAGCTGCGGATGGAACGCCTGCTGGAATACAGGCGTCTGGTGCTTGCCGCACAATATCAGCGCGAGGGATATCCCGACCTGGCCAAGCCCCTGTGCAAGGAGGCTTACAGCAACCTGCGCGAGAGCTACCGCAACAACCGCCGCTGGCGATGGCTGGTGGCCCCCGTCACGCGGCGCCTGTTTGCCCGCATTGCCGCCGGCAAGCGCGGCTCGGCACGCATCGCCCGCCTACTCTACTAAGTCCCCTAACCGAACTTTGCAACCCGGTTGCACGCGTTTGTGCGTACCTTTGCCTGCGTAAAAAACAGACAAAGATATGACACACGATCACCAATACAATCATCATCAGGAACATGAGCATCATCACAGTCATGGATGCTCATGCTGCAACGACACCCTGCATCACGACCATGACGGCTGCTGCTGCGACGGCCATGAAGCCGAGGCCGAGGAGGAAATGCAGTGGTGGAAACCCATCCTGTCGCTGGCCATGCTGCTGGCGGGTATCGCCATGAGCGCGATGGGCCTGCCGTGGTTCCGCCACGGGTGGGTGCAACTGGCATGGTATGCCCTGGCATGGCTGCCCACAGGATTCGGGGTAGTGCGCGAAGCCATCGAGGCGGCACGCGAGGGAGAGCTGTTCAGCGAGTTCCTGCTGATGTCGGTAGCCAGTATCGGCGCGATGGCCATCGGCGAGTATCCCGAGGCGGTGGCGGTGATGACACTCTACTGCATCGGCGAGGGGCTGCAGGATCGCGCCGTGGGCCGTGCCCGCAGCAACATCAGGTCGCTGATCGCTTTCCGCCCCGACCATGCCGCCGTCGTGCGTGACGGCAAGCGGGTCATTGTCGTCCCCACCGACGTGCATGTGGGCGACATTGTGGAGGTGAAACCTGGCGAGCGTGTGCCCGTCGACGGCTCACTGATGGGCAGTGCGGCAGCATTCGACACCGCTGCGCTTACCGGCGAGAGCATGCCACGCACCATCGAGGGCGGTGACGAGGTGCTGGCGGGCATGATTGCCTGCGACACCACCGTGCGCCTGCACGCGCTGAGGCCCGCTGCCGAGAGTGCCGTGTCGCGCATCCTGCGCATGGTAGAACAAGCCTCCGACCGCAAGGCACCGGCCGAACTGTTCATCCGCCGCTTTGCCAGGGTCTACACCCCCGTCGTGGTGGGGCTGGCCGTGCTCGTCGTGCTGCTGCCATGGCTCTACACGCGCATCGTGCCCGACGCGTTCACCTACGACTTTGCCGAGTGGCTGCACCGCGCGCTCATCTTCCTGGTCATCTCGTGCCCGTGTGCTCTGGTCATCAGCATCCCGCTGAGCTACTTTGCCGGCATCGGCGCTGCCTCGCGCCGCGGCATCCTGTTCAAGGGCAGCAATTATCTGGACGCCAGCGCCCACGTCGACACGGTGGTGTTCGACAAGACGGGGACCTTGACAACGGGACAGTTTGTCGTGAGCCACGTTGAGAGTCTGACCGACGACCAGGTCGCCACTGTTGCGGCCATTGAGCACGACAGCCCCCACCCCATTGCCCGAGCCATCCTCACGTATCGCGAGCCAGCGCGGACCGAAGCGGTCCGCGTTAAGGACATCGCAGGATATGGCCTGAGCGCCGAGGTCGACGGCAACACTTGGCTGGTGGGCACGCCACGCCTGCTGGCACACAAGGGTGTGGACTATCCCGACGAACTGAAGGCGATAGCGGGGACGATGGTCACGATTGCCATTGACGGGAAATACGCGGGATATATCCTGCTGAGCGACAAGCCCAAGGATGATGCCGCAAGTGCCATCGGCAACCTGCGCGACCAGGGCATCGCGACGGTGATGCTCTCGGGCGACCGACAGGCCATCGCCGATCAGGTCGCCGACCAGTTAGGCGTAGCCACTGCCCACGGCGACCTGCTGCCTCAAGACAAGGTCGAGCACATCGAGCGGCTGCAGGCCGCAGGCAGACAGGTGGCCTTTGTGGGCGACGGCATCAACGATGCCCCCGTGCTGGCCATGAGCAACGTGGGCATCGCCATGGGAGCCCTGGGCAGCGACATGGCCATCGAGACGGCCGACGTGGTGCTGCAGACCGACCAGCCCTCGCGCGTGGCCGATGCAGTGACCATCGGCCGCCGCACCCGCCGCATCGTCACCCAGAACATCACCTTTGCCATCGCCGTGAAGGTACTGGTGATGATTCTTGGCGTGCTGGGTGTCGCCACCATGTGGCAAGCCGTGTTTGCCGACGTGGGCGTGGCCCTGCTGTGCGTCCTCAACTCCCTGCGCCTCATGCGCCTTAAGCAACATGAGCGACCCTAGACTACCCCATAATGGCCAAGTCAGAGTTTACAATGCATTTATGCAACCTTGGTGATCTTTCCCCAGACAGCAATGGAAGAAAATACGCTGGGCTTTTCTGAAATCACATTCAGAACGCCCAGCGTATTCTGTTGGTTTATTATCTATCCGACGGATAGTCTATGATTACTTCAGGCCGCGGTTGCGCAGCAGGGCGTCGGCTGTGGGAGCATGGCCACGGAAGCGCTTGTACAGCACCATGGGGTCCTCGGTGTCACCAGCCTCGAGCAGGGCACGATACCTGTCGGCAGTGGCCTTGTCGAAGCAGCCAGCCTGCTCAAATGCCATGTAGCCGTCGGCCTCGAGCACCTGTGACCACAGATAGGTGTAGTAGCCGCATGCATACTGGTCATCATTGAAGATGTGCTTGAAGTAGGGGCTGCGATAGCGGAACTCGACCAGGGCGGGCATATTGAGCTGAGTCTTCACCTCCTGCTCAAAGGCCTTAACGTCCAGGTTCTTCAGCTCCTCGGCGGTCCAGGCCTTCTTGTGCCAGTACATATCCAGCAGCGCTGCACCCACGAGCTCGGTGGTCATGAAGCCCATGTTGAACTGTGCGGTCTCGTTGAGTTTCTGCACGAGGGTGTCGGGGATAACGGCGCCAGTCTG
>CAZVMM010000081.1:0-7746 GCA_964628205.1 uncultured Muribaculaceae bacterium
TCTTGGGAACGCTGGCGAGCAGGTGCTTCACGCTGAACGGACGATAGAGGTGAACAGAGATCATACCAACCTTCTGGCCCTGAGCGTTCAGGTAGTCGATAGCCTCGCGGGCTGCATCGGTGGCAGAACCCATGAGGATAATCATGCGGTCAGCATCCTCAGCTCCGTAGTAAGAGAAGAGGTGATACTCGCGGCCGGTGATCTTGGAGATCTCGCCGAGGTACTTCTCAACCACTTCGGGCACCTTGTCGTAGTAAGGATTACAAGCCTCGCGGTGTGTGAAGAAGGTCTCGGGGTTCTCGGCTGTACCACGTGTGACGGGACGCTCAGGAGTGAGTGCACGGTCACGGAAACGCTTGATGTACTCTTCCTTTACGAGCGGACGAACATCCTCCTGGTCGAGCAGCTCAATCTTGTGATACTCGTGAGAGGTGCGGAAACCGTCGAAGAAGGGCTATATAATATAAATAATGTAGAAAAATGCGTATTTATTCTTTAATCTGCAAAAAAAAAAGTAATTTTGCAAGCAAAATTTGGATATAAGATGAAGATACCATTCAAGGTTTCGGCTAGAACAGCTCGACTTATAGGACGGGAGAATATTGCGACATCGAAAGGCGCAATTATTGAACTCGTGAAAAATGGCTATGATGCAGATAGTCCTTGGGTTATTGTGTATTTTGATAATTACTTTTCTTCTTTTCATCATGAACTTACTGTTGAACAGTATTGCTATTTAAAAGAAAATGGCATAGAAGATAGTCTGCTGTTGCAGTTATATAACTATGATGAGGGAAGCGAAACATATATTGCTAATGCTGTTGTTATAGATATCTATCGTAACAATTTATTAGAACGAACAAGACAGCTATCAGCAATATATATAATTGATTCCGGTGAAGGAATGACTCGGAAAATCATTGAAAATAGCTGGATGACCATTGGTACAGATAATAAAGCATATAACTATATAACCCAGCGTAAGCGAGTAAAAGCCGGAGCGAAAGGAATTGGTCGTTTTGCTTTGGACAAATTGGGCAAATTGTGTGAAATGGTAACGTTTTTCAATCCTGCATATCATGAACAGGATATGGAAGAACAAGAAATAACAGGCTCTCTTCATGGATATCTTTGGCAAGTTAATTGGGATGATTTTGATGTCAGATCAAGTACGATTGATAATGTTGGAGCAGAGCTGACGGAAATAACTTCCAAAACTTATTATGACTATTTGCCCAAGGTTAATATTCCAGAAGGGTTGTATTCTATTATCGAAGAAAAAGACACCAAGTATGGTACTATTCTTAAGATTACTGGTTTACGTGACGAATGGAACGAAGATTTAATTAGACAGGTTTATTCTGATTTGGACGTACTCGTACCTCCGAGAGATAATACTAAGGATTTCGGTCTTTATTTGTATAGTTCTCAACATCCTAATGATTATGGAGAGGTCGTTGGTTCTATTTGTGATGATTATGATTATAAGTTAGTGGCTTCAGCTGACGATAATCAACTTGTAAACATTCATATTTATCGACGTGAAAATGAATGGAAAGCTATTCCATTAGATTTTTTTAAACGTCCAAACATGCAGAAATCTCCATATACTTATGAGGATTTTAAGCACGGAGAGTGGCAACGTCAGCTGTCTTTTTCCCAGTTGATCCCAGGGTTTAAGGATATTGACGAGAACGACATCTTTAATCAAATTGGTAGTTTTGAATTTACTTTCTACTACCTAAAGAAAACATATACTTCAGATGATGGTCGTCGATTCTTTTATAAACAGATAAATTCTAATGAAAGAAAGAATTGGCTGGAAGCATTCGGAGGTATAAAAATATATAGAGATAATTTTCGAGTTCGACCGTATGGCGAGAAAAATGATGCGGCATATGATTGGCTTGGTTTAGGACGACGCAAAGCATTAAGTCCTGCAGGTGTTGCAAAGGCAGGAGGCGGCTATCGTGTAGAGCCTGATAATGTTGCGGGGAATATTCATATTTCTCGTATGACCAATATTAATTTTGAAGACAAGTCAAGTCGTGAGGGGCTTCAGGAGAATCCTGTTTTTGACGTGTTTAAAACTATAATTTGTAATATCATTCATGAATTTGAAAAAGACAGGTCTTATATTGCTCATGAATTAAAAGTATTTGATGATGAGAAATATGGTGATATCAGAGAAAGAGAAAGAATTGAGGCATATGCAAAAAAGAAATGGATAGAGCATCAGGAAAAAACAGCAGAAGATCCTAATCATCAGGCTGATGAAAATGATCATGCTCTTATAGTAATGGCTCAAGCTAATTCACAAAAGGATGAAGAAATAGCCAAATTACGTGAAGAACAGAATTTGTTAAGAGCTTTGGCAAGTAGTGGAATCGTTTTAGCTGCTTTTAGCCATGATTTAAGCAAATTAAGTTCGGTATTAGGTTCACGGTACGATAAACTTGTTAGGCTTATATCTGAAAAGATAACGAAGGATGAGTACATTGATATTGAAGACAGGAAAAATCCTTTTGTTCAAATTGAACGAATGAAAAAAGAGGATTTAAAGATGCAGAATTGGTTGAAGTTTTCTATAGGCGTTGCAAGGAAAGACAAGCGTACTAGGAAAACATTATCCTTGTCAAAATATTTTGAACGATTGCAGAGCGATTGGGAAACAATTTTTCTGGGACGTGGAATTAAACTATATCCCATTGTTGATGAAAGTGTTTGCTTAAGAATGTTCGAAATAGATTTAGATAGCATTTTTAATAATCTTATAACAAATTCGATATATGCTTTTAGTATTTCGAAAGAAAATCGGCCACGTATCATCAACATTAACGTTAAAACTGATAACGATTCAATATTTATAGATTATATTGATAATGGACCTGGACTTTCAAAAGACATTGTAGACCCGTACGATATATTTAAAGCATTATTTACGACAAGGCGGAGCAAAATTTCTGGGGAAGAAGATGGCACAGGACTTGGCATGTGGATTCTTCAGACAATAGTTGGCGAGAATAATGGCAAATATTCTCTTCTTTTTCCAGAAGTCGGTTTCGGACTTAGAATTATTTTACCCTATAAAAAGCAATAAGAATGAAATACAGATTATTATTTTTAGATGAAGAATTGGAGTTCCACGATCATTTTAAAGATTATGTAGATTATCAAGAGGATCCTGATATAGAGGTTCTAGTCGAATTCCCAAAATCATCTTTGCAAGAAATGCTTGACTCTATCTTTGACATGTCAGTTGATGCCGTCATATCGGATTACAGACTTAACGAATTCAAAATAGATATTGATTATAATGTCCCTTATGATGGTATAGAATTATTAGAGAAGATTCAAGAAATACGTAAAGATTTTCCGTGTTTTATAATGACAGCTTTTGACGCTAACGCTGTGGATAATTCTCAAGATGTAAATATGGTATATGATAAAGGGGTTTTGCTAGATCCGACTGTGGAAGATGGAAAAAACGTACGGTTTATAAAGAAAGTCCTCAAACAAATAGACCATTACAAAAGAAAGTTGGATAATGCAGAAAAGGAATTATGTGATTTGATAGAGAAGCGTTCTAAGCAGGATGCTTCGATAGAAGATGAAAAACGGTTAATTGAACTTGACAATCTGCTAGAGAGTTCTATAGATAGGCGTGGGGAAATACCAAATGAATTCAAAGAGCTTTCAAATCAAAACCGTTTATCAGAGTTAATCAAAAAAGCTGATGAAATAATAAATAAGTATGAAACCATTTCGTGAATTGAGTCCTAAGCGTACATATAAAGGTACAAAAACCGATTATCATGATTATAAGCCCTTTTTAGCAGAGGACTTCCATCATCGTTGTGGGTATACAGATTGTTCGGATATCTGGTTCGGTGGGAAAAATAATTTCCACATTGACCATTTCCGCCCTTGGAAAGGAGAGAAGAATGGAAGCACATTAAAGATAGACTACAACAATCTTGTTTATTGTTGTTCATACGTCAACATTCTTAAGTCTGACAAAAAGGGACCTTTTTCTGATCCTTGTAAAGTTGACTATAATAAGTTGTTCTATCGTGATGATATGGGAAGGATTTTCCCAGTTAAAGAATCCGATAGCGCAATATATATGTTTTATCAAATGCGGTTATATATGGCACGATATGCTATTATATGGCTTTTAGATCAACTACACCAACGCATGACAAAAATTTCAGAAATCATGAAAAAAAGTAATAACCCAGCTATCGCACATTTAATGGCAGATCTTTATACTGAATATACAAAATATAAAGAATATCTAAGTAAAACTTTATAGATGGGGGCAATTAATAGATTCCTTAAAAAGTGTCCGAAAGAAATCACGTTCATCAATAAGCTATTTGTTACTTCGTATATCAAGCATCATCACTTGACAGTGACAAATAGTTCTCTTTTATGTGCTTATTTACTCACAGATGCGGATGGAAACGAGTATCTATTGGGGTTTGATGAAGCAATGAAGGAGGATGGGAGAACTTATTCATTTGAGGACTATATAGAACTATTCGAATTTGTAATATCGCCTTCGGACAAGATTGTCAATGGTGCTGTTTACACTCCTAAATATATAAGAGAATATATTGAGAATTATTGTTTCTCATCTTTTCATAAAGATTTGTCCACTTGCAAAATTATAGATATGTCATGTGGTTGTGGCGGTTTCCTTGTTGATGCTGCATTAAGACTAAAAAAACAAACCGGAAAGAGTTTTAAACTAATTTTTCAAGATAATATTTTTGGAATAGATATACAGTCATATTCAGTTGAAAGAACAAAAATAATGTTGAGTCTTCTCGCTGTAAGTTTGGGGGAAGATTCGTCCTTTGATTTTAATATCTGGCAGGCTGATACACTTGGAATTGATTTTCATGAAAGAATAAGCGACTATGATGGTTTTGACATAATTGTTGGTAATCCACCATATGTTTGTTCTCGTAATATGGCACCTGAGACAAAGGAATTGATGAAAAATTGGTCAGTATGCACAACAGGACACCCTGATTTGTATATCCCTTTTTTCCAGATCGCTATGCAAAATCTATCGAAAGATGGTGTGATGGGGTATATTACAATGAATAGTTTTCTTAAAAGCTTGAATGGTCGTGCTGTTCGACAATACTTTCAAGAAAAAAGAAAATTGATTCATATAATTGATTTTAGAGGGAAACAAGTGTTTCGCTCTAAGAGTACGTACACTTGTTTGTTTTTTGCTGAAAATAATGTATCTGATTTCTTATATTATGTAAGTAAAGATAATAATAGTCTAAGTGAATCTCATGTCTATAATATATTTAATTATAAAGACTTTGATTCTAAGAAAGGGTGGAACCTGAATAACACTCAAGATGTTCATGCACTTGAAAACATTGGAACTCCAATAGGGAAGTTCTCGCAGTCGCGACATGGAATTGCAACCCTATGCAACAAAGTGTACATCTTCTCACCAGTTAGAGAAACACAAAGGTATTACATTCTGAACAAAGACGGCAATGAGTACAATATAGAAAAAGGCTTATGTAAGGATATTGTTAATCCTAACAAACTTAATTCTGATGTAATATTTGGAAATATTATTGAGAAGGTAATTTTTCCTTATCGTAAGGATGAGAATGGTAAGATGCAGATAATTCCAGAAACCATTTTGCAAAATGATTATCCAAATGCATATCATTATTTGGAAACTCAAAAAGACAAACTGGCAACTCGTGACAAAGGAAAGGGGAAAGACTATCCTGTATGGTATCAGTTCGGTCGAACCCAATCTCTCAATATGCCACCCGTGAAATTGTTCTTTCCAAAGATAGCAAATCGCGCTCCAAGATGCGTTCTTGTGAATGATCCTGACCTATACCTATACAATGGTATGGCATTTGTAGGGGAAGATGAAAAACAAATGATGATTCTTCAAAAAGTCTTTGAATCGTCACTCTTTTGGAATTATCTTATCTCAAATAGTAAACCATATTCTTCTGATTATTATTCGTTAAACGGGGAGTACATTAAAAATTTCGGAATATTTGACTTTGCTGAGGATGAGATAACATATTTGTTAAATGAAACTGATAGAGAAGCAATAGATACGTTTTTGAAGGAATGCTATGCAAGAATGTAATTAAGGTCATACGATTATGGAACAATACATTCAGTCAGTGATAAATAATCACAATTTGTGGCAATATTATGAGCATGGGCCAGAGCAGCCGAACATAAACGATGTGAATAGTTGCTTTCATTTTATTGGCGATTATTTTAAACGTGCGCAGAAGTATTCGGAGGAAGTTGAAGATGGTTTGAATTGCCTTTTACAACATGATTCGAATCGATTGAGGCATATTGTATCAACCTTCTTTCTTGGATTGGCTCTATACCATGATCAAAATCTGAGTTTTCGTCAGTGTATTTCATCTCAAATGTGTACGTTCAGAATCTTTTGTAATGTAGAACAGGGAGAACTTGACAGACAATTTACCTACATTTGGTTCATGATAACATTGTTCCATGATCTTGGCTATCTATATGAGAAGGATTTCAAACAATTTAGTGAAGAGCGCTATTTGCATGATATACCATTCTGCAATAGCGTTCCTCGCAGATATAGAGACATAATTGAACCTTATCAGATTTATAGGCAGAATAAAGACCACGGTATTTGTGCGGGTATGATTCTTGATAAAGTTTTGTGTGAGACGAGAGCCAGTAGATGTTACTTATATAAAGATCCACTTAACTGGGATCCATTATTAGATGAAGTTTATCACCATGTTGCATGGATTATAATGTCACATAATATATGGTGGAAACGAGATACAGACCCAGAAAGAAATCTGCATGAATACCATATTGCAGGTTTAGATAGCCTTGTGTTGAGTTCTAGTAAACTAAGATCAGGTGTATATAACTGGTATCCTATCAGATATTGTTTCCACCCTTTGTTTTTCCTTTTTTGTTTGGTTGATTCTATTGAGCCGATAAAACGTTTGCAAACATTACGAGGCATTAAATTCCAAACAGAGAGGAATAGAATTAAAATTAGCATTGAGTCTGTATTAGATAACTATACGGATTATTTACGAAAAGATGTTGCAGGTATGAACGATTGGCTATTACATATTATATATAGTCCAACAGATCAATATGCTTCAATGCATATTCCTACATTTCATTCTTGGTTACAAAGAATGACATTATATCGTAGATAGGGCTATTTTTGATTTTATCTGGTTCCATTAATAGGCCTTGACATTTTGTATATTGAGGCTTTCTCTTCCATAAAATTACAGATTTGTATAGTGTTTTTGCTTTTTTAACTATGATTTAACCTCAAAATTTTGCAGCTGATTTTTGAAAATAAATTTGGCTATATGGAATAAAATGATTAATGATTCCGCTTCTTTTAACTACGATTTTGTTATATAGATTACCTATTTTGCTGATTTCGCATGGTTGAAGGTGGATATTTTGAGTGATGTGGCATAAGGAATTGTTAATTTTGTGTTATTTTTAGGGTCACAATTTGACATCCCAAAGAAGGTAAATTGTTTGGAGTGTATATAAATCCTGATTATCTTTGCATCGAAATCGCCGAGCAAATTGTTTTCGCAAGGCATAGTATTAACGTAAGCATCCTTAGAAATACACGTTGTAACAGTTGCAGTTTTGTTGTACTTTTGCCCTCGCAATAGTGCACCCAAACTACAACTGTTACAA
>CAZVMM010000082.1:0-7521 GCA_964628205.1 uncultured Muribaculaceae bacterium
TCACGCTCAAGGCTGACGAGAAGACGCTCAGCGACGTCGTCGTCATCGGTTATGGTGTGGCTAAGAAAGCTGACCTTACCGGTTCGGTAACTGCTCTTCGCCCTGATGGCAAGAACAAGGGCGTCGTGGTTAATCCCCAGGATATGTTGGAGGGTAAGGTTGCCGGTGTAACTATCACCAGCAACGACGGTACCCCTGGTGCCGGTGCTAATATCCGTATTCGTGGCGGTTCATCTCTGAACGCCAGCAACGACCCGTTAATCGTCATAGACAATATTCCTATTGACAATAATGGTGTCAAAGGTGTGTCTAATATCTTGGCGAGCATCAACCCGCAGGATATTGAAAGCTTTAATGTCTTAAAAGATGCTTCCGCTACAGCTATCTATGGTAGCCGTGGTTCTAATGGTGTTATCATCATCACAACCAAGAAGGGACATAAGGGCGGAGTGAAGGTTTCTTACAATGGCAGTGCTACTGTCAGCTGGAATCCTAAAACCGTTGATGTGCTAAGCGGAGATGAGTTCCGTAGTTTCATCAAAGGTAAGTTTGGTGAAAACTCCGAAGCTTATCAGGCCTTGGGTACGGCAAACACAGACTGGCAGGATTTGATTTATCGTACTGCCATCAGCCAGGATCATGGCGTGACCGTGTCGGGTTCCGCCGGAGCTTACCTTCCCTATCGTGTCAGTGTTGGATACACCGACCAGCAGGGTATTGTGAAGACCTCTGACTTCAAGCGTGTGACCACTTCACTGAACTTGAATCCGTCTCTTCTTGACAATCACTTGAACATCAACCTCAATGCCAAGGGCATGTATGCACATAGCCGCTTCGCTGACGGTGGCATTGTGGGCGCTGCTGTTCATTTCGATCCTACTCAGGACCCGTATGCTTATACCAACAGCTTCTATAAGCAGCAGACCTATGGAGGACAGCCCTTCTTTGGCGCTTATCTCAGCCAGATGCAGAAGAATTTCGGTGGCTACTATGAGTGGCCGAAGGCTGCCAATTACAACGACTCCAGTTGGCCTTATACTTATAATGAGTTGGCTACTGCCAACCCACTGGCTCTGATGAACGAAAAGAAAGATGTGGCCAACAGCCGCGAGTTCATCGGAAGTGCAGACTTTGACTATAAGGTGCATGGCTTTGAGGACTTGCGCCTGCATACTACCTTGGGTGCCGACATCGCTAATGGCCGCCAGAATACCGACATCTCTCCGGCTTACCCAAGCAACGGCGATGCTTACTATGGCAACCATGGTTTTGAGAGCATTCTCAAGAGAAACCTCACTCTGAGTGCTTATGCTCAGTATTTCCACGATTTCAACGACCAGGCCAAGAACCACTTTGATATCATGGGTGGTTATGAGTGGCAACACTTCTGGAGAAGAACCAGAAATAACTACTATGGCTACTATGGCGCAAATTATGCCGGCACAGACCATGAGGCTGGAAGTAAGTACAATGACAAGTCGTACTACTACAAGACTGAGAACTACCTGGTCTCTTTCTTTGGCCGTGCTAACTGGAGCTTGATGGACCGCTACTATGTCACTGCCACTGTACGTGACGACGGTTCTTCCCGCTTCCAAGACCATTGGTCTGTTTTCCCCTCTTTCGCTTTCTTGTGGAAAGTCAACGAGGAGAACAAATTCCGCGATATCGACTGGCTCTCTGATTTGAAACTTCGTCTGAGCTGGGGTCAGACCGGTCAGCAGGATGTGGGACAGGACTATGGCTGGATTCCTTCTTACACGATTAACAAGGATGACCGTACGCTGTACCCTGCCGCTGATGATAAGGGCACACTCTACCGTCCTAACAACTATACACCGAAGCTGAAGTGGGAGACAACTACCACTTATAACATCGGTTTGGACTGGGGCTTGTTCAAGCAGCGCTTGACAGGTAGCGTAGACTGGTACTATCGTAAGACCGATGACCTGATCAACTACGCTCCGACAAAGGTGTTCACCGCATACCGTAACCAGGCTTACCAGAACATTGGTTCGCTGCGTAACATGGGTGTGGAGACCTCGTTTGAGTGGAAAGCCATTCAGGCTAAGGATTGGTACTGGACCCTCGACTACAACTTCACTTACAATAGTAACCGTATCACAAACCTCAATGGCGTGAGCACCGGCGATGAGCCTGTCGCTAACACATCCATCACCATTGGTACGGATAAGCACCTTGAGTATCAGGCTGTTGGACACACCATGAACTCGTTCTGGGTCTATCAGCAGGCTTATGACAAGAATGGCAAACCTATTGAGGGTGTCGTTGTTGATAGAAACGGTGACGGCCAGATTAGCTCTGCCGACCGCTATTTCTACAAGAGCCCGGTGGCTCCTGTGACGATGGGCTTCGCTTCGCGTCTGGAGTATAAGAATTGGGATTTCAGCTTCTCTCTGCGTGCCAACATCGGCAACTATGTCTATGATGCTGTCAACCAGGGATTCCACGATGTCAGCGAGAATGGATTGTGGCCTTCTACGAAGTTCTTAAGCAACACCACTACAAAGGCTGTTGCTGAAAACTGGACAACCAACACCGAGTATGTGCAGCTCTCTGACCGCTGGATACACAATGCCAGCTTCCTGAAGTGTGACAACATCTCGCTGGGCTACAGCTTCAACAACTTGTTCAAGTCTTCAGGCTATCAGGGTGTCAGTGGACGTGTCTATGCTACTGCTTCCAACGTGTTCACTATTACCAAGTATGATGGACTTGATCCGGAAGTGTTCAATGGATATGACAACAACCTCTATCCGCGTCCGTTCTCTCTGATCTTCGGTCTGAACCTTAACTTCTAACTCATAAAAGATTTTTCAGTCATGAATAAGAAATTCAAATATATATTCTCTGTGGCTGCGGCAGCAATGATGTTCGGTCTGTCATCCTGCACGGGTGACTTGGACGTAACGCCCATTGACCCGAACATGAACACTGAGGTACAGCCCAATGCACTCTTCAACAAGTGCTTCGCCAACTTGGCCATGGCAGGTAACAGCCAGGGTGATGGTGACTGTGATATCGACGGTCTGGACGGTGGTACGTCTGGTTTTATCCGTCAGTTGTGGAATTCCAACGAGCTTACTACTGATGAAGCCATCTGCCACTGGACGGATGCCGGTATCCAGGAGTTTGACTATAACTCCTATGGTTCTGGACAGCCGATGCTCAACGGCTTCTTCGCTCGTCTGACAACAGGTATCACATACTGCAACCAGTATATCAACAGCTGCGGAAATGTGGATGCCACCAAGACAGCTGAGATTCGCTATCTCCGGGCTTTGGAGTATTACTTCCTCATGGATGCTTTTGGCAATATTCCATTCTCTACAAACATCACGGATGAGCCTTCATACATGACACGTAAACAGGCTTACGACTGGATAGAGAAAGAGCTGCTCGAGGTGGAGCCTCTGCTCCCCGACCCATCTGTGAAGCATTCTACAGACAAGGGCTATCTGACTGCCGACAAGGCCGCCGTGTGGATTCTCCTCTCTCGTCTTTACCTCAATGCTGAGGTCTACACAGGAACTCCTGAGTGGAAGAAAGCCGAGGAGTATGCTAAGAAGGTGATTAATTCTCCTTATAAGCTCAACACTACGGGGGCCAACGGATTCTCTGCTTACCAGATGCTGTTCATGGGCGACAATGGAGAGTCCAGCGCTGCTCAAGAGGGTATCTTCCGCATCGGTCAAGATGGAACAACTACGACATCTTGGGCTGGCGTGCTGTTCCTTATCGCTTCTACATGGGATGGTACCATGGGTGACAAAGGCACTAGCCAGACTTGGTCAGGAAACCGTTGCCGTAAAGACCTTATTCTTAAATTCTTCAAGGACGGCGACGCACCTAATGTTGATAGCAAAGAGATGGTTAAGGATGCCGGTGATGACCGCGCTATCTTTGACGGTGCCGGACGTACGCTCGACAATGGTCTCGGATACAAGGGTAAGTTTACCGATGGCTTCGCTTGCGCTAAGTGGACCAATGTGAAGTCTGATGGCTCGGCCGCTCATGATGCAAACTTTGTCGATGGTGATTTCTTCCTCTTCCGCGTTGCTGAGGCTTACCTTACTTATGCTGAGGCTGATGCACGACTCAATGGTGGCTCAACAGATGCTGAAGGTACAAAGTATATCAATGCGCTTCGCGCCCGTGCTCATGCTGAGGAGAAGGCAGGATATAGTCTTGATGACATCTGCGATGAGTGGAGCCGCGAGTTCTATTTCGAAGGCTTGCGTCGTCCTATTCTGATTCGCTTCAACCGCTTTGGTGGCAACAACAACTATAACTGGAGTTATAAAGGTGGTGTGAAGGAAGGCCGCAACTTTGACAAGACGCGCAATATCTTTGCTATTCCAGCTAACTATGTCAAGGGCTCGCTCGTGCAGAACCCTGGCTATTAATCAAACTTTTCTTAGGATAGGGGATGGCAAAGCAACCATCCTTATCCTGAGAATTATTTAAAAGGAATAAACCCATGAAAAATATATTTAAGACTTCAGCTTTGTTGCTTTGTGCCATGGCTGTGTTCGCTTCCTGCGAAGACGACCGCGACAACAATCCTGTTCTGCAGACGCCTACCTCGTTTAAACTGAATGAGCCGGCCTATGCAAACTCTACAGTTGATCTGACTGCTTCTAATACGCTCCATTTCACATGGTCACAGCCTGACTACGGCTTCCCTGTGACAGCGCAGTATGAATTGCAGTTCTCACCGTCTAACGACTTCTCTGTTTCCTATGCCCAGGCTAAGGACGATCCAACGGGAACGACGGTTCCAACCTATAGTGTGGCTGGAGGTGTGAAGACGGTTTGCTCCAATGATGTTCTGGCTAGTGATGTGGCTACGGCTATCATGAGAGTCACGCAATGGAGCAAAAACCAAGTTCCTGCTGAGCAGGATGTGTATGTACGCTGCGCATCTGCTTTCAACAACGATACTATCTATAGTAATGTTGTAAAGATTAAGGTTACTCCTTATTGGATCAACCTGCGTGACAAGGAGCCGAACTATTGGTATCTTATCGGTTCTTGCATCGGTGATGGTTCTTGGGGCGGTAACATCGGTAAGGACATGATTCCTCTCTATCCTATTTCTGGTGAGAAGTATGATATGACTACCGGTGATGGTAAGTTCTCTTACACGGGATACTTCCCTGCTTCTCTTGGATTCAAGTTCCGTCATTCTGCCACTGATAACTGGGCTGAACAGATTGGTACATCCGACGGTGCTCTCTCTCCTGTTTGGAATGATGGTGGCTCACAGAACTTCTTCGTTCCCTCTGATGGTTACTATACGGTGACTTACCGTACCGACAAGAAAGAACTTAGCGTTGTTCCTGCTACTTCCATTACGGACACACCCGTTGAATACACATCCGTGAAACTGGAGGGTGATGTGAATGTTGAGCTGAAGGCATTCAGTACTTACGCTGGTGCAAAGAACCACGACTGGGTAGGCACTGTTGATATCACCGCGAATGGTAGCTGCCACTTCGTTATGAATGATGGTACGAAGTTCGGCTCTTCCGATTTCACGCATGGTACCGCAGCCAAGAATGGTAAGGATATCAAGGTGAAAGTAGGAAAATATCAGGTGTGGTTCAATGATCTGACCGGTCAGTACAACTTCATCTATCAGGAATAATAAATGAATACAACTATGAAAAAGATTATATTTGCTCTTGGCACTGTGGCACTGCTCGCAAGCTGCTCCGGTGACCAATACGACAGCTGGGTTTCGCCCCAGTCCAATCCAGAGGAGGCTAAGCAGTCTATCTCTTTGACTGCAACTCCGGGTGAGGCCGTTGACTTTAACAAGGTAAGCACAGACTCCATTAAGTTCTTCAGCTATGATTTGAAGTCTGATGCTGCTGTAAGTAGTGAGAAAAAGTTCCTTACTCTGTTCAGTGCCGACAAGAAGGCATCGGTGAAACTCTCTACAGACGATAAGAACCAGGTGGCTGCTGCTGACCTGCAGAAGGCCGTTGAGAACTTGTATGGTAAAGCTGGCGTAGAGCGTCAGGTCCCTGTTACTTTAACCGACTCTGTGTTGGTTACCTCGGGCGAGGGCTATGTGCTTACCGCTGATTTCACAAGTCCTGTAACTCTCGTTACTCCTAATTTCTCCGAGTTCTTCTATGAAATTGGTAACGAAAGCGGATGGAGCACCTCACACGCTTTGCGCTCGCCTGATATGGACGGCAAGTACGAGGGCTTCTACTACCTTAATGGCGCATTCAAGTTCAAGCCAAATGCTGACAACTGGGATGGCGACTATGAGTACAATGGTGAGGGTAAGCTCACTCAGGATGGTTCAGACAATATCCCTGATCCGGGAGCTGGCTTCTACATGATAGATGTGGATTTGAACTCCAGTACTTATTCTCTGACAAAGATTAATTGTCTGAGCATAACCGGCGATGGCGTCGGCGGATGGCCTGCTGATGGTGACAACAACTCACATGATAAGGATATGACCTACAATGTAGCTGATGGCTGTTGGGAATGGACAGGCACTATTGCTGCATCCAAGGGGTTCAAGATCCGTATGAATCATGATTGGACAATATCGTGGGGTGGTAAAGCTGGTGCCACCGACTATGATAACATGACATATTCTAATGGCAATAACCTTGAGGTTGCTGAGGACGGAACCTATGAAGTGAAGTTCTATCTCACTTACGAGGGCAACAATAAAGTGGTTATTACGAAGAAGTAAGTTTTTACCGCTTTATCATTATATCATGAAGGGGCAGCTCCGTTGCGGGGCTGCCCTTTTTTCATGCGCTTCTTAGGGAGGATAAGGCCGGTACTATGTCTTTCTTTTTTAGAATAAACTGCGGTTTATGTTGCACGATTCAAAGATTATGCTTATCTTTGCCATATGGTAACACAAAAAGAGACAAAGGAAAAGGCGAAGACTCGACAAGAGAAGATAGGTGGCTATTTTCTTAATATGTCTCAACTCTCTTTTGCAGGAATGGTCATAGGGGAGATTACGCCTTTATTGAATGAAGATTCCGGCAGTAGTTATGTGGCTATTGCGGGAGGGTTGATTTGTACTGTAGTCTTTGCATTAATAGGAAATAAAATCTTAAAATAAACGCTATGAACGGACTATCATTGATTTTTCTTATAAGCTCTGTTATAGGTATCGGTATACTTATTTGGCTCAACACCAAGAGCGGCAAGAAATGGCTGGGCGGAGAGTAGGTAGCTACAGGACACAATAAGGGGCGGCATATATCCTTTGGGGTATATGCCGCCCCGTTTGTTCTTGTTAAAGATGGGAAGTCTCTCTATGCAAACGTTTACATGTTAAATCACTTCTTGACGTAAATCAATGCAATACAAGTTGCACAGAATATTGTAACTTTGCCACATCTATTATTATACGAAGCAAGCATTACACAAGATTTACGGTAAAAACAGATTTAATATGAAGAAGATTTTCTCTACTTTTGTGGCTCTTCTCGCTGCTGCCAACATGATGGC
>CAZVMM010000083.1:0-7363 GCA_964628205.1 uncultured Muribaculaceae bacterium
AGCGCAACACTGGCAGTGTTGAGGTAAGCGGTTCGAGTCCGCTATGCTCCACAACACGATTTATAAGTGGCTGAAATTCAGTCACTTATTTTCGTTTCTGCTCGGTGCTTCCCCCCAATGTACCCCCCTTTCCTGTTTTCGGCGCATAATTCGATATGATTTTTTGAATATCTCTATCGAATACTTGTTGGTCTTCGCTCTTAGCACGTTTCTTCAATTTACTCACATCTATTGTATTTCCGTCTCCTTCGCAGAACACACTCGTGATCACGGATTTGACTTCATTGTCATCAACTTTCTCGCTTGCCAATGTTCTCATCAGAATGAACAAACAAGAATAATTTGTATACCCACTCTTAGTCGTACGCGTCCACCTCAATTTCTGTGACAACGCTATCACCGAAGTGCTGAAGATTGCCAAAAATATGTCTTCTTTGTTTGGTTCAATGTCTTTCTTTTTCACCAGATACTGATAAATGTCTTTCAGCGCAGCCATGCTCAAGTCTGTCGGCATAACTCGTGTCAACATAAATCTTCCATCTATCCTCAAACCAAACCCTGAACACCTACCACAGACAATATGATATAGCTTACCAAAATAGAAAAGATAATCATCATGTGTGCGAGATTGTGATTCATTACCAACCGAAACAAAATCTTTAGCATATGCTAAATGAAGAGGATTCATATAATCATTCTCATCAAAATCTTTGACATTTGCTCTGAAGATATCAGCCAACGTACTCCCTGGTTTTATAGCTTTATCAAACATGCTCGTCGGGAAAGCATACATCCAACAATCATGCAGCATCTCAACCACCACGCCAAGTTCGGTTTCAGATGCGATGCCATCGAGATAATATCGGAACGATGCCAACGACGGCAATTTTAGAGAGTGGTCTATGATCGCGCACTTCAGTCGATAGCACAGCGATTCCAATTTATACATGCACAAATCTGATTTCTCAACCATCATGGATTCTTCGTTTATATCACACATAAGTCATAGCATCGTTTACTCGGTTGCAAAGATAACATATTTATCTCAATTACCCAAGCGTGACTAACGCTATCGTCTTTCCTGCTGTTGGAGGTGAGGTCTTGACGCTAATTCTGCAAGATGCGCACAGCACGAACGGCTAACCCGTGTAGCGGTCGCAACTGCTCCAGTACGCTCCCCCGAGTCGAAGTCCCGGTAGCACGCGTCGTTGGAGTTGACCGTGTGGAGCGTGCGCGACCAATAGAAGCCGTACGAACCCGTTTCGAGCGCCCTACCCCAGCGGCAGCCGGAGGTGGGCAAGAAGATGGTGTTGCCGTTCAGACCGGTCACTAAGACGCCCGTTCACGCCATTGCATGTCGCCCACAGAGTGCCGCAGGGCCGCAACGATACCAGCGATATAACTTAGTACTAGCAAACATAGTTCACACATCAGTATCACTCCCACTAATGCATGACAACCTGTACAACCTGACAAAAGACAAAGTGGCAGGTGTCAGTCAGTTTTCTTCATTTTTTTGGGACCCTTTATCCCCTATTAACTTTTTTGCTTGATATCCAGCGAATTAAACCAATCCAACCAAAAAAGTGCACTCCCCTATTTCCCCTTGGCACGAAGGCAAAATTGTTGCTGCATGTATGGCCGATGAAGACTTCTAGAAATACAACTGACGCCAACTTGCTCGGTAAACGAGTAGTTGACATGACCGGCGAAGAAATCGCGAGCCTGATCCGCGACACTATTGATGCCGCTGTAGCCGGGAAGCCTTCAACCGAGCAGGCCAAAGAGAGGAAGATACTGCACGGGAAGAAGGAACTCGCCAGAGAATTGAGCGTATCTGTATCTACAGTGAGCAGATGGCTCGACTCAACGATCAAGCCTCCTGCTGTGATCCGCGCCGGTAGAGTGCTCTTGTTCGATTATGATCTTGTCCTTGAGCAGCTAAAGAACTGCGATGGGCTTAGGTGGAACAACCGATAAGCACTCCTAAACTGACAAGGCTCGACCTTGGCACCGACCTCACGAGCTCGAGTTGTTCTCCCGGCACGGCCGCCCGCCGGTTCTAAATAGGGCGGCAGCATTAGACTATAAAGAAATGATATATTATATTTAATTAAAAGTTTGAAAATGAAGAAGTTATTTTTGGGATTATTTACCAGTCATGCCGGTGGTGTGGCTGGCGCAGGTTTGGAAGATCCCTACCAGGGTTCGCCCCAGGCCAAGTCACCGGACTATTCCGCCACTAGCGACAAGGGAACCACTGAACTTAAAATAGAGTAATCTATGAGAAGTGAATCAACCAAAACGGCCGAACTCTCCCAGGAGGAGACCGAGGTACAGCCCGGAACTGAGCAGGGCGTAGTTGTAGCTCAGGCACCCACTCCTCAGGGTGAGAACGAGGAGATCAGTAATGTAGTTACTCCTGTACCTGCTGCAAGTGCTATTTCCAAGGGTATTGACCCGAGCAAAATCTACACCAGCAGCGAATTGGAAGCCAAGTACAGTAAGCTGGCAACGCTTGAGATTAACCGTGACACTAACGGTAATACTCCTGGGAGCGTTTCTTGGACCGCATTCTATCAGCCCAAGGGCCCCGCTGGAGAGTATGCCGCTCAAGGCTATGGGCTCAACCTTTATAAAGGGTGCAGTGGGAGTTGCATTTATTGTTATCGTGAACACGGTATCATCAGCAAGTCCATTGGAGGCGACACCCCTGTGTTACTGAAGAAATACAAGGATGAGGCTGCTGCTCTGACTCGTGTTGCAAACGATCTTGTTAACCACAAGAATGAACTTGTAGCCGCTGATGGTGTGTTCGCCACGTTCACTAGCGATCCCGGTCAAGAGGCTACCTTCCCGCTATTCAAGCAGGCCTTCGACCTTATCATTGACGCCGGTGTACCTGTGAAGATGCTGACCAAGTTCACGAGCTGGGTGAACACTACCGAGGGTCAAGAGCTTCTCGCTAAGGGCGCAAGCACGGGCCTTCTTG
Organism: uncultured Muribaculaceae bacterium; assembly: GCA_964628205.1. Lineage (GTDB taxonomy): Bacteria > Bacteroidota > Bacteroidia > Bacteroidales > Muribaculaceae > Sodaliphilus. Next base: position 2,993 of record CAZVMM010000083.1, read on the forward strand.
CAGTAGGCTTCACGCTTACTGGTCACGATGAACTTGAGACTGGCGCTTCTCCCAATGCTGATCGTGTGGCAGCGATGAAGAGCATCCACTCTATGGGCATCAAGACCTTTGCCTCGATTGAGCCTGTTATTGACCAGCAGACCTCGCTCGACATGGTTAAGGCAGCGGCTGGCTATTGCGATATGTTTCTTGTGGGTCTTGAGAGCGGCCCAAACAGGCATGTTCTCACGGATGATGAGGTTTCCAACATGAGTCACCAGATGATTGATGTTGTGCGCTCATGTGGTGTGGGCTCAATCTACTTCAAGAGCAGCATTCTCAAGGTAGCCAAGGCAGCAGCTGTGATTGCCAGCGAAGGTAGCGGTATTGTAGTTTCCAAGTCCATCATGTTCTAAGCTATGATCACCGCAACACAATACCGCGCACCGCCCTCCTGCGGATGCTTATTAAGGAGACACAAAACTGCTCTACCACGGCCTTGAGCCGTCACAAACGGGTGGTCGCTCTCCAGACCCAAAGTAGCGGTAGCTGATATGGAGCTTACACCTGGGCGTCGCCTATCCTCCGGCGCCACTTCTTTATAAATAATACGTTTGAATAAATTATGAAGTTACGTTTAAAAGCTTATAAATCTATTGCTCCCAAGCAGTTTTCTGATAATCAGAACATCACTTCAGTGATCATTCCCAACACGGTCATAAGCATTGGAGACTATGCATTCGGTCACTGCCGCAACTTGGACAGCGTTAGCATACCCAACTCAGTGACCAGCATTGGTGAGGGATCATTCTGTGGCTGTCATCGTCTGACAAAGGTGAATATCCCCGATTCGGTGACCAGCATTGGTGACGGGGCGTTCTGTGGCTGCCTTATCCTACCCGAGGTTGAGATTCCAAAATCGGTTACCAGTTTGGGAAAGGATGTGTTCAATAGTTGTGAATATTTGATTAAAGCGACCATTAACGCATCAGTTAATCGAATAAGTTCTATGGCTTTCCAAGGATGCTTCAGGCTGCAGGAAGTGATTATCTCGAATACGGTTGAATCCATCGATTTCTGGGCATTTTATGGTTGCTGGGAGCTGAAGGAGTTATGTATTCCTAACTCAGTAACCCGAATTGAAGAATCAGCATTCGAAAGTTGTGGGCTGACCAATTTGGATATCCCAAATTCAGTTACTGACATCGAACCTCAGGCATTCAAGTATTGCAATAGCCTGAAGAAAGTGAACCTGCCCAATTCGATTAATATCATCGATGATGCTACATTCTGGTGTTGCAGTAGTTTAACTGACATCGTTATCCCGGCATCGGTTCAAGACATCGCAGAAGGTGCGTTCTATGAATGCAGTAGTTTGACAAGCATCAACATCCCTGCATCAGTTCACAACATCGCCAAACATGCGTTCAGTGGATGCAGCAGCTTGCAGGTTGTCACTTTCGAGGGCCTAACCAATATGGATGAAGATACCCATGTTTTTGATGGTTGCACTTCGTTAGAGGCCATTAAGGTACCATACCAGTACTGGAATCATTATGCGTATACGCTGCCTGATGAACTGTTGGATATACTAATTGGCTACTAGTTACCACACTGCCTCGAGCCGTCAACAACGGGTGGTCGCTGCCCGTCCAAGAAGTAGCGGCGAAACCAAGCTCGATGCGGAGCTTATCATTCACGGGCGCGTCGCGCATCCGACAACCCCAACAATATCAAGAGAACATGAAAAGATTTATTTGTTTCAATAACAGTAGTTTATATGGCTAGAAGTTATAGTAGAAAGAGTATTGGGACCTCGTCCCCGTCGGCCAAGGCGGCTCGCGTGAAAAAGTCTGCAAACACAATTTACAACACGTTGCAGGCGAACGCCAAGTATCCGTTAACAGCCGATAAACGCAAGTGTATCGATGACACTGTCAGACAGTTACTCGATAATGGACCTCACGCCGAAGACCCCGGCCTGTTGCTGGGAAACGTCCAAGGCGGCAAAACCGACACCTACGAGTACATCATTGCCAGGTGCCTTGACTGTGGCTTTGATGTCGTCGTGCTGTTCACCAAGGGAACCAATGCCCTGGCGTCACAGACGCGCAGCAGGTTTGAGAAAGACTTCGCGGCTTTCAAGCCGTCCGATAACCTCACCCAAGGGGCTACCGTTGAGATCCATGACATCATGGCGTTGCGCAAGATCGGTCTCGTTGAGGCAAATGTCAACAAGACCAAGACCATCATCGTTTGCAAAAAGGAGCACAACAACATGAAGGCGCTGATCAAGCTGTTCAAGGATTACCGGTTCTTGAAGGGCAAGAAGGTGCTTATCGTTGACGATGAGGCCGACTATGCATCACGCTCCTACAAGACCATCAAGGTTACGAAGAAGGGCCAAGCAGCTAAACGCGTGACCCATGTGGCCAAAATCGGCGAGCAGATCAACGATTTCCGCAAGCTGTTGAAGTATCATAGGCTATTGCTGGTGACGGCAACGCCTTACAACCTGTTCCTGCAGCCCGATGGTTCGCTCATCCTGGACGGCAAGTCAATCAAGAGTCTGCGCCCTCGATTTGTCAGCATTGTGCCCATGCATGACCAGTATATCGGCGGCAAGCAGTACTTCGTTGACTCTGAAGATCCCAATACTATGTACAATAACCTGCATCTCCCCATTGATCAAGATACCATCAACCTGTTGAGTGGCGGTCAGGGCAACGATGGAGAAATCAGGTTTGCCATTGTGCAGGCTTTGACCGCCACTGCTATCCGTCGCATCCAGCAGCGTGCTTGTGGTATGGACTTCAGGTCAAGCATGGTTATTCACGCCCAGATTAAGAAGGCCTATCACAAGGGAGAGGCTGATATCGTGAACGACATTATGCATGACTTCTCGGTTCACTTTACGGGAACATCACTCCCCCAAAAGATGCAGCAACTGATGAAACTGGTCTACGACAACCTTGTTGAATCCAACAGGAAGGCCCGCAACCAAAAACTCATCAATGTGCGCATCCCCACTTTCAAGGCGGTGCTCAATGAGGTGAGTGCAATCTTCGCTAATGGCAACTATTGCGTAAGAGTGGTCAACAGCGACAACGACGTGAACGCATTGCTTGACCCGGGCACCGGAGAACTCAAGCTCGATGCTGCCGTCAACATATTCGTGGGTGGTAACATCCTTGATCGCGGCATCACCATCAAAAACCTGATAAGCTTCATCTACGGTCGCTCGCCCAAGACGTTCCAGCAGGACACCGTCAGCCAGCACCAGCGCATGTTCGGTGCACGTCCCCTTGAGGATATGGCGGTCACTCGCTTCTATACGCCCCCTCTCATCTACTGCCGACTCAAAACCATCTATGGCCTCGATGAGTACCTGAGGGAGCAGCTGGCCAACAGCAGTCCCGTCCAGATTCTTGGGACCAACAGCAATATGCGTCCCTGTGCCGGGAGTAAAGTCATGGTTTCGGACATCATTGCGGTAAAGGAGCAGACACGCTACTTCCCAAGAGGTATCCAGACCGGCGGCGCGCGCACGATAGGCAAGACCGTCAGGGACATCGACGCTCAACTTGATGCGGCCTTCAAAGCCGGGTCACCCGATGCCAACGGCTTCTTCGAGATGAAGGTTGATGACGTAATCGGCATTCTTGAGAAGATCAAGTCAACCTATGTGTATGGTCCCCTGCACAAGAACACCGACTACAGGCTCGAGCCCGAAGCACAGATGGCACTGCTCAAGCACTGCTGCAAGGCGTCAGGTGGTAAGGTATGGGTTGCGAGGCGCACTGGCCGTAATGCCAGCCGTACCAAGCAAAACGGCGTCTTCACCAATGCTCCCGACAATGGAACTAGTGATCTTGTTCCTGCACGCGCCAAGGCCATCGACAAGCCTGTGGTGATGCTGATTCGCCAAGAGGGCAAACAAGCCAATGGCTGGAGGGATACTCCCTTCTATTGGCCGGTGTTGCTCACGCCAATGACCACCCAGAGCGCCCTGTTCGCTACTACGGTCAAAGACAATCTGCCGTGATGGCAACCAAGTGTATAACGATTAATCATATTGTTTCAGGATGTTAGTGTGATATTTCCAACGGTATTATTAATTTCTAAAACGGAGGACTATAAGAAGAGAAACGTCAATTGAGTTAGAGTTTTGAGGAGAATACTAGGTGCGGAGCGGCGAGGGGTCGCTCCTTTTTTTTGCCCTTGCGGCTACTATGTGCGGCGACAAATAGATTGTGTTCGTTAGACTCGTGCCGGGCAATGGGAACAGTAACCAATATCACCCTCTCTCATACAATTCAACCATATCCGAGTAAAAATCGATCAGGGTTTGTCTCAGCCTTGTTCCTCCATCATACTCGGATATCGGTATTT
>CAZVMM010000084.1:0-7345 GCA_964628205.1 uncultured Muribaculaceae bacterium
ATTGACCGAACCACCCGTCGGTAAGTGCAAGCAACTGACGGAGCAGTAAGAACCTGTTCCTACCGCTCACCGATGGCGATGCCGCCGTTACCGCCGTGTTGGGATCACTCCGTTACCGAGTGTGCCTTATCGGGCCGTCTGTCCGTTCTCCAGCAAATACTACGCTTCTGTCATGAATTTGCGTAAGTTCTTTGAAGAGAATTTAGGCAGGGAATTTTGTGGCATCCTATCATCGGTTTTGTCGAAAGATTTTAAACAAAATCACTGATAATCATTATTAGTTTATTGCATTTATTAAGTGTTTTTAGGCAGGCTACGCTCACGCGTGGCCTGCCTAAAAGGAATAAGATGTAAAGTAAAGCTTATATGCCAATTGTCTCATTCCATTGGCCTCTCAATAGATAATCAATTAAAAATGATACATCACTAATATTAACACTGCCATTTTGATCAATGTCAGCTGATTCTAATGTAACGTGGTCTGTATTCCCGCTCAACAAATAGTCAATCAAAGCGGTCACATCGCTGATATTAACACTACTGTCACAGTTAACATCACCCCGCACAATATCTGTTTGTTCTCCCTGTGAATTTACAGATCTCAAGTAAGGATACGATTCATTTTCAATAATGCCCCAAATGTGAACCATATCCCAACCGTTATCACGGTAGGTAACTTCTTTTCTTAAAGTTCCTTCTGTCAAACTCTGGCCATGCAGTAAGTCATCATAGATGGTTTGCGGAATATTATTCACACTAACAACCATTGTTTTCAAAGCATAATTATTCGCTTCAGGTGCTGATGCTCCATTTCTGATGCCTCCAATCACACGCATAGCGATTCCACTGGAACTTGCGACATTGATTATTTTATTCATGGCATAGCATTGATAAACACTTGCGGCAGCTGACGTATTATAGCCCGCAATTCCTGCTGCACATCTGCCAGCAAATATATCACCGGTAGCATAGCAATGGAGAATTGTGTGAGAGTTATCTCCTACTATACCACCTGCATACTGATTTTGGCTATTACTAGAAGAAGTCCCTGCATTGACAGCAGCATTGCTATAACAGTTCTCTACACGATATCTATTATAACCCACGATGCCGCCAACATAGCAATTCGTTCCATTACCTGTTACGATTCCCTGCGAGAAGCACTCCTGGAGTGTTCCTGCAGATTGACCGACCAGTCCTCCCACATAATAATCGCCAGCCACATCACCATACATCGAAGATTTTATCATAGAGAAATCACGATCATTTGAATCATAGTTGCCATATCCAACAATTCCTCCGACATTCTTACCACCTTCAACATTGCCATATACTGTGATGCTATCTAATTCAGTGGCCTCAGCATATCCAATAAGAGCGCCAGTATTCGTGCCACCTTTCACTTTTTTCCCTTCGGCAATATAAAGAGATAGGTCACGGATTGTGGCATTATATGTAGTAGCAAACAATCCACAGTTTTCCAGGTTGTTATCGCACCATAAACCTGTAATCTTGTGGCCATTGCCATCCAGTTGTTTCATTGTCGCATTGCCTGATGCACCGATAGGTATCCAGCCACTTGATGGATTATTTTCATTAATCCATTCAGTCAAGTCAATGTCGGCCATGAGCCTATAATATTTGTAACTATTAATGCTTTGCAGATCTTCGGCGGTATAGATACTATAAGGGTCATCTTCCGTTCCGCTACCTCCAAAGCCAACTGTCTTTAATTCAAAATATGAAGGCTGTTTGTCCTCAGTATCTGCTTGAGCTTTCACAATCGAGCCAGCTTGCAATGGATCAACTTGAACATTCCATAGGTGGTCAGAGGACATCGTAGTATATTCCTTATCACTAGTTATAACAGTAACCGTTCCACCATCAATGCTGTTACCAGACACCTCAGTAGCTCTTGCCTCAAGGATGCTTGTTATAACTGGCGGAGCGCATTGGACAGGTTTATAGGGATAGCTTTCTGTCTCAACAATAGACCAATCTTCGAAAACCCACCCCAAACCTTGATAAGTGGCCCAGTATTTTAGTGTGGCATTGCCTACATTGGTTCCATGTTTTAAGCCATCAGGCAAATCTAGTGATGCTCCATTTAATAATACGTTTGCCGTAGCAAGACCCAAATTTTCATTGGCAGTGCCGTTCTCACCAATAGTAACCTTATTCATTTCATCACTGCCATATATGCGTCCAACACTACTGGATGCTGCACTTATTAATTTGCAGATTGAAACATTAGAAGTAATAATTCCTCCGTTAGTATAACCTGCTATGCCGCCAACATATGACTCTCCAATTAAAAAAGCATTTGAATAACATCGACTTACTGAAACACCAGTTTGATAAGCAGAAGTTTTTATATCGTCGGAATACCCAATGATACCACCTGTATAAGCGCCATTTGTTTTTATACTACCATTATAATAACAGTCTATAATAGAATTTGTTATCAGATTATTGGCTGTTGTATTCGTGTTTTTATGAAAACTTTGACAAAAGCCGGTAATACCACCAACGAAATTGCCATTACAGGTGATGTCACATAGTGAGTAAGAATCATTGACATCCATAATTCCTCCACATGAGTAACCTATAATACCACCAACGTTATTACCGCAGGACTGCACATTTCCCATCGACCTGAAATTGGATACTAATAGGTTATGATCACTATATCCTAATCCTGAGGCAATATTATTTATACCATTTATCATACCATCGAAAGTACAACCGTCAAAATGAATTTCTGACCCTTGACCATCAAATGAAGACCCCAAGAACCCTCCAACATTATCTTTACCAGAATTATCAACATTGCTGATACTTTCAGAAATATTACCTGAACCGCAACCTGCAATACCTCCAGAATTATTATCACAAGCTGTCAATTGACCTCCAACTTTACAATTATCAATCTGGCAACTGATAGCTTGACCCGCTAATATTCCGACATATTCATTTCCAAAGACTTCACTACCCAAAATAGAAAGGTTTGAAATCTCAGCCCAGAGCATATAGCCAAAGAAGCCGACATTGTCATTTGTTGAACGATTAATTCTAAGTCCTGTGATTTTATGGTTGTTACCGTCAAAAATGCCCATGAATGGAGATGATGGCGTTCCAATAGGTTGCCAACCTTGATAAGGATTGTTATCTTCTATCCATTCCGTCAGATCGATATCATTCATCAACTTAAAGTGAACATATTTTTCTTCAAGAAAATAACGCATCTGATTAAGTTGTATGGGGTTAAAAATTAAATAAGGATCTTCCTTTGTGCCACTTCCAGAGCCACTAAAGGAATGACCTGCCGCTGTGAAACCATCGATAATTGTAAGTGTTCCACCTATTTCTTGTGATCGGTAATAGTCACCAGTTCCCTCCGGAACATATACAATGCAATTAGTTCCCTCAAAAGGATATCTATAACTTGTTTGCCAATAACTAGAGCTCACATCATATGGTTCAAAAGTACATGAAGGTGATTCCAATAAAACTCTTTTTAAATCCTTGCAATTTGAGAAGGCAAGTCCACCAATTGTTGAAATATTACTAGGGATCCTTACATTTGTCACCGAACACTTATAAAAGGCATGATGATCAATTGTATTTGCAGAGCCAAGGCATGACAAATCAACTATTCCACTATAAGAATAATATTCATAATTGGATGCTGATAAATTGCTATTATAAGTGATCTTAGTCTTGTTATTAATGTCAATATAGATGCCATTATAGAAACTAGAACTAGCTTTTAACAAGCACGGTGATAGAAAGGATAATAGACAAATAAACAAAATCGCACAAGCGCGGATTTTTTTTAATAATAATCTTCTCATAATATTGATGTGATTAAGTTAACCATATTCTCTGCAAAAATCTCATTTACATTTACATCATTCACATGAAATGGCGTAAAAGGTGTTTCTTTCCGCCGCATGTCATCATCGTGCAGGATAGACGTGGAAAGTAACCGGTAATTGTTGTCGAGTGCTACTTCAGTGATATAGTTATAGGTATTACCCTCTATCTCTTTAAAGTTATGGCAAGCAACAACGATCACATCACACTTGTCATCAATTACTAGTGGTAGGAAATGTTCTTCTAGAAGGGTTTTACTATCGCCATAACTGCAAATTCCCAATCTCACTTTCTTGCCAGTTCGCTTGCTTGTGAATTGTCCCTTGCAGACGATATCCACCAATGACTCTGAAAGTTCCTCTTTGGGATGAATCCTAGTGTAGTTGGGCTCAAAAGGAAATCGATTTACCAGTTCCATGATTGCTGTACTTTTCCCATTATTCCTAAGGCCAAAGACAGCGATAATCACCTTTTCTCGAGGTCGTTTTAATGTCTCCATATCAATCAATAAGTTGCCATTAAGTCTCCCTAAGACAGCGGCTAATCTGTTCATACCAAATGAAATGCGTGGAGACTTGTCTGCTTATCTTCACTGAGGCATCGCCAAACGCCCAACCCAAAATAAACAGTATCCCCCACGCGATGCCGATATACTGCTCCCTCCTACTGGGGGATGGATATAGGCACACATGAGCGTTTTGTAACTGCTTATCCTTTGGGTTAAAAATTTGGCGAATTTCAGTGAAAGGATAATGCAAAAACGCATCACAATTATGTCATCATTGCTTTGTATTAACACAATGAGCGCAATGAATTGTCGCAAAATTACACATATTTAATAAATAAAACAACATTTTGTGGTCTTTTCCATGAAAATACTGGTGACTTTTATCACAACGTTCAATCAAAGTAGTTTTGCGAAGTAGAATCGCAAAACTACTTTGATTTATGATCGACATTTCACAACTCACAGCCCTGATCTCCGCATTCCGCGTCGAGACCTCACACGCACGGCTCGCCTTGTCGTTGACGCATCAGGTCTCGCTGCGTTCGATTTGATACACGCTCCTCAATCAAGCCCAGCGTTCTCGCTACGCTCGCTCTCACGGGAAAACATTATTTGAGAAAATAGTCGATTGGGCAATGGGAAACTCGCTTCGCTCGGTTCCTTTTGCCCAGTAGCCATTTAAAAAGCATCCCGTTTCGCAACGAGGTGCCCCTAGGAAAAATAGTATGAATAAAACTTAGTTATGGAGCAACATGAAACAATAAGTAATCCAATTGAGCAAGCGACCCATTTTGCGGGCCGCTTGTTTATTATTTCATTTAAATATTCCAATAATCTGTGAGTTTATTGTAAGTTTTCTCTATTATCTAAGCTTCTTTCTTAAAATAACTCTTCCTTTCAGTTTGCCTGTTTTGGGATCTGCTTCCGTTTCAATTACTACTTCATATTCTGCTAATACAGTAATAATAGCTATTGCTAGAATTAGTGCAGAAAGAATTAAAACGATTGCAACAGTCTCAGATAGACCCATCTCGAATGCCAACACCTTTGGGCTTTTGGTGGTAAGATCAGATGGAGAGCCACCATATCTTTCTGCCATCCTACACGCTAAAAACAGTCTTTTTGAGTCAACATAGACTTCTTTTTCGCCATTCTTAATGGCTTCAATTAATTCTTTCTTTGTTTTAACTGTCTTCATATTTCAATAATTTGATTAGAATTTGAATTATTCACCACAAAAGTAATATAAAAACTGTAATAAAGTAATTATTTCCTGCGAAAAAATGCCCTACCCAGCGAGCCCCGATGGCGATGGGCCGTTCCGCTCCGTCTGCGTCCGCTCCGAATGACTGACCTATCGGCTGGAGCTGTCGTAAACTAGCTGGCGCCCTCTTGACGGGTTTTTACATGATCTTCTTTCCTTTATAGCACCAGGTGCTTCATGTCATGACCGCCCCAGTGGTTGTCGTTTACATATCGAAAACCGATTGATGCATAAAGTGCTTCACCAACGGGATTGCCTTTATCAACCAGTAGCCCAAGGCCAGGCAGGCCCATTTGGTCGGCGCGTTCTTTGGTGACGCGTATCAGGCGCCTTGCAATTCCCTGTCGGCGATATTCAGGCAGCACTGCCAGCGAGTCAAGATAGAGTTCTCCGGGCTGCGTTTCATCATTCATGCCGGAATGATCCCTACCGATGAGTTCCAAGGCCAATTCGAGGAACGGACGGCGAAGCTCGTGCAGCCTTGAGCCATCATAGCTGACCGAGATGCCGACCACCTTGTCACCGTCCAGGGCCACACAGGTGTTCTTGTAACTGTATTGCGAATCCTCCCGCTCTACCAGCAGGGTCATCATTTTGTAAAAGTCATCCAGCCCATAGCCCTCGCCACAGAAACTCAGGCAGCAGTCGTCCGTCATGGCCAGCATGATCATGCGGGCAATCTCCGGGGCCTGCTCCTTGCTTGCTTGTCTGATGTTTATCTTCATGTCCTGTCATTTTTTTCGAAGGAATAATTGCCACGAAGTTACACTTTTTCTAAAGAATAAACATGCTGCTCGTACATTTTTCCTAAGAAATAACTTTCCCAATTGTACTAGACCTTCAAAGTGAAAAGAGTAGAAATGTGACAAAGAAAGCGAGTGTGTTGCTTCGCCAGCGGAAGTAAACATGGACTGAAAAACAATATTCTTTGAGCTAAATAGAAAAGTGTGCCTGGCTGGACAGTTGTACTTTTGCAACCAGAAAACAATAATCATTCACTTAAATAATATCACGGCTCGTTTCGTCGCTGACGCATCAGGTCTCGCTACGTTCGCGCTCATGGCAACAGTGCGATTCTAGATAATCATTGGCACAATCATTGCAGGATTTTAAGTGATTGCTTATATTTGCAGGCACAAAATCATGCAAAAGATGAAAGAAGATGACGAATACGAAGAATACTCTGACAAGTGTTACAAGTGGTGGAATAGAATCACGTTACTAGCCCTTATCGTAGGATTTGTCTTAGGTGTGACCTTCACTTTATCGCATAATGATTATGGTCAAATCATTTGTGCGATTGTCATCGGTGTATCCTTTGGTTTGCATGCTGCGAATCCATTTGATAATGGAGGAAAACTCCCAAATATGTAGAACTCCAAACAACTCGTTTTGAATTACGCCAAAGGTGAAATGCCCACCCACGAACCCCGATGGCGATGGGCCGTTCCGCTCCGTCTGCGTCCGCTCCGAATGACTGACTTATCGGCTGGAGAGTGCCTGGTCAGGCTCACTGTCCGCGCCGAGAGTCACACAGCCGGCTGCTGCGGTCAAAGAATGGTCTTGTGTTTTGGACTTGATAAAGGTGAGTGTGATTTTTTTGGGGGGGGGGAGGGGATATAAAAGCGGAAGTCGTTGAAAATCAACGACTTCCGCTCGAAAAAGGTGTCCAAGATGAGAGTCGAACTCACACGCCC
>CAZVMM010000085.1:0-7183 GCA_964628205.1 uncultured Muribaculaceae bacterium
CCTCTGGCGTACTCAACTTTTTCAAAATCTAGTCCTAACTTGCTCTTTTGCATAGTGTATTATAGTATATAGTATCAATGTTTGTGCTTCGTCTCTGAGGGCAGCGAACGTTCCAGTTGCTGGCGGGCAAGGTCGAGCCACTCGCTGTCGATGCCCAGACTCTGGGCGATATTCAGTGCCTCATGGGGCACCTCTCCGTCTTGGACTTCTATCAGCCGATAGTCCATCTTGCCGTCCTCAAAGCCCTTTACCCTCAGGCAACGGGCGCTTCCCGGCTCTATATCATAGTGCGTTGTCATGACCAGGCTCATATCCTTGCCTGAGAGCACGCGCAGCAGCGACCACACCAGGGCAGCACCCTCGGTGGGATTGGTGGTGCGGGCTGGCTCATCAATCAACGCCAGTAGTTTCTTGTTCTTGCGTGATGCCTTGATCACGGCATCGATGTTATTCATCTCGGCGGCAAACGATGACAGCCCTTTCTCGAGCGACTGTTCGTCTCCGATACAGAAGTATATCTCGTCTTTAACGGCAATCCGCGCACTTTCGGCAGGAATGCCAAATCCGAATTGGAAAAGTAGCTGGCATAGGGTCAGCGTCTTCAGCACCACGGTCTTGCCGCCCATATTGGCACCCGTGATGAGGGTGGGACTCAAGCCGTAGGTAATGTCCACGGGCTGGAAAGAGTGTCCCCGGCTGCCAAGTGCGGCCTTGACCTGCGGATGGAACATCGCGTGATAGTGGCTGGTTCCATCGGTGGAGATGAGGGGAAGTGTCAGTGACATCCGGCGCAGCTGCATCGCCTTGGCCAGCATGACATCGAGCTGGGCAAGGGAGAGCAGCGACTGCTCGATCGATGAGGCAAAGGGCGACAAGCGGTCGCTCAGGTCGCGTCTCACGCCCTCCTCGAGTTCTCCGGCCTGCAGCAGCAGTTCATCCTGTTGCTCGGGATGCTGGCGCATCATCACGCGCAGGTCCTTGAGTTCCGCGCAGTAGGAGTCATATATATAAAATGTGGCAATCTTCATCCCGTCGGGGTCCAGGATGCTGATGACCTCGTCGAGGGCTGGTATTGCCACCACACCGTCCATGCCATGCTGCACGAGCAGCTTCTGCACATCGCCGGCGAGGATAGCCAGGTGCTTGACCTCAAAGAGTTCGATGTCGTCAAGTACGCTATGGTGCGACAGGTTGCGGATGGTGGTGCGGATGTCCTTCAGCCCCTGCAGCTTGAACAGCAGGGTATCCAGATAGGTTTTATCGACCTGCTCGGTGAACTCGACAAAGCGGCGCAGCGTTGCATAGGATGCGGCAATTTCCTCGACCCCGGTCATCATCGGGGAGTCGAGGAGCCAGCGACGCGAAAAGCTCGACTGCAATTCCAGTTCATCGAGCATAAACCGCAGCCCGCAGGGCGATTCTATGACATTCTTCAGTTGCACGCTAATGGTTGTTCTTTAACAGGTCATACACGGGAAGCTGGATGGCTTCACTTAACTTGCCGCACAGGGTGTCCGAGTCCAGGACATATCCGCTGGGCGACGTCGGGTTCACGGTCACGGCGATGAGCTTGCTGCGCTGCAGCACCGTCAGGCGTCCTCCCGACTTGATAAATAGTCTGAACTGCTGGGGCGACACAAAGATTTTGGTAAAGTCGCGAACCACCAGCTCCACTTGCTTGAGGCTCTTGTTCTTTCTCACTTTCTCCAGGAAGCCATCGACCAACGCACCCGCCACATACAGGGTGGCGCAATCGGCCATCCCCTCAAAGTGGATGTCGCGAGAGAGCGATGTCACGGCATCAAGCCCGTGCAGGGCACCTTCCTTGTCGATGAACCACACGCCTTTGTCGAGCGGCATCAGCTTCAGGATATTGGCTTCGCTGGTCAGTTCCAGGTTGACCAGGTCCACAACGTGGGCTGTCTTGCTTACCAGGGTGCTCATGCTAACTGAGTAAGCGGCTCCGGTCGCCAGTATCATCGACTGGCTCACGGCCGGGGAGGCCGAACTCATGCGAGACAAAGCACCGTCGATAATCACCAGGTCGATGTCATGACGACGCATCTCACCCATCCAGCGCCTCAACCCACTGGCCGATGACGGTCCTGAGAGCAGGATTTTGCCTCCCGTCAGCGCTCGAGCAGTTACCACGCGACCCAGCGATGTGTTCTCGTCGCTCACGTCGATGAGCTCCGACACCAGCCTGCGCTGGCGGTAGTGCATCTCACTGGTGCCGAAATACATGCCCTCACGAAGGGCAATTTCGGGTTTTTGGGTGCGTGTCACCTGGTCCACCGTCTCGCCATCGATGCCGATCGATGTCACGGCTATGCGCTTGTCCTGGACAGGCAGGCGTTCGAGCACATACTTCAGGCACTCGGTCTTGCCTGTATTCTTCTCCAAGCCAACGATAGACAGGCTATCGTAACGCAATATTTCGTCGATAAACGGGAGCACTTCCAAGCTAAAGCTATCCGATAGTCAGTGGAGACGCACTTGCCATCTCCACTGGCCAGCGGATAAATCTCTCATCAGTTCTTGTTACGGACCTCGTTGCGCTCATGACGCTTCAGCGCCTTGGGCTCGATGTTCATGCGCTCTCCCTCGAGCAGCGAGATAACACCGTCAACAGCCTTGTCGGCTGCCACTTGCTCGCGCTTGCGGGCGGCCTGGCACTCAGGACAGTTACACTCGCTGTGGTACTCGGTGGGCTCGGTGTAGGTCGTGATTACGCCCTCGAAGTTGCGCAGAACGACCTTGCCGGGTGCCTGTGAGATGACGTACTGGGGCATGACGGGAGTCTTGCCGCCACCACCGGGAGCGTCAACCACAAAGGTGGGCACGCAATAACCACTCGTGTGACCACGCAGGCCCTCGATGATCTCGATGCCCTTGCTCACGGGGGTGCGGAAGTGCTCCAGACCCATCGACAGGTCGCACTGGTAGATGTAGTACGGACGCACGCGGATCTTGACGATCTCCTGCACGAGTTTCTTCATCACATGGACGCAGTCGTTAACACCGCGAAGCAGCACGCTCTGGTTGCCCAGGGGGATACCGGCATCGGCCAGCATCTCGCACGCACGGCTCGACTCGGGAGTCACCTCGTTGGGGTGGTTGAAGTGGGTATTGATCCAGATGGGATGATACTTCTTGAGCATGTTACACAACTCGGGGGTGATGCGCTGCGGGCAAACCACGGGGGTGCGGGTACCCAGACGCACGATCTCCACATGAGGTATCTTCCTCAGCTCCGAGATGATGTACTCCAGTCGCTTGTCGCTCACCATCAGGGCGTCGCCACCCGACAGCAGCACGTCACGGACGGTAGGCGTGTTGCGGATGTACTCCAGCGCCTTCTCGATGCGGTCGATGCCACACTCGTTATCCGTCTGGCCGGCAAAGCGGCGACGGGTGCAGTGACGGCAATACATCGAGCACATGTCGGTAATCAGGAACAACACGCGGTCAGGATAACGGTGCGTCAAGCCCGGCGTGGGAGAATCCTCGTCCTCGTGCAGAGGATCGAGCAGGTCGGCCGAGGCCTGATGGGTCTCCAGAGCCGTGGGGATGCACTGGCGACGGATGGGGTCGTGAGGATCATCGGGATTGATGAGGCTCAGGTAATACGGGGTGATGGCCATGCGCAGCGTCTTCAGCGTCTGCCTTACGCCCTCCTCTTCCTCTTCGGTGAGGCTCACGTATTTCTTGAGCTCCTCAAGGGTCTCGATGCGGTTCTTCACCTGCCACTTCCAGTCATTCCACTGCTCGTCGGTAACATCGGGAAAGAGTTGTTTTCTTCTTGATTCTACCATATGTTTTGTTTAAGATGTTGACTGCACGTGGCGCGACAGGGCACGCCACTGCAGTCAACTGCGTTGTTTTTTTTATGCGTAAAGTTCCTCGAAAATCTTGCGCAGCTCGGGGCATTCGCGCAGCTCCTGAAGGGTGAAGTCGGCATGGCCCTTGGTGTAGCCGTTACCGATAATCATGTTCACGTCGGCACCGATGCCTTCAGCACCCAGGGCAGCCTTGGTGAAGCTGGTGGCCATCGAGAAGAAGTATACCACGCCATCGTCCTTTGTGCACAGCACTGCGGTCATCTCGCAATCGGGCACGTTCACGCAGTTGATGGTGGTGTCGGCCATCTTGCCGTCGGTCAGCTTGTAAACCAGCTCGTAAACCTCAACGGGAGTCATGCCGGCAACGCTCTCGACCACGTCACAGAAGCCGAGGTCCTTGATGCGCTGGGTCGACTTGGGGCTGTTGGCCAGGCCGATAACCTTACCGGTAACGCCTACGCGCTTCTTGGCCTCGTAGCAGCACAGCATGCCGCTCTTGCCGCCGGCACCCAGGATAACCACGTTCTGGCCATACTGGCACAGCTTGGCTGTCTGGGCGGGAGCGCCAGCAACGTCGAGTGCACTCAGAGCGAGCTTCTCGGGCATGTCATCGGGAATCTTGGCATAGATGCCGCTCTCGAACAGGATAGCCTTACCCTTGATGTCCACCTGGTCAACGTCGGCACGGATATCCATGATCTCATCGATGCGCAGCGGAGTCAGCGACAGCGACACGAGGGTGGCGATGCGGTCGCCCTCCTTGAGGTCGATCTTGCCCTTCAGCGCGTCACCGATCTTCTCAACCTTACCCAGCAACATACCACCAGAACCCGTGCGGCGGTTGCGGTGCTTACCCTGAAGCTCAACGTTCAGGAGCATCTCCTTCTTGATCTCCTCCATAACCTCGGCCTCATTGTTGGGGTCCTTGGCCTGCTGCTTAGCATAGTTGTGGATGTCGGTGAACGATGCGGAGTCGATATTCAGGGTCTGCACATCGATCAGGATCTCGTTATCGTAGATCTCGTCCATGTTGTTGTCCAGCTTGTTGGCGGGCTGGGGAAGAATGCCCTTAGGCTCGATTACTCGGTGCGTACCGAATCTGTTTCCGTGTTTCTGCATTGTAAAAAAAATGTTTAAGTGTTAAACGATTATTGTTATTTTATTGTTTTCTAAAAAAAGTCCCAAAAGCATAACAGCTAAAGCCTAGTTACGCTTGGGCAGGCCGAGGATCTCACGTGCCTCGTCGCTGGTGGCGATGGGACGGCCCAGCTCCTTGGCCAGACGAACGACCTTCTCCACGAGTTCGCCATTGCTCTTGGCGAGCACACCCTTTGACAGGTACAGGTTGTCCTCAAAGCCCACTCGCACGTTACCGCCCATGGCAATAGCGGCAGCGGCCATCGGGAAGGCGTGACGGCCAACACCAGTCACGGTCCAGGTGGAGCCGGCGGGAATACCGTTCACAAGCCAGCACAGGTTGGCAACGGTTGCGGGGGTGCAACCGGGAACGCCCAGCACAAAGTTGAACTGCATGGGGTTGCCGGGAACCTCTCCCTTGCGGGCCATGGTCAGAATAGTGTCCAGATGCCCCATCTCGAAGCACTCATACTCAGGCTTGATGCCGCGCTCCATCATCCGCTTGCCAAAGGCACGCATCGTCGGCATCGTGTTGTCAAATATCTCGTCGCCAAAGTTGCACGTGCCGCAGTCCAGGGTAGCCATCTCGGGCAGCGGGGTCGTGTCGGTCGACTGCAGACGCTCGTCGGGGGTCATGCCCACGGCACCACCTGTCGACGGAATCAGGATAACGTTGGGGCACACCTTCAGGATGGCCTCTTCGCACTCCTGGAAGCGGGCACGGTCTTGAGTGGGGGTGCCATCGTCCCAGCGCACGTGCAGGTGCACGATAGCAGCGCCGGCATCAACGGCCGATTTTGCCTCACGAACGATTTCTTCTACAGTATAGGGCACATTGGGATTCTGCTCCTTTGTAACCTCAGCGCCACAGATTGCGGCAGTGATAATCAGTTTATCCATTGTTGTGAGTTGTCAATTTTTGATTTTTGATTTATAAAAGCCTAAAGCCTAAAACCTCATTTCTTCCTCTGGCAATCTTTCGGAGTAACGCAGGTGCCTGAGGCGCGGCACACAACCACGGGCTCATCCAGGATATCGGCAGCCGATGCCGAGATGTCAGGACGCGCTTGAGCCACCTTACGGGCCTCAAACACCATGTGGCGTGACGTGTTGCCCTCACGGTCGATCCGACCCTCGGCCTCGATAAAGTCACCAGCATAGACGGGAGCCAGGAACTCGATGTTGTCATAGGCGCAGAACAGGCCCTCATCGCCATCGCGCATAATCAGCAACTCCGTGGCCACATCGCCAAACAGGTGAACCATGTGTGCTCCATCAACCAGGTTGCCGCCATAGTGGGCATCCTTTGCGCTCATGCGCAGTCTGATCATTGTCTTATATTCCATTGATTTAAGTTTTTTTCTGTAAATGTAAATAGCTAAAAACTAAAGCCTACTGTTCAACATAGATGCCGTCAACATAGATGCCCGAAGCGTGAACGTGCTCAGGAGCAATCTCACCAACGGGAACCAGCTTCTCAGCCTCAACGACTACGTAGTCGGCAGCCGTGGCCATCAGCGGGTTGAAGTTGTTGGTCGTGCCCAGGAAGACCATGTTACCAAACTCGTCAACGATGTTGGCACGCAGGAAGGCGATATCGGCCCTGAGGGGCTTCTCCAGCAGGTAGTCCTTGCCGTCAACCTTGATGATTTCCTTGCCATCGGCCATGATAGTACCCAGGCCCGTGGGGGTCAGAACGCCACCCAGGCCAGCACCAGCGGCACGGATGCGCTCGGCCAGCGTACCTTGGGGGACGTACTCCACGATAAGCGTGCCCTCGTTCTTCTGTAATGCGGTCTGCTTGTTGGTACCAGTGTGGCTGACGATAGCCTTCTTAACCTGATGGTTGGTAACCAATTTGCCATGAGCCACCTCGTCATACGCGGTGTCGTTAGCGATGATTGTGAGGTCTTTTACACCTTTCTCGACGATGGCGTCAATGATCTGAGTGGCACTGCCGTTGCCCAGAAAACCGCCAAACATGATTGTCATGCCGTCATGAACCTTCTCGACGGCCTGTTGCAATGTGATTTGTTTGTTCATAATGTTTATGTTTTGGAGTTTATTGGTTTATGTCTATAATTGGGTGCAAATATAGAAAAATTTCCCCATTTTCGGGCCTTTTGCGCCATATTTTTATTAACTTTTTATCTATTACATAGATAACTGCTCTATCCACAACACATTGGCACTACCAGAACCGA
>CAZVMM010000086.1:0-6969 GCA_964628205.1 uncultured Muribaculaceae bacterium
AAAGCGGGAGCAATCTTCTCGTCATATTGTTTCTTCAGCGTGGTACTCATTACTTAATCTCCTCTCCTGATTTTTTAGAATAACGAACAGTTTTGCCATTCTCATCCTTCCTGAAGCCTACGCGGGTGGGCTTGGGGTCGCGGCCGCTCTTGGGGTCAACCACGGCCAGGTTGCTCAGGTGGATGGGGGCTTCCATCTTGATAATGCCGCCCTGAGGGGCCTTAGCATTGGGCTTCGTGCTCTTGGACACGATGTTGACACCCTCCACGATGGCCTTGCCCTGCTCGGGCAGGATGTTCAGCACGCGACCGGTCTTACCCTTGTCGTCACCAGCGAGAACATAGACGGTGTCACCCTTCTTGATTTTTAACTTAGCCATATATTGATTATGCTATAATTAACGATTGATTAAAGAACCTCGGGAGCGAGCGAAACGATCTTCATGTTGGTGGCACGCAGCTCGCGGGCTACGGGGCCAAAGATGCGCGTTCCGCGCAGCTCGCCGGTATTAGTGAGCAATACACAGGCATTGTCGTCGAAGCGGATGTAGGAACCGTCCTGACGGCGGATCTCCTTGCTGGTGCGAACAACGACAGCCTTAGAAACGGTACCCTTCTTCACCTCGGAAGCGGGGATAGCCTTCTTGACGGTGACAACGATGATGTCACCCACCGAAGCGTAACGACGACCGGAACCGCCCAGCACCTTGATGCACAGGACTTCCTTTGCGCCGCTGTTGTCGGCAACTGTCAATCTACTTTCAGTCTGTATCATAATAAATAATTACTTCGCTTTTTCGATGATTTCAACTAATCTCCACCTCTTGGTCTTGCTCAACGGGCGGGTCTCCATCAGGCGAACGGTGTCGCCAACGTTGCACTCGTTGTTCTCGTCATGAGCGTGGTACTTCTTTGTCTTGTTGACAAACTTGCCATAGATTGGGTGTTTCTCCTTCCACTTGATGGTCACAGTGATGGTCTTGTCACCCTTGTTGCTGGAAACAACCCCAATTCTCTCTTTTCTTAAATTACGTTTTTCTTCCATTGTCGTAGTTGTTGGGATTATTTGTTCTTGAGTTCACGTTCGCGGATTTCAGTCTTGATGCGCGCGATGAGTTTCCTGTCAAGCGTAATCTTGGCCGGATTATCGAGCGGGGAAATCGTGTGCTGGATCTTCTCCTGGACGTATTCCTTCTCGACCTGGTCGAGGCGATCCTGCAATTCCTTATCGGTCAGTTCCTTGATATTTTCCTTTTTCATAATCTGGTCAAATATTAAACGAGTTGAGTGGGATCATAGTCGCGGCGAACGACAAACTTAGTGGCCACGGGCAGCTTCTGCGCAGCCAGGCGCAGCGCCTCCTTGGCGATATCGAAGCTCACACCGTCGACCTCAATGAGGATGCGGCCGGGATGAACGGGAGCGACATAACCTGCAACATCACCTTTACCTTTACCCATGCGCACATCGGCAGGCTTGCGGGTGTAGGGCTTGTCGGGGAAAATGCGGAGCCAGATCTGACCCTGGCGCTGCATGTAACGGGTCACAGCGACACGGGCTGCCTCGATTTGGCGAGCGGTGATCCACTTGCTCTCCAGAGTCTTGATTCCGAACGAACCAAAGGCGAGCTGGTTACCACGCTTGCTGTACTGGCGAGGATGCCCATCGCTAGGACGGCGGTATCTTAATCTTTTAGGTTGTAACATTTTGAATTTCGTTTTTTATAGTCACACTTCACGTTACTGGTTGTGACCGGGTTTAACGATTGTTGTTTCTCTTGCCTCCGCGGAAACCACGACGCTCGCCGCGCTCTCCTCCACGACCGCCGCCTCCGCGACGCTCGCCGGCATTGTTGGCAAAGTTAGGAGCCAGGTCGCGCTTGCCATAGACCTCACCACGGCAGATCCAGACCTTCACACCGATGACACCGACCTTGGTGTGGGCGGGCACGAGTGCATAGTCGATATCGGCACGCAGGGTGTGCAGCGGGGTACGACCTTCCTTAAACATCTCGCTGCGGCGCATCTCGGCACCGTTCAAGCGACCCTTGACCTGGATCTTGATGCCCTCGGCACCCATGCGCATGGTGCTGGCGATAGCCATCTTCACGGCACGGCGATAGGCAATCTTGCCCTCGATCTGGTGGGCGACGTTAGCGGCAACGAGCTGTGCATCGAGCTCGGGGCGCTTAACCTCGTGGATATTGATCTGAACGTCCTTGTTCGTGAGCTTGATCAGCTCCTGCTTCAGCACCTCGACCTCAGCACCCTGCTTGCCGATGATGATACCGGGGCGGGCGGTGCAGATGGTGATGGTGACGAGCTTGAGCGTGCGCTCGATGACGATGCGTGCTACACTAGCCTTAGCAAGACGCTCGCTGAGATACTTGCGGATCTTGTCATCCTCTACCAGGGTATCTCCATACTTACGGCCTCCGTACCAGTTGGAGTCCCAACCGCGGATGATGCCTAAACGATTACTGATTGGATTAACTTTCTGTCCCATTTCGTCTTATGCGTCTTTTTCAGTGTTAATAGTGTCCACGTAGATGGTCACGTGGTTGGAACGTTTGCGGATGCGGTAACCGCGGCCCTGGGGAGCCGGACGGAGGCGCTTGAGCATCGGAGCTGCATCGACGGTGATCGTCTTGATATAGAGCTCACCACTCTCGGCCTTCTTGCCATTCTTCTGTTCCCAGTTGCTGATGGCCGACTTGAGCAGCTTCTCAACATCGGTGGCAGCCTGCTTGCTGGAGAAGTGCAGGAGTCCAAGTGCCTTGAAGACCTCCACGCCGCGAACCATGTCGGCAACGAGGCGCATCTTGCGAGGCGAGCTGGGAATGTTGCGCAACTTTGCGAAGGACTCGCTACGGCGGGCTTCCTTCTTCAAGTTTGCTGATTCTCTTTTTCTTTTACCCATTGTATTTAATTCTTTTTTGTTCTAGAAAACGTTTAAATAATCCCGGGCCCATTTATTTCTTATTGTTGCCGCTGTGGCCACGGAAGGTGCGCGTCGGGGCGAACTCGCCCAGCTTGTGACCTACCATGTTCTCGGTAACATAGACGGGAATAAACTTGTTGCCATTGTGAACGGCAAAGGTGTGTCCCACGAATTCGGGAGCGATCATGGATGCGCGCGACCAGGTCTTGATCACACTCTTCTTGCCGCTCTCGTTCATGGCGTCAACCTTCTTCTCCAGTTTCACGCTGATGTAAGGGCCTTTTTTTAATGAACGACTCATAATTAATCGAATTTAATCAAATTACTTCTTTCTTCTTTCAATGATGTACTTCGAAGACTGCTTCTTCGGCGCACGGGTCTTCAAGCCCTTAGCATACAGACCGTTGCGGTTACGGGGATGACCACCACTCTGGCGACCTTCACCACCACCCATGGGGTGATCAACGGGGTTCATAACCACACCACGGTTGTGGGGACGACGGCCCAGCCAGCGGGAGCGGCCGGCCTTACCGGACTGCTCGAGCGCGTGGTCGCTGTTGCCAACCACACCTACGGTAGCCTTGCAAGAGGCAAGGACCTTGCGTGTCTCACCCGAAGGTAATTTGATGATTGCGTAGTTACCCTCGCGGCTGGTCAGCTGGGCGAAGGTGCCGGCTGCACGTGCCATAGCGGCACCCTGACCGGGACGCAACTCGATGTTGTGAATTAAAGTACCAACAGGAATCTTGCTCAGTGGAAGCGCGTTTCCCACTTCGGGGGCCACGTTCTCACCGCTCTCGATCGTTGCACCCACCTCGAGTCCGTTGGGAGCAATGATGTAAGCTTTGTAGCCGTCTACGTAGTAGAGCAGAGCAATGCGAGCCGAACGGTTGGGATCGTACTCGATGGCTTTCACTACTGCCGGCACACCGTCTTTGTTCCTCTTGAAGTCGATCAGGCGGAGCTTGCGCCTGTGACCACCTCCACGATAGCGGGCGGTGAGGTGACCCTCGTTGTTGCGACCGCCAGTGGAGCGCTTACCGACCGTAAGAGACTTCTCTGGTGTACGCTTTGTAATGTCGTCAAATACACCAATAATCTTGTGTCTTTGCCCCGGTGTTGTGGGCTTCAATTTTCTTACTGCCATTTTTTATTATAAATTACTATAGAAATCAATCGTTTGTCCTTCAGCAAGGGTCACGATAGCCTTCTTGAAGGCCACGGTCTTGCCCTTGATGATGCCACTCTTGGTGTAGCGCTGCTTGTTCTTGCCGCTATAGTTCATCGTGCTCACGTCGACCACCTTCACCTCATAGAGCTTCTCGATGGCGTCCTTGATCTGATACTTGTTGGCGTCGGGGGATACCTTGAATGTGTAACGGTTACCCTTCTCGGTAATGGCGTTGGCCTTCTCGGTCACAACGGGAATGATCTGAATGTTCTCCATTGTCTGTCCTCCTTTACTTTAAATTGTTCAGCGCTTCCACCGAGCTCTCGGTAACGAGAATCATGCGGTTGTCAAGCACGCGGTACGTGTTGATGTCACTAGCGGTAACCACACTGGCGGTGGGAACGTTGCGCAGAGACAGGTACAGGTTGCGCTCCTGGCCAGCCAGGACGAGCAGCAACTTCTGGCCCTCGAGCTTGAGGTTGCGGGTAATGTTGACGAATTCCTTGGTCTTCGGAGCATCAAACTTGATGTCCTCGATAACCATGATCTGGTTGTTCTGAGCCTTGTAGGTCAGAGCCGAACGGCGAGCCAGAGCCTTCACCTTCTTGTTCAGCTTGAAGCCGTAGTTGCGGGGACGGGGACCGAACACGCGACCACCACCATGGAACAGCGGAGACTTGATGTCACCGTGACGGGCACCGCCGCCACCCTTCTGGCGACCGAGCTTCTTGGTCGAACCAGCGATTTCACTTCTCTCTTTTGACTTGTGGGTACCCTGGCGCTTGTTGGCCATGTACTGCTTAACATCGAGATATACGGCATGCTCGTTAGGATCGGCGATGGCGAAGATCTCGTCGTTAAGGGTCACCTTGCGACCGGTGTCCTCACCCTTAATGTTATATACTGAGAGTTCCATTATTACATTTCAATAATTACGATTGAACCTTTGCTGCCCGGTACTGAGCCCTTCACCATGAGAAGATTGTTCTCGGGCAATACTTTAATCACTTGCAGGTTTTGAGCGGTGCAGCGCTTGTTGCCCATCTGGCCAGCCATGCGCATGCCCTTGAAAACCTTGGCGGGGTAGGAGCAGGCACCGATTGAACCGGGAGCACGCTGACGGTCGTCCTGACCGTGAGTCGTCTGGCCTACGCCACCGAAACCGTGACGCTTAACCACGCCCTGGAAGCCCTTACCCTTGGATGTGCCGATAACATCAACAAATTCAACGTCCTTGAGCAGCTCCACGGTGAACTCTTCACCGGCTTTGTGCTCACCATCAAATCCTTTGAACTCGGCCAAGAATCTTTGCGGATTCACTCCGGCTTTCTTGAAGTGACCAGCCATCGGCTTGGTGGTGTGCTTGTCTTTCTTCTCGACAAAACCCAGCTGCAAAGCCTCGTAACCGTCGGTTTCAACAGTCTTCACCTGAGTGACAACGCAAGGACCTACTTCGATAACAGTGCACGGCACGTTCTTGCCGTCGGCACTGAAAACGGATGTCATTCCGATTTTCTTTCCTAATAATCCTGGCATTTCTCTTGAAATTTTTTTAATTGTTAATGCTGTTAGTTTAACTCGTTTTGTTCAATCCTTTGTACTACACTTTGATCTCTACCTCAACTCCGCTGGGCAATTCAAGCTTC
This sequence comes from uncultured Muribaculaceae bacterium, assembly GCA_964628205.1. Lineage (GTDB taxonomy): Bacteria > Bacteroidota > Bacteroidia > Bacteroidales > Muribaculaceae > Sodaliphilus. The sequence goes on from CAZVMM010000086.1 coordinate 5,757, forward strand.
ATCAGGGCGTCGACGGTCTTGGCGGTCGAGCTGTAGATGTCGATGAGACGCTTGAAGGATGCCAGCTGGAACTGTTCGCGGGACTTCTTGTTGACAAAAGTCGAACGGTTCACGGTGAAGATGCGCTTGTGCGTGGGCAGGGGGATAGGACCGCTCACTACAGCGCCAGTGCTCTTCACTGTGCGCACGATCTTCTCGGCCGACTTGTCAACCAAGTTGTGATCGTAGCTTTTCAATTTAATTCTAATCTTCTGGCTCATATTATTTAATAATGTGAAATTGTATTATTGCAATAATTCGACGTGACCTAAACACTCGTTAAGCACCTTCTTGGCAATGGGGGTCGCAACAATCGCATAGTGCGAGAACGACATGGTGCTCGTGGCTCGGCCGCTGGTAATGTTACGCAGCGCGGTGACGTAGCCGAACATCTCGGCGAGCGGGGTGCTGGCCTTCACGATACGGGCACCGCTGCGGGCGGTCTCCATACCCTCGACCTGGGCACGACGCTTGTTCAAGTCGGCGATAACGTCGCCCATGTTCTCCTCGGGGGTCACCACCTCGAGCTTCATCATCGGCTCGAGCAGCACGGGGCGTGCCTTGCGGCAAGCGCTGCGATAGGCCTGCATGGCACAGAGCTCAAAGCTCAGGCTGTCGCTATCCACGGGGTGGTAGCTGCCGTCCAGGACGGTCACCTTCAGGCTCTGCACGGGAAAACCGGCGAGAACTCCGCTGCGCATGGCGCTCTTGAAGCCCTTCTCGATGCTGGGCATGTACTCCTTGGGGATATCACCACCCTTCACCTCGTTGACAAACTGCAGCGTTCCGTCAAAGTCGTCATCGACAGGCTCCACGCGGCACTCGATATCGGCAAACTTGCCGTGGCCACCGGTCTGCTTCTTGAAGATCTCGTGAACCGTTGCGGGTTGCGAGATGGCCTCCTTGTAGGAGACTTGGGGCTTGCCTTGGTTGCACTCTACCTTGAACTCGCGGCGCAGTCGGTCGAGGATGATATCCAGATGCAACTCACCCATGCCTCGGATGATGGTCTGGCCGGTCTCCTCGTTGCTCTCGACCTGGAAAGTGGGATCCTCCTCGGCAAGTTTTGCCAGTCCCACAGCCATGCGGTCAAGGTCGTTCTGCGTCTTGGGCTCGACAGCGATGCCGATAACGGGCTCGGGGAAGTCCATGGCCTCGAGGGCGATTGCCGTGT
>CAZVMM010000087.1:0-6810 GCA_964628205.1 uncultured Muribaculaceae bacterium
AGACCAAGGGTCTTGCTACCCCGGACGGTGTGGTTTCGCCGTCCATCCGACAAAAGAAACTGTCGTGTGAATTAACTGTAATGGTCTGCTCTAAACTGAAACGCTATGGCAAAACTTATTGCTAGAAAAGGAGATATAACCATAGAGTGCGATACTGTTGAACAGATGGAGGCCATATCTGAAATCCTGAATAAGATGCCAAATCGTTTTTTATTAAGGTTGGGTAAAATGTGTATCAGCGGACATGGCAAAGAGGTCACGGTCATTTTGATGACTTTGGCTACCATTATGCTGGCAGTTGGTACTTTCTTCAGCCGCAAGAGAATTAAAAAGTTCATCATTAAGCGTATTGCGCCGATGCTTGATGCGGCTGAGAGGGCACTGGGATTGCCATGGGCTCCACCTGCTGAGGTGAGCGTAGAGGAGGTGGAATTTGAAGAGGTTCCAGAGAATGAGAGCCGCGAGGAAGATGAACTGCCTAAGGAAGAAGAGGCTCCCAAGCCCAAGACCTGGAGTGAGAAGTTCCGGGATGAGTTTGGGCCACTGCCCGAGCTGCCCCCGATGCTTCAGTTCGTCGTTGAACGTAGCCCTGCTGGCTACGAGGTGGCGATGACGGTCACGCTGCTCTGTGCGTTTGCCGCGCTGTGCTTCTCTAAGGTCCGGGCCAAGTACCTGGACGGTAAAGTCCACGCCCCAAACCTGCAGGTGCTAGTCGAGGGCAACTGGGGTGCCGGCAAAGAAAAGTTTATGACCGCACTGAACGCCATGTTCAAGCGATTGTTTGACCGTGACAAGGAGAAGTACTCGTCGGATGACGAGGGAAAGATCATCCAATGGGCAGGCGTTGGTGCGACGGAATCGAAGTTCATTGACATTTTAGCCGACAATGGCGAGGTTCACGTCCTCATGGTTACCAGCGAGATTCTTGCAGCAGTGAACAACATGAGGAAGCAGAACGGTCTTACCGCCGAGTACTACCGCAAGGCGATTGATAACGGTGAGGTTTTCCGTGCCAACAAGACCAAGGACATTCAAGGGTTGTTTCGCGTGTTTATGAACTGCATACTTATCGGGACCCCTGGTGACACCACTAAGTTCTTTTCAAAGGAACTGGAAGGAGGAACCGCGTCACGCATCTGCTTGCTTGCTATCCCTGACAGCGGCCGCTATCTCGAGGCTCTTGTCATCGAGGACAGTGAGGAACTCGAAGAGATCAGGGACCAAATTGATGAGTGGAACAGGACCTACTGCTATGACCATGATGAGTCGAGCGATTGTGATATCCCTGCCGATGAGCACTTCATTGATCTTGGCTACGTGAACGACGCTATCAAGACCTGGATTGATGACCAATGGTTAAGAACAAATGATGACCCAAGTGATCCTCGCCGTGATGCTCGGGGACGTATGGGAGCGATTGCTTTCCACTTGGCCATGGTCATTCATATGCTGTTTGGCAGTCCCGGTGCTGAGATGGCGCAAAGTCGCCGCAAAGTAGTTGCTCTCACCATCTATCTGGCGAACTACTGCATGGAGAGATTCCTGCACAAGTTTGGTGGTATCCAGAGGGTGCAGCGTGAACTCAATAACCTGGCTGAGACCGTTGACACCCCAACGGTGAATCTGGGCACACAGCATTCATCCCCTCAACCCGATGAGGAGAATTACAGCGGTGGCCTCTCGAAGTCGATGGTAATCGAGATGACCAAATACTACGATCAGTCCGATGAAATCGGCTATGGCACCGTCGTGAAAAAGTTTGGTCTGCCACCCGGTGAAGCTAGTAAGAAAATGGTCAGCAGGGCCATTCGCAAGTGGAAGCGAGAGCAGCAAGGTAAGTGATTATAAAAGGGGGACAGTCACGGGGGACAAGACCGGCTGTCCCCCTTTTTTGTGTCTCGCCAAAAACAAGTTAACAGCCTGATTCTCATAGGGGGACAGGGGTGACAAAGGACGGGACAGGGGTGACAGGTGATGTCATACCAGCGAACATGATACATACGTAAAAAAGACCGTCACAAATTGACATCAAAGCCTTATATACAAGAAACAATAACACGCCCCGAGAGAGAACCGCTGGCAACACATCAACAGGCCAGCGGCGTATGGGGCGACAACATATAAACTAATCCGATGGACAAGGACCTGCTCGGCGAAGAGTCAGCAGGAGAACCACCATCACGGACGCTTGTATCTTGTTTGGGGAGGCACCGGCCTTATGCTGCCACCGTCAATCCAATCAAGAGAGTCCGACTGAAGACGAGATCTATCGCCGAAGAGGTGACGGGTCTCGCCTTCTTTTTTTCGTTGCTCGTTACATGCAACAAATACCAAAAAGAAAGCGGCTTGGCCGCTTTCAGTTAACATCGTTATAATACCACATCAATCTCGAGGAAAGGTAATCGTGGTCAATAGGTTTTTGTTCGTTTGAGAACTCGGATGTACTTGGCGTTTGGATATTTCCTTCTCGCTTTGAAGTGAACATATATCCTGCTTCTACTCATGCTCTCGATTTGGATTCGACTACCATCCATTTCTACCTCATAAGTGTAGATTGTGGGGATGGGCATTTTGGTGGTAGAGTTTCCAGCCCACCACTCAATCAATAATTCTTTAATTGTCTTGATCATTTCAGTTGATATCGGTTTATGAGGATCGAGACCTGCTTTGCGGTGAATTTTCCTCCTCTGCTGGTCGTGAACCCCTCGTTGTTTAGTGTTCTGGCCATCTCGCTCAGGTTATTGGTCTCTCTCACCAGGATCTTCAGCATTGCAACCGCTCGTTTATTGTGAGGGTTGTTAGCCGCCTTCTCCTGGTTCGTTTGTCGGCTGTTTGAGATAGCTTTCTCCATATTACCCGTCAAGTTCTCCGGTTTACCAAGTTGACATCCTTGCTCCTTTTTCACTTGTAGGGCTGCTCTGGTACGCTGACGGATCAATCCAGCCTCATATTCACTGATGGCTGCAATAATCGTCAGTACCAGTCTGTTTGCTCTTGGAAAGTCACAGAATACGATTTCTATGCCCGAATCCAAAAGCTGGCTCGTAAAGGTCACATTTCTTGATAGTCGATCCATTTTGGCGACGATCAGTGTGGCCTTCATCTTCTTGCAGAGTTCCAATGCCTCGTGTAGTTTGGGACGCTGTGTTTTTCGTCCGCTCTCAATTTCCACGAATTCAGCTATCGGTTCTTCTCCGCTAAGATAGTTTCTGATAATTTCTTGTTGTGCTTGTAATCCCAATCCTGACACACCTTGCCGTTGTGTCGAGACTCTGAGATAAGCCACATATGCATTATTATCCATTGTTTGAAATATATTAAACGAACGTTTAGTATTGTTCAAGAAAGGTGGGACTCTCCAAAATTGCCTGGAAAATCCCACTTTCTCTCATTTTTCAGTTTCTGTGATAATGCCGTATTCTTGAGAAATGCGTTCCTGATAATTCTCACATTTCTCTATTTCACTATCCAGAATAGAAATCAGATTGTCAACGAAGATGTGTTCTATCGTTTTCAAAGTTTCGCCCTCTTCAGAAATGAGCGTTACTTCAAAAAGATCTTCTCCTTCGTTCAACACCACTTGGACATAGCCGGTGTGAATGAATCCTTGTACATGAAATTTCACACCAACTTCAACGATAGTAATGCTAGCCGGGTTTATTCCCCAACTCATTACCACAAAAGGATTGGTTCTGAAGATGCTGAGGATATAACCAGCGATCTCCTTGCTATATTCTTCGTCCATGTCACTTCCTCCTTTTGTTTTTGTTGATTTCACTGATGAGCCTTCGGTTGAGAGCGTTGAGTGCCTTATACAACCGATCATAGCTCTTTTCATACTTAGTGCCCTGGAGTCTTAATCCGGCACTTACGAGATCATTACCGGCATTGTAGATATCCTTTTGAGCCAGTCGTAATTCTCTCAGTCGGTCTTCTTCTGTAAAAATCATAATGCGTTCAGTTTAAGTAAGTGTTGTTTACTACGGTCTTGTAATAGCTTCCGGGGCCAGGTATTCTCACTTTCTTGAAAACCATCTGCCACCAGTCGCTCTTTAGGTCGGGTTTCTCGTTCATCAGCATCTCAACGATAGCCGGATGAATGGGGAAACAATACTGGAGTGCCCTTTTCTTGCTTCCGTCGCTAAGGCTGTTCCAATACTTCAATGTCATTTTTTTTGTTTTCTGTGCCATTATTGTTTTGTGTTTATGAAGAAGGCCCCCACATGTTGAGTTTAGTGAGAGCCTTCATTCTGGTTAATAATGTTTGTAATACTCGGCTTCTTCTCTACCCCAAAAATCCAGATCTGCTTTTACCATATCATAAGTGGATTTCAGTTCTGTCCTGTCGAGTTTGGGATTGTGTTGTTGATATGCCGCCTCTACTTCCCCAAATGTTAAATCTGGATACGTCTGAAGCAACTCATACAGTTCATCGTAGTATTCGTAAAAGTAATCGTCGAACCCATAGAATCCACCCATCTTGTAATCATACTCATGCGGATAGGTTTCGGTACAGTTCTCGATGATATTTTCTACAAACGACAAACAATTAAGAAGGTCTTTCTTGATAGTGAACTCGTGGTCTGAATGTGGATCATAATAGCCACAAGAAAGGTTAACACAGCTTACAGCAAGACCATTCTCTTTAAGGGTCAGCACATCAGTCATCATGCCTTCCTCAAGATGATAACCGAATTGCTCATGTCCGGTAGCCTCGATAAATTCTTTAGAGGCTATTTCAGTGGAGCAGATGGAAGCGATAAGGTCATTACTTCCTCGCCTGTCACACTGAATCACAAATCTAACGTCTTTGAAGAAATCCATGTCAGCCTTACTACTGCCGACGCAACCGACTTCTTCTCCAACGAAAAACGCCACTTTAATGTTCTCGTACTTCATCAGACATTTCAGACAAATCCAGACACCGTTCTTGTCATCAGCTCCTAAACCCTCAAGTCTTTTATTCTTGGGACTATAGCCGAAAATAATGTCCTTAGTCTCGATAGCCTGAAAATCTCGTGAATGAATGCTTTGTACTTGATCTATGTGAGCGACCAAGCACGGGTAGGTATCAGAAACACCCTTCGTTACATAGATGTTTCCAATTTCTCGGTCAATATCAACTCTTGCTCCTGGGATATTGGTCTTAATCCACCAGAGCAGAAATTTGATCATCTTCTGTTCTTTACCACTCTTGCTGTGAATGGAATAAAGCTTTTTCAATAGTTTCATATTTCACTAAGCTTCGATAAGAGCCTCCTCAGCAACTGGTACGCCAAGGGGTTGCTCGGTTTGTTCATTAATCTCGTCGTAAAGTTCATCACCAATACGGAACAGGATCTCGCAGTTGATATATACTTCAAGCATATCGATGTTCACGGTCTTGGTCTCATACATGCCCAGTTCCTCATTCCAGGCATTGTAGGTAGTAAGGATATCGTCTTGCTCATAGTATTTCTGGTCAAAGTCACAGAAATGCCAGTTGTCCTTCTTAAACTGGAGCTCAGCATTCTCACGGCACTTCTGACAGCAATAATGTTCACCGGTAATCTCGCTGTAAAAGAGTTCGTCAGCGTAATATTCCGGTGAAAGCATAGCTCCTCCACATTCGGGACATTCATCAAGATCATCCTCAGTGTGGTAGTAATTGTCGTTCCAATAAGTGAAATCTTCCATGCAGTCCGAATCACATGTAATTTCACTGCCATGATAGAATACATCCGAGATTTCGTAGGCGTCTCTATCTTGGTACTCCGCATAGTACATCTCCTCGTCATCGTCCTCAAGCTGACCATTGGTAGTGTCCAGGTTATATGAGTAATCCACATCGGTATAGTTATAGGCGATGTTTGATGAGAGATTGTAATACTTGAAAGAATCTTGATAACTGAGTTTGTCACCCCAATCCAAGTCACATTCGATATAGAACTTCTTATGTGAAAGTGAATTTCCTTCTACATCGACAAAGCCTCTTGAATTTCCACAATCGGCCCCTACGATTTTATAACCATCAATTTCTCCGGCTTTAATCAGGGCATCAACAAGTGCTCTCTTAAGGATGTCGCTTTGGTCCTTAGCATATTGGCGTTCTGCTAAACGCCATACCTTGTCCTCTTCATCATGTACCTCGGTGAAAATGATACAGCGGGCAAGAATAATTCCGTCATCTCCCACAAGACGAGCAGCTTTCGCTTTCACGCTGTCTCGGTAGAAATTGTGGAATCCTCGGTCTATCATACACGAGTTCATTCCAGGAGCACATGCCTCACCGGAATAGATCTCAGCAAAATCATGGTCTACAATCAAAGTGTAGTTGGGTAAGGTGCCGGCAATGTAAACCTGCCAGTCTTGAGAAAATTCCTCACTAAGCCAAGTCTTAACCTGTTGTGGGAGTGCTTGTCCAATGTTAGTTTCATCGATGAGTTTGCTGTAAAAACGTCCAGCTCTCATCTTGAAAACTCCGTCATTGTTGTCGTGATTGATGTAACGGACAAAAGCGATTGAACCATCTTCTGGTACACCATTGTAGGCATCAGTCTCATAGGTGTCCGAGTGAAAAGTGATTCCATTAAGGACTACTGTATACTCGAGGCCCTGATGAACCCCGGCATCTGAAATCATCTTCGTTAACGTGGTCTTCATCTCAGCCATACTCTTGATAGCCAGAAGCGACCAGTCATCACGTTCCCTGCAATAAGCCCATACTGATTTACTCTTCAAAAGGGCAAGCAGGATCTTGTTTCTACGGTTCTTAACGCCGTTATTATGCTCTTGGATCCCGAATAGTTCTTGGAATTCCTGAGCGTTCTT
>CAZVMM010000088.1:0-6639 GCA_964628205.1 uncultured Muribaculaceae bacterium
TCTTCTTCTGGATCCGCTGGTCGTTCCCCCGCGTGCGCATCGACCAGATGCTGGCTCTGGAGTGGCGCTACCTGATGCCCATCGGCCTGGTCAACCTGGTGGTGATGGCCATCATCGTGACCCAGGGCTGGTACTTCGGTGCTTGATGCTACGGGATATAATCAATAAGAAAAACTAATAATCACATATACCACATTTAAGTCAATAATACTATTATGGCTGAAATTTTTGGAAAAATAACCCAAGTTATCGGACCCGTTGTCGATATCGCGTTTGAGGACGAGGGCGCCTCGCGTCCCCCCATCTACACCGCGTTGTCGGTACAGCGTCCCGATGGCAGCGAACTCATCCTGGAGGTGGAGCAGCACGTGGGCGAGAACACCGTGCGCTGTGTCGCTATGGACAGTACCGACGGACTGAAGCGTGGTGCACGCGTCAAGTCGCTCGGTCAGCCCATCAGTGTGCCCACCGGTGACCAGATCAAGGGTCGTCTGCTCAACGTCATCGGTCAGAGCATTGACCACCTGCAGCCGTTGCAGGAAGGCAGCCGCCGTGCTATCCATCAGCCGGCGCCCCCCTTCAGTGACCTGTCGATTTCTCAGGAAATCCTGTACACCGGTATCAAGGTCATCGACTTGATTGAGCCCTTCTCCAAGGGTGGTAAGATCGGTCTGTTTGGTGGTGCTGGTGTGGGCAAGACGGTGCTCATCATGGAGCTTATCCACAACATTGCCCATGGTCACAACGGATTCTCGGTGTTTACCGGTGTGGGAGAGCGCACCCGTGAGGGTAACGACCTGCTGCGCGAGATGATCGAGAGTGGCGTTATCAACTATGGTGACAAGTTCAAGGAAGGACTCGAGAAGGGTGAGTGGAACCTCAAGGATGTCGACATGAAGGCCGTCCAGAGCTCACAGGCAACCCTCGTGTTCGGACAGATGAACGAGCCTCCCGGTGCACGTCTGCGCGTGGCCTTGTCGGGCCTGACCGTGGCCGAGCAGTTCCGCGACCAGGACGGTGGCGGTAAGGATATCCTGTTGTTTATGGACAACATCTTCCGCTTCACGCAGGCCGGTAGTGAGGTATCAGCACTGCTGGGCCGTATGCCATCGGCTGTGGGTTACCAGCCCACGCTGGCCAGTGAGATGGGTAAGCTGCAGGAGCGCATTACCTCGACCAAGACCGGGTCTATCACCTCGGTCCAGGCCGTCTATGTGCCTGCCGACGACTTGACCGACCCCGCACCTGCCACGACATTCAACTTCCTGGATGCCACCTGCGTGCTGAGCCGCAAGATCGCCGAGCTGGGTATTTATCCCGCTGTTGACCCGCTGGCATCGACCTCGCGTATCATGGACCCGAACATCATCGGCGAGGAGCACTACGATGTCGCCCAGCGTGTCATCCATCTGTTGCAGAAGTATAACGAGTTGCAGGACATCATCGCTATCCTCGGTGTCGAGGAGCTCAGCGACGAGGACAAGCTCGTCGTGTCGCGTGCACGTCGTGCCCAGCGTTTCCTGTCCCAGCCGTTCTTCGTGGCTGAGCAGTTCACCGGACTGCCTGGTGTGATGGTGCCGCTGGCCGAGACCATCCGCGGCTTCAAGATGATCCTCGACGGCGAGGTCGACGACCTGCCCGAGCAAGCCTTCTTGAGCGTGGGCACCATCGACGAGGCGATTGCCAAGGGCAAAAAACTGCTCGAGCAGAGCTGATGACCTGTCGCCGGACTTTGTGCCCCTGACAAAGACTCTAATTTACGAAGCATTTTATATACATTATTATTAAAACATGACACTCAAGATCATATCGGCTGAACAAATCGAGTTTGAAGGCACCGTGCAGGCGGTGACGCTCCCTGGCGTCATGGGCCAGTTCCAGGTGCTCAATAACCACGCCGCCCTCATCGCCGCCCTCAAGGCGGGCCGCATGAGCTATGTGGCCGATGATGGCAGCACCGTGGAGCGTGACATTCACGGCGGTGTGGCCGATGTAAAAGATAATGTGGTGTCGGTTTGCCTGTATTGACGCAAAACTATGAAGAAAGCAATCACAGCAATCATCGCCGTTGCCATTATCGCTCTGATGGCCCTCGGGTATGCCGAGGCCGCTCATCACAGCGATGGTCAGCTGCATGAGGTGAACCCCCAGGAAATCATCTTTGAGCACCTGGGCGACTCCTATGGCTGGGAGGTGCCATTCTCGCATAGCACGCGCATCCCGTTGCCCATCATTGTCCGCGCCCAGGATGGCTCTTGGCATGCTTTCATGTCCAGCCGCCTGCAGGGTGGGGCTCAATACGATGGGTTCATGATTGCCGAGGGCGGAGACTACAACAACAAGGTCGTCCAGATTATGCCCGACGGTAGCCAGTATCGTCCTGTGGATCTGTCCATTACCAAGAATGTGGCTGGCATCTTCATTGCCGCACTGCTGGTGATGCTCATGGTCTTCAAGGTGCGCAACTGGTACAAGCGCAACGGAATGAAGGCACCGCGCCGCTTCACTGCCGCGCTCGAGGTAGTGGTCGACTTTGTGTATACCGACACCATCCGCCCCATCATGGGCAAGGAGGCCCCCAAGTATGGTCCTTACCTGCTGACGGTATTCTTCTTTATCCTGACGATGAACCTGCTGGGACTGATCGTGATCTTCCCCGGTGGCGCCAACTTGACGGGTAACCTGGCAGTGACGGCCGTGCTCGCGGTCATCACCTTCCTGGTGACCAACCTGACGGGGACACGCCACTACTGGAAGGAGATGCTCTGGCCCGACGTGCCCACGGCACTCAAGTGCCCTGTGCCCCTGATGCAGGTCATTGAGATCTTCGGCATCTTCACCAAGCCCATCGCCCTGATGATCCGTCTGTTTGCCAACATGATGGGTGGTCACATGGTGGTCATCGTGTTCATGCTGTTGATTTTCATCTTCGGCAGCATGTTTGGTGCCGCCATCGGTGGCGCGATGACGCCGCTATCGGTAGCGTTGTCGCTGTTCATGCTCGTGCTCGACACTCTGGTCAGCTTCATCCAGGCCTATGTGTTCACCATCCTTTCTACCATGTTCATCTCGATGGCCCACGTCCATGCCCACAACGAGGCGTGACACCTTGCCTGCACAGATGGTCAACATGGTGACCAACAAGTAACTGACAACAAAAAATTAAACAAAAAATATAAACACTAAAAAACTTTTACGACTATGTTAGGAATGATTTTATTAGAGGCTATGGCCAACCTTGGCGCAGCAATTGGAGCAGGTATCGCAGCTATCGCAGCAGGTATCGGTATTGGTAGGATTGGCGGCAGCGCCATGGAGGCTATTGCTCGTCAGCCCGAGTCGACCAACGACATCCGCAGTAACATGATTGTTATCGCAGCCCTTATCGAGGGTGTTGCATTCTTCGCGCTCATCGTCTGCATCCTCGCCATCTTCATCAAGTAATCAACCCTTAACCGGTTTACCAGATGGAACTTTTCAAGCCTGAATTTGGTCTGGCATTCTGGATGTTTGTCGCATTCCTGTGCCTGTTCCTCATCCTTGCCAAGTGGGCATGGCCCTTCATCATCAAGTCGATGGAGGAGCGCGCCGACCTCATTGACAAGGGCGTGGCCTATGCACAGGAGGCAAAGTCCCAACTGGACAATGCCAAGGCCGAGGCCGACAAGTTGATTGCACAGGCGCGTAACGAGCAGGCCGAAATCCTGCGCGACGCTGCCAAGATGCGCAACGAGCTCATCGAGAAGGCTCGTGGCGAGGCCGCCGACGAGGCCAAGAAGGTGACCAGTGCCGCTCAGGTGTCGCTCGAGCAGGCCCGCAAGGAGGCCGAGAAGCAGCTGCGCACCGAGGTCGGTGACCTGGCGCTGCAGATCGCCGAGAAGGTGATCCGTCGCAACATCGCCAGCGACGAGGCTCAGAAGGCGCTTGTGGACCAATATCTGAATGAGGTTGAGACTAAAAACTAACGCGATATGAGTGACGGACTGATTCCACGCCGATATGCTAAAGCGCTCTACAAGTACGCCGTCGAGAACGGTGACTCGCAGGACATCTATGAGCTGCTGAAATCGCTCAGTTTCCGCTACACCGCTATCGACGAACTCAAGCGCGCGGTGCTCAACCCCGAAATCTCGGACGAGGCTAAGGGGGCCTTCATGCTCAAGCTCGTGGGCGGCAAGCCCGGCAGCTCGCTGGACAAATTCCTGCTGCTGTGTGTGCGCAACGGCCGTGCCGAGTACCTGCAGAAGATTTCCCTGGCCTATGTAGACCTCTACCGCGAGGCCCATGAGATTGCCCACGTGGTCATTACTACCGCCGCACCCATGCCCCAGGCCGAGGTCGACGCCATCATCGGCATCGTCAAGAAGCGCCTGGGCGCTATGACGCTCGAGGTCGAGCAACTCATCGACAAGGAGCTAATTGGCGGCTTTACCGTCAAGATCAACGGCCTGGTGCTCGACGCGTCGGTAAAGAGAGAATTGAATGAATTGCGACTGCAATTGCTTAAGAAATAATACTCATTACACATTAGTACAGAGATGATTAATCCCAGTGAAATATCTGATATACTGAAACAGCAACTTGTCGACGATATCGCCAAGCGTCAGGTTGCCTTCGAGGAAGAAGGCACCGTCCTGGAGGTCGGTGACGGCGTGGCTCATGCCTATGGCTTGCACAATGTGGAGGCTAACGAACTCGTGCAGTTTGAGAACGGCGTGACCGGTGTCGCCATGAACCTCGAGGAGAGCGATGTGGGTATCATCCTGCTCGACGAGGTCGACACCGTGACCGAGAACATGAAGGTTCGCCGCACCGGTGAGATTGCCTCGATCGAGGTGGGTGAGGGGCTGCTCGGACGTGTAATCAACGTCCTGGCCAAGCCCATCGACGGCAAGGGACCCATCGGAGGCAAGAAGCTGCGTCTGCCGCTGGAGCGCAAAGCTCCCGGCGTCATCTTCCGCCAGCCGGTGAACCAGCCGTTGCAGACGGGCCTCAAGGCCATCGACTCGATGATTCCCATCGGCCGTGGCCAGCGTGAGCTCATCATCGGCGACCGCCAGATTGGCAAGACGGCCATTGCCGTCGACACCATCATCAACCAGCGTGCGGGCTATGAGGCTGGCAAGCCGGTATACTGCATCTATGTCGCCATCGGCCAGAAGGCATCGACTGTTGCCGCACTGGTCAACAAGCTCGAGGAGAGCGGAGCCCTGCCCTATACCATTGTGGTAGCTGCTACCGCCGCCGATTCGGCCTCGATGCGCTATTACGCACCCTTTGCCGGTGCAGCTATCGGTGAGTACTTCCGCGACACTGGCCGCGATGCCTTGGTTATCTATGATGACCTGTCGAAGCACGCTGTGGCCTATCGTGAGATCTCACTGATCCTCAAGCGTCCGTCAGGACGTGAGGCTTATCCTGGTGACATCTTCTACCTGCACAGCCGCTTGCTCGAGCGTGCAGCCAAGATCAACGAGAACCAGGCTGTGGCTAGCGTGATGAACGACCTGCCAGAGCCCCTGAAGCCCATCGTCAAGGGCGGTGGCTCGCTGACGGCTCTGCCCATCATCGAGACACAAGCCGGCGACGTGAGCGCCTATATCCCCACCAACGTGATCTCGATTACCGACGGCCAGATCTACCTCGAGTCGGCCCTGTTCAACTCGGGTATCCGTCCTGCCGTCAATGTGGGTATCTCGGTATCGCGTGTGGGTGGTAACGCCCAGATCAAGTGCATGAAGAAGGTGGCTGGTACGCTCAAGATCGCCCAGGCGCAGTACCGTGAGCTCGAGGCCTTCACCAAGTTTGGTGGCGACATCGACCCCGTTACTGCCCGCACCATCGACACGGGCCGCAAGAACGAGCGACTGCTCGTGCAGCCCCAGTACACCCCCATGCAGGTCGAGGAACAGGTAGCCATCATCTATTGTGGCGTCAATGGCCTGTTGCGCGATGTGCCCCTAGAGAAGGTGGGCGAGTTTGAGAAACTGTTTATCCAGTATCTGCGCGGCAAGCACCAGCAAGACGTGCTCGACGTGCTGCGTACCGGCAAGATCGACGACGACGTCATGGACAAGCTCAAAACTGCCGCCGCCGATGTCGCTAGCCGCTACACTGCCGCCAGCTAATCAAGCAATCATCACAGCAAGATGTCAACATTAAGAGAACTCAAGACGCGTATCGGCTCGGTAGCCTCGACGCAGAAGACAACGAGTGCCATGAAGATGATCTCGTCGTCCAAGATGCGCAAGGCCACTGGCCAGCTGCAGCGCCTCTCGCCCTACCGCCACATGGTGCAGCACGTGATCAGTCACCTCCTGGTGACCGATCAGCAGTTCGACTCGCCGCTCATCGCCCAGCGCGATGTGCAGCGGGTGGCACTGGTGGTGTTCGGTAGCGACGACGGCCTGTGCGGCGGCTTCAACGTCAACATCTTCAAGCAACTGCTCGAGAGCATCAAGCAGGTGCGCCAGGAGTATGGCAAGCAGGTGGGCATCACCATCGTGCCTGTGGGCAAGAAGATGACCAAGGCGGTCGGGAAGATTGCCACCGGTGACATCCAGATGGAGCGTGTGGCCCTCAATACCCGCAGCGGCAGCGAGGACCTGTATGCCTTCACCGACCTGATGAAGACACGCT
>CAZVMM010000089.1:0-6348 GCA_964628205.1 uncultured Muribaculaceae bacterium
TGATGACCAACTTCAACAAGCAGTTTGGCGACTTCAACTTCAACCTGATGCTGGGCGGCTCGACCGACTACACCAAGACGCGCCGCGATTATCAGAAGGGTTGGGACTTCCAGATTGCAGACTTCTATAGCTACAACAACGTGCCCGACTCGAACAAGAAGTTCTCGCACGCCAGCAGCAAGAAGCGCATGGTATCGGCCTTCGGAGAGTTCCGCATGGACTGGCGCAACGCCATCTTCCTGACGGTGACTGGCCGTAACGACTGGACCTCGACGCTGCCTATCGAGAACCGCAGCTACTTCTATCCCAGTGTGAGCGGCGCTATCGCCTTCACCGAGCTCTTCCGTGAGAGCCTGCCCGACTGGTTCAGCTATGGTAAGGTGCGTGGTTCGTGGGCCAAGGTCGGTAAGGACACCAACCCCTACGAGACCGCCACGACGCTGTGGCCCGTGGGTGAGTACCTGAATGGTGCCATCGGTCTGGGTAACAGCTGGGAGCGTGGTAACCCCTACATCAAGCCCGAGATGGGTAACGCCCTCGAGTTTGGTATCGAGCTGCGCTTCATCCAGAACCGCTTGAAATTTGATGCTACCTGGTACAAGAACAAGTCTGTGAACCAGATTCTGTCGCCGCGTGGTCCTCAGTCCACCGCCTACATCTTCTGCTCGATCAACGCCGGTACCGTCTACAACAAGGGTATCGAGCTGAGCTTGAGCGGCACCCCCATCCAGACCCGTGACTTCTCTTGGGAGACCGGTATCAATGCTGCCGGTAACCGTGGCACCATGGATGGCCTGCCCGCAGGTATGGACATCATGTACCTGACCGACGTGCAGTATGGCAACGCCAAGGCTGCTACCTTCTCGGGTGGCGACTTCATGGCCATCGCCGGCACCAAGTGGGCCCGCGTAGCTGACAGCGAGGACAACCGCAAGTATAACCCCGACATGATCGGCAAGCTGATTCTCGACAAGAACGGCATGCCCCAGCAGGCCGAGTCCGGCAAGATCTATGAGGTGGGTAACCGTGAGCCCAAGTTCACCGGTGGTTGGAACAACACCCTGACCTGGAGAAACGTTTCGTTCAACATGCTGTGGGAGTTCCGCGTAGGCGGCCACGTGTTCAACGGCACCAAGTATGCCATGACCCAGAGCGGTGTGAGCAAGTTCTCGGGCGATATCCGCAACGAGCCGCTGACCATCAGTGGTGTTGTTGGCCACGACGAGGTTGTCGGCCAGGATGCTAACGGCAATGACATCGTCAAGACGATCTACACTGGCGTTGAGAACACCTGGACCCCGGGCGAGACCTGCACCTACAACGGCAAGCAGATGAGCTCGACCAACGTGATCACCAGCTACTACACGGGAGCCTATGGCTACGAGACTGCCAACTGGCTGACCAAGGTGAACAGCCTGCGTCTGCGCACCATCTCGCTGAGCTACAGCCTGCCCAAGTCACTGCTGGCCAGGACCAAGGTTCTGGACCGCGCTATCATTACCGCCAGCGCTACCAACCTGCTGCTGTTCACCAACTATGATGGTGATCCCGAGGTTGCTGCCGCCGGTGCCGGCCGTGGTGGTTCGTCATCTGTCGGCTTTGACTACTGCGGTGTTCCCTCGACCCGCCAGTATGCTATCGGCGTTAACCTGACCTTCGGTGGCGACTATGCCGCTCCTGCCCGCGTAAACAACGTGGAGCTGGACAACCTGAACGGTCAGATCAACGACCTGCGCAGCCAGCTCGCAAATGCCCAGAATGCCTCTAACGCACGCATCGCCCAGCTCGAGAACGACCTGGCTGCTGCTAACAAGGCACTGGCCAACTGCCGCAACGACCTGAACGCTGCCAAGAACGCAGCCCCCAAGATGATCGACAACAGCAAGCAGTTCATGAACGTCCTCGTTCACTTCCCCGTTAACCAGACCGCCGTCAGCGCTGACCAGCGCCCCAATGTGGAGCGCGTCGCCGCTTACCTGAAGAGCCACCCCGAGGCTACCTGCGAGATCAAGGGTTATGCTTCTAAGGACGGTCCCCTGGACAACAACATCAAGCTCGCTAACGGCCGTGCCGCCAGCGTGAAGGACATGCTCATCAACAAGTATGGTATCGCAGCTAACCGCATCAAGGCCGCTGGCCAGGGTATCAGCAACATGTTCGACGAGTTGAGCTGGAACCGTGTTTCGATCTGCGAAATCATCGTGAAGTAATCAAGCGTACCAAACTCATTTTAAAATAGAAATATTATGAAATTATTCAAGAAAATAATACTGTGCGGTTTGGGACTAACGGCCCTGACGTTGACCTCGTGCAACGACTGGCTGGATGTGAATACCGATCCCGACAACCCCTCAGACCAGATCGTAAGCTATGATCAGCGTCTGGCGCACCTTGAGTTCTACTCCAATAGCGCTCACCAGTTTGCAGACTGGCGCACCAACTTTGCCACTGGTGACTGGACCCGCTACTACAATGGCGGCACCTACTGGCACATGTCGTACTGGAATCCCCAGATCGGTGCTGTGACCACCCCATATCAGTGGTTCTTTGTCGGTGCCTATGCCAACATCGTGGACATGTACAACAAGGCCATGGCCGCTGGTGACAAGAAGTTTGCCGGCATCGCCAGGCTGATGAAGGCCTATGGCTTCATGCTGATGACCGACCTCTATGGCGAGATGCCCTATACCGAGGCCGGTGGTATCGAGGCTCTGCCCCACTATGACACGGGCCGCACCATCTTCATGGGATGTATCAATGACATTGAGGAGGCCATTACCCTGCTCGAGGAGGGCCGCAGCCAGACAGGCGCCGAGTATGCCAACCTGGCATCGGTAGACTTCTGGAACCAGGGCAACGTGGACAAGTGGATCAAGCTGGCTTACTTCCTGAAAGCCCGCTGGCTGTTGAAGCTCACCAAGAAGGGTGCCGGCAGCTACAAGGATGGCAAGTATGACGCCAACGAGATTCTCGCTTGCCTGGACAAGGCCATGCAGAGCAATGCCGACAACACCATCATCAACCACACCGACGCCAACGGTGCCACCCACGATGTGCTGGGATGGGATGAGCCTGTTGACTACTCACCTCTGTACTCGGTATGCGGTATGAATGCCGGTTACATGGTGACCAAGATGCTCTATGACAACCTGACCAACTTCGGTGGCTATGGCGTGGAGGATCCCCGTGCTGACCACATCATCCCCTGGGCTTACAGCGAGAAGGGCGTGAACACCCCCGCTGAGATCAAGTGGATCGGCAACTGGCGTCGTTCGCTGGGTGTCGACATGGCTTCGGGTATCAACCAGGCTGGTGGCCCCCTGCGCGCAGCCTACACCACAAGCGCTGTTGAGAAGGGTGGCGATGGTAACAAGAAGACCTTCCTGCACTGGTACATCAACGACAACAACCCCGACCGCTGGGGTGACACCGTGTATGTGGAGTGCACCAGCGAGTCGAAGGGCTATGCCGGCAAGAAGGACCTGCTGTATCGTCGCGGTGGCGCCGATGTTGAGGGTTCCAAGGAGTCGGGTTCGTTCTACACCCGCGTGAGCTCGCCTACCTATGTTGGCACCTATGCCGAGTGCTGCCTGATCCGTGCCGAGGTTCTCTACAACCAGGGCCAGAAGGCTGCCGCATTCGAGGCCTACAAGAAGGGTATCCAGGCCAGCATCGAGCAGATGAACGACAAGCTGAAAGTGTGGGTAGCCGAGGATCCCTCTCTGGCCGACTGCCCGTCGTTCACCCCGATTGAGCAATCCGCTATCGACAACTTCCTGAACAATGGTATCGGTACCGCTGGTACGATCACTCTGGGCCACATCCTGACCCAGAAGCGCATTGCCCTGAACTTCTCGGTAGAGATCTGGAACGACATGCGCCGCTATGACTTCGATCCCAACCTGTTCTTCGGCTGGCACATCCCCGCTTATCACGCATTTGTTGCCGCTGCCACCAAGGGCATTCCCGAGGGTAAGCAGTATCGCCGCTGGCGCCAGTGCTCACACGAGTACAACTACAACGCCGCTAACCTGCAGGCCATCGGTGCCCAGGTTCCTGGTGCCGTGATGACCAAGGACGGTAAGGAGAACCGCTGGAATGAGGACGATGAGGTCTGGACCATCCCCGTATGGTGGGACAGCGACCAGGAGTAATCCCCCACTCCACTTAACTAAAACGACCGCCGAGGCTACCGCAGCCCCGGCGGCTGTTTTTTTTTCTGGAGGAAACACTGAAGCGTACCATTGAGTGCGGACAATGTTAATAATGGCAAAAAAATGGTGCTGATTTATAACGGATTGTTTTTTAAAAAGGGTAAAAAAGCTGATTTTGGCACAAAAAGCTAAATTTTTCTTTCAAAAAGTTGCTCGTGTTAATATTTTTTTGCAATTTTGCCATTCAAAGTCATTCACTTTCTTGTTGACCTGTAGTTGATCATGGAATTTCGGCAAGTGGCTTTACCTTAAAAACGACTCATATCTCGATTGATAGTTACAAATAATACAGAGACCAATTCATTAACTTCAAATCAATTAAAAGCAAAGTGCGTATGAAAAAACAATTAGCACTGCTCTGCACACTGGCGATAGCCATTGGTGTCCCTGCTGGACTGGCCCCGAGTCAGTACAACACGGGATTCACGGCTGTGGCCCAGAGCAACCGAGTTTCGGGCGTCGTGAAGGACGCCAACGGAGAGCCGATGATTGGCGTTAATGTGAGGGTTAAGGGCACGAACACGGGTACGACCACCGACTTGGATGGCCGATACTCGATCAAGGCCGACCCCAACCAGACGCTCGTCTTCTCCTTTGTGGGCTATGACGCGATTGAAGTTCCCGCGTCGCATGCCGGCAACGTAACGATGGCCGAAGGCGCCAACACCCTGCAGGATGTGGTGGTAACGGCCGAGTTCGGTATGAAACGTGTCGCCCGCACCGTGGGTTCCTCGGTGCAGAACGTCAAGGCCCAGGACATCATCGAGTCGGGCCGCACCGACTTTATCTCGGCCCTACAGGGCCGTGTGTCGGGTATGAGCGTCGTTAGTTCGGGTGGTGCCCCTGGTGCATCAACGACCGTTGTGCTGCGCAGCGCCACGTCGCTGAGCGGAAACAACCAGCCGCTGTATGTCATCGACGGTATCCCGATGAACAACACCTCGTTCAACCCCACAAGCGGCCTGGCCGTTGAGGATGGTGGTAGCGCAGGCCTGACGCCCCGCTCGACCGACTACTCGTCGCGTGGTAACGACTTCAACCCCGAGGACATCGAGTCGATGACCGTGCTGAAGGGTGCTGCCGCCGCCGCTCTGTACGGTAGTGACGCGTCGAACGGTGCCATCATCATCACCACCAAGAAGGGCCGCTCGGGCCGCGCCCGCGTGACCTACAGCAACCAGATCACCTGGTCCAAGGCTTATGGTTGGCCTGAAATCCAGAACAAGTACATCAATGGTGCTTATGGTGCCGCCAACTTCTATTACACGAGCCGCTACGGATCGCTCTATGACGGCTCGATGCCGTTCTATGACAACACGGCAGCCGTGCTGCAGACCGGTTTCATGCACCGCCACAATCTGTCGATGGAGGCAGGTAACGACAAGATGTCGATTCGCGCCAGCGCCTCGTTCTTTGACCAGGACGGTGTCATCAAGACCACAAGCCTGACCCGAACCAACCTGTCGCTGGCCGGCCGTGCCGAGCTGACCAAGTGGTTGTCGATGGAAGGCAGCATGCAGTATGTCAACCAGAAGAACAACAAGGCCCTGCGTGGTCTCTATGGTCCCGTGCGCTACAGCTACCGCTGGCCGAGCGTCGACGACATGAGCCAATATCTGGCTGAGGATGGTGCCCACATGAAGTATCCCGCATACTACACCGACACCGACCTCTTGAATCCGCTGTTCGGCTTGAAGAAGAACCTGATGCACGATGAGACCGACCGCATCATCAGCGCCTTCTCGCTGAACTTTACCCCGATTCGCCACACTTACCTGCGCCTGCAGATGGGTTGGGACGTGAGCACCTCGACCTATGAGACCGGTACCCATCCCTACTATACAACAAACGCCAACCAGAGCGTGGATGACAGCAACAACAGCGGTACCTACAACATCACCAAGTACAACACCAACGACCCGACGCTGAACGTCCTCGCCGGTTACAACAACAGCTGGCTGGACAACAAGTTCTCGCTGGGCATTCAGGCCGGTTACCACCAGCTGCAGAACGGTGTGACCAGCCTGTCGTCTTATGGCTCCAACTTCAAGGTGATTGACTTCTACAGCATCAACAACTGTACCGAGAGCACCGTGACCAGCAAGAAGCGCTCCACCAAGCGCCGCGTGCAGGC
>CAZVMM010000090.1:0-6293 GCA_964628205.1 uncultured Muribaculaceae bacterium
CATAAATCTACCCTTAATCGTGTATTGGATGATAGTTGCGGATTTTAGGATAAAAACACACCTTCCATCTGGATTTTTTTTGTATATTTGCGCCCATGCAATGTGTGACTGACAACTATCCCTGATATATGACAGGTACTGTCAAAATACTATGGTGTAGAGCAAGTCAAATAATGCAAAGCATGTAAAAACGTTTAGAAAGAGAACCAAAGAAGAACTCAACAAATTAGCAAATTATGAGGAAGATAGTCCTTTTACTTTTTATTATCTCTTGCTTAATCTGCAAGGCACAGATTCCTGCATCTGGAAAAGTAAGTCAAGAGAAAATGCTTGAGCGTTTTCTGTCGTATGTAAAGATAGAGAGTCAATCTATAGACGAGCCAAGTATGACCTCATTCCCTATGACCGATGGCCAGAGGGAAATTGCTCAGTTTATCTATAACGAGGTGAAGGCTTTTGGCGGAAAAGGCGTAAAAGTCACCCTTTCTGATGATTACTATGTTTATATTGACATTCCATCAAACATCAAGAAGAAGGTTCCTTCTGTTCTATTTATGGCACATCTGGATGTTACCCCAGAGGCTCCAGGGAATGGTATTAAGCCGATGGTTCACAAAAATTACGACGGTGGTGACATAAAACTGCCAGGTGGAATAACATTAAGCCCAAACAATCCTCAATGTGCACACTTGAAGGATTTAGTAGGAAAGACTATAGTAACGAGTGATGGGACTACACTGCTAGGGGCTGATGACAAAACAGGTTGTGCAGTTCTCATAACTCTGGTAGAGGAACTTATCAAGAATCCTATGTTTAAGCATGGGCGAGTAATGGTAGCATTAAGTCAGAACGAAGATGTGGGGAAAGCCGCTATGCGGTATGACCCAACAGTATTTGGTGACAAACCCGATATGGTTATTGATGTAGATGGAAGTACCTTTGACCAGTATTCCATTGCCAATTTCACCGCCATTGGCCAGACTTACTATTTCAAAGGAAATAAAGCTCATCCGAGTTACGGAAAGAAGGAGCAATATGCTGATGCATTGACTGCTGCATCATACTTTATCGGTCTTGTTCCACCTGAAATGAACCCAAGTGCAAGAGAGGGGAAAGAGGGATATATCCATTGCTATTCTTTAGCTCATCCTTTGGATGAATCAGGTAAGCCTAACATCAATGATTATGTTGTAAAGGTAAGATTACGCTACTTTGACCAACAGGAAGGTGCTTATCAGAAAAAGCTAATGGAAGATAATCTGCAAAAGGTTAAAGCCGCTTTCCCATTTGTAGAAGCACAAAAGACCGATGACCAGATGCAATATGAGAACATCGCATATTCCATGCCTGACTATGTTCCTGACTTGGTAAAGAAAGCCGCACATGATGTTGGTATGGACATGAGAGAAAAGTATGCCCGTGGTGGAACAACATCTGCTATGATGGTTGCACGTTTTCCAGACGTAATGCCTGGTGGTAGCGACTTCTACAGTGGCCAGAATGCAGAACATTCCTGCTACGAATGGTGCTGCATCGAGGAACTAATGACCATTGTAAATATTACAGAGAACATTATATCTTCGGTTGCAACTATTAAATAATAAACATAAGCAGTATGAAGAGATTTGTTTTGATTGCGATTACACTTATAGTTAGCTCTGTAAGCTATGCTCAATCTGAAGTATCGATGGGCAAGATTCCGGTCTATACCTTTGCGATGGACTCGCTTTACTATGAGGGAAGGGGAAAACAACTGTCTGCTGTTGGAACAGAGCACATGGCAGATTTGTATATGACGAATATGGGCGGTGCCAATTACTTTAAGATTGTGATTGGCGGAGAGACATTTGCTGTGATGAAAGATTCTTATGGACTAGGAGTTTCGTATGGATATTGCTGGCTTTATAAAGATGGACAGTATAAACAACTAACTGGCTTGACGTATAAAGCTGGACAATACTATCTTACTTTACCATTTAGTCAACAGAATGCAAGTACTACGAATCAAAATCAGACATCATCCTCGACTACTTCGATTGAAAAGCAGAAACCTGCTTTGGATTGGCATCCGATAGGAAAGGTAAAAGCAGTGAAAAATCTTCGTGTTGTCCACGGTAGTGGTGAAGATGATATTAACGAAGACAGTGAAGTTATCTTCATTTATTCGGCATTTGACGGGGAAACGGTTAAGTATCAAGCATCCATTCCAGGAAGAGGTGTAGTGTCTGTCTCAGAAAACAGCAGCTACAATCATGCTAAAATTCATTGGAGAAAGGATAGAGTATCGTATGTGCCGAGTTTGGATGAGATGTATTCGCATTATGCTGGAGGTTTCTACTTTAATCTTGCAGATGTGAAACAGTAACAAGTTAATTCTATGGAAACTTGCTGATGAACAAGAGCGCATCTTGATGAAACTATATGAGGCTACACTTGGATGAAATCTTTTGAAGTAACTTATAATAGAATAATAAACCGGCAATTGAGGATATGCCCAATCAGTTGATATATTTCTCGCCAAGACAGATCTTGCAGCATCTTCTTGATATCGAGAAGAAAGTTTATCGGAAGGACAAAAGGCGTAGGATTTACAAACCTTTGATGCCTCCTGGTACTATGCCTACAAACGAAACATTGATGGGAGAATCAGAAATTGCATATAATGTTAGATTGATAGAGTTTTTATTGAATAAATGAAAGTTATACATAACAAGGTATGAGAGTATATCAAAAAGTATTATCATTTATGGCCCTTGTGATTCTTTTCAGCCATAAGACCCAAGCTTCAACATATGATTCCATTTCGATGAAGTTGATGGAACAGACGTGCCGAGAGTTTTGGGCGATTCATCCATTTGGCATTCAAACAGTGGGGCTTAAACATTACGGTGACACCTGTGTGTTTGTTATGAGTGAACCTCCCAGCTGGGTGTCACAAGAATAATAAAAGAACTGTTTAATTCGTATGGCGGTCACATGGGGGTAGGCAGACATACTTTAGGATATGATGGCATATTGATAGATGCGATAGGTTGTGCTAAACTTGACGAGGCAAAATTCTCTTCGTTTGAGAATAAGCTTTTTGAACTTATCTATGGGTCAAATTATAAGCCAGATTATACCAATTTAGACAATCCTCTTCCTCAAACGTATTATTCCCCTGACACTCTTCAATATGTTGTAAGTGCTGAACAATTGTATAACATAGAGAATGCTACAATTTTTGTTGGAAGTTTGCCTTGGGGAAAAGAAAAACAAGCTGTTTATAGCATTATCTCTTGGCAAACCCTTCAAGGTCTAACGCCATCTTGTATTTATTATAGTAGAGAGCCTGGTTACGTAGCTTGGATACTTAACCCAATGGCTATTTCAATGGCAGTCTCTCTCTTTAAGGCTGATGCTCGTCAATTTCTATTGGACACAGATTTAATTATTGGGGCTATTCCATCAAGAGGAGGAGTCGCATTGAATGGCGATACATTGTTCCGCAAGAGTATAGGCAGGAGTGATTTGTTATTCGGATATATTGAAGACCTCATGAATAGTCTGAAATACATCACAACTCTTATGCCTAACGATTGTACAATATATCCCGATCATGATTTAGAACCAACAATTGGGTTTGAGAAGAAAAAGAACTCTTATCTCTTGCCTAGTTGGTATAAAAAGAACTAAGGAATGAAACATTTAGTTGTATTAACAGGTGCTGGTATCAGCAAAGAGAGTGGCTTATCTACATTCCGTGACAAGGATGGAATGTGGCAGAACTTCAATGCCCAAGATTTGGCTAGTATTCAGGGTTATAGGCGTAATAGGGCCGCAGTATTAGATTTCTATAACGCAAGAAGGCAGAACTTGCTAACGGTTGAGCCAAACCATGCTCACAAAGTGCTTGCCGAATTGGAAAAGGACTATATGGTCTCTATCATCACCCAAAACGTGGATGATCTTCATGAACGCGCTGGCTCAACAAATGTGCTGCATCTTCATGGGGAATTGAGGAAGGTCACAGGGTCTAACAATCCGAATGATCCCAAGTGCATCGTTGAAAAGCCTCTTGACCAGCCAATTGAGATTGGGAATAAGGCGGCTGACGGCTCACAACTACGTCCGTTTATCGTATTCTTTGGCGAGGGCGTTCCTAACATGACTGAGGCGAAGCGAATATGCAAGGAGGCTGACATCTTTGTGATTATCGGTACCTCACTTGTTGTTTATCCCGCAGCCACATTGATTGAATCTGTTCCTTGGAAAATTCCCTGTTATATCATAGACCCTGGTGAATTCTATGAACAAGACTTGTATGGTTTTGAGCATATCAAGACAACGGCAGTTGCAGGTATTGACATCCTCATAAAGAAACTGGCAGAACTATGATAAAGTTGAAAAAATGGATGATGAACCCTTGCGAAGAATGTACGCACGTTTTTTCAGACGAGACGGGTGAGGCGGTGATTGTCGATTGTGGTGCCTACTATCCGAATGAGCGGCGGCACTTGTTGGAATATATCGAGAAGGAAAAGTTACGTCCTGTCCGTCTGCTCTTAACACATGCACACCACGACCATGTATATGGCAACGATTTGATTCACGAACAATTTAGACTACTACCTGAGGTGCATGAGGGTGATAAAGAATTAATGATTGTGCAACTGCGAGAACGGATAGACGAGATATATCATGAATATCCTTATTCGCTGCCATTGCCAGCGCATTATTTGACGGACAAGGAGATAATACGTTTTGGCAACCATGAATTGAAAGTAATTCACACTCCTGGGCACACTCCCGGTTCTGTGTTTTTCTATTGCGAAGAAGAAGGGATCGCATTCTCTGGAGACACATTGTTTTATAAAGGTATTGGACGTTCAGACTTGCCTGGCGGAAATCGTGACGAGTTGAATGCTAGTCTGAAATTCATCACGGAATTGCTTCCTGACGAAACGGTCATATATCCGGGACACGGGAAGAAGTCAACCATAGGATATGAGAAGGAGAACAATCCGTACTTACAATAAAACATACAGCCCACAGAATGCTCACATACGAGAAGAGGTTGGAGAATGCGAGATTTCACCAACTATATTAGAGTAACACATTACTTACTTATGTTGTGTGGCTGGCAATCTTCAAATGCCAAGCTACGTCACTATCCCATAAACTATCTCCAAGAGGACGATGCCAAAGAAGGTACAAAAGGCGATGTACAGCCGCGTGAAGGTTTTCCTCCCGAAATAGACGCCATCGCCCTTGTTGATAATCTCATAGTACCTGTCTTTGTTCTGTTCAAGCGTCTCAAAGGAAAATATTCTTGGCTGCAATAAATTTTTAAACAAGAAAAAGATACTGGCATGACGTGATTAAAAGCTAAGCTCGCTTTCCTTGGAAGTATTTTTTCCCGCTCCAAACCCGTTCACACTGTAACACTATAGTCCGTTTTTATGACAGAACAACCCACCAAACAAGAACTCATTTCCCTGGTCGAATCCATGTGTGAAGTCCAGGATAGGATGATCGGCGCTAGAGGAATGCCTGAACATATCCAAAGACCTCACGTGGATAATATGGAGGCATTAAAAGCGCCGGTGTTTTTCCTGTGGGAGCTGCTTGGATATGGAACGCCGAGAGAATTGTCCGAAAAAGGCGTTAAGAGGGTCTGGATGGCGAGTTTTAGATCTTCACCGGGGGAATACTTGGAAGAGTGTTTATCGTTGCTCAGAGAGTACAAAATACCGATATCCGAGTATGATGGGGGAAGAAGGCTAAGACAAACCCTGATTGACTTTTATGCTGATATGATTGAGATGTATGAGAGTGGAGGGTGAGTGTTAATCATCTAGTTTCTTACACTCAAACCAGAATTGAGCAAGCTTTTTCATCAGGCCCAAATTGCTCTGTTTTGGAATTTTGATCTTATTTCTTAGAGTATTTTTTCCATACCCTAAAGCTGTACCCACTATCGCCCAAACATTCTTTCCCCTAAATCCAGTTCTAATCTTTTGATTAATGCCCTCAACATCATTTTCATTTATAGCTCCTTCTTTTTCATCAAGAGGGTCTATTATTATTCCTTCGTAGTGAAGAAGGTAGACAAGCAATTTTAGACTGTTCGCTTTATCATTCCATTTTAAATCATATGGCCATTTGATTGATTCATCATTAATATCTTCGCCAGTAAACAGACAGATTAACTTCTTTTTAATAGCTTCTCGGTCTTCTCCTGTTTTTGATGTGACAAGTGGTGTGAAATTTCCAAGAGTTTCGTCTTTATGCCCGTTGATAAGACCGTTTAT
>CAZVMM010000091.1:0-6091 GCA_964628205.1 uncultured Muribaculaceae bacterium
GCTTGATGGGGTAATCATTAAAGTAGGCCGGATTGTCGTGGTTGCCTCTGACAAAAAGAATCCAATTGTTCGACTTAGCCAAGCGATCACGATTACGGTTATAGACATTCTCATAATAACCCTGCTGCTCAAACCCAAAGCCACAATCTCCAGCAACTATTATCACTGAGTCTGTTATTCCGTATTGGATGCAGCACTTATGGACAAGTTTGTTGAACTCGCCATGTATATCTCCACAGATAACAATGCCTTTAGCATCTGGAAAATCGAAATATTGGACTTTTTCTATCACTGTTACTAATTTCTATTTCATTTCTTTATCTCACTAAGATTTTGACTTGGGTACATTTCGCCATTCAATTGTCGCATATCGAGACGATAAGAGACTTGAGGTGTTCTCTACAAGATACCCCATGACAAAACTTGTTATTAGTTTGCAAAAGTACTAAAATCTTTTGAAACCAGTTTTCTATCACCATTGCATGAACAAATGATACCACGTCTTTCGGTCTCTATCACCAAAGTATCGTTTTCTGCTACCTTTTCTGCTACCTTTTCTGCTACCTTTTCCGCTACCTATTCTACTACCTATTAAAGAATGTACTGGTTTGTAAACATTCTAACACACCTTCTTTATCTCAGCCAATGCATCGTTTGTCAGAGATATGTCGGAGACGAAACTTACTCAATATCAGACGAAACGCACAATCTTTTAAAAATGTCTCCGACAACAATCGGTAAGGTGATGTCGGAGATGCAGTCGGTAAATCAAATATTGCTTTCTGTGACGTTTTCTGTGACGTATCTATGGCATTTTCTGTGACGTGATTCAAATTTTCATCTGGAGTTTTTGAGTTGATTTCTAAAATTGTTGTAAATTTGCGTTCACCATTATTCCCAGAATGGGAATAAACCTGCCAAAGACCGTTG
Organism: uncultured Muribaculaceae bacterium; assembly: GCA_964628205.1. GTDB lineage: Bacteria > Bacteroidota > Bacteroidia > Bacteroidales > Muribaculaceae > Sodaliphilus. Next base: position 931 of record CAZVMM010000091.1, read on the forward strand.
AACAACGACATATAGCAAACTCCTTTGCGGTTATATAGGCTTTGGTCGGCCTGCAGGGACTGCATTGGAGTTTGTTTTTTAATATAGGAACTTCTCATAATTCTATTATGCAGAACAACAAGGTTAAAACGCCAGAAGAAAAAGCAAGGGAACGAATAGATGAAATGTTCGGTGAGGCTGGTTGGAAAGTGCTCTCCAGGGACGAATACGCACCTAACATTTCAGCTGTCGCTTTGGAAGAGGGCTTGATGAACGGCAATCTGGAAGCTGATTATTTGCTTTTTATCAGCGGTAAAGCAGTCGGTGTGTTGGAAGCTAAGAGGGTTGAGATAGATGTTGATACCCCCGTTGTGGAAGATCAAGCAGTCAAATACACGAAAGCATTGCCTGATTGGTATCAGTATTGGCAGAAGCCTTTACCTTTGGCATATGTATCAAATGGCAAACAGCTTCTTTTTAAGGATAATAGGATACCTGACGCAGACTTCGAGCCAATTAGTAGGATCCACACGCCAAAAGAGATCGTGGAGATGTTACAAATTCCAGACATTTATGCTGGACTTCCTGCCCTTAAAAAGAAAGGCTTGCGTAATTGTCAGTATGAAGCCATAACCAACCTTGAGGGAAGTTTCAGGGGAGGGCACAATAAAGCACTCATGGTACTCGCTACGGGCGCGGGAAAAACATATACAGCCTGTACTGCAGCTTATCGTTTCTTGTCGTACACACCCATGAAACGTGTGCTTTTCCTTGTTGACCGCAACAACCTTGGAAAGCAGGCTGAGAATGAATTTGGAATGTATCGCCTCACCGAAACGGGCGACCCGTTCAATACAATTTTCACTGTAAACCGCCTGAGATCATCCAATGTCCCTAAAGACACGACAGTAATGATTTCCACTATCCAGCGGTTATTCTCATTGCTGAGTGGAGAAACCATTACCGATGTTGATGATGATGACGAATTCGAGCCTGGTGCTCCGATTGAATTGCCGGGCAACTTGGCTTTGCCTCATGATTATTTTGACCTGATCATCATTGATGAGTGCCACAGGTCTATCTATGGCAACTGGAGAGCCGTGCTTGATTATTTTGACACGGCAAAAATGATTGGCTTGACAGCCACGCCCGTCCCTGAAACCATTGCTTTCTTCAACAACAATGTTGTCATCAACTACACACTGGAGAAATCAATTATCGATGGGGTCAATGTGGATTGCCGTATTTATCGCATTAAGACCCGCGAAACAGAGGATGGAGGCGCAATTCGTGAGGGCCAAAATGTCAAGCAGATAACCCGATACACAGGCAAGGTTGAAAGTTTCAGTAACCGCGAAGCCCGTAACTATACGCGTGAAGAACTAAACCGCAGCATTGTCAATCCTGCTCAAATCAAGTTGATTTTAGAAACCTATCGCGATGCGGTTTATACCGAAATGTTCAATGACCCGCAACGTGAGCCCAATATGGACTATTTGCCCAAAACGCTCATTTTTGCGTTGAATGATGCTCATGCAACTAACATCGTCCAAATCGCTAAAGAGGTTTTCAAAAGACCAGAAGATGACAATACATTTGTCCAGAAGATCACGTATTCAGCTGGTGACAGCAATCAACTGATCCGAGAGTTCCGCAACGATAAAAACTTCCGTATTGCCGTCACTGTTACATTGGTGGCTACCGGTACCGACATCAAGCCTCTTGAAGTCGTAATGTTCATGCGTGATGTTCGCTCTGAACAACTCTACACGCAGATGAAGGGTCGTGGCGTGAGAACCATCGGAGATGAACAACTGCGCAACGTCACGCCCAATGCTTTCAGCAAAGACTTGTTCTATCTGGTGGATGCCGTGGGTGTGACAGAACATGAACACGTGGTCACTACACCTGGAGAACCATCAGACCCGACCATATCGCTCGAAACCCTTCTTGAGCGCATCGCTCACGGGAACGTGAGTGATGATTATCTGAGGATGCTCGCTGGCCGATTGGCCCGCATCCACAACAAATGCAGCAACGAGCAACGGGAAAAATTCTTTGCCCTTGCTCATATTTCTATGGCAGACATTGCCAAGGGCATATATGATGCCTTTGAAAAGAGCAGTTTGCCTCCATACATCAATATCAATGAGCCGAACTTGGAACGCAAGGCTCTTGTATCAGCTATCGCCAACTACCCAGAGGTACGCAAGTATATTCTTCTTCTTGCGGCTGGATTTGTGACAATTCTTCAACCAGGCGAAGACGAATTGATCACCAAAGGATTCACCACCGAAGAAGCAGCTTCGACAACCGAGGCTTTTGAAAAATATATCGCTGAGCACAAAGATAAGATTGAGGCCTTGCGTATCATCTACAACAACGCTGGAGAGCCGTTGACATACACCATGCTCAAAGACTTGCAGAACCAGCTCTTGCTCGCTAACAGCAAGTTCCGCATCAATCAACTGTGGAATAACTACGCATTGCTGAAACCCGAGGAGGTCACAAAGTTTGGTACAAAAGAGGAACGTGAAGCAATCACCAATATCATCCAGCTTGTGCGCTATGGCTATCACATGACTTCCAATCTTGTCGGTCTGCAAGCTACTGCTAAGCAGTATTTCAACCTGTGGTGTGGCCAGCTGCAGCGCACTATCACTGATGCCCAAAAAGAACTGTTGACCCAAATTGTGGACTATATCGTCACGAATGGCTCTTGTGAAGTTCAAGACATCATAGACAATGACCGTCCCTATGCAGCTCAGATAATCACCTCGTTTGGTGGCAGGTCGCAAGCCGATGATGCCATTTCCTCATTATCTCAATTCTTGTTATACCGTAAAACAGCATAATCATGGCAACACAACAAACCGCAACAGAACAATCGTTGATTAAAAAAGTGTGGCAGCTCGCTGATGTCCTCGCTGGTGTGGGCATCGGCTACACCGACTATATCACCCAACTCACTTACCTTCTTTTCCTCAAGATGGATGACGAGAGCTCCAATACCTTCGGTGAGACCTCGGCTATCCCGGAGGGGTATCGTTGGGCAGACCTCATAGACCTCGATGGCTACGACTTGACTGAACAGTATGAACGAACACTTTCAAAATTGAGTGAACAGGAGAACCTTATAGGCACTATATACACGAAGGCGCAAAACAAGATTGATAAGCCGGTTTATCTGAAGAAAGTGATTTCGATGATCAACGAGGAGAACTGGCTTATCATGGATGGTGACGTGAAAGGTGCCATCTATGAGAATATTCTTGAGAAAAACGGCTCTGACAAGAAGAGTGGTGCAGGACAATATTTCACCCCGCGCTCACTTATCCAGGCCATGGTAGATGTCACACGTCCTCAAATCACCGAGACGGTTTGCGACCCTGCCTGCGGTACTGGGGGCTTCCTGCTCGCTGCTTACGATTACATGAAGAGCCAGTCACAAGATAAGACCAAACGCAAGTTCCTGCGTGAAGAGGCCTTGCATGGCATTGACAATACGGCTCTGGTTGTTACACTCGCCTCAATGAATTTGTACCTGCATGGTATCGGAACCGACCGCAGCCCGATTCTGTGCCAAGATTCGTTGGAAAAAGCCCCCGACAAACTGGTTGACGTGGTACTTGCAAATCCGCCCTTTGGTACTCGCCCTGCAGGATCTGTGGAAATTAACCGCGATGACTTCTATACCGAAACTAGCAACAACCAGCTGAACTTCCTGCAGCATATCATGTCGCTGCTTAAGGATGGTGGCCGCGCAGCGGTCGTCCTGCCCGATAATGTTCTCTTTGAAGGCGGTTCGGGTGAAATCATTCGCAAGAAGTTGCTGGAAGATTTCAATTTGCACACCATTTTGCGTTTGCCTACAGGCATTTTCTATGCTAATGGCGTGAAAGCCAATGTGCTGTTCTTTGTCAAAGGCTCGAAAACCGATAGCATTTGGTACTATGATTATCGTACTAACATCAAGCACACACTTGTCACCAAGAAGATGACCAGGGCAAACCTCGATGACTTTGTGGCATGCTATAATGCCGACAACATCGATACCCGCAATGAAACCTACAACGCCGAGACGAATCCCAATGGCCGATGGCGCAAGTTCGATGTTGAGGACATTCTGCGTCGTGACAAGACTAGTCTTGACATTACTTGGATCAAGCAAACAAGTGACGATGCTGATTACACGCTGCCTGAGTTGATGGAAATCATTCAAGAAAAGAGTGAAAATATCAAGACAGCCGTTGATGAGTTGGTTAGCCTCTTGTCAAATATCAAAGAATAAACACATGGATACCAAACAACTGCGCCAAAAGATATTAGATCTGGCAATTCGTGGGAAACTTGTGCCACAAGATCCCAACGATGAGCCTGCAAGCGTACTGCTGGAGCGCGTCAAGGCTGAGAAAGAACGCCTTATCGAAGAGGGTAAAATCAAACGCTCAAAAAAGTCGGCCGCATCTTCTGATAAGCCGCATTATGCCGACTGGGATCTCCCAAACGGCTGGATGTGGGTTCGTCTTGATGAAATCTTTGAAATAAATCCCAAAAACACAAATAGCGATTCTGATATTTGTGGATTTGTGCCGATGGCAAATGTCGATGATGGTTTTTCTGGTACACATTCGTACAAAGAAAGAAAATGGGGAGAAGTAAAGAAAGGCTATTGCCATTTTCAAAATGGTGATATAGCAGTAGCAAAAATATCTCCGTGTTTTGAAAATCTGAAATCAACCATATTCCATTCCTTACCTAATAACATAGGCGCTGGTACAACTGAACTCGTTATTCTAAGGGGTCATTTGGTCTATGGACCATACTTTCTCTATCTTTTTAAATCGCAATGGTATATAGGAAAAGGAATAGTTTATTTCAAGGGTGTAGTTGGCCAGCAACGAGTAAATCGCGATATATTCACATCATTAGAAGTTCCATTGCCACCTTTGAATGAGCAAAGGCGAATAGTTTCAGTGATACAAAGGTTATTTGCTGTCATCGATATAGTAGAGAATAATTCTTGCGAGCTAAAGTATAATATAGAAGCAACAAAACAAAAGGTTTTAGAGTTAGCTATTACGGGTAAACTCGTAGCACAAGACCCTTCTGATGAACCGGCAGCGGACTTGCTGCAACGAGTTAACCCAAATGCGGTTGTTTCTACTGATAAATCGCATTA
>CAZVMM010000092.1:0-6009 GCA_964628205.1 uncultured Muribaculaceae bacterium
TTGATGGCTTAAATGCATGTGAAACCGCAGTTTTTCGGTGGCTGATGCGGGCCCGTTGCGCGATTTTTTGTAACTTTGCGGTTTCAATTACTATTATGACTATAAAACTATAGAAGATTTACTATGTCGATTGATCATATTCTGGCTCAAGCAACCGCCGATGCGGTAAAGGAGTTGTATGGTGTGGATTTTCCCGCCGATAAGATTGTTCCCCAGACGACCAAGAAGGAGTTTGAGGGCAACGAGACGATTGTGGTGTTCCCCTTCCTGAAGGCATCGCACAAGGCCCCCGAGGCCACGGCCCAGGAGATTGGCGAGCACATGGTGGCACACTGCGATGCCGTTGAGAAGTTCAACGTCATCAAGGGCTTCCTCAACATCACCATCAAGCCGTCGTTCTGGACGGGTGTGCTGCAGCATGTGGCCGCAACGCCCGACTATGGCTTCACGCCGGTCACCGACGACAGCCAGCTGGTGATGATCGAGTACTCCTCGCCCAACACCAACAAGCCGCTCCACCTGGGACACGTGCGCAACAACCTGCTGGGCTACAGCCTGTCGTGCATCATGCAGGCCAATGGCTACAAGGTGGTGAAGACCAATATCGTCAACGACCGCGGCATCCACATCTGCAAGTCGATGCTCGCTTGGCTCAAGTGGGGCAACGGCGCCACTCCCGAGTCTACCGGCAAGAAGGGCGACCACCTGATCGGCGACTTCTATGTGGCCTTCGACAAGCACTACAAGGCCGAGGTCAAGGAGCTGATGGACAAGGGAATGAGCCAAGAAGAGGCCGAAAAGCAGTCCCCGCTGATCCAGGAGGCACACGACATGCTGCGCCGATGGGAGGCTGGCGACAGCGAGGTGCGTGCTCTGTGGGAGAAGATGAACAGCTGGGTGTATGCCGGCTTTGACGAGACCTACAGGCGCATGGGCGTGTCATTCGACAAAATCTACTACGAGAGCGAGACCTATCTCGTGGGCCGCGACACCGTGCTCGAGGGCTTGGACAAGGGCCTGTTCTACCGCAAGGAGGACCAGAGCGTGTGGGCCGACCTGACCAGCGACGGCCTGGACCACAAGTTGTTGCTGCGCAGCGACGGCACGTCGGTCTACATGACCCAGGACATCGGCACAGCACAGTTGCGCTACAAGGATTATCCCATTGACCGCATGATCTATGTGGTGGGCAACGAGCAGAACTACCACTTCCAGGTGCTCTCGCTGCTGCTCGACAAACTGGGCTTCAAGTGGGGTAAGGATTTGGTGCACTTCTCCTACGGCATGGTGGAGTTGCCCAATGGCAAGATGAAGTCACGCGAGGGCACCGTTGTCGATGCCGATGACCTCATGGACGAGATGATAACCACCGCCACTGCTATGGCCGGCGAGCCCGGTCGTCTGCAGGGCGTGTCGGAGGACGAGCGCGACGACGTGCTCAGGATGATCGGCCTGGGTGCGCTCAAGTATTTCATCCTCAAGGTGGATCCGCGCAAGACGATGCTGTTCGACCCCAGCGAGTCGATTGACTTCAATGGCAATACCGGCCCCTTCATCCAGTATACCCATGCCCGCATCCAGTCGGTGCTGCGCAAGAGCGGTGAGGACTATAAGGCCGTGGACATCAGCGAGGTGGCTCCTAATGAGAAAGAGACCGTCCTGATCCAGAAGTTGGCCGACTTCACGGCTGCTGTTGCCGACGCGGGCCGCAACTATAGCCCCGCGCTGATCGCTAACTACGTCTACGACCTGGCCAAGGAGTTCAACCAGTTCTACCACGACTACAGCATCCTCAAGGAGCAGGACGAGCGCGTACGCGCCTTCCGACTGATGCTGAGCGCCACCGTGGCCAGCATCATCCGCCGCGGCATGGGCCTGCTGGGCATCGAGGTCCCCGACAGGATGTGATGAAGTGAGGAGTTAGGAGTTAGGAGTGAGGAGTTAGGAGTTTGCGCCCTAAAGCCTAAGAGCTAAAAACTGGCACGATTCTTGCAGGTGGATATTGACAATAGAACAAAATCAAATGAATGAAGATATGAACGAGTGGAGTAACTTTAACGAGCACGGCTACCACAGTGCCGTGCAAGCCGAGAATGAGTTGTCGCTGCAGCGCTACGTCGCTGGCGTGATGCGTAAGGTGTATGGCAAGATGACGTTGGGTCTACTGGCAACGGCAGTGACATCGTTCCTGATTCTGTCGAGCCCAGCGCTGCTGAGTGCGCTGTTCTCGTCGGCAGCGACAATGTGGATTCTGTTTGCCCTCGAGATAGGCATGGTCATCTACCTGAGTGCCCGCATCGATAAGCTGAGCACGGGAACTGCCGCCGCGCTGTTCTATGCCTACAGCATCCTCAATGGCGTGACGCTGACGCCGATTTTCCTGTTCTATACGGGTGCCAGCATCGCCACGACGTTTGCCATCACGGCAGGCACCTTTGGCGCGATGACCCTGTTTGGCTACGTGACGCGCCAGGATTTGTCCAAGGTCGGTTCCTTCCTGTTCATGGCCCTGCTGGGCTTGATCGTGTGTGTCGTGGTCAACATGTTCATGCACAGTTCCACGATGGACCTGCTGATCAGTGGCGCCGGAGTGCTCATCTTTGTGGGCCTTACCGCTTGGGACACCCAGGCCATCAAGCGCTCCTGTGCCGAGACCGATCCCACGATGGTAGGCAAACTTGCCACGATGGGCGCCCTGAGCCTGTATTTGGACTTCATCAACCTGTTCCTGTATCTGCTGCGCTTCTTCGGCAGCCGCGACTGATTCATCGCTAGACGGGAAAACCGCAAAATCATCGCCCCCGACAACATGCCAGTGTGTTGCCGGGGGCGAGCGTTGTCAGGGGGTGGGGAAGATGGGGTTACAGCTCAAGTTAGAGCGGGGCGTGGGACATTCTGGCACGGTATCACGCAACTTTCATGGGGCGTGATACAATAAATGGCGGCTTTCTTAGTTAATTAGAAATAGACAAACCAATTTTTTCTAATTAGAAAAGGAATGAAACTGACAAAATCAATAGTTGCCATCACGCTGATGGCCACAGCACTGACCGCCTGGTCTCATGACGATATCAAGAACACCGAGTTCAATCCCATCACCACGGGTGTCACCTCGTTGAGCATCACGCCCGATGCGCGAGGCGCGTCGATGGGCGACCTGGGTGCTGCCACCGAGGCCGATGTCAACTCACAATTCTGGAACCCGTCGAAGTATGCCTTTGCCTACAGCCAGGCGGGTGTGTCTCTGTCCTATACGCCCTGGTTGCGCAAGATCGTCAACGACATCTATCTGGCCAACTTGGCCGGCTACTACAAGATCGGCGGTAGTGACAACCAGGCCGTGAGCGCCTCGCTGCGCTACTTCTCGCTGGGCGAGGTGAGTGCCACCGATGGCGAGGGGGCCACGCTGGCGACGATCAACCCCTTTGAGATGGCCGTGGACGTGGGCTACAGCCGCAAGCTGAGCGAGAAGTTCTCGATGGGCGTTGTGCTGCGTTACATCTACAGCGACCTGGGTTACAGCGCGATGAACACCGGTGACCAGACGTCGAGCGCCTCGGCCTTCTCGGCCGACCTGTCGGGTTACTACACGACTTACCCCATCATCGGCCGCAACGAGTGCCAGTGGTCGCTGGGCTTCAACCTGTCGAACATCGGTTCCAAGGTGTCCTACAACAAGGGTAATGACCCGGCCTATCTGCCTGCCAACCTCAAGTTGGGTACGTCGTTCACCTTCCCGCTGGCCGAAGGTAACAACCTGATGCTGGCCGTCGATGCCAACAAGATGCTGGTGCCCGCCAAGCCCCGTCTGGCCGACTACGAGGACGCGCTGGCCTATGACGACGCATTGCAGGAGTGGAAGGACAAATCGAGTATCTCGGGAATCTTTGACAGCTTCAAGGACAACTTTGCCAAGCGCATCACCTATTCGGTGGGTGCCGAGTATGCCTACGACCAGAAGTTCTTCCTGCGCGGCGGTTACTACTACGAGAGCAAGTACGCCGGTAACCGTCAGTACTTCGGCCTGGGTGCCGGTTTTGCGCTCCAGGTGATCAAGATCGACGCCAGCTACATGATTGCCACCGCCCAAAACAGCCCGCTGGACCAGACGCTGCGCTTCACCCTGTCGTTTGACATGGATGGCATCAAGGGCCTGTTTGGACGTTAATTTAGCTTTTAGGCTTTAGGTTTTAGGCTTTAGGCTGCAAACTCCTAACTCCTCACTCCTAACTTCTCACTTCTAACTAAGAGTAGCCATGTCACGCATCGGAATGGGATTTGACGTTCATCGGCTCGTCGAGGGCCGCGAATTGTGGCTCGGGGGAGTGAATATCCCCTGGGAGAAGGGCCTACTGGGCCACAGTGATGCCGATGTGGCCATCCATGCGTTGTGTGACGCCCTGCTGGGTGCCGCCGCCCTGCGCGACATCGGTTACCACTTCCCGGACACCGACCCGCGTTACAAGGGCATCGACAGCCGCGTGCTGCTGCGCCACGTGATGGCCCTGCTGACCGAGCACGGTTACCGCCTGGGCAACTGCGACATCACCATCTGTGCCGAGCAGCCCAAGATCAATCCCCACATCCCCGCCATGCAGCAGCAGCTGGCCGCCTGCATGGACTGTGACCCTGGCCAGGTGTCGATCAAGGCCACCACGACCGAGCGCTTGGGCTACACGGGCCGCGGCGAGGGCATAGCGGCCTATGCCGTAGCACTGATACAACCCCTAGCCGACCAGCCATGTTGAGCGAGGCAAAACTGCAGCGGCGCGTCCCCTATCTGGACATCCTGCGCGTTGTGGCCTGCCTGCTGGTCATCCTTATCCACACACCCATCCGTCAATACGACGCTTATTACAACACGCCGTCGCTGGCCGGTGCCATCTACACCGTGGCCGTGGCGGTGAACTGTAACCTGTTCTTCATGATCACGGGAGCCCTGTTGCTGCCCGTGACGATGACTCCAGGCCGGTTTGTCAAGCGGCGCCTGCTGGCCGTGGTGCCGCCGCTGGCCGTGTGGACCGTCGTCTACCTGCTCGAGCACGCGCTGTTGTTACACAATTTCACGCCGCGGCTGCTGGCATCGGTCCTGTTTCATCCCGTTGAGGGCCTGCTGTGGTACGTGTATGTGCTGGTGGTCATCTATGTGACCCTGCCGTTGGTGAGCAAGTGTATCGAGGCCATCGGGCGGCGCGGGGTCGAGACCCTGCTCGTGCTGTGGGCGCTGTCATCGTTCATCCCTTACCAGCACGGCCTGTTCATCGAGGCCTCGCAGTACAGTCACAACATGTTCGGTGCCTTTGCCAACTATTATGGCTACGTGTTGCTCGGCTACTACATGCATCACCACGGCTTGCCCGTGTTCTCGCGTGAGCACGGCTGGAAGTGGGCCTTGCTGCTGCTGGCCGGCATCGTGGCCATGCCGCTGCTCGAGTTCCTGGTGCAGGGCCGTTTCGGCATCACCTGGCAACAGCACATCGACACCGTCACCACCGACGTCAGCATCAACAACATCGCCATGTCCATCCTGCTCTTTGCCCTGGTCAAGCGCTGGGCGCCCGCGCGTTATGACCGCAAGGACCATCCCGCCGCTGCCACGTGGTGGCCGCTGCTGAGCGTTTGTGCCTTTGGCATCTACTTGAGCCAGATGATCATCCTGCGGCAGGTGGTGTGGCCGCTCACGCCATGGCTTGCTGGCACCCACTGGCTTGTGGACAGCCTGGTGTGCGGCATGCTCTGCTTCGTGGTGTGTCTGCTGCTGGTGTTGCTGCTGCGCCGATTGTCCTGGCACCGCTATCTCGTCGGCAAGTAACCCCTCAAAATGCGTCGAAGACGAACTTTCACAGCGGGCAAAGTGCTGACGATAACAAAGTTCCTCTACGAGGCACATGCCATGACACTTTTCAGGACCATGCTGCGACCGTCTCCGACGCTCTTGCATGGCCTTTCTCATTGAAATCGGTTCTTCGAACCGCTTACTTCTTCGAAGTTTTGCCGGACAAAAATAAA
>CAZVMM010000093.1:0-5814 GCA_964628205.1 uncultured Muribaculaceae bacterium
CGAGTTCCTTCTTGATGCGCTCGGTGAGCATGGGAACGATCTTGTGGAGGTCGCCGACGATGCCCAGGTCGGCCACGCTGAAGATGGGAGCAAACTTGTCCTTGTTGATGGCGATGATGAAGTCGCTCTCTTCCATACCGGCCAAGTGCTGGATGGCACCGCTGATACCGCACGCCATGTACAGGCCGGGACGAACGGTCTTACCGGTCTGTCCTACCTGAACCTCGTGAGGCATCACGCCGTTGTCGACCATGGCACGTGACGAAGCCACCTGGCCGCCGAGCACGTCGGCAAGGGCCTGCAGCTTGTCAAAGCCTTCCTTGTCATGCACGCCGCGGCCACCGCTGACGAGAATCTTGGCCTCGCTGATGTCGGCAGCCTGCTTGTCGGCCTTGATGGTCTTGACGAGTTTCACCTTGAACTTGCTGGCGTCAAAGGTGGGGTTGAACTCGGTCACGATGCCCTCGCGGCCCGGCTGGCGCTGCATCTTCTGCATCACACCGGGACGAACCGTCGACATCTGTGGACGGTTGTTGGGGCAGATGATGGTAGCCATCAGGTTACCGCCAAAGGCGGGACGCGTCATGCGGAATTCGGGCTCGCCGTCCTTGTCGGGCTCGATCTCGAGCTTGGTGCAGTCGGCAGTAAGACCGGTCTTCAGGCGCGAAGCGATGCGGGGAGCCAGGTCGCGGCCGATGGTGGTGGCACCATAGAGCACGATGCTGGGCTTACGCTCGGTGATGATCTGGCCAACGGCCTGAGAGTACTGCTCGCTCAAGAAGTCCTTGAGTTCAGGAGCGTCAACAACGATGACCTCGTCGGCGCCCTGCTCGATGAGTGCCTGAGCCTGGTCCTTGATACCACAGCCCAAGAGCATGGCAACAACCTTCTCGCCGAGTGCATCGGCCAAGTCGCGCGCTTTACCTAAAAGTTCGAATGCAACGGGCTGGATGACACCCTCGCGCTGCTCGGCAAAAACGAATACGTTCTTATAATCTTTCTTATCCATAATGCTTTTCTTTTTAGGCTATAGGCTTTAGGTTTTTAGGCGATTTGCTAACGCCTAACAGCTAATGCCTAATAGCTTACAACTTTTAGATAATGTGTTTAACTTTGAGTTGATTAACGATGAGTTCAACGGCCTCCTCGGGGGTAACCTCATGAACCTCGCCAGGAGCCTTCATGGCCTTGGGGAAGGACTTGAACACCTTGGTCGGTGAACCAGCCAAGCCAAGCTTACCCTCATCGACGTCGATCTTGTCGGCGCTCCATACCTCGACTTCCTTGTCATAGGCTTCCATAATGCCGCTCACGCTCATGTAGCGGGGCTCAAAGGCCGAAGCCAGCACGGTCAGCAGGCACTTGCCCTCGACCTCGAGAACCTGGACTCCGTCCTCATTCTCCTTGTCCACCTGCAGGTTGCCATTGTCGAGCACCTTGGCATCGGCAACATAGGTAATCTGCGGGAGGCCCAGATGCTCAGCGAGCTCGGGACCTACCTGAGCGGTATCTCCATCGATAGCCTGACGGCCGGCAATGATGAGGTCATAGTCAAGCACACGGCACAGGCCCGACAGGGCATAGGAGGTGGCCAGCGTGTCGGCGCCGGCAAACTTGCGGTCGCTCAGCAGGATGGCACGGTCGGCACCCATAGCGAGGGCTTCGCGCAACATCACGTCGGCTTGGGGTGGACCCATCGAGATAACGGTGACGTTGGCGCCAAATTGGTCTTTCAGTCTCAGAGCGAGCTCCAGACCACCCTTATCATCAGGGTTCATAATGCTGGGAACGCCTTCTCGGATCAGAGTACCCTTCACGGGGTCAATCTTGACAACGGTGGTATCGGGAACTTGTTTGATACAAACGATAATATTCATTGTTTTTTCTTATAAAAGGCTTTAAGCTTTAGGTTTTAGGCTTCAAGGCAGCGGTTGCCACCTAGGGTGCCTAACGCCTAAAGGCTAAAGGCTGGTTTATTTAAATAATTGACCGGCAATCACCATGCGCTGTACCTCGGATGTACCCTCATAGATCTCGGTAATCTTGGCATCACGCATCATGCGCTCAACAGGATATTCACGGGTGTAACCATAACCTCCGTGGAACTGGACGGCCTTGGTCGTCACCTCCATTGCGGTCTCGGCGGCAAAGAGTTTTGCCATTGCTGCATCAGCGCTGTAGGGCAGATGCATGTCCTTCTTCCAGGCGGCGCTGCGAACCAGCAGACGGGCGGCCTCGACCTTGGTCTTGAGGTCTGCCATCTGGAACTGCGTGTTCTGGAACTTGGCGATAGAGCGGCCAAACTGCTTACGCTCCTTGGTATACTTCACGGTCTCGTCCATGGCGCCCTGAGCAATGCCCAGAGCCTGGGAAGCGATACCGATACGGCCGCCGTCCAGCGTCATCATGGCAATCTTGAAGCCCTTACCAAGCTGTCCCAGCAGGTTCTCTTTGGGAACGATGCAGTTCTCGAAAATCAGCTCACAGGTGGCGCTGCCGCGGATACCCATCTTCAGCTCCTTCTTACCGATGGAGAAGCCGGGCATGCCGCGCTCCACGATAAAGGCCGAGATACCCTTGGTGCCCTGTGACTTGTCGGTCATGGCCATGACGATGAACACGTGGGCGTTCGAGGCGTTGGTGATGAAAATCTTGGAGCCGTTGAGCACCCAGTGGTCTCCGGCATCGACAGCGGTCGTCTGCTGCATGGCAGCGTCGGTACCAGCATTGGGCTCGGTCAGACCAAAAGCGCCAATCCACTCGCCCGATGCGAGCTTGGGCAGGTACTTCATCTTCTGCTCCTCGGTGCCATGCTCCATGATGGGGGCAACACACAGCGAGGTGTGGGCCGACAGTACAACACCCGTCGTGGCACACACGCGAGACAGCTCCTCAACGGCCATGATATACATCTGCACGGTACCGCCAGCGCCGCCATACTGCTTGGGCACGGGGATTCCCATCATGCCCAGCTTACCCATCTTCTCGACGGTCTCAATGGGGAATCGCTCCTGCTCATCGATCTCGGCAGCAAGGGGCTTTACCTCGTTCTCAGCAAACGAGCGTACCATCTGCAGGAACAGTTCTTCTGTCTTTGAATAGCTAAAATCCATATTAGTTTTTAGTTTTTAGTCTTGCGTTGCTGGTTGCTGGCCTGAGACAGCATCAGCAACTGACAACGCTGTTAAAATTAATACTTGTAGAAACCTTCACCGGTCTTGCGGCCAAGCAGGCCCGCACGAACCATCTTGCGCAGCAGCGGGTGAGGACGATACTTGGGATCGCCAAACTCGTTGTAGAGCACCTCCATGATGGCCAGGTTCACATCGTTTCCGATCAGGTCGGCAAGAGCCAGGGGGCCCATCGGGTGATTGGCACCGAGCATCATGCACTTGTCGATGTCCTCGGCACTGGCGATACCATCGGCCAGGATGCCTACAGCCTCGTTGATCATCGGGATAAGGATGCGGTTAACGACAAAACCCGGAGCCTCGTTAACGGGAACGGGGGTCTTGCCGATCTCGGTGGTCAGGTCGATAATGCACTGAGCGGTGGCATCGCTGGTGAGCTGACCCTTGATCACCTCGACCAGTGCCATTCGGTCGGCGGGGTTGAAGAAGTGGCAACCGATAAACTGGGCAGGGCGGCTGGTGCAAGCTGCAATCTCGGTGATCGACAGCGACGACGAGTTGGTGGCAAAGATGGTCTCGGGCTTGCAGATCTTGTCAAGCTCCATGAACACGTCCTTCTTGAGCTGCATGTTCTCAACTGCGGCCTCGATCACGAGGTCAGCGTCGGCAAACGTGGCATAGTCGGTAGTCGTGGTGATGTTGCCCAGGATAGCCTTCATGGCATCCTCGGTGATCTTTCCCTTCTCGACGAGCTTGTTATAGCCCTTGGAAATCGAAGCCATAGCCTTGTCCAGGCTCTCCTGGGTGCGGCTCTTCATGACAACGGGCATCTTGGCGGCAAAGGCCTTGACGATACCCTTGGCCATCGTACCTGTTCCAATTACGCAAATTTTCATAATTTGAATCTTGTTTTTTGTTTTTGGTTATTAATGATTTAGCTTTAAATATATTTACCTGTAAAGTTGGCCTTGCGCTTGTTCAGGAACGCGTCCATGCCCTCTTTCTGGTCACTGGTGGCGAAGCACTGGCCGAAGAGTTTGTTCTCGAGTGCGATGGCACCGTCGGCATCCAAGTCATAGCCCTCGTTGATGCTCTGCTTGGCCAGGCGAATAGCCACGGGCGCGTTCTTGAGCATCATCTGGGCCATTTCCATGGCCTTGTCCATCAGTTCCTCGGGCTCATAGATGGCATTGACCAGACCAATGCGCAATGCCTCGTCAGCGCGGATTACCTTGCCGGTATAGATCATCTCCTTGGCATAGCCCTGTCCGATGAGCTTGGGCAAGCGGTGGGTGCCCGAGAAGCCGGGGATGATACCCAGTCCCACCTCGGGCTGGCCGAACTTGGCCTTGACTGACGCGATGCGGATATCACACGACATGGCCAACTCGCAGCCTCCGCCCAGAGCAAAGCCGTTGACAGCGGCAATGACGGGGATGGGAAGTGTCTCGATGCGGCGGAAGACCTGCGCACCCAGACGGCCGAACTCGAAACCCTGCGGCTCGTCCAGGTGGGCCATCTCGCTGATGTCGGCACCGGCGACAAAGGATTTCTCACCATCGCCCGTGATGATGAGCACACGGGTGGTGTCGTCCAAGCTGCCGATGCAGGCATCCAGCTCCTTGAGGATCGTGGAGTTGAGCGCATTCAGCGACTTGGGGGCCGAGATCTTCAGTATCGTGACCCCGCCGTTGTTCTCAACTTTCAGAAACTGGTATTCCATGACATCAATGGGATAAAAATCAGATATCCATGGGCTTGAGGTCCGGAGAGATGATGAGCTTGGCCTCGGTAGCTGCCTGCACATCCTCGACGGTGAACTCGGGGTGGAGCTCACGCAGAACGATGCCCTCGGGGGTAATGTCCATAACGCCCATCTCGGTGATAATCATGTTCACCTGGCCTGCGGCGGTCAGGGGCAGCGTGCACTCCTTCAGGATCTTGGGGTTTCCCTTCTGGGTGTGCTCCATCGTCAGGATCACGCGCTTGGCACCCACTACCAGGTCCATGGCGCCACCCATGCCGGGAGCCATCTTGCCGGGGATAATCCAGTTAGCCAGGTTGCCCTTCTCATCGACCTGCAGGGCACCCAGGAACGATACGTTCACGTGACCGCCGCGGATGATGGCGAATGAGGTTGCCGAGTCAAACGTGCATGCACCGGGGTTGAGCGTAATGGCACCGCCACCGGCATTGATCAGGTTCTTGTCCTCCTTGCCTTCCTCGGGCGTGGGGCCCATGCCCATAGCGCCATTCTCGGTCTGCAGCGTAACAGATACGCCCTCGGGCAGATAGTTTGGGATTAAGGTGGGGATACCAATACCCAGATTCACAACATCGCCGTCGTGCAGTTCCTTAGCTGCACGCTTTGCGATGACTTCTCTCATTTGATATTTGTCCATAATATACGGTTTTTGAGATTAATTATATGTTTTTTTAAAAAGTTATTTCATTCCTCTCTTGACCATCTCCTGAACGACGAACGATGCCACGTCGTCGGCATAGGTATTCATGCCGAAGCCTGCGTCAAAGCCTAGCTCCTTGGCCAGCTCGTGGGTCACGCGAGCGCCGCCACAGCAGCAGATCATCTTGTCGCGCAGGCCCTCGGCCTCCATGAGCTCGATAAACTCGGTCATGTTCTTGATGTGAACGTCCTTCTGGGTTACCGTCTGAGACACGAGCA
>CAZVMM010000094.1:0-5791 GCA_964628205.1 uncultured Muribaculaceae bacterium
AGCTTGTTTACACGGCATTTATGCAACCTTGGTAATCTTTCCCCGGACAGCAATGAATAAAATTATAATAAAAATTTAATATGTTTAATTTTTATACAAATTTTTCTTGGCCGTTAGGCCGATTAAAAGCTTGGTCCTGAAGCGTGTCATGGCATTCACTTGCGGGACAGCGCCTGGTTGATCACGCGGATGTATTCCTGCTCGGGATAGAGGCCGACAACGCTCTTGGGTTCACCCTCGAGCGGGCAGATGAGCAGCATGGGGATGCTGCGGATCTGGAACGTGGCGGCGATGTCGGGGTTGTCATCGACGTTGATGCGGTAGAAGTCCACCGCGCCCTGGTAGTGATGCGCGACGCCTCGCAAGATGGGCGCCAGCCGCCTGCAGGGGCCGCACCAGTCGGCATAGAAGTCAATGACCACGGGGCGCTCGCACTTCATGACCCAGTCGCGTGCGCCCCAATCGGCGATCAGGTCACGGAACTGATCCTGATTGATGGAGTGGACGGTGTAGACCGTATCAGGGTCTGCCACGGGACGCTGCTGCGCTGCAGCAGTCATAGCGGCCAGCGCAAGCAAGAGAACAAACAATATTTTTTTCTTCATTTCACACAGTCGTCAGTTTTCGGCAGCCAAGACGCCTCAATAAAAATCTTGCCTAAAGCCTAAAACCTAAAGCCTAAAACTCACTGATGCGCCTTGCGCAGCAGGTCGTTGACGGTCTTCACGGGGTTAAACGTGTCGATGGGCACCTCGACAAAGACGGTGTTCCAGTCGCTCATCGAGCCGTTCCACAGGCCGGGCAGCTCCAGGGCCTTGATGTCCACGCCATCCTTGCTCTTGACGCTGATAAAGCCCGTCTCGGCATCGACGAACTTGCGCAGGTCGAACTTGATGCCCTTGTAATCCTTGATGTAGCACACCAGGTCAACGGGGTTGAAGTGGGTGCCGCTCTTCATCATCTCGACGGCAGCAGCGTCGTCGGGGTTGATCTGGGCCGACTCCAGGATCTGGGGCGAGGCCGAGCCGTCGGCATTGTAGGCCAGATACGGGCCGCCGCCGGGCTCTCCCTCGTTGGGCACGACGCCACACACGCGGATGGGCCTGTTGAACTTGTCGTGCAGCCAGGTGGCCAGGGCGGCATCGTCCATGCCGTCGGTCGACGCGTCGGTGATGAACAGGGTCTGGCGGGCATAACGCAGCATGGCCTTGAGCTCGGCGCCCTTAACACCGCCCTTATCCAGGGTCTCGAGGTATTTCTTGAGCTGGCGCTGCACCTGAACGAGGTAACCGCCGATCACCTTCTTGTAACGGGTGCTCACGCTGCGCAGGCGCAGGGGGACAACGTTGTCCACATTCTTGATAAACACCACGTCGGCATCGCGCTCGTTCAGATTCTCGAGCAGGGCGCCATGGCCGGCGGGACGGAAGAGCAGATTGCCGGCCCCATCGCGGTAGGGCGTGTTGTCCATGTTGACGGCGATGGTGTCGGTCGAGGCCTTCTGCTCGCTCAGCGTGATGTCATACTTCACGCCCCACACCTTCTCCATCAGCGGCACCTTGGCCTTGATCAGGCGCTCAAAGCCGGCACGGTGCTCGGGCGACACGGTGAAGTGGATGCGCACGCGGCGGTGGCTGTCGGCGGCATACTGCGCACCCTCCTCCAGGTGCTCCTCGAGCGGCGTGTGGACGGTGCCCGCCGCCGCGCGGTGAAACTTGAGCAGGGCCTTGGGCAAGCCGCCGTAGTTCATCCCCTCGGGCAGCAGCAGCGCCCTGAGCACGTCGGCATAGCGGCCGGCCTCCATGAGTTCGCTCACATTAGCCTGGAACAGGGTCACACAGGCCTTGTTCAGCTGCGGATAGAAGGCGAACTGCGTCACGTTGCCGAAGAACTGCTTCTCGAAGTCGCTCTCAGGAGCCGACTTGCCCTCGTTGATAAAGGCGAACAGGTTCTTGAACATGCGGCTGGCGGCACCCGACGCGGGCTGGAACTTCTCGATGCTGGCGCCTCCCGACTGATATTCCTTCCACACCCTGATGCACTGCGACTGCTGCTTGGAGTCCAGGCGCACGATGCCATGGTCCACGGTGGCGGCCGCCTCGAGCTTGAGCCAGGGGAAGCCAACCTGGAAACGCTTCAGTTGAGCCTCGATTTGGGGCTCGGTGATGCCCTTTGCGGCCATCAACTGTTTGTCATTGTCTGTCAACATAATCTATCTGGAGTTTTATCGATTTTCGCGGGTTACGGATAAAGCAGCCCTCGGGGGGGCGCTGCTTAAATTTTCCCCAAAGATAGTTTTTTACACACGTTCTTGCAAGCAAATTGGCACAAAAAGATTAAATTTGCCTGAAATTTACATCATCACACCCCGCAACCGGGAACAGATCATCATGACACAGAGGTATTTCACTACACAAGAGCAGCAACAGGTCAAACGCCTCGTCAGGGACCTGAACGACAGGCTCGGCGACCAGCTCACCTGCCAGGACATCAACACGGTCCACCGCCTGATCGAGCAGGGCATCACCCAGGCGGGCATCTTCAAGCGCGACCGTTATGGCCTCAACCCCGTGGTCAGGCACCTGACCACCGCGCTCACCCTGTGTGACAGCATCGCCCCCGACCGCACCATGGCGCTGGCCACGATGATCTACAACCTGTGCCGCGGCGACTACCTGGACGTGGAGCGCATCAGGGCGCTGCTGGGCGACGACGTGGCCAAGGTCGTCCACGGCCTGCTCCGCGTGGCCCCGCTCTACAAGAAGCAAGCCGCCGTGGAGAACGAGAACTTCCACAAGCTGCTGCTCACCTTTGCCGAGGACGTGCGCGTGATCCTCATCATGACCGTCGACCGCCTGGCACTGATGAGGGCCATCAACCACCACCCCAACGCGAAATTTGTCCACGACATCGCCAGCGAGTCGCGCTACCTCTACGCCCCGCTGGCACACAAGCTGGGACTGTATGCCATCAAGACCGAGCTCGAGGACCTCTCGCTCAAGTACCTGGACCGCGCCACCTTCACCCTGATCGCCAACCGCCTGAACGAGACCAAGCAGGAACGCGACCTCTACGTCCACGACTTCATCAAGCCCATCGAGCGGCGGCTCACCCAGGAGGGCCTCAGATTCGAGATCAAGGGGCGCACCAAGTCCATCAACTCCATCTGGCAGAAGATGCAGAAACAGGGCGTGGACATCAGCGGCATCTACGACCTGTTTGCCGTGCGCATCATCCTCGACACCACCCCGCGCGACGAGAAACGCGCCTGCTGGCTGGCCTACTCTGTCGTCACCGACATCTACAAGGCCAACCCGTCCCGGTTCAAGGACTGGATCACCATCCCCAAGAACAACGGCTACGAGTCACTGCACATCACCGTCTACGGGCCCGCCGACAAGTGGGTCGAGGTGCAGATACGCTCACAGCGCATGGACGAGAACGCCGAGCGAGGCGTGGCCGCCCACTGGCGATACAAGGGCATCAAGAGCGACGGCGACGCCGACAAGTGGATGAACGAGGTCAGGGAGATGCTCGAGGCCAGCGGCCAAGAAGGCCAGATGAGCCTCATGCGCAACATGGACACCAACCTCTACAACAACGAGGTGTTCGTCTTCACGCCCAAGGGCGACCTCATCAGGCTGCCCCAGGGAGCCACCATCCTCGACTTCGCCTACCACATCCACTCCCGCGTGGGCAGCACCTGCATGGGCGGCAAGGTCGACGGCAAGAACCAGAAAATCAACTACCGCCTCAAGAGCGGCGACACCGTCGAGGTGATCACCTCGTCGACCCAGACGCCCCGCCTCGACTGGCTCAACATCGCCATCACCAGCCGCGCACGCAACAAGATCAAGAACGCCGTCAACGAGCGCCGGGCACGACACGCCCAACTGGCACGCGAAACCCTGCAGCGCCGCTTCAAGAACCGCAAGATCGAGCCCGACGACGCCACCCTGGCACGCCTCATCAAGAAGATGGGCTACAAGACCACCACCGAGTTCTATGCCGACATCCAGGAAGACATCATCGACGTCAACACCGTCGTCGAGCAATACGAGGCCCTCGTGGCCAAGAAGGACGACACATCGGCAGCCACCACACACGGCACAGCACAGGAGTTCGTCCTGCAGCAACCCGCCAGCGACAACACCCGCCGGCACGGCAACGACGACATCCTGGTCATCGGCGAGGGCGTCAAGGGCGTCAACTACAAGCTCGCCAAGTGCTGCAGCCCCATCTTCGGCGACAAGGTCGAGGGCTTCATCGCCAGCGACGGAGCCATCAAGATACACCGCGCCGACTGCAAGAACCTGCAGCACCTCAAGTCACGATACCCCTACCGCATCATCCGCACACGCTGGACAGGCAAGTCAGGCAGCCAGTTCATCGCCACGCTCCACGTGCTCGGCAAGGACGACCTCGGCATCGTCTCGTCGATCACATCCGTCATCAACAAGACCGACAACTGCCAGCTGCGCAGCATCTCCATCCAGGCCGAGGGCGGACTCTTCGAGGGATTCATCTCGGTCAGCATCAGCCACACCGACCTGCTCGACGACCTCACCAAGAAGATCCTCAACGTCAAGGGCGTCAAGCAAGTCAACCGCCAATAGCCACCCCACCCCACCATCAAGCCCGGCCACACCACTTGCAGCAATCAGATAAAAGCAGTACCTTTGCACCCGTTATGAACGTAATATCGATAGACAAGCAGACCATCAACCAGATGCCCATCGTGGCCTTCCCCGGCCGCATCCACGTCATCTACACCACATCACAGGTCAGCAGCGCCGTCATGGCCCTCAGAGAAGCCCCCGCCATCGGCTTCGACACCGAGACACGCCCATCATTCAAGCGAGGCGAGCGCCACAACGTCGCCCTGCTGCAACTGTCTACCGACACCGACGCCTTCCTCTTCCGCCTCAACCGCACCGGCATCCCCACCCCACTCAAGCACCTGCTGCAGGACCAGGCCATCACCAAGGTCGGACTCTCCACCACCGACGACTTTCACCAGCTGGCCCGCGTCACCGACATCCAGCCAGCCGGATTCGTCGAGCTCCAGATCCTCGTCAAGCAATACGGCATCACCGACATGAGCCTGCAGAAGATCTACGCCATCCTCTTCCAGCACAAGATCAGCAAGGGACAGCAGCTCACCAACTGGGAAGCCCCCCAACTCACCGACGCCCAGCAGCGCTACGCAGCCATCGACGCCTGGGCATGCCTGCAGATCTACAACCACCTGCAGAGCGGACGCTTCGACCCCCAAACCTCACCCTACTGCCACCAGCTCATCGAGCAAGAATAACTTTTTTTCACAACAAAATTCCCGCAAAGCGCTTGCTTGGCACAATATTTGTTGTATCTTTGCAGGCCGTTTACACGGACACATACTATCGGGGCTGACTGGCTTTGACAGCGTGTAGAAGTGGTAAGCAAGCATGCAGAGCGATAATGGCATGGCTCTTAAATCTCAGTCATTGACACAATTAAATGGCGAAAACAACTACGCTCTCGCTGCCTAACCGAAGCACAGTAAGTTCGGCTTTATCATAGCCCAAGGGGCAGTGACGAGACATCACCCAACTGCCCTCGCGCCGAGGCGGGTTGACACGGTGGTGCAGCAATATCGGCGATAGGACAAGGCAAGCCTCGGGCCAAGTCCGAAATTCAGAGGATAAGCCGCCGGTTGGTCGTCCCGGGCCTGCCAGCGGTCGAAAACCAATCCAGGACTAAGCATGTAGAAACCTTATTAGTTCCACGTTTGGACGAGGGTTCAAACCCC
>CAZVMM010000095.1:0-5744 GCA_964628205.1 uncultured Muribaculaceae bacterium
CTTCTAAGCTGTGGGCCCTGGGTTCGAATCCCAGCAGGATCACGCTTCCAAAACGAAGCCCCTCGAGTCAGTTTTTCTGACTTGAGGGGTTTCACTTATTTAGTACCGCATCTAAGAAGATGTCGGCAGTGTCCACGTCCTTGCGGATGATCATGCTGTAGATGGCGAGGTTTTGCGGACAGTCGAGCTGGGGCGGTTCAATTTCCATGCTGTAGTAGTCGGCGTCAGTAAAGATGCGGTTCTCCGAAAATTTGTGCAAGCCACGAGCAAAGTAAAGCTTGCTTTAACTTTGCTGAGGCGCCGCCAAATTTATCCAAACGTACTCTATTGACGAGCCTTTCTTGAGGGCGGCTTGCTGCCCGTTGATGGTGAATATCATAAAAAAATGCGATTGTTTTGCCACAAAGGTAAATCAACCGCGTATGCCTTGAAAAGACGGGGATTATTTGTTCTCAATGAGTTCTCGTAGCTGCTCTCTTATTTCCTCATCTTTACGATAGGGACGATTATAACCGCTTTTATACATCAAGAAAACAATGAATCCAGTGAAGACAATCCCTAGTGTGGATGACCAAGAACTCATGTCTTGCTTGATAAAAGCAATGATTAATTCATTGGCAATCAGTGCAATCCAAGCGACAATTCCAAGTATCATGTCTTTTCGAGTTGTCTTATTAAAGTCGTTCAACAAGCGCTCAGGAGAGTCAATACTCTCAACTCTCTTGTAAAACAGGTAATAGGACAAAGCAGCCCATATTCCCAAACAACAGATCAATGTCCAGAATGTGAAAGGTAAACAGTCTTCAATATGATGTATATTTGGCTTAGGTAGAAGGATGAGCAGTAACACAATGATCAGGGCAACGATTATCAAAATACCATAGAAATAGCGTTTTGCTCTAGATTTACACTTGCCCTTGAGCATCTCGAACAATTCTGTTCGACCGAGGTTATCTAATTCCTTTGTTTCCATTATGTCTCGAATTTGTTTGGTTATTAATTTACTCCTTAGACGCACATGAGTACCAAAAACCACACAAAAGTAGCATAAATTTCTGATAAACTCTCATTTTCTTTTAGATTTCGGTGATTTTGATAAATCGTTCTCGCTCGACAATGCTCATGCAAGCATGGCATTGCGCTCACTTAATCACGATTTTATTGTTCATGAGGCGCTGGTACTCGTCCTGCGCCTGGTTGGATAAACTTGGCGGCGCCTCAGCAAATCGAGCAAGCTCGTTTGCTTTCGGCTTGCACAAGTTTTTATGCCCTTGTCGCCGGTCACGGTGCCCGCGGTGACGAAGGGCTCGTCCAATCGCTCGTTGAGACGGGCGATGATATCCTTCAAGTCTTTGCTCTCCTGCTTGGTAAACAATGGGGGTTTGGGGGATACAATGTACCCCCCTTTTGTGGTATAACAGGGGCTTTCGAAAATTATTACGGGATGGCAAGCGCTCTTAAATCACGAAATTACAATACTTTAACGTATCATAACGGCATCTCTGATTCTTGAGAGACAGCTCCACGTGCCGATGAGATAGCCAAGCGTCTTCCGCCTGAACAACCCCGGTATTCGGCTTATGAAGCGCAACGAGGAATAAAAACGCACGGTTTTGCAGGTGATTGGGAAAAAGTGTACCTTTGCCCAGTCATAAATAATGGGAACGATATAGAAGGTGGCCCTAAAAGTTTTCTAATGCTAATTTCGCTAATGAAAACGTATTTCACGAAAAATATTTATATCTAATTCGTGTAATTAGCATTAGCCCCACAGGGTTCGGGCCAACTGCGATGTCGTTCACTAAATAAAATGAATTCTCATCACAACAGCCACACAAATGGAACAATTCAGAGAAATGAGGCGCAAACGCCAAGAACTGCCCCTAGAAGAATGTATCGCGATGATGGAAAAGGCCACGTCGGGGACCATGGCGCTGCTGGGCGACAACGGATATCCCTATGCTGTACCCCTGAGCTACGTGTATCACGACAACAAGCTCTACTTCCATAGCGCTCTAGCGGGCCACAAAGTAGACGCCATCAGGAATTGCGACAAGGCCTCGTTCTGTGTCATCGGCAGCGATGACGTGAAGCCTCAGCAGTACACGACCTATTACCGCAGCGTGATTGCCTTCGGGAGAATACGCATCATTGAGGATGCAGAGCAGAAGATGGCAGCGGCCCGCATGCTGGGCAACCGTTACAACCCCCATCACGATGAAGCCCTGGCAAAGGAACTGGAGCAGGGTTTTGGCCGCATGCTGGTCATGTGCCTGGAGATAGAGCACATGACGGGCAAGAAAGCCATAGAGCTATTGTGATAACATGACGAGCGACGTGCCGCAAAAAACCGCCTCATCGCAAAAAAAACGATAGTGGCTACAAAAAACTGAAAAGTTATTTGTACCTTTGCACGTTTTAAAACCAAGAATAAAGACTATGTTAAAGGACAAAATAGAAGCGCTAAAGGCGCAAATAGCCGACCTGAAGGCCGAGAACGAGGAAGCCCTGGAGGCATTGCGCATCAAGTACCTGAGCAAAAAAGGCGAGATAACGGCGTTGTTCAACGAGTTCCGTGAGGTTGCCCCCGAGGAAAAACGCGAGTTGGGCCAGCGACTGAACGAGCTCAAGAACCTGGCGACCGAGAGAATCAACGCCCTGCGTGAAGCCACCAAGCAGAAGGCCAAGGAAGAGAACAAGATAGACATCACCCGTCCGGCATTCCCTGCCGAACTGGGTACGCGCCATCCCATCTCGGTCGTGCGCAAGCAGATTATCGACATTTTCTCCCGCCTGGGCTTCACGATTGCCGACGGCCCCGAGGTCGAGGACGACTGGCACGTGTTCAGCGCGCTGAATTTTGCCGCCGATCACCCCGCCCGCGACATGCAGGACACCTTCTTCATCGAGAAGAATGACCAGGACGTGACACGCAACATCGTCCTCAGGAGCCACACCAGTTCCGTTCAGGTGCGCACGATGGAACGCCAGCAGCCGCCCATCCGCATCATCTGCCCCGGACGCGTCTACCGCAACGAGGCTATCACCGCCCGCGCCCACTGCTTCTTCCACCAGATCGAGGGCCTGTATATCGACAAGAATGTGACCTTTGCCGACCTGAAGCAGGTGCTGCTGCACTTCGCCAAGGAGTTGTTTGGCACCGACACCCAGATCCGTCTGCGTCCCAGCTACTTCCCGTTCACCGAGCCTAGTGCCGAGATGGACGTGTCGTGCATGCTGTGCGGCGGTGAGGGCTGCGGATTCTGCAAGCACACCGGCTGGGTCGAGATCCTGGGCTGCGGCATGGTGGACCCCGCCGTGCTCGAGGCCAGCGGCATCGACAGCAAGGTGTATAGCGGATACGCCTTCGGCCTGGGTGTGGAGCGCATCACCAACCTGAAGTACATGGTCAAGGACCTGCGCATGTTCAGCGAGAACGATGTGCGCTTCCTGGACGAGTTCAAGAGTGCCCATTGATTATTGCTTAATCACAAAGATATATTCATGAGGAATCAGGGAATCACCACATCGCCCGATTCCTCATTCATTTTTTTATTCCAACAAAATGACAATCAAGGAGAGATATCAGGGCATCATGGAGTATTTCCAACAAGTACAGCCCAATCCCGAGACTGAACTGGCGCACCGCGACCCGTTCGAGCTGCTGGTGGCCGTGATGCTGAGTGCCCAGTGTACCGACAAGCGGGTGAACATGGTGACGCCGGCCCTGTTCCAGGCCTACCCCACTGCCCATGCCATGGCCTCGGCGAGCGTCGAGGACATCCTGGAATATGTCAAGAGCGTGTCCTATCCCAACAGCAAGGCCGCCCACCTGCAAGGGATGGCCAGCAAACTGGTCAATGACTATGGTGGCCAGGTGCCCGATAACATGAAGGACTTGACGTCATTGCCCGGTGTGGGCCGCAAAACGGCCAACGTGGTGATGGGAGCAGCTTTTGGCAAGGCGACCATCCCTGTCGATACCCACGTCTTCCGCGTTTCGCACCGGCTGGGCCTATCCCAAGGCAAGACGCCCGACGACGTGGAGCGCGATCTCATGCGCCACATCCCCGAGGAACTGCGCTTCAAGGCCCATCACTGGATACTGCTCCACGGCCGCTACGTGTGCAAAGCGCAGCGTCCCGATTGTCTGAATTGCGGCATCAGTCGGTATTGCAAGGAGTATAGTCATTAGGCTTTAGGGGAGGCGCTGAAAGTGTTCTTTTGGGATATCAAAGTGTGCTTTTTCGCATAAAACGAGTATTTTTTTTGTCGACCAGTTAAACCCTGCGCAATTCTCATGGTCCAATATGCGTTTTTGCTCAAAAGGCGAATTCAAAACTATCCATATAAACTATAACAACTCGTTTTATTAAACAGAAAAAGATCATGAAGAAAGTTTTAACGTTGATTGCTGCTGCAATCGTGTGCATGAGCGCTAGCGCTCAAGTTCAGTTTGGTGCAAAGGCCGGTTTTGACTTGACCCACTTCTGGGGCGAGGACGCACCTCATGGCCTGCAACCTAACTACCAAGTGGGCTTGATGATGGAATACAAGTTCAATCCCCACTTTGCCATCGCCCCCGAGGTCGTTTTTGCTGCCCAAGGTGGCAAAGAGACCGGCAAAATTGATGTTGAAGAAATCCCCGGCATTGTTGAGGCCAAAGGCACATTCCACACCAACTACATCAATGTGCCCGTGATGCTCAAGTTCTATGCAACTCCCGAGTTCAGCATCGACTTTGGTCCCCAGGTGGGTTTCAATGTGTATAGCAAAATGACCGCCTCGGGCAAGGTCAGTGGCATTGAGGCAAAACAGACAATTGATCTCAAGGACATCACCAAGACTGTAGACTTCGGTCTGGGCCTGGGTGCTACCTACAACCTGACAGACAATGCCTTTGTGCAGGCCCGTTACACTTTGGGTTTGACCAATGTGTTCGACGGTGATGATGCCGAGGCTAAGAACGGCAACGTCCAGATTGCCTTCGGTATGAAGTTCTGATTACCTGATACTGAATAGAATTATAAGAGTTATTTAGTGAAGTGGCTGCACCCAGGACAATGGATGCAGCCACTAGTTTTTTGCCACACTATCGGCATCTGGTCAATAAGCGGTCTTGTCTTGCTTGGCATCCCACTTGTTGAAGGCCTCGATGGCGTCGGTCCCCTCCATGTGGATGCATGGAATGGCCCGCTCCAGATGCGATTTCTCGATTTCCTTATAGATGAAAGCGTCGCCAAAGCTGATGCGGTCGGCATCAGCAGAGGTGTTACCATAATAGATGCGGCTCACGCCAGCCCAGTACAGAGCGCTCAAGCACATCGGGCATGGTTCACAGCTGCTGTAGACCACACATCCGTCGAGCTTGAAGTTGTTCATCACAGAACAAGCCTGGCGAATGGCATTGACCTCGGCATGGGCCGTCGGATCGTTGGTCAGCGTCACGGAGTTGCCGGCAGACGCGATAACTTCTCCGTCCCTCACAATAACAGCGCCAAACGGGCCACCGCCCTTGTCGATATTCGCGCTGGCAATATCACAGGCCATTTTCATGAAGTGGCGGTCCTGGTCGGTAATGATAATATCTGATTGCTGAACCATTGCAATAATTCTAAATTAATATATAAAAATATAAAAATTACTTAAATAATTTGTATGATTACAAAAATCAGTTGTACATTTGCATGTGTGTTTTTCATGGTATTAGATTTAAGGTTTGTGGAGGCTGTCGTGAGACATCT
>CAZVMM010000096.1:0-5675 GCA_964628205.1 uncultured Muribaculaceae bacterium
CTTTAATTGTCATCAAATTCTCATTTTTGAACGCCTGTTGATCGTTATTACATGAAAAATTGGTAACTTTGCGTATCATTAAGGATTCTAAATCCCTTATCTATATGGCGACACAAAGCGAAGCGGCATTGGAACAAGGGCTGATTAAGGCCCTGCAGGATATGAGTTATGAATACGTGAAGATTTCTGAGGAAACGAATCTTCACGCCAACTTCAAAGCTCAGTTGGAAAAACACAACCGAAAAGAACTGGCGAAATTCGGACGCGAACATTTCACGGATACAGAGTTTGACCGCATCCTCATTTACCTTGAGGGTGGCTCGCGTTTCGACAAAGCGAAGAAACTGCGTGACCTGTTCCCGCTCGACACCGAGGACGGCAACCGCATCTGGGTAGAGTTCCTCAATCGTCAGCAGTGGTGCCAGAACGAGTTCCAGGTGAGTAACCAGATTACGGTTGAGGGCCGCAAGAAATGCCGATATGATGTCACCATACTCATCAATGGATTGCCGCTTGTCCAAATTGAATTGAAGAAACGCGGCATTGAGTTGAAGCAAGCCTATAACCAGATACAGCGTTATCACAAGACTTCGTTCCACGGCTTGTTTGACTATATCCAGATCTTCGTGATTTCGAATGGCGTTAACACCCGTTACTTCGCAAACAACCCGAACCAGGGTTACAAGTTCACGTTCAACTGGACGGACAAGGAGAACAATGCGTTCAATGACCTGAGTCTCTTCGCCGCGATGTTCTTTGATCGCTGTACCATCGGCAAGATGATCAGCAAGTACATCGTGCTGCATGAGGGCGACAAGTGTCTGATGGTGCTGCGCCCCTATCAGTATTATGCTGTGGAGGAAATCCTCGACAGGGTGCAGAACACGAACAAGAACGGTTACATCTGGCATACAACGGGGGCCGGCAAAACACTCACATCCTTTAAGGCCGCGCAACTCGTGAGCGAAGTGGACGGCGTTGACAAGGTGATGTTCGTCGTTGACAGGCACGACCTCGACACGCAGACGCAAAGCGAGTATGAGGCGTTTGAGCCTGGTGCCGTCGATAGCACCGACAGCACCCGTGAATTGATCAAGCGGCTGGGCAGCAACAGCAAAATCATCATCACGACGATACAGAAACTTAATGTGGCCGTTACTCGTGACCGCTACAACAAGAAAATACAGGAATGCCAGGACCAACGCATCGTCATGATTTTTGACGAGTGCCACCGCAGCCACTTCGGCGAGAGCCACAAGAACATTGTCAACTTCTTCCGGAATAGCCAATGCTTCGGCTTTACGGGTACTCCCATCTTTGCAGAAAATGCAGTCAATCAGCATACAACCAAAGAAATCTTTGGCGAGTGCCTGCACAAATATCTCATCAAGGATGCCATCGCTGATGAGAATGTGCTTGGATTCCTGGTGGAATACTATACGGGTAACTTGGATCTGAACACGGCCAATGAAGACCGCATGAAGGAGGTTGCACAGTTCATACTGAACAACTTCAACAAGTCAACGATCGACGGTGAGTTTGATGCGATATTCGCTGTTCAGTCGGTGCCGCAACTCATCCAGTACTACAAGATTTTCAAGACCCTTGACCCGAAGATTTCTATCGGCGCGGTGTTCACCTATGCCCAGAACCCCGACCAGGATGATGATAACACCGGAATGAATGCGGGCTTTGCCGACAACGCCACGCAAGGCGATGAGTTGCAGGCCATCATGGACGACTACAACGCCAGGTATGGCACGGCTTTCTCAATCGAGAATTTCAGTGCCTACTACGATGATATCAACCGCCGTATGAAGAAGAAGGATCCGTCGATGAAACCGCTTGACCTGCTTCTTGTGGTGGGCATGTTCCTTACGGGCTTTGACAGCAAGAAACTCAACACGCTTTATGTGGACAAGAACATGGAGTATCACGGCTTACTGCAGGCGTTCAGCCGCACCAACCGAGTGTTGAACGAGAAGAAACGATTTGGCAAGATCGTCTGCTTCCGTGACCTAAAAGAGAAGGTGGATGACGCCATCAAGTTGTTTAGCAGCACAACGAGCCCCGAGGAATTGGGAACCATCGTGCGGCCTCCGTTTGAAGTCGTCAGGCAAGAGTACAATGAACTGGTCGAGAAGTTCAAGGTGACTTACCCCACAGTCCAGGGGATAGACCAGCTCATCGATGAGAACGACAAGCGTGACTTCATCCTCGCTTTCAGGGAAATTCTGAAGAAACACGCTGAAATGCAGGTGTACAACGAGTTTGACGAGGACGATGAGGAATTGGCGATGCCTGAACAAGAGTTCATGGACTATCGCAGCAAGTATCTGGATATGGCACTTGGCAATGTGGATGCCCAAACGGCGGCAGAACCGTCGGATGAGGAACAGCAGACCATCGAGGACATTGACTTCTGCCTGGAGCTGCTTCACAGCGACATCATCAATGTGGCTTATATCCTGCAGCTCATCGCCGAGCTCAATCCGTCGGACGAGGATTATCCCGAACGCCGCCGCCATATCATCGACACGATGATTAAGGACGCTGAAATGCGAAACAAGGCTAAACTCATCGATGGATTTATCCAGCAGAATGTGGATAATGACCGTGACGGATTTGAGCAAGCCAAAGCCGACGGCACGATGGATCTGGAGTCAAAGCTGAATGCCTACGTCAAGGATGAGCGAGACCGCGCCATCAAGGATCTGGCCCAAGAGGAGGATATTCCTGTCGAGGTGTTTGACACCTTCTTGAGCGAATATGACTTCTTGAGAAAACCAAAACCCGAGATCATTCAGAAAGCTGTCAAAGAGAAACACCTGGGACTCTCAAAGACCCGCAGGACGGTCAATCGCATCATTGACCGTCTGCTCAACATCATTGATATCTTTAACTGGGACTAAACAAATAAACACGATATGAGCGAAGAACTTCAACAGAAACTGCGCAACCAGCTGTGGACGGTTGCCAACACCCTGAGGGGAAACATGAGCGCTGGAGAATTCATGTATTTCTCCTTGGGCTTCATTTTCTATAAATACCTGTCGGAGAAAATCGAGAAGTTTGCCGACGAGATCCTTGCCGATGACAAGGTGACTTTCAGGGAATTGTGGAAACGCAGCGACGCTGATGCCGAGGAACTGAAGGGTGACGTCAAGACTGAGTGCCTTGAGAATATCGGCTACTTCGTTGAACCGCCGTTCCTGTTCTCGTCCATCATAGAGAGCATCAAGTTCAAGGAGAACATCCTGCCTATGCTGGAGCGATCATTGAAGCGCATCGAGGATAGTACGCTGGGGCAGGAGAGTGAGGAGGACTTCGGTGGCCTGTTCAGCGACATTGACCTGGCTTCACCAAAACTCGGCAAGACTGCCGATGACAAGAACACACTCATCAGCAATGTGCTGCTGGCGCTCGATGACATCGACTTCGGGTTGGATGAAGCCAGCGAGATAGATATCCTCGGCGATGCCTACGAGTATATGATTTCGCAGTTCGCGGCAGGTGCAGGCAAAAAGGCTGGAGAGTTCTACACGCCACAGGAGGTGAGCCAAATCCTCGCCGACATCGTGACAACGGGAACGGCTCGCTTGCGCAATGTGTATGACCCGACTTGCGGCTCTGGCTCGTTGCTGATTCGTGCCGCCCGCAATGGCAGGGCTGAGGACATCTTCGGGCAGGAAAAGAACCCGACGACGTTCAACCTGGCACGAATGAACATGCTGCTGCATGGCATCAAGTTCAGCAACTTCTCTATCGAGAATGGGGACACGCTCGAAGCTGACGCTTTCGAAGACCGGCAGTTTGACGCGGTAGTGGCAAACCCGCCCTTCAGCGCAACGTGGAGCGCCGATACGAAGTTCTTGAGCGACGACCGCTTTAGCAAGGCGGGCGTTCTCGCTCCTAAGTCAAAAGCGGACTATGCCTTTATCCTGCACATGGTACACCACCTCAACGAGGGGGGCACCATGGCCTGTGTCGCACCACACGGCGTGCTGTTCCGTGGTAATGCCGAGGGCAAGATCCGCCAGTTCCTGATAGAGACGAAGAACTACATCGATGCGATCATTGGACTACCGGCCAATATCTTCTATGGCACGAGCATCCCTACCTGCATCCTAGTGCTGAAGAAGTGCCGCGAAGAAGATGACAACATCCTCTTCATCGATGCAAGCAAGGAGTTCGAGAAGGTGAAGACGCAAAACAAACTGCGACCGGAGCATATCGAGAAGATCGTTTCGACCTATCGGGAACGAAAGGAAATTGAGCGTTATAGCCACCTGGCTTCGCTCGATGAAGTGCGTGAGAATGACTACAACCTCAATATTCCTCGCTATGTCGATACCTTCGAGGAAGAGGAACCTATCGACATCCAAGCAGTCATGGCCGACATCAAGAAACTTGAAGCCGAACGGGCTGAGCTGGACAAAGAAATTGAGGGTTATCTCAAAGAATTAGGTATTGTGTAAACAGATTTTGATGATGGAAAAAGAACAA
The DNA here is from genome assembly GCA_964628205.1 of uncultured Muribaculaceae bacterium. Classification (GTDB taxonomy): domain Bacteria; phylum Bacteroidota; class Bacteroidia; order Bacteroidales; family Muribaculaceae; genus Sodaliphilus. The sequence continues at coordinate 4,507 of CAZVMM010000096.1, forward strand.
AAGCCCACCACCGTATCCGATGCCGCCCCCGCACGGCAAGAGCAGACGCTGTTTGATGACGTGTGCCTGATCATTGACTCGGCCAGACAACGGCTTGCGACCTACGCTAATGCCGAGGCTGTCAAGATGAATTGGAGCGTTGGCAAACGCATCAAGGAAGACATCTTGCACAACCAGCGTGCTGAATATGGAACTTACATTTATAAAACGCTCTCTGAACGACTCACACAGAGGTATGGCAAAGGCTGGGGAGAAGAGAAACTGAAACATTGTGTACGCAGCGCGTACGTTTTCTCTGAAGAACAAATCATGTACGCATTGCGTACACAATTGTCTTGGACCCATATCCGTACCTTGATGGGCGTCAACGATGAATTGGCTCGTCATTTCTACATGGAAATGAGCCATATTGAGCACTGGAACACCAGGACGCTTGAGGAAAAAATTGACAGTCAACTCTACGAGCGTACGGCTATTAGCCGCAAACCTGAGGACGTTATCCGCAATGAGCTTGCCCAAGTTGGTGAGACCAATCAGATCCTGCCAGACATGGTGTTCCGCAGCAGTTATTTCCTTGATATGCTTGGTTTGCCCGATGCTTTCAGCGAAAACGACCTGGAATCGGCAATCATATCACAGATCCAGCTGTTCATTAAGGAACTGGGCACTGACTTCGCTTTCCTTGACCGTCAAAAACGCATCACTGTTGACGCGGTGGATTACTATATCGACCTGCTGTTTTACCACCGTGGGCTGAAACGCCTTGTGGCTATTGACCTCAAACTGGGAAAGTTCAAACCTGAATATGAGGGACAGATGCTGCTTTATCTGCGCTATCTCAATAAAAATGACCGTCGGCCTGACGAAGAATCTCCAATCGGGCTTATCCTGTGTTCCGAGGGCAATACTGAGCACATCGAGTATCTGATGCTTGACGAGAACAGCTCCATCAAAGTCGCTCAGTATTACACTCAACTGCCCGACAAGAAACTGCTTGCTGACAAATTAAAACGTGCAATTGCTATAGCAAGGGAGTATCAACAGGAAAACAAGCCAAAAGTTATTGCCAAAGGAGACGTCAATCCTTAATGCTATTTCTTTAACAAAGAGAATGATATGACACAAGATAAACAACATAATCGCCCTAATGTCCCCCCTTTGCGCTTCCC
>CAZVMM010000097.1:0-5481 GCA_964628205.1 uncultured Muribaculaceae bacterium
AACGGTTTTCGAGACCGCCCCGATCGACCACTCCGGCACCTTTCCAGTCATGCTAGGGTATTTGCTTCCCAAAGCGGGTGCAAAGTTACGCCAAGTTTTTGACTTGACAAAATATTTTCAGAGGTTTTTTAATCCACAGATTGTGCTGATGGGGTCTTCTGCACCGAAGACGTAGCTGCCGGCCACGAGAATATCTGCGCCAGCTTCAGCCAATTGCGCTCCGGTAACGTGGTTTACACCCCCGTCTATCTCAATCTGGGCGTTGGAGCCTGTCAAGGTGATGAGCTGGCGCAGTTCGCGCACCTTGTTGAGGGTCTGAACGATGAATTGCTGGCCGCCGAAGCCGGGGTTGACCGACATCAGCAGCACGAGGTCCACGTCACAGATGATGTCGCGCAACATCATCACGGGTGTGGCGGGGTTGAGGGCCACACCTGCCTGCATACCGGCGTCATGGATCTGCTGCACGACGCGGTTAAGGTGAATGCATGCCTCTTGGTGCACGGTCATGATGCGTGTGCCGCAGTCGCGGACTTGTGTGATGAACTTCTGTGGTTCGACAATCATCAGGTGCACGTCAAGGGGCTTGTGGCACAGGCGCTGCACGTGCTTGATGACGGGGAAACCAAAGGATATGTTGGGAACGAAAACGCCGTCCATCACGTCGAGGTGCAGCAAGTCGGCTTCGCTGCGGTTGATCATGTCAATGTCTTTGGCCAGGTTGCCAAAGTCGGCAGAGAGTAACGAGGGAGAAACTTTCATTGCGGTTAGGAATGAGGAGTTAGAAGTTAGGAGTTATTTTTTGGTGTCTATCTGTTTGTGAGCTGGATGCTTGCGTAGGGCCTGATAGGCCAGGAAAATGACGATGGCAATGGCCAGTGCGTAGCCTGCCCATGACAGATAGCGGTTGTAGTGCTCGAGTTGGGCAAGCAGTTCGTCTTCGGGGAAGTGCTGGCTCAGCCAGTAGCCCAAGACGGCGAGCACGATGTTCCAGATGCCGGCGCCCAGCGATGTGAACAGGGCAAAGGTGCCGAAATGCATGCGTGACAATCCGGCGGGTATCGATATCAGCTGGCGAATGGCAGGTATCAGTCGCCCCAGAAAGGTGGAGATGGCGCCGTGGCGGTCGAAGTAGGCCTCGGCTTTCTGCACCTTCTCGGCATCGATGAGGCACATGTGGCCTATGCGGCTGTTGGCGAAGGCATAGACTACGGGCCGTCCGATGAGCATCGACAACACATAGTTGATGACTGCTCCGATGAGGGCGCCAATGGTGGCGATAACCACGATCATGATAATGTTCAGGTCACCGTTGCGTGCGGCAAAATAGGCTGCCGGGGGGATGACCACCTCGCTGGGAAAGGGGATGAATGAACTCTCGATGGCCATGAGCAACAGGATGGTGCCATAGGTCAGATGCTCCTTGTACCAGTTGTAGATGGAGACAATGTCATGAGGCATATACACAAGGATGCCGACCACTACTGCCGCCAGCACCACGAGTATCACAATCAGTTGTATCGTATCTTTCTTCATATCGATGACAAAATTACGAAAAAGTCTTCAGTCTGCACAATTCTGTGTGGACAATTCGATAATTGTCCATGATTACGGGTCGGGCAGGGTGAGGGTCATCTCACAGGAGTGGCAGTCGCATGAGACCTTAAGCAGGGTCGAGCCTGTTTTGAGGTAGAGGTCGCGGGGCAGGGCTGCGGCATTCTTGCCGCGGAGGCAGGCGCCGAGCTGGCGGCGGATGCAGTAGCGGGTGTGCATCAGCGGCGTCTCGGGTGTCACTGGGGCGCCGGCCTCGAGGGCTGGCGTGATGTCAGTGATGCCGTGGTCCCGGTACACCTGCTCGGCAAGGTGGTTGGCGACGTTGTCGGCGGGAGTCAGCCTGGTGGTGGGACATCGGTAGGTTTTGTCCTCGACCCTGCGCTTGTCGGCAGGGCGGGTGATGCGGTGGCTGCGGTCGAGCAGTTTGATGGTCTCGCGGCGCAGCTGTGCTAGCAGCGAAGCGGGGATAAAGGTGTCTCCTGCCACTTGCACCTCATGCAGCCGGTAGATGGTGCCGCCGAGCTTCGCCAACTCGCTGCGTTGGCGCTCGCCCTGGGGCTTGGCGGCAGCTTGCAGGTCGCATGACACGGAATGGGCGACATGGTTGCCGCGCTCGTCATCGAGGGCAAGCGTGAGCTGTCCGGCGGCATAGCGCAGGTTGGCATTGACGGTAATGGTGCGGGTGGCTGATGGCTTAGCCAGTAAGTCATTGAAGGCCTTGTCACTGGTGCGGTAGATGCGGGTGCCGCGGGCGATGTCGGCCTTCTCGCGCAGCAGTGCGGTGCCGTCGTCGAGGACGCGGTTGACCCGTGCGCCGGCAAATTGGCCGTGGACATCAATAAAACTCAGTCCGTCGCCATTTGACAGGGTAGCTTGGGTGTCGATGCTGAGGGCATTGCCGCTACAGCGCAGGGCATGTCCCAGGTATTCTCCTTGAGATTTGGGTGTGTCGATCGAGGCCATCGCTGTGCCGTCCACGGGGCGGCGCTCGTCCAGGAAGTAGTGGGTGAAACCGCGGTTGAAACTCTTCTCGATTTGAGGCTCGAACGTCAATTCCACCGACCCTGCTGAGGCGCGGCGGTAGCGGTCGGGATGGCGATCGATGACCCTGTCGATGGCACGGCGGTAGTAGGCGACAACGTTCTTGACATAGCCCATGTCCTTGAGCCGTCCCTCGATCTTGAATGACGAGACGCCTGCCGATATCATCTGCTCGAGTCTGTCGTTCTGTGCCATGTCGCGTAGTGACAGCAGGTGTTTATCCTTGACCAGGACTCGCCCATTGCCATCCACCAGGTCGTAGGGCAGCCGGCACAACTGGGCGCACTCGCCGCGGTTGGCACTGCGGCCCTTCAGTGCCTGACTGATGGCGCAACGGCCGCTGTAACTCACGCACAAGGCACCGTGGACAAAGGCCTCGAGCGGCACAGTGGTGGCCTGGCGGATGGCGGCAATCTCGTCGAGGGTCAACTCACGTGCCATGACTAGCTGTGAAAACCCCATGGCCTCGAGAAACCGTGCTTTGTCAGGCGTGCGCAGGTCGCACTGGGTGCTCGCGTGCAGGGCAATGGGCGGCAGGTCCAGGCGCAGTAGCGCCATGTCCTGGACGATGAGAGCATCCACCCCAATGCGGTACAGGTCCTGGACAAGGCGTTCCACCTCCATCAGCTCGTTGTCATAGATGAGCGTATTGACGGTGGCATAGATGCGCGCACCATACTGGTGGGCGTGCTCGCAGGCGCGGTGCACGTCGTCGAGGGTGTTGCATGCATCGGCACGGGCACCGTGATGCGAAGCGCCCATGTACACCGCGTCGGCACCATGGTCGATGGCGGCCATGGCGATGTCGGCATCGCGGGCGGGAGCCAGCAGCTCGATGTCAGCGGGGTGGGGTGCCATCTGGGGTCAGATGTTGAGGGTGAAAGGGTCGGCGTCGCGCCAGGCGGGGAATTTCTCCCTGAACTGTGCCAGCAGGGCCGGTGACAGGTCGGCCGTAATGATGGGGCTGGTCATGCGCTGGGCGATGACTTTGCCCTTGAAATCGATCACGAGCGATGAGCCCTCGGGATACTCCACGCCGGCAGGGTCGGTGCCACAACGGTTCACGCCACACACGTAGCACTCGTTCTCCATGGCACGGGCCGCCAGCAGCGTGCGCCACACTTTTTCGCGCGACTTGGGCCAGTTGGCAACTACCACAAGCAGGTCGTAGTTGTTGTTCACGTTACGGCAGAAGACGGGAAAACGCAGGTCATAGCACACCACCAGCTTGATGTTGAATCCGCGGAACCGCACTATCGGGGCAGCGGTCAAGCCATGGTTGAAGACTTTGTCCTCGCCACCAAACGAGAACAGGTGCCGCTTGTCATAGTAGGTCTCGTCACCATTGGGTTCGATGAAGAAGGCGCGGTTGTAGAGCTGTGCCGCGGTGTTGGCCAGGAAACTGCCGATGATGCCTACATGGTACTCGGCAGCCAGGCGGCGCAGGGTGTGCAACGTGTCGCCACTGTTCCACTCGGCAACAGCGGCTGCCTGGTCGCGGTCCCCGGTGATAAAGCCTGTGGTAAACAGCTCTGGCAGGATAACCAAGTCGGTGTCGTCGGCCATGTTGCGCATGTTGCGCTCGAGCTGCTTGATGTTGGCTTCGCGGTCGCCCCATGCGATATCGTCCTCGATGAGCGTGACGCGCAGGTTACGGGAAATCATTTCAGTCAGGAATTATGGGTTGAGTAATCAGGACTGTGTCACAAAATCGGCCTAACGGCCCGCTAGGTTATTCGAGTCCGGTGGTAAACTTCTCGGGATACTTGGCGCTGATGGGCTGGTAGTATTGCTTGATGCGCAGCATGTCGGCATCGGCGTCATCGCTGAGCTCAAACTCCTTGTCGATGCACACCACGCGTTTGGCGTAGTCAAAGTAGGCTAGTATCAGCGGAACTCCCGCATCCTGGGCCATGTAGATGGCTCCCTTGTGCCAGTTGGGGTTGGCGCTGCGGGTGCCCTCAGGAGTGACCCCGATGGCGAGCTTGGGCGTGGTGTTATAGGCCTCGACAATCGATTGGGTGAGATTGCCGTGCTGGCGCCGGTTGACAGGGATTCCGCCCAGCGACCTGAACAAGTGGCCCAGCGGGAAGAAAAACCAACTGTCCTTCATCAGAAACCCGGCTTTCAGGCCCACGGAGTGAATCGCCAGCTCACCGAGAATGAAGTCCCAGTTGCTCGTGTGGGGGGCCACAACGATCACACACTTGTCGGGAATGTCTAGGTTGACCTTGAAGGTCCAGCCGGCTTTCTTCAGTATCCATGCAGAGAAATTCATCGCGGCGTGTCAGGTGTTGATCTACTTGTGTGAGGGCATCAGCTCGTTCATGCGCTTAGCAATGTTGGCCACCTCGGCGCGGAAGTACTCGCTCAGGTCCTTCTCGCACTGCTTGAAGAACGCGCGGCGGGCTTTGTTGTACTCCTGGCGGTTGGCGAAGTCCTTGACTTTCTTGTCAAACTTATTGCTCACGCGGTTGATGGCCTCTTGTTGCAGCAGTGCCGTGTCGATGATGATGCTGTCCCACTCGTCGCGCTTGTTCTCGCCGAATGCGGATTCTGCAAAGATGCACTCACCTGCGATATCGCCACAGGCTCTCATGATAGCTTTCTTGATCTGTCGTTTGCTTGCCATAATGTTATAGAATGAGTTAAATAAATAGAATCTGTAATAATGCGCTAAGGTACAAAATATATCTCAATCAACCCGACTGTGGCGCATGAAAAATGCCGAAATTTGTCAAAAATCATCTTTTTTTGAGCTCTGGCGAAAAAAAGTGCTCAAAAAATTTGCCAGTTCAAAAAATGGCAGTAATTTTGCAACGCTTTTAAAGGGAGATATCGTCTAGTGGTCTAGGACGCCGCCCTCTCACGGCGGAAACCAGGGTT
>CAZVMM010000098.1:0-5149 GCA_964628205.1 uncultured Muribaculaceae bacterium
TGCCTCTGCAACCAATTCGGCTACGTCTCCCACAACGAACACCTCACCTTCGATAGAGAAAAGGTTATTGAAGTGTGATAGGAAAACACAGTATGCTGTTGCGCCGAAGTCTATCAGGTGGAAGGCATTGGTCGATTCAACCTGGGCCTTGCCAACCACATCAGGATCCTGCAAACCTCCGAACTGGAGAAGTTTGTCAAATCATACGCGAACGATTATTTAATTATTTCTTAATAATGAGTCGTTGTGGCATGATTTTTGCTTAAATTAACTCAATAATAATCAACTAAAACTAATAATAATGAACGCAAACGAATTAGAAAAAGATTTGCAGAACTATGAACATGTTGATGTTGATAGTACAAATTTTGAGCAACTTGAAGAGGAACTAAATGCCAAATTAGAAGAGCAAATGGCTGACCTCCGGAGCTTAGAAGAAGACCGGGAGAAAATAGGTAATCCAGATACTCTTGGTGAGACTGTTTTAAATGTTATTTGGGAACAATTCATTAACCAAATTGGCACAGTGGCTGGTGAAGAATTCACTAAAGAGAATGGAGGTCTAAAACTCGATCTTCGAGATTCTGCTCACATCCAAACAACTGAAAACTTTGAAAAGGGCAAATTGGCCATCCACAATCAAAAGAGTAGAAAACAGTTAGAACATAATTATAAAAGATTTAAAGAAACACCGCATAAAAAATTCAGAAAAGAAAAGGTTAAACCTGGAATGGACAAAGTACTGCCAAGAGCAGGTGAATTGAATAAGCAAGGGATAAAAACCGTAACAGATATTTACACAGGGAGGCAAATTTCAACCGAAACCGAATTTGCAGATGGTCGTAAGAACCCACTAGGTGCAGAGAGAGAACATGTTATTTCATCAGATAAAGTGTATCATAATCCAGCTATTCAAATGGGGAACGACGATGATGAATTAGCAAATGTTATAAATGACCCAAATAACTTGCAAGGATATACATCACGAAAAAGAAATAATGACAAAAGTAACCTGTCTGAAGCTGAGATGAATGATGCTGATAAAACCAAGCATTGGGAAAAAGCTAATAAAAAAGCGAAAGATTTCATTGAAAAAAAGGAGAACGAAGGAAAAGAAAGGTTAGAGAATGAAGGACGAGCATCTCAAAAAGCTGAGGCCAAACGCATTGGAGGCAAGGCGCTTCGGGCTGTCTTAATGGGGCTGTTGGCTTCTCTTGTAAAAGACATCATTAGACAACTTGTTAAATGGTTCAGGTCAGGAGAAAGGAAATTGAACACGTTTATTGACGCTGTAAAGGACGCCATTCATACATTCTTGTCCAACATGAAGCAGCATATTCTAACTGCAGGGAACGTCTTATTAACTACGATTGCTACAGCTATCATAGGCCCACTTGTTGGCATGATCAAGAAAGCATGGATATTCTTGAAGCAAGGTTATAAATCCGTCAAAGATGCGATAGCGTTCTTTAAGGATCCGGCAAATAAGAGCAAACCCTTCAGCCTTAAGATGATGGAAGTAGGCAAGATTCTTATTGCTGGTTTGACTGCAGGAGGTGCAATTCTTCTTGGTGAGGTTATCGAGAAAGGATTGATGGCGATTCCTGGTTTTGCATTTGAAATCCCAATTCTTGGTAGTCTGGCAAGTCTGTTGGGTATGTTCTTTGGCGCATTAGTGAGTGGTCTGGTTGGTGCATTAGCCTTGAATGTAATTGACAGGCTCATTGCTAAGAAACAGAAGGAAATAAATACCATACAGCAGATTGATACTGGAAATAAAATCTTGGCTACTCAAGATGAATTAACACAAGTTGTCGTTGAAAATACGAAGAATACTATAATTGAGACAGGCACAAATATCGCTAACCGCCATAGAGCAGCTTCTCAAGTTGCGAAAGATTATCTCGAACAAATTAAGGCCAACTCTGAAGCTATTGACAGACCTTTGCCCGAATCTGTAGAGGCGGTAGATATAACAGACCAGGCAACCGAAGAAAAGTCAGAAGACGATAGAACATTAGACGATACATTTGATATCTTGAACAATTTATAATTATGGGAGATGTGAATATCATACGGCATAATTTTGAAGACAAAATATCTGAAATTAAGATATTGTCAAATAAAGTACCATCAGAGGTTGCTTTAAATTCATTCAAAACAGAAGGGGCTTTATTTAAGCATAGAGTTAGAGGCGAAGAAATAAATGACAATCTTGTAAGACCTTTACAGCAAACTCTTATTTCACTCAAATCTTCTGTTTACGATCTTTTTAAACTTTCTAGTGCTGTTTTTGAAGCATTAAATTATCTCGATAAAGATTATATCGATGGCATATTATCGAGTTTACAAGCAGCAACTGTAGCAAGTGGACAAGCAAAGACAGCAAGCGAGAAAGCAGAAACAGCGAGTTCTCAAGCTTTAGATGCGAGCAGAAAAGCCTTAGATGCACAAGAAAAAATCTCGCAAACCATTAAGGCTCTCAAACTTACCGTAGACAAACTACAAGAATTCAAGAAATCAATAGAAAAAGATGTAGCAAAGAAAGTTCAAGTTAAAAAACTGTCAGATAAGGTATCACTATTTCAACAGCAACTTGAGTACTCAAGCAAAAATGCAAAAAGAATTCAAGAGAAAATTGGCTCATTGCAGCAATTTATAGGGTCTCTGGAATTACTTTCTCACCTCAACGATGTCGACGAAATCTGGGTAGACGTGCAGGAGCACAAATCAGATATGTCTTCGGTGAGCCAACAAATCTGTGAGATTACCATCCAGGCTGAGGAAACGACCAAGAGTGTCATGGCCAATCTTGCCGCACTACAATCATTCCAGCAGTTGATTGAATCATATTCTCATCTCAAGGATGTCGATGCCGTTTGGGAAGACGTGCAGGAGCACAAGTCGGACCTGAATTCAGTGCATCAACAAATCAGTGACATCACTAGCAAGGCGGCAGAAACGACCAAGAGTGTCATGGCCGACCTTGCCGCTCTTCAATCTTTCCAACAGCAGATTGAAACATATTCCCATCTCAAAGATGTCGATGCCGTATGGGATGACGTGCAAGGGCACAAGTCAGACTTGTCTTCAGTGCACCAGCAAATCAGTGAGATAACCAGCAAGGCGGCAGAAACGACCAAGAGTCTAACGGCCAATATTGCCGCGCTGCAATCGTTCCAGCAACTGATTGAATCATATTCACATATCAAAGATGTTGATGCCGTTTGGGAAGACGTGCAGGGGCACAAGTCGGATTTGTCATCAGTGCATCAACAAATCAGTGACATCACCAGCAAGGCGGCAGAAACGACCAAGAGTGTCATGGCCGATCTTGCCGCACTGCAGTCGTTCCAAAAGTTAATTGAAACATATTCGCATCTCAAGGATGTCGATGCCGTTTGGGAAGACGTGCAGGGGCACAAGTCGGACCTGAGCTCGATGCATAAGCAAATCAGTGACATCACCAGCAAGGCGGCAGAAACGGCCAAGAGTGTCACTGCCAATATTGCCGCGCTGCAGTCGTTCCAAAAGTTAATTGAAACATATTCGCATCTCAAGGATGTCGATGCCGTTTGGGAAGACGTGCAGGGGCACAAGTCGGACCTGAGCTCGATGCATAAGCAAATCAGTGACATCACCAGCAAGGCGGCAGAAACGGCCAAGAGTGTCACTGCCAATATTGCCGCGCTGCAGTCGTTCCAAAAGTTAATTGAAACATATTCTCATCTCAAGGATGTCGATGCCGTTTGGGAAGACGTGCAGGGACACAAGTCGGACCTGATGTCAGTGCATCAGCAAATCAGTGAGATAGAAGATGAAAATAAAGAAAGAGAGTGCATCCTGAACAAAAAGCTTAGGATTGCTTACTGTATTGCTGGCGGCTCTATTGCATTAACTATTGTCCATATGATATTAAATTACTTTGGTATACTATGAGCACGAACAATAAATATGAAGAAGCGTTTCTGGCAAATGCTACTAATCTAGATGCCATCACTAAAAGTAATGGAAAAATTTACGATTGTGCATTAAGAATTATCCAGAACAACGACACCGATGATACGCTTGAATTGATAGGTTATATCACAAAATTCGGTACCGATCAAGACCATCGTAAGAAAACTATCGCGATTTCATTGAAGGATAGCCTTTTTATGCTATATGGTAACCGCGGCATCGAAGAAATATACCATACAAAGAAAGCTGCAATATCTGAAGAAGAAAACACAAAGACTATAGATCAATTGTTGCAAGAACTGAATGAACTTATTGGACTTGAAAAGGTCAAGAAGACCGTTAATGACCTAATTTGTTACCAAAAGGTTCAAAAAGAGCGCAAAAGTAATGGACTTGCCAATCCAGATAGGACTTTGCATCTGGCCTTCATTGGAAATCCAGGCACTGGTAAAACCACAGTAGCAAGGATTGTAGGGCATGTCTATAAACAAATCGGCGTTTTGTCAAAAGGCCATTTTATTGAAGTTTCGAGAACTGATCTGATTGCAGGGTATCAGGGGCAAACAGCTTTAAAGGTAAAAAAAGTCATTGAAAAGGCTAAAGGAGGAGTTCTTTTCATTGATGAAGCATACAGCATTACGGAGAACGACCACTCTGATTCTTATGGACGCGAATGTCTTACTGAATTAACAAAAGCTCTTGAAGATTATCGAGATGATCTTGTGGTTATTGTAGCAGGATATACTGAACCAATGGAAAAATTCTTTGATTCAAATCCTGGCTTAAAATCAAGGTTTAATACCTTCATTTTCTTTGATGATTACAATTCTACGGAGCTTTTAGACATTTTCAATTATCTGTGTAATAAAGAAGACTACATTGTCACGAAAGAGACCGAGGAAAGACTTAAAACTTTATTCTCTGAAGCTGTTCAGAACAAAGGAGAACAATTTGCAAATGGCAGATTGATACGAAATATTTTTGAAGAAATGGTTATGAATCACGCAAGAAGAGTCGCTAAAATTTCTAAACCCACAAAACTTCAGCTACAAGAATTTAATATTGATGACATTCCAATGAAATAATCGCACAAACATAACTTGTGCTTTCAAGGTAAGGAGGGAAACGCCTGGTGGCGATCCCTCCTTGCTTCGTCTTTGATTTTGCCTCTCTACATGTCGGGAGAGGA
>CAZVMM010000099.1:0-4912 GCA_964628205.1 uncultured Muribaculaceae bacterium
AGGGTTAAAGTTGGATGTTTATTAAGTGAAGAGTGAAGAATGAAGAGTGAAGAATTTTGCGGTTTGGTGAGAAATAGAACCGGAAAAGAGCTTGGGCCGTGAGAATAATGGGGATTTTTATGCTAAAATTTGTTAGATAGCGAAATATGATGTATATTTGCACAAAATTTAGCTATATGAGTCAGCGTAATGAGACAATAGATATAATGAAGGGAATAGGTATTATTGCTGTCATTATCGGACATATGGGCAATGTGCCATATATGCCTTATCGTAATTTTATTTTTTCCTTTCATATGCCGTTATTTTTTATCCTTTCTGGTTATTTCTTTAAACCAAATACTGATTTTAAAGGTAAATGGAGAAAGGATTTTACTAGATTGGTAATACCATATATGTTTACGGCATCAATTTTATTGGTGTTTAATATTTTGCAAGCATTTGTGGGTGAAGATAAGAATACCGGAGTTATCATGGGAGGGATAATTGCTGCATTGTATGGTTCTGGCTCGGGACATGCTTCTCCAATACTTGGTAACGTGCAATCTATTGGAGCAATATGGTTTCTGTTAGCTTTGTTTTGGTGTCGTGTAGTATATAATGTTATTGCATGCAAGACAAAATATAAATATATTGTTGCCGGGGTAATTGCTATAATGGCAACATTAATGGACAGATATGTAATAAATCTTCCTTTTGCTGTTTTACCTGGTTTATCCGCTATGATGTTCTTTCTTATAGGGGATTGGCTCAGAGACCATAAGGTTTCAAAAATTGTAATCGCTGTATGTATGGTTTGCTGGGTGATTAGTATTGTTTATTCTCGTATTTGGATGGTTCAATGTCATTATGAATTATATCCAATAGACATTTTAGGTGCATGTGGTGGAACTGCTTTTATTTATTGGGTTTCAAAGTATTGTGCAAAAACGAAACTTAATGCTGTTTTTGCGTGGCTTGGTATTAATTCCTTAGTAATACTTTGTTTTCATCTGATAGAACTTAATTGCAAGTTGTGTGGCCATTTGCATGTTCCGGAAGTCTTTTATTATCAATTCCCAATTAAATTGCTTTTTTGTGTTGCAATGACATGGCTCTGCTATAAGTTTCAGTTCACAAGAAGAATATTTGCTTTAAAATAGAAATATGAGGAGGATTCTTTTTTTCTGGGTATTCATTTTTTTATGTTTTTCGTGTTCTGGACATGATTATGTGGAAGAATATGAAAAGGAAGAGGTGTTGGATACTGTTAATATCATTGAGTCAGGCGATTCTACCTCTGATACTTCAAATGATTCTACAGTAGATGATGGAACGGTTAAGTTTAGGACTTTTTCTGTTCTGGGTAATTCAATCTCAACTTACAGCGGGTATATTCCAAGTGGATATGCCAATTATTATACACCGAGCAGGCTTTCTGTTGAGGACACGTGGTGGATGCTGCTTTCTGCAAAGGAAGATTTAGAATTAGCTTCTAACGCCTCATGGGCAGGATCTTCTGTAGCGAATAAAAGCGGGAAAAATGCGAATTCATATTTTACATCGGAAATGAGGATAAATGCATTGGCTGTAAATGGGATACCAGATGTTATTTTTATATTAGGAGGAACAAATGACTGGGGGGACAATTCCGGTTATCTTGGGGATTATCCTATTAACGACAATTACGATCTTAAAACTTTTAGGGGGGCATACTCTTATCTCGTAGTTCAATTAAAGAAAAAATATCCCAATACCTCTATTATATGTTGCTCGATTATTCCAAGAAGGCAATCTCGAACACAAAAAAACAGTTCTGGAGTTACACAAATGGATATTGATGAAAGTATAAAATATATTTGCAATTTATATAATGTGCATTTCATAGACATGTCTGTGTGCGGAATAGAGCAGAATATTGGTGCATTTACTATAGACGGGTTGCATCCCAACAAAGATGGAATGGCAATTATTTCGGAATATATTTATAATCAAATGAAAACAAGAAATTTTTAATTGATAAAAAGCGCGTGTTATGAAAAGGGATGATGCTATAGATATCGCCAAAGCGATAGGCATTTTGCTAATGATTTTAGGCCATTGCCATGGAATACCCTGGATACTTAGAAATTTTATCTTTAGTTTCCATATGCCGTTGTTTTTTATTTTTTCAGGCTATTTTTATAAAACGCCTCAAAATATGAATGAGATGGTTAAAAAAAATGCGAGACATTTGGTTGTCCCCTATCTTTTTACCTCTTTGGGGATAATCATAGTTTATCTCTTGATGCACAATTATGCCATGGCGGGTAAAAGTATTATTGGAACTATGATGTCAAATGGGGGTTGGCCGTCTGAGAAATATGGTTCAAGTCTTCCGTATATTGGGCCAATTTGGTTTCTGTTAGCACTTTTTTGGTGTAAGATTTTTTATGTTTACGTCAACAAATATTCTGGCAAGTGTCTTTTTACGTCTTTTATTATTTCAACCATTGCATTATTGATAGGAAAATATATTGTTAATTTGCCATTTGGGATATTAACAGGTTTCTGTGGGCTTGTTTTTTATTCCATGGGGGTTTATTGGAAGAAATCTAACAGACCGATAAATAAATCTATATTATTTGCAGGACTTATTATTTGGCTATTTTGTATAAGATTTTCTCATTTGGAATTAGCGACATTTGACTGTAAACATTATCCGATTTCAATGATAGGTTCTTTTGTCGGAACTTATGTAGTATATTTAATTTCGAAAAGAACACCTGCCTTTTTGAAACCTATGATGTGTTGGATTGGTGAAAATACTTTGTTAATCTTATGCTATCATACATTATCATTTTCAATCATCGGAATAATTAAACAGTATTTCTTAGTTCCCAATGGTTATTCTATAAATGATTTGGGAAATGCTTTTCTTTTATTTGTTTTAGGCTTAGGGCTAGCATTTATACATGTGAAGATAAAAAAGTTGTTAAATAACTTCTTCATGCTATTATAGATAACTCTATTGGTAATTTAACGTGAGTTCGACGTAAGAAAATTGGGTTCAGCGTCAATTTGCGCAAATTGACGCTGAACCCAATTTTCTTGCTCCGGAGTTGAACAAATATACCATTCAGGTGTCGGGAGGGCATCATCGCAACCGTCTCAGCCGCATGTCCGACAGTGAAATTATGAAGAACTCGCTGATGAATCTCTATGAAGAATCCTCCTCAGAAGAAGGTCGGTCATCGAGACTGTCAACGATGAACTGAAGAGCATCTGTCAGATAGAACGTACCAGGCATCACTCTGTTGACAACTTTGCAACCAATCTCTTTGCAGGCCTCATTGCCTATAACCTGCTGCCCAAAAAGCCGGCAATGATTTTTGAAATCATTGACAAAACGAAACTAGTTGCATAAGTATTATGTCGAACTCACGTTAAACTTAAGTCCTTTTACGTTGAGTGGATAGGATACAAAAATCCCTGTAATGCTTCAATGTGCAGGGTTGATGCATTACAGGGGATATTTTGATGGAAGATGTTTGATGGAAGATGCTAATTAACGATAACGATAACCTTAACGATAACTATTTTAATAGAACACGAAGACACGAAGTAACAAAGAGTTAACAAAAACCGGTGGAAAACCGGCATCTGCCTTAACGTTAACCTTAAATATTATGTTATTGAGTCGCCTTTCTGGCGAGAAATCGGGCAAATCGAGATAGAATCATACAAAATGCGAGAGGAGGGTGAGGGCGATGACTTTATTCAAAGGAGGATTCGTCCATTGCTGTAATCCTAAAATGGTAAATCATCTACTAAAGGCTGGACCTTGCTTTCTTCATAAATAAAGTATTTGTCCAGCCAATCTGTAAGTTTGACATAAAGCAAGTTTCCCTCGTCTCCAAATAATGTCTTTGCAATTTTGACACAACGTTCTTCTGTATCATTCTTAATCCTTTTTCTCCAAACATAATAATCGGCATCTTTAGCATCCTTGTCTTCATGAAAGCCTCTGGCATTGAGCAGCTCTATCAAATCTTTATATCCTTCGATATAGAAATTATATGGTATTTTTAGTCTGTTTCGGAGATTTGAGACCAATGGATGGTTCATTATGAGGATACGATTGATTTCATCGTTTTTTCCATCATTCTCCGTGCGTAAATAACTTACTAGACTATCAAGATTTTTTGCTGTTTCTTGAAGATTATGAATCAAACTTGCTTCCTTTAATTTTGTCTGTTCTTCAAGGAATCGTTGGAACAGGCCAGCAAATTGTGATTTTAAATAGTGTGTTATGTCAGAAGATGTCTCAAAATCCTTTATATTATTGTTTACAGGTAAACTATATATTTCTTCTATGAACTTATAAATATTGACATTATCTACATATTTATATTTAATACCAGTATTGTCTTTATTTAGAAGATATGTACGATATTCATAAAATACATCTTTTTGAATAAATATATATACTTGTTTGTTTTCTTCTAAAGCTGTTTTCAATTCTTGCTGTGTAATAGAATTGTCTGCTTTAGAAGAAGAACTTCCATATCTTCCTCCTATAATATTGACAAGTATGTCAACGCTACGGATTTCTTTATAACAATATTCTTCTAATCGTTCATCATTTCCATAGGGGATATCACCTTCTTCATTACGAACAGATTCATACCCCAAGTCTTCAATAAACTGGTCGATATTAGCTCGAATTTGTTGTAAATCGTAAAATGTTGAACTTATAAATACTCTTGGTTTTGCCATTATTTTTCAGTCTCCTTTTAAATGTTGTTATTGGAGTGAAAGTAGAGGTGACAAGGGACAGGTGGGTATTATGATGTCAGATGTTTGATGGAAGAAAGGAGCCTCCCCTAACCCTCCACTGTAGGGAGGGGGGTATCGAAATTATTATTCAAAAATGTCATTTATTCTCCCACGA
>CAZVMM010000100.1:0-4875 GCA_964628205.1 uncultured Muribaculaceae bacterium
CCTCGGTCGCCATAAGTCATAATAGCAGTACTAAACCCGAGCTTCCAGTCCACGACATTATACACGGTATGCCGTTTTTCGTCTGGGATATGTAGCCGATTTGCCGTAGCAATTTTAATGGGCTTTTTCCGACCTTCGACCGATACAGTGCCGCTATCCGTCAACCGTAATGCGGAACTGTTCATAAGGAAATGGAAGTGTATGCCGCCATTCTGATGAAGCTCAGGAACGCCGAGATAAATCAGCCCTTTGCGCCGGACGCGGTTGTCTAAGTATGTTCTCAGCCGCTTGATAATCGCGCTATAGTCGCCCCTGTCTATAAGCGTTTTATCGAGCGTCAGAGTGACGAAGCAATCAAACGGGTTGCAGATTGAATAGTCGAATATTTTACGCCTAGCGCGGCGTAAGGAAGCCTTGCGGGCTTCCTCTGGGTCAGGTGGTGCTTGATACTGCGGCTTGAAGTGCGACGTTTTGCCGTAAGCTCCGCCGAAGAGCTCAGCGTTAGCTTCCTCATACTCTAGCCGCCGCTGTACTTCCTCGGAAAACTCTGACACTTCATAACCGCCGCCGAATATGCGCCGTGATGAAAGCATAAGCTCATAAGGGTGCTCGATACCGTCATCATCAACCCAACATTTTAGGCGGGTATTATAGCCCTTTTCCTCTTTGTTTAATAACATCAGATTGTCCAACATTTCGACATTCTGACGATATAATGTTCCCTATATCAAGTAGTGCAGAGGTCGTTCGCTCGGCAAAGGTCGGCGATATCGGAAGGTGCGGCTCCCAATGTTCTGCCTCTGTCCGACGTGGTCGCCGTCGCCGAGGGCACCCCCTTTGTGGGCGGGTGCGTGTTTCCTGTCCTATGTTTCCGCATTTTGCCTGCCGCCGCCTTGTGCGGTGCAGTGGCTCCTCCCCGCGTCGGCGGTTTTGTGTTTCCTGTCCTGTTTCGGGGGTGCCACTCGGCGCCGTCGTTGCCCGTTCTCGCGTGTGCGCCCGCCGCTTTGGCGGCGGTGCTCCGTGCTGTGCATGCGGGCTTTATCGGTTGCCCACCCGCCCGATTGCGCCGTTTTGTAGTTCCGCCTTTGGCGGCGCGGCGCTCCCTTCTTTGTCCACAGCCAGTAATTGGAGAGGTTGAGCCTTTGCGACCTGCGCGCGCTCGCAGTCTGCGGTAGCTCCGCATGATCCCGCCGCCGCCGAATCAGGCTTGCGGCGGTACTTTCAAAGCGTATGTAACAGGAGCTTTAAGAGAACCTCGGTCAAGCCATGCGGAGCTGTCCTCGCTTTGCAAGCACGCGCACTATGTCGGCGCAGGGTTTGAAATCGGTGTCTTTGTCTCCGTCGCCGCTGGAGCGGCGAAGCGCGCAAGCGCGCCCGAAGATTCAGACATCGCGGCTTTGTCGGGCGCAACCCCACCAGTATTGAGGTGTAGCAAAAAGCCGCCAGTCTGTCAAGGTCAAGCCGCTTTGCGGTTGCTCCGCAAACCTTGACAGCCTGCCGATTTTTGCTTAAGGCTGGTTGCGGTGGGGTTGAGGTAAATATGCGCCGTATGTATACTTTATCCCTTCACCCACTCCCCGCTCGCCCTCAAGGGCGAGGGCATGGCTCACAGGATAACTTTCTACTCTGTCCTTTGTTATCGGGTAATTATACCGTCTTCTCTCCTTTCAAAAAAAGTGTTGACGATATCCCGATTTTGTAGTACAATAAAGATACGGCGAACGGGATACCGTTTTTTAGTTAGGAGCTCGGCTCATGATTCTTTCATGTGTCGGGCTTCCACTATTATACCGCCGTTTTTCTCATAATTCAAGCATTTTTTTGAGCTTTTCCGCGACTTTTTCCGCGATAATTTCCGCGAAAGCGTCCATATCCACAATATCTTGTGCCTTTTGTTCAGCTCCACACAATATATCGGAAAAAGCATATATCATCGTGGTTGAAATTCTGTCATGCTGTAGTTCTTTCTGTGTCTGTTCGAGCCCTTTATCTTTGAACATTTCAACAGCGTAAGTCTTTCTTGCCGAATGCGGCGCGGCATTCAGCTTAACGCCCATGAGGGCGGCGGCTTTTTTCATATTACCCCAGACAGCTTGACGAGTTCTATGTTTCATGGGGTCGAGCCTATGAGGGAATATATAGCCGCCTTTGTTCGGTGTCAGTGCCGCCAATCTCTTCGCCAAATCCGCGGAAATTGTCTTTCTATATGGCTTGCCTGTCTTTTCAGCTGTGCCGCAGATTGTACGTCGCACAATCTGACTAGCTCGGAGTGAGAGCACGTCGTCTATCCTTAGCCCAGTTTCAAGCGACACGCGCAGTGCAAGAACGTTTTCAAACGTCATACAGCTGTAGAGCCTGTTGTAAAGCTGTGGGCTTAAATAATCAGTTCGCATACTTCAATTGTACACTGTAAAAACAAAAAAGACAACGCCTGTGCGTTGTCCCTTTTGTAGAGAATTTATTGAACAAGAAAGAATGACCCTTTTCCACATATTGACATTTTTATTATAGAACATATGTATGGACTTGTCAATACTGAATTTGTCAACTGCGAATCATTCTTCCGCATGAGCATTGTCCGTTTTATTGGACAATGCTTCCCAGACTTGAACGCGGTGTGTAACACTCCATGACCGCCCGAATATTGTGTCATCGTCCTTGACAGCCAAGGGCATGATACTGGACGGGTAATAATTCGCCAGAACTACCCCGCAGGCGACGGCGCAAGCCTGCAAGACCTTGTGCGGGAGATTGAAGCTTGATATCATCATGCTGTACTGATTTGTCTTTATACGTGCCATACGGATCCGTCCTCATTGAAATTGAATACTTTCAGTTGTGCCACTGGGCAGTCATAGGAATACGTTTCACCGTCCACGGCTTCAAAGTTCGAATTAGACAATTTAACAATCGGCTTGCGAAGCTTGCCGCCGCTCAGATACCAGCGACCGCCGATTTTCTCGAGCTTGCCGTCGTTGTCTATCGACTTCTGAATCGTCTTGTTGAGTTCCTTGCTGATATATCTTGAAACAGCTCCTCTGTCACCATACGTCATAATTGCCGTACTAAACCCGAGCTTCCAGTCCTCGACATTATAAACGGTATGCCGTTTATCGTCTGGGATATGTAGCCGATTTGCCGTAGCTATTTTAATAGGTTTTTTCCGTCCTTCTACCGATACAGTACCGCTGTCAGTCAGACGCAAAGCTGAGCTATTCATGAGAAAATGAAAGTGAATGCCGCCATTCCGATGAAGCTCAGGAACGCCGAGATATATCAGACCTTGCCGCCGGACCCGATTGTCTAGGTATGTACTCAGTCGCTTGATAACGGCGCTATAATCGCCCCTATCTATAAGCGCTTTATCGAGCGTCAGAGTGACGAAGCAATCAAAAGGGTTGCATATAGAGTAATCGAATATTTTACGCCTAGCGCGGCGTAGAGAAGCTCTACGGGCTTCCTCAGGGTCAGGTGGTGCTTGATACTGTGGTTGGAAGTGTGAAGTTTTGCCGTAAGCACCGCCGAAGAGCTCGGCGTTAGCTTCCTCATACTCAAGCCGCCGCTGTACTTCCTCGGAGAATTCCGACAGTTCATAACCGCCGCCGAATATGCGACGCGATGAACACATAAGCTCGTACGGGTGCTCGATACCTTCATCATCGACCCAACATTTCAAGCGGGTGTTATATCCCTTTTCCTCTTTGTTTATCAAAATCAGATTGTCCAACATTTTGACATTCTGACGAAATAACGTTCCCTATATCAAGTAGTAGCAAAGGTCGTTCGCTCGGCAAAAGTCGGATATAACGGAAGGTGCGGCTCCCGATGTTCTGACTCTGTCCGATGTGGTCGCCGTCGCTTCGGGCACCCCCTTTGCGGGCAGGTGCGTGTTTCCTGTCCTTTGTTTCCGCTTTTTGCCTGCCGCCGCGTCGTCGGCGTTATGCGCCTTCTCCCGTCGGCGGTTGTGTGCTTCCTGTCCTGTTTCGGGGGTGCCGCTTGCGCCGTCGTTGCCCGTTCTCGCTTGTGCGCCCGCCGCTTTGGCGGCGGTGCTCCGCGCTGTGCGTGCGGGCTTTTTCGGTTCCCCACGCCACCTCACGCGCCTTCCGATGCGCCGCTTTGGCGGCGCGGGCGCCCCTTTCTCTCCCCCAGTCAGAGCAGGGAGCCGCATGTTTCCGCGTTTGCGCCGTGCGAGCGGCGCGAAGTCTGCGGGCTTCCAAAACATTGCTTCGAGCTTAATGCGCCGCTGGGCGGCGCGGGGTTTCCAGTTTTGGAATGCCCTTCGCTTTTCGCACCGCTCGCACTGAGTCGGTGCGGTCGGTTAGCTCGGCGAGTTTTTCCCGGCTGTAAAGAAGCGTTCAGCGCGTCAGCCCGCAACACCACCCGAAAAAATATCTTTCTCAATTTGCGCCGCCTGTCAAGGTCGAGCCGCTAAGGCGGTCGCTTCGCGAACCTTGACAGCCGCCATAAATTGCGTGTTTGGTTATTACGGGTGTTGTGCTGAGGTGTGTGTTTTGCAAGGTTTTTCCCCTTTCCCGTTCCCCCAAAGGGGGACGCACGGCTCACAGGATACTTTTGCTACTCTATCATCGGCACTGTTCCCCTCCGCGTAAATACACAAAAACAGATATTTTGTATAATTCGGGGGATTGTATCGCCTGCGGCGGGCGTGGTTTCTCGCCAAAGCCGCCCCCGAATTAGTCGGCGATAAACCGCGCTGGAATCGCTATGCGGTTTTCGCCTTACAAAATACTCCGAGTTTTTGTGCAATTTCGCTTCGGGTATAATGTGAGTGCCTTTGTTATCGGGTAATTATACCGTCTTTCTCTCCTTTCAAAAAAAGTGTTGACGATATCCCGATTTTGTAGTACAATAAAG
>CAZVMM010000101.1:0-4733 GCA_964628205.1 uncultured Muribaculaceae bacterium
TTGGGAAAGTAGAGGCTTTTTTCATTATTGAGGTATGTTTTGCAACACCCTCTCAATGTCACGTGCAGGCCAGCTGCCCCTGGCCGCGGATCGTTTGCGCCAGCTCGTCAATAGCACTTGATGCGGTACATGAAGCCGAGCTCCACGCGGTTGGTGTTATAGTCGTGCAGGCCGCAAGCCTTGTTGAAGTCATATTTGTGACCCAGATAGGCGAGGAACACGCGGAAGTCCAGCTTCTTGGGCATCGGCCAGTACTCGATGCTGCCCAGATAGCCGATCGACTTGCGGTAATTGTGCAGATCCTCGATCTTGGCGATGCTCGTGGTCTCGTATGTGCCTTTGAGCATCAGGTTCCACTTCGGGGCAAACTGCCAGTTCATCTTGGCGATGAAGGTGTGGCTGTGCACCTTGCCCAGGTGGGTCGACCCCGGGGCGATCATGTCCTGCAGGTCGGTCGTGGCATAGTGCAGGCGGTCCACGTCATCCCACTCGCCGAAGTAATCAAAGTATAGCTGGAAATCAGTCAGGTTCAGGCGCTGGCCCAGCGTCACCATGCGGGAGTATTTGTTTTTGGCCTGGGTCTGGATGCCCCATGCCCAGCGCGTCTGCAACTGGTTTTGCATGAAGTTGCCGTTCCAGTTCAGAATGTAGGTGAACGGGGCGCGGCTGCGGCTCAGCTTCTCGGGCTTCAGCAGGTCGTCGGTGACAATCTGCGGGTGTTCACCCAGGTCTTCGGTAAACGAGCCGTTATAGCTGTTGGTGATCTGTGCTGCTATCTCCTGGCTGGGGATGGGACGGTAGCTCACCATCGCACCGGCCATGAAGATGTCCATCATGTCGATCAGGTCGCTATAGCGGTAGATTTCCATCGGGTTCTGGTCATACTCAAAACCGCCCCAAATCTGGCACAGCTTGCCGCCGGCAATGTCCACCTTGTCGCTCACGCGGTACCCCACCATCATGATGTCCGTGGCCTTGGCAAAGCGGTCAAGCCCCTTGGCGGTCTGGTTGCTGTTGAAACGGTGACGGATGCGGTAGAACACCTTGGGCGTGATGTCGCCCTTGATGTCCAGGCGCAAGTCGCGGCACACGAACTTAGTGTCCCACTCGCCATGGTTGGCGTCCTCGGCTACAAGGCTCGAGGCGAAGTTGATGTGGAAGTTGAAGGCGTTGGTCTTCTTCTCCAGGTTGAAGACGCGCTCGGCCAGCGATTCGGTGTCATCGTTCTCGTCGCCGCCCATGCGGGTGTTGTTGCCCTGGGCCATAGCGTTGATACACAGCAGCGTCGCGCACAGGGTAAACATGAATGTTCTTCTCATTTGTTCTTCAGTTACAGTTTTCAGTGATATGGTTTCTAAAATTTGGCCGCAAAATTACTAAAAATACACTGGTTTTGGCTCTACAAGTGCAAAAATCCGATGTATTTTTAGTAATTTTGTGCGCTAGAAACCATCAATCCAATTACTCAAGATAATGCCTAACAATAGTAAAGAGAAGAAGTTAGAGGCCTTTGGACGCCTGCTCGACATTCTGGACGAGTTGCGCGTGAAGTGCCCCTGGGACCGCAAGCAGACTAACGAGAGCCTGCGCCCAAACACTATCGAGGAGACCATGGAACTTGCTGATGCCATCATGGGCGAGGACGATGATAAGATCCGTAAGGAACTCGGCGACGTGCTGCTGCACATCGTCTTCTATGCCAAGATTGGCGACGAAAAGGGCAAGTTTGACATCGCTGACGTGTGCGATGCTCTGTGCGAGAAACTGATTTTCCGCCATCCGCATGTCTTCGGCGAGGAAAAAGCCGATACGGCAGCCCAGGTACTGCAGAACTGGGAACTGCTCAAGATGAAGGAGAAAGATGGTAACAAGATGGTGCTCAGCGGAGTTCCTCGCAGCCTCCCTTCACTCATCAAGGCTGAGCGTGTCCAGGAAAAGGCCGCTAATGTGGGCTTCGACTGGCAGCAGAAAGAGGACGTCTGGGACAAGGTCCGCGAGGAGTTCAACGAGGTCGAGACCGAGTTGAAGGGCAATAGCGATGTGGACCGCGAAAAAGAATTCGGGGATCTGTTTTTCTCGCTCGTCAATGCTGCGCGACTCTATGATGTGCGTCCCGATAACGCACTGGAGCGTACCAACCGCAAATTCATCGCCCGCTTCAACTACATTGAGCAAAAAGCCAATGAGCAAGGCCGTCACGTCAACGAACTGACACTTGCCGAGATGGATGACCTCTGGAATGAAGCAAAATCACTGAAACTGGGCGAATAAAAAAAGTCTAAAGCGATACTTTTGGTTATAGTTCGTAAAACTCTAATAATAACAGATTTAAAATGAAGGTCTGCGTAACCGAGAAGCCAAGTGTGGCGCGTGACATTGCCCGATTGCTGGGAGCCAACGAGAAACGGGATGGCTTCTACGAGGGCAATGGTTATCAGGTGACGTGGACTTTTGGCCACCTGTGCGAACTCAAGGCGCCTAACGACTACACCGACCAGTGGAAGTGGTGGAGCCTTGGCCAGTTGCCCATGGTGCCGCAACGATTTGGTATTAAGCTAAAAGACGACGAAGGTATAAAGCGACAGTTTAATGTTATTCGGAGCTTGATTTCTGTTGCCGACGAGGTGATCAATTGCGGTGATGCTGGCCAGGAGGGCGAACTTATTCAACGATGGGTCTACCAGAAGGCCGAGTGCAGCAGACCCGTAAAGCGGCTATGGATCTCTTCGCTGACCGATGAGAGCATCCGCAAGGGGTTTCAGCAACTGAAGGATTCCAAGGATTTCGATAATTTGTACTTCGCCGGCCTCTCTAGGGCTATCGGCGATTGGCTCCTGGGCATGAATGCCACGCGACTCTATACCCTGAAGTATTCGCGTTCGCGCGATGTGCTCTCGGTGGGGCGCGTGCAGACGCCCACGCTGGCGATGATCGTAGCGCGGCAGCGCGAGATCGACAATTTTGTCCCTGAGAATTACTGGGAATTGAAGACCAAATACCGCGGTGTGGTCTTCAACAGCACACGAGGGCGCTTCAAAACCGAGGGCGAAGCCGACGATATCGTTCAGAAGATCAAACTGCTCCCCCTAACGGTCACCTCCATCGAGACTAAAAAAGGACGCGAGGCGCCCCCGCGACTGTTCGATTTGACCAGCCTGCAGGTGGAGTGTAACAAGAAGTTTGGCATGTCGGCCGACGATGCCCTCAAGACTATCCAGTCCCTGTACGAGAAGAAGGCAACGACCTATCCCCGCGTGGATACCACCTACCTGAGCGATGACATCTATCCGCAAGTGCCTGGCATCATGCAGGCAATGGTCCCTTATGCTAACTTGACCGCTCCTGTCTTGGCGCTCAGCAAGTTGCCCAAGAGCAAGAAAGTGTTTGATAACAGCAAGGTGACCGACCACCATGCCATCATCCCCACCAATGTCAATCCTGCCACGGTGGCCATGACACCCGACGAGAAGCGGGTTTATCACCTGATTGCCATCCGCTTTATTGCCGCCTTTTATCCTGACTGCGAATTTAATACCACCACGGTGATGGCCCACGTCGGGGATTATGGTTTCAAGGCGACCGGAAAAGAAATCCTCAAGCCGGGCTGGCGTGAACTCTACAACAAGCCTGGCGACAAAAGCAATGATGATGACAACAAGGAAAAAACCGATGACGAGGACAATGGCGTGATGCCTCACTTCGAGAAAGGGGAGAGTGGCCCCCACGAGCCGTCGGTGCTCAAGCGCACAACGCAGCCTCCCAAAGCCTATACCGAAGGAACCTTGCTTCGCGCAATGGAGACCGCGGGAAAGACGGTCGATGACGAGGAATTGCGTGACGCGATGAAGGAGAATGGCATCGGGCGCCCCTCGACTCGGGCCGCCATCATCGAGACGCTGTTTAAGCGCCGATACATCCGCAAGGAGCGCAAGAGCTTGGCACCGACCATGGCTGGCATCCAGCTGATCGACACAATACATGAACCTTTACTTAAGAGCGCTGCACTCACTGGGTTGTGGGAGAAGAAGTTGCGGGAAATCGAGCGTGGCGAGTATGCTGCGGGACAGTTTATTGCCGAACTCAAGCAGATGATTGCCGATATCGTGTTGAATGTGCTGCGGGATAATAGCAGCGGCAGCATCGCCGTGGAGCACGGCAAGCCTGAGAAGCCGAAAGCTCCGACTTCGTCGGGTGGTGAGGCTAAGCCCAAAAAGCCGCGTGCACCACGCCTTAAGAGCATTGAGGAGATCCCGTGCCCTGTGTGCGGCAAGGGGCACCTGGTGAGAGGGCGCACGGCATATGGTTGCAGCGAGTACAAGAATGGTTGCCGCACCATATTGCCCTATGACGCGTATCCTGCCGATTTGACACCGGCCAAGTTGTCTCGCCTGGTGAAAAAGAACTTCAAGGCACCCCGATGACATGGCATTACTATTTATAATAATGAGTACCTTGGCCCAATATATACTGGTCGGCGTGATCGTGGCTGCGGCTGTACTGGCTGTGGTGAGATCGGTCGTCAAGGCTGCGAGAAACGAAAAAACGGCGCTAAGTGCCTGTGCCGGATGCAAATTGCAGGACATGTGCCAGAAGCCGGAGAAAAATTCTGCAAAAAAATGTGCCGATAAAGTTGCACACGTCAAAAAGTAGCAGTAAATTTGCACCGCAAATCACAAAAGGTCGCTTGGATGAGTGGTTTAGTCACCGGTCTGCAAAACCGGGTACAGCGGTTC
>CAZVMM010000102.1:0-4599 GCA_964628205.1 uncultured Muribaculaceae bacterium
TTAGCCCCGCAGGGTTCGGGCCAACAGCTAGATCATCGCCTAAACAAATCAGCGGCTGCATCCCCACATGGGGTTGCAGCCGCAAATCTTTAATTTAAATGTAGCTGGTATTACTCGCCGGGAGCGATAGCACCAGTGGGGCAAGCGTCAGCGCAAGTACCGCAGTCCAGACAGATGTCGGGATCAATCGAGTAGATGTCGCCCTCCTTGATTGCATCGGCGGGGCATACTGACTGGCAAGTTCCACATGCCACGCAGCTATCAGAAATTACATAAGCCATATTAGTGTGATTTTAAAGTGAATTATTAATAATGTAATTAAGTAAACAGTGAGGCAAAGGTAGTGCTTTTATTTGAATCGATAAGAATTTTTTGATTATTTTTCGTTCATGACCTTGTTTTTTTAGTTGATTATGCAGAATTTTCGCTGAAATTTTGTACCTTTGATGTGAGAGAATCAGGAAAGTTTAATCTAACGGAAGAAAAATTTTTTCAATATGAATCCTATCGACTGGAAAGAAGCCCTGGGCAAGGCATTTGATGTGCCCGTTACCGACGGCAACGAGAATGACAGCCAGCCCGGTGACCCGCAGCCCGACGAAAAGGGAGATGCCCTGCAGCAGCAGGGGAAAACCCGACTGGACATCGTGCTCGAGCGCAAGCACCGTGGCGGCAAGCAGGCAACCATCGTGACGGGCTTTGTGTGTGACGACGAGGAGCTCAGGGCGGTGGCTTCACGCTTGAAGTCCCGGCTGGGCGTGGGCGGCAGTGCCCGTGGCGGCGAGATACTGATTCAGGGCGACTTCCGCCAGCGTGTGCTCGAGCAGCTCACGGCCATGGGCTTCAAGGCTCGCATCATCTGACCTGTTTTCCTCCCTCCCCCTTCTTCTTGTTCAATGACTTAATCACGCAACCATCCGATATGGGCAACACAACAGCTACCGATAACCACCCCCGTAACCTGCTGGTCATGAAGGCCTCGGCTGGGTCGGGAAAGACCTATAACCTGGCATTGCAGTACATCAAGCACCTGCTGTTCACCACCGACGACAGCGGCCACCTGGTGCCGCGCCGCGGTGCTGCCGACGACCGCCAAGTGCTCAATGCCCACCGCCTGTTGCTGGCCATCACGTTTACCAACAAGGCTACCGACCAGATGAAGGAGCGCATCGTCAGGGAACTCTACAACCTGGCGAGCCCTGGTGTCAAGAGCGATTACCTGGCTGGCTTCATGGCCGACACCTCGCTGACCGAGTCGCGTGTGCGAGAACTGGCCCGGCTGGCGCTCTACGAGTTGCTCTTTGACTACAGCAACTTCAACGTGAGCACCATCGATTCGTTCTTCCAGTCCATCTTGCGCAACTTTGCCCGCGAGCTCGACCGCGACTTCAACTACGACATCCAGCTCGAGGCCCCCTATGCCGTGCGGGTGGCCATCCACAACTTCCTGCTCTCGCTGGGGCAGAAGGACACCCCGACCGATGTGGACCAGTGGGTGCGTGATTACCAGCGGCACCAGTTGCGGGCCGATGTCGAGACCAAGAGCTGGCGCTTCTTTGACGACGGCGGCACGTTCCTCAAGTTTGCCAAGGAGATGGACAGCGAGCTGTTTCGCAGCCGCATGCAGGATGTGCGCAACTACCTGGGCAAGACCGATGATAAGGGCGAGTTCCAGAGCGATTTCAGCAAGATACGCGCCTTCAAGAAATACCTGCATGATGTCTCGGACACCTGTACCCGGGAGATGGAGCAAACGCGCGACCAGATCCTGGCGATCATTCAGCCCTTGTCCCAAAGCTTGTACTCCAAGCGGGTGTTCGACATGATTGTGAGAAAACCATCGCTGGCCGATGAGAAACTGTCGGGTCTGGACAGTGATAAGATAGTCAACCAGTTCAAGTCCAAGCAGATGCCCGACGACGCCATCCTGTCACAGCTCTCGCAACTGGTAGCTGACTACCATCGGGCCTCCTTGAGATCGGACTTTGTCAAGCAGGTCGATGACAAACTGGGCCTGCTCGGCATGCTGGGCATGATCGATGTGTATCTGGAGCGTTTCCGCCATGAGACCAATTCCATCCTCATCGGGGACACCAATGAGCTGATAGGCACCGTGCTCGAGAGCGGATCCCCCTTTGTGTATGAGCGGGTGGGGACCATGATCTCCCACTACATGATCGACGAGTTCCAGGACACGAGCGCCAAGCAGTACGAGAACTTCCGTGGCTTGCTGCGCGAGAGCTTGTCCAGCGGCAACTTCAATATGCTTATCGGTGACGCCAAGCAGTCGATCTACCGTTTCCGCAACGCCGACCCCACAGTGTTCCGCGAGAAGGTCAACACCGACTTTGCCCGCGACATCTATGAGCCCCCCGTTGCACCCGGCAAGCCATCGTCGGTCAACTACCGCAGCAGCCGCAACATCATCAGCTTCAATAACAGCCTGTTCGCCTTTGTCAAGGAGCAGTATGCCGACTTCCCGGCTGTGGCGACAACCTATGGCGACGCCACCCAGGGCATGCCGGCCGACATCGACGAGGATAAGGTGCCGGGCTACGTCAGGATCATTACCAACAACTATCAGCTGGTCTTGAACCCCGACCAGCACGTGGAGCCGCCCACCACCGATAAGCGCGGCAAACCGGAGCCCAAGGGCATCGTCGACGTGCTGGAGGTGCTGCCGCAATACCTGTTGCAGTTGCATGAACGCTTCCCGTGGGGCAAAATCGGCATCCTGGTGAACTCGGGCAAGGACGGCAATAAGGTTGTGGAACGCATCCTGGAATATAACCGGCAGTCGCCACAGGAGTTAATCAGTATCATCTCGGGCGAGTCGCTCTTGCTCACCAATTCTCCCGTCGTGAGGCGCATCATCTCGTTACTGCGGTTTATCGACATCAGTCAGACGGGAACTGATGAGGACCAGGAGGACAACAGTGAGGTTTCGGCCGAGCCGATAGCTGTGCGGCTGGCCAGGAAACGCGCCAGTGACCAGCGCCTGTGCGCGGCACTGAGCGAGTTTATCAGCCGCATGGAGGCCAGCCATGCCGACGATGGCGAGGCCAACGGTGCCCTGCTCGAGCAATGCCTCGACCAGATCGCCGATGCGAGCGCTCAGGCCAGCTCGGGAGATGCGTCACGGCAGGACCCCTTCAAGGAACTGCTCCAGCGCCTCTTGCCCGACGGCAACGAACTCACAACGCTGGTGAGCATCGTCGAGACCGTGATCGCCCATCTGCGCGACAGCGACGACATGGCCGCTGATGTGAATCGCGAGACGGCCTTCCTGCTGGCTTTCCAGGACACCGTCATGCAGTTCATGTCGCAGCGCAATGGTGGTAGCTTGAGGGAATTCCTCAAGTTCTGGGACGAAAAGAAGGACTCTCTGTCGGTCAACGCCCGCGCCAGCAGCGATGCCATCAACATCATGACGATTCACAAGGCCAAGGGGCTCGAGTTTGAGTGCGTTGTCATCCCCTATGCCGATTGGCAACTTAATGGCAACGCCCTGGAGTATACCTACTGGATGCCCGACGACCAGTTCATGGACACGCTGCCCCCGTCGATGCTGCCCGACAAGGAAATCGTGCCGCCGCTGCTCCACGTGAGCAAGAAGCTGCTCACCCAGATGGGCGACAACGGCATGCTCGGGGCCAGGGCCAGATCGTTTCTCGGTGAACAGCAGTCGGCAGTGGTCTTCGATAACATGAACAAGACCTATGTGGCCATGACGCGTCCCCACACCGAGCTGCACCTGTTCACCCGCGGCGGCAAGAACAACGACGTGGACCCCTTCCTGCGGGCCTTCGCCGAGCAGGCCGACGGCATCATGACAGCCCTCACCGATGCCCAGGGCACGGCCACTGGCTGGTATGAGTATGGTGAAATCTCGTCGCGCGAGCTGATTGACAGCAAGCGCCACAGCGATCCGCCCAAGGCACGCCAGGAGACCCTGAGCCAGTATCGTGTCAGCCCCATTCCCAGCCAGCTCAGGGTCAGGGTGGACCATGCGTCAAGTACCAGCATCGAGTCGGGCATCAGGCTGCACAGCCTGTTGAGCCGCATCCATGACCGCAACGACGTGGACCGCGTTATCGCCTATGGCCTTAAGCACGGCATCATCACCGCCGATGCCGCCGACCCCTGCGGCCTGCGCAATGTGGAGCAGCACGTTCGCCGTCCCATCATGGACGGGAACAGCCTTGTCGCCGCGTGGTTCGATCCGGCCAACAAGGTCTATAGCGAACGCACCATTACCACGGCCAGCGACAGCATGTGGGCCGTCGATGGCATGGAAAACCTGCGGCCCGACCGCATCGTGCGCCGCCCCGGTGGTGAGGTGCTCGTCATCGATTACAAGAGCGGCGAGCGCGACGATAAGAGCAACCTGCGCCAGCTCAATGACTACGTCGGCAAGCTGCGCCTGATCTTCCCCGATGTCCCCGTTTCGGGCCGCCTGTGGTATATCATGCATGATGTGGTGCTCGACCACAAGGGCAAGGCGATGTGATGACGGCTTGCTGGCGGTCCTGCCTATCGGGCCTCGTGATTCAGGGTCAAGACGTTTTCGGTGAAGTGGGCAGGCCTTGATGGCTTAAA
>CAZVMM010000103.1:0-4541 GCA_964628205.1 uncultured Muribaculaceae bacterium
CCAGTTCAAAATGATATTTCACGAGGCCGGTATCCACACCGCTGAAGATTCCGTTTTCACAGTCGATATGCACGGTACTGCCTTCACATTTCATGATGAATGCCTGCTTTGCCAGTGCTGTCGGGGCAAGAAGTGCGGCATCCACGCCTTCCTTGAACCAGTCGGGAACATCACCGACATAGGAACTGACCGCATCTGCCGTTTTCGTTTTATGCGGTACACCCTGCGTCTGTCCGTAACCCACGGCTATAATACCAACCGGAGTTGCTCCTTCTGATTTTTCAGCCGCTCCCTTGCGGTTATAGGTGCCGCCAACCCACCAGGTATTAAGCCCAAGTGTCTGAGCGTAGAGCATCAGATCTGCACCGCAGTATCCAAGTCGCTCATCCGCTCCTTTGGGACCTGCCATGATGAAGAAATTGTTCACGCCTTTGGCAAGGATCAGCTTGATCACACCCGGTACAGCGCTGCCGTCATTGATCATAAGCTTAATGGAAAGGCCATACTGCTCATTGTTCTGCTTTACCCGGTCATTCAGCTTGGCCACAATATCTGCCGGAATCGCTTTATCCGTATATTTACGCACCATATGGCGTGCTTTCATTGCCTCTTGCAGTGTCATATCTATCCCTCACTTTCTTGTCATGAAGCGATTGATAACAGCTCCTATCCCTTTTGCCGGAGGGACACTGTCGAGTCGCCGCATAGTGTCTTCATCAAATCGGATATCGCCTACCGCAACATTCTGCTCCAGGTGGCTTATCGATGTAGTCCCCGGAATGATGAGCGCATTTTCAGAGTGCTGCAGAATCCACGCCAGTCCCACCTGGACCGGAGAGAGTCCCACCTCTTTAGCGACAGCCTGTACCGTTTCGTCTTCTGTCACCTTCGCGGAACCGGGCATACCGCCGCCAAGAGGGAAATACGGCACCCATGCAATTCCTTCTTTTCTGCACAGATCCAGAATACTTTCCTGACTGCGGGATGTAATATTGTACTGATTCTGGACACAGACGATACCGGCAGGCAATGCGCTCTCAAGTTCCTTCAGGCTGACCGTAGAAAGCCCGATCGCCTCTATCTTCCCTTCTTCACGCATTTGAATGAGCTCCGCCATCTGGTCGTCAAAATTCACCTTCTGGCTCGGTTTTAAAGGAAACGTTCCCGGTGCGATCCTGCGGAAATTGACGATTCCCAGATGATCCGTCTTAAGACTCTTTAGATTATCCTCTATGTGCTGCCTGAGTTCCTCTGGCCTCTGTGCGGGTATCATCGGCATGATGCCATTACCGGGCTTTGCGCCGATCTTGGTTACGATTACCGCATCCGGCTCCTTGCCGATCTCATCCGCCAAGCATCTGTTTGTGAATCCGTCCTCATAAAAATCAGCTGTGTCAAAATGGTTCACGCCAAGCTCGTAGGCTCTGCGGATCACCGCCCTTGCCTTAGCTTCATCCTTCAGCTTCGGCAGCTGCATGGTGCCGTATCCTACACGGGATACCGTTTTCCCGCCCATCACATAGGTTCCGCCCGGTCTGTTGTCCTTTGAAAAATTGCTCATATGAGTTTCCTCCTTTGTATTTGCCGTATATTATTTACCCTGTAAACAGTAGACTATTTTTTTGCAGGCCTGTTTCGACCTGCAATGGACTTTTTTATTCGTTCATCAAATGAAACACCCGCTCCGTCAGTTCAACAAACTTTCTGGAATCCTTTTCCCCTAGCTCTTCAAACACACGGGAAACGATTTTATAGCATTCCTGAAGTTCATTTGTTACATAATCCCTGCCGGAATCTGTAAGCGTCACGATAATATTTCTGCGATTGTCTTTATCGATCTCACGACCAATGAAGCCCTTTTTCTCCAGCGAATTCAATATGGCCGAGATGCGTCCCTTTGTACTCTTCATCGCCTCGCTGATCTCGGTAGGCGTTGATGTACCATTGTTAAACAATAGAATCTTTAGTACAAAAATCTCGCCTCTGGATATCCTGGTGATCCTTTCAAAGACGCTGAAATTATCGCTTGTCAGTATTTTCTCCAGAATAGCTATGGACTCATTCACATATCCGGGAAGGGATTCATCTATTGGTAATTTCACGATTTTTCTCCTTTTTCTTAATCACTGCTTACATTATACACCGTAAATCATTCACTGTCAATACCCTTTTTGAATTTATTTTGCTGCAGCAATCATAATAAGCCTCACAATTGCACCAATCACCACAATGTATATCCCGGTACCTCCGCTCCCCACCGTAGATGATGACGGTGCGGCGATGAAGCTGCGATCAAAAGACTCATCAGCATCCTGTGTGAGAACGCCGTCAAGTATGCTCCCGAGGACAACGACATCCAAGTAACGCTTCGTCATTCGGGTAAAAATATCATTATCGAAACCGAAAACGCGATGAAAGAACCGCTGAGCGAGGATGCGCTGACGCACCTGTTCGACCGTTTCTATCGCGCAGACGAATCCCGCTCCAAAGAAGAAAACAGTGGTTTCGGAATCGGGCTCTCGGTAGCTAGAGCCATCACCGAAAAGCACAATGGAACCATCAAGGCGAAGATCACCGATGACGAAAGGCTGCAAATCACATGCGCTTTGCCGAAGCATTAAAATATACACTATTCTATTATTGTCATCATAATCATTCCTTTGAATAACATATAAATCAGCCCATAATCATCTGATTAAAGGTGATTATGGGCTTGTTTTATATCATTGTAACCCCATAACTGCAACAGACATACATTTACCCTGTTAATTGATTTTGAAGCCTACAAAGCCAGATATATAGCCGTTTTTAACCTCAAAAACGTTACATTTTCTGATGTAGATCAAGACAAATCAGGCTCCTACAAATATGTTTAACCTTGAAACAAAACTAAGCACCGCCATCTTTGCAAAAAACGGCTTAAGCACTGGCTTTCTAAGCTATAATCGCACTATTTATCAACATTTCGGAACCATAATCTAAAATCATAGTGAAATCACCCTACCTATCCGCAAAAATGCGATACAGCTAAATTCCGGACGTTTTAGAGCTATTCTACGCCACAGTTTCAGCTTGATCTCTTTTGCTATTTGACGTAGATTTTACAGTCGCTTTTTCAATCGCCCTTTCCTTTATCAAGTAATTATCCGCAAAACAAAAAGAGCCGAGATAATCTCGACTCAATAATGCTATGCTGCTCTCGGTTATACTTGACTGTCCTTAACGACAATATACTTCCGATTGCTGCGACACAATTTAATACATGCTTTCAACACAAACAAGTATGACTACAGAGCATGCATTTTTACCATATAAAAGCAAAAACGCACACTTCTATCTTTCGCATTTATTATGAAATTATGTCGCACTAATATTTTACCATATTTGTGAAAATTTTTATGCTAGTTATTTGCACAAAGTTTTATAAATTTATTTATGCAAATTGCACATGACCTATATTATTGAAAGAATTTCTTTATATCCAAAACACATTGAGTTTAAGACGGATCAACAATATTATTGACAAACCCCTTAATTATCTATATAATGAACTTGTATTCATAACAAGGTGTTAAAAATTGATTTCTTAAACAGTAGCGAAGCTACAATTTGCGTTATGCGCATCTACATTTAATTACAAGCAGAATAGTATATCAGTATTGCTGATGTATTATTCTGCTTTTTTATTTTATATACCATTCAGCTTGCTGAATTGATATAAAAGACCATAGCAGAAAGGAGTGTAAACTTAAGTTTCGCGAATAATTTCGTGAAGAAAGACAGCAGAAAGCCTCTTTTGAGGAACAGACATAAAGACTTATCTATATTGCCGCGCCGGATGCAGCACTATCCTCAATATTAAGAATAAGGATCTCATGCAAATTTTTTTCATCTCCTAAATCATCAGTATAGTTTATCACTTGCTCAACGGTTTTTGTTCTTGAATTATATTCTTCTAAGAGTTCGGAATAGTATTCTATGCCCGTATCCGTAATACTATAATAAACTCTTTTTCGCTTAACTCCAACGGTAACACTTTTTTCGGATACAAGCTTTTTATCTACAAGTGAATACAATGAAGTGTACGCTGTGTTTTGACTTATTTCATAATTGACTGAGGAATAGGTATTAATGAACTTCACTATCTCATAACAATAACACGGTCTTTTCTTTAAGCATGCCAGAATCATTAATTCAGTTAATCCGCTAAAACTCCTGCGTTTATCTTTCATTACAATCACC
Source organism: uncultured Muribaculaceae bacterium (assembly GCA_964628205.1). GTDB lineage: Bacteria > Bacteroidota > Bacteroidia > Bacteroidales > Muribaculaceae > Sodaliphilus. Next base: position 4,243 of record CAZVMM010000103.1, read on the forward strand.
TACTTATTAATGTTGCCATTATAACACGATAGAAACTAACAATCAATAACCCGAATTTCAACCTGCTGTTCCTTAGCATAGTTAATTGTATTTCTTGTCCCTCCGGGCTCACCGTTATAAGCTGCGATAATAAGGTTTGATCTGTCAACCATCCATTCGTTTCTATCCTGGAAACACCGTGGATGGTAATTTTGCGAGATAAATTTTACTATATCGGATTTTTTCAGGATTTTATTGTAACGTTGTAAGCGTCAAATAAACCACCGTATTGCCTTCCGCCCGGTGAATGTGCGAAAATA
>CAZVMM010000104.1:0-4495 GCA_964628205.1 uncultured Muribaculaceae bacterium
AATCAAGTAATGTACGAGTCCGAACTTGGCATCATGTCAACTTTGGACAAGAGCCAACAGCGTACCATTATTAGGGCGATAGGTGTTGGCGGTGGTGGCATCCACGCTGTTAACCACATGTATTTACAAGGTATCGAAGGAGTAACCTTCGTTGTGTTAGACACAGACTGTCATCTTCTCGACGCGTCACCAGTACCCAACCGTGTTTTGCTAAGATCGGACACGACACGTCGTAGTGCAGCTGAGGAGAGTGAATCCGAGATTGCTGCTCTATATGACGATGATACCAAGCTGGTCATCATTATTGCTGGTATGGGTGGTGAGACCGGAACCGATGTGGCTCCTGTCGTGGCTCGCATTGCTCGCGAGAAAGAGGTAACACTCACCGTTGGCATCGTGACAATCCCCTTCCAGTTTGAGGGATCCGATAAGATCCTTAAGGCTTTGGATGGTATTGAAGAATTGAGCAAGCATGTCGATGCCTTGTTCGTCATCGACAACCAACGCCTGACCGAGATTCACAAAGATTTAGACCGAACCAACGCATTTGCAAAATCCGATGAAACGCTGTCTACAGCCGCCCGCTCTCTCTGCGACTTGATTACCGTCAAGAACAAAATCTGCCTTGACTTCAATGATGTGAACTATACTTTGCGTAAAGGAGGTAACGCATTTATCGTCTCAGGATTTGGTTGGGGTGAAAGCCGTGTGACCAAGGCTCTTCAGAATGCTCTGGAATCGCCATTGCTCAAGGGCTGCGATGTATTCAGCTCCCAGAAGATTCTGATGAATTTCTATTATAATTCCGACAGCGAGTTTCCGCTGCTCATGGAGGAGATGATCGAGATCCAGGAGTTCATGAAAAACTTCGACGAGGAAGTGGATGTCATCTGGGGCATGTCATTTGATAACAAGTTGGTGGACCAGATCAAGGTAACCATACTGGCAACAGGATTCAACGTGTCATACTCGCTACCTATGGGACCAAAACATGAAAGTTGAAACTCAAATAAAAACGTTGCTCAAAGATCTGTCTCAGGGCATCTTCGAAAAAGAGCACATTCTTTCGATGGCTTTGTTGAGCGCCATCGCTGGGGAGAGCATATTTTTGCTTGGTCCTCCCGGCACGGCAAAAAGCCTTGTCGCACGTCGGTTGAAGATGGCTTTCAAGGATAGCCGAGCCTTTGAATACCTCATGTCGCGTTTCAGCACCCCGGACGAGATTTTCGGTCCAGTCTCGATATCCCTGCTGAAGAACGAGGACAGGTATGAGCGAGTGGTGGACGGTTTTCTGCCGACGGCAACCATCGTGTTTCTCGATGAGATTTGGAAAGCGAGCCCCAGTATTCAGAACTCACTGCTAACGGCCATTAATGAACGCATCTTCCAGAACGGACGTAACACAATCCATTTGCCGATGAAAGGACTGATTGCTGCCAGTAATGAGTTGCCTGCCGAGGACGAAGGCCTGGATGCATTGTGGGACCGATTCTTGGTTCGTATGGTATCCAACTGCATCAATAGCGAAACGTCATTCTTTAAGATGATTCGCCAGGGGAATAGTCCTGATCCCGTCGTGCCAGAAGATAGTCTGATTACCGATGAACTGTTTGACAAATGGCAGCAGCATATTGACAATATTGTGATACCTGACGAAATTTGCTATGCCGTTACTAACATACGCAAACGCCTGAAGGTGGAGACCAAGAAAGACGACGTGAACGATATGGACTATTATGTGTCGGACCGTCGTTGGAAAAAGTGTTTCCGTCTGATGAGGGCTTCAGCCTTCCTGAATGGCCGTAAAACCCTCGACATGACAGACCTGCCCTTGCTGATACATTGCCTGTGGAACAAGGCAGAGACGATACCGAGAACCGTAGATATCGTACTGAAGGGTCTCACTGCATCAATTTATGACCGACTTGACAAGATTGAAAAGGCTCTGGAGCAGGAATTGAAGTTCAGTGCGGAGCCGGTAATCAAGCAGAAAGACAAGAAGAAACAATCAGAATCCTTTCTCTTGACCAACTATATGTATTATTCGTTGCGTGTCTTTCCCAAGGGTAAGTGCCTGTTCTATAAGCATGATTACAATCACCTTGACCCCAAGAAGCCCGTAGATGGCATCATCTATCGTGATGAGGCAAAAAACACGTGGATCATCCGTGCAATCTATACAGGCACACCGTTTGATTACAAAGTCAAGACGACTTCTCAAGTGAAAAAGGTGAAACTGTTGAAATGTAATGCCGGTATCATTGTTGACGGCGTGCCCTATGGTTTAGAGGGGATGCTGAGTTCTGTACTAAGCGGGGAAGGGGGCACAGGCAGCAATGCCTTTGTGAAAAATTGGGCAGACTCCGCCCTTGAATTGTTGAATAATGACTTGCGTCCTCAACTATCGCAGTTACAAGAGCAATTCGCCAAGACCGAGCATTTGTTTCTCTCGGATGATGACAAAAAACTGGCCCAAAAGTATCTGTCGCAATGTGAGAAACGATTAAACGAGGTGGCCGTGAAGGTACATAACGCAAAAGGGTTGTTATGAGTAATGAGATAACCGACATCGCTACGGAATTGCAGAAGTATGACGAGGCATTCGACTTCTATATGGATCGAGGTCAGTTGCCCGACAGCATCCCTCAGGGAGACTTGCTTGGAGGTGTCATCAGTCAGACGGTACAAGATAACCCTCAACTGGAAAGCCAAGACCCGCTGTGGATTGAAATCCTCAAGGAGGAACTGATGGGGTTCATCGAAGCAATGCTGAAACTGTTTCAGCCCATAGAGGAGAACTATCGGCGAGAGAAGGCCCTGATCACTGCATTTGCGGCTGGTGAGACAAACTGGAAACGTAAGCTTTGGGGACAGGTCTATCGTACCATCAAGTTTGAGTACAAGCCCCACGAGGTCAACATTGACGGCTATGTTGAGCAGATGAAGAACGAGAACCTGGATGATGTTTTCGCCTCAATGATCAAGGATTGGGATAAAGCATGTGACCAGAGGGTGGAACGCTTGAAAGAGTTGACTATCCGAAGAAATGAGAAGACATGGGAACATCATGTGAAAGAATGGGGGCTTGCCGATTATGAACAGCGCAAGAAGATTGAGAGGCTGGTATATTCCTATCCTGCACTCGCTGAGATTGTCCGCATCATGGGCAGGGAAGAGCCTAAGCGTGATGACGAGATGGATGATACGATTAAGCGTTATCTACCCCTGTTGCCCTCTCCACCAAAGCCGGCTGTGGAGATTGACGAGGTATCCAACGGCAATGACCTGAAACATGTGCTTCCCGTTGAAATGGCCATAATGGCAGATCCACAGACTGAGGACTTCTTCTACCTCAAGTATGCCACTAAGAAACTACAGTTGTTTGCTAACAAACCAAAGTTGGAAAGCCAGATGAAGGTGGAGCAGACAAAGAAAAAGAAACCACGATTGGAGAAGGGACCAATCATTGTCAGCCTTGATACAAGTGGCTCGATGGAAGGAAATCCCATCAAGCTTGCAAAAAGTCTGCTCATGCAGTTGCTGCGAATGGCTAAGAAGCAGAAACGCAAATGTTATCTGATTACCTTCTCGGTGAGAGCCAAGACCCTTGATCTTTCTCGTCCAGGCAGTTGGAGGAAGGTCAGCAGTTTTCTCGACAGCACCTTCACTGGAGGCACCGATGGAGAGCAGATGCTCAATGCAGCACTGAAGATGTTGCAGACATCAAACTTCAGTATGGCCGACGTGTTGATCATTAGTGATTTCTACTTTTCAAACCCGAGCAAGGTCACAAGAGACAAGATGACGAAGGAACAGAATAAGGGCACCAAGTTCTATGGGCTGAATATCGACGGCAGTAAAAACAATTATAATGACATATTAGATAGAATATGGAAAGTTCAAATAAGAAGCAGCCGCAGTTTTGGATAAATCCCAATACAAGACTGCGTTTCCCACAATTCTGCCTTGAATGGCAATCATGTGACAAGAGTGATTTATTTGCATTCTGCAAAATGGAGCATCCAAGGCGCAGGACCTATATGGCTGGCACCACATGTGTTCACTTGGTCCACAGTGAGGATTATTCACGGCTGTTCGTCTTGTACCATGAGGACCAGCATTTTGAGAACTTGCGTCTCCAGAAATGGCTGAGGGAGAATATCCGGGACACAATCACAGCAAGAGCATCCATCGCCTTGCCCAAAAGGTTGCATGAACTCGAAGATAAGCACCAGTTGTATGCCCAAAGCGTCATAGTCAAGAAACTGAGAAAAGGCATCTTGGGACAATGCACATATGACAACCAAATCCGCCTGTCTCCTCTGATCGTGATTTTCCCACCGGCATTGATGGACGAGACGATATTGCACGAGATGGCACACATCAAACATCATCACCATCGCAAATCCTTTTGGAACTACCTGTCCACCCTGTTAGGCAGCGATGCTAAGGAAAAGAAACTGCTCTACGACATAGCAATCTCCAAATACTGGGA
>CAZVMM010000105.1:0-4242 GCA_964628205.1 uncultured Muribaculaceae bacterium
ATCATACCGTTCAAAACTCCTTTTTCATCATTACATAAGGCTATACCCCGCCATTATCCGCGTTTTTTACATTTCAGTCCGAGGGTAAACTTTTTTGAGGTTATCGGATGAAGGTGTTGATGTTTTTTGTATTTTTGCCCTCACAACAATAAAGCTTCTTGATATGGCTGACGTAGGACATAGAGTGACTATCGACAACTTGCCCTTTAATCCGGTTAGAGGACAGGTAATCTATGTTGATTATGATAACAATAAGAGAATCAACTCTTTCATCGTCAGCAACTATGATTGGCTGAGAAGCATGTTCCGGGAGAATGGGCTTGAATTCTGTTATCTGCCGCTGCTGGGAGAAGAACTGATTTCTTACCATGCTCCCTACTTGAGTGACAAACAGCGCCAAGATCTTCTCCAGAGTATACCCTCAATAGCAAGCTTGATCGAGACACAGTCCCCCTCATTACTGTATGCGTTAGACGAAGAAGGGGATGGTGAACTGCGTTTGTTGCCCATCAATGCCCGGTGGTATAATAAGCTCGATAAGGTTTTTACCACGCTCGCCGATAACATTAGAAAGGATCTTGCCTCGCATTACCCGACTCGGCGTCATGAAGATGTTGTTAGTGAGCCCACCATTCGTTACAGCCTTTCAGAGGACAGCCCCGACATTAAGTCCGACATTCGTTTCAGCCTTTCTCTGGACAGCCCCGACATTAAACAATCTGAAGAAGTTGCAAAAGAGCCAGATGTTCGTTATAGCCTTAAACGGAGTGAAGTATCTGCCGATGATCTCTTTGACGCTGAGTCAGAGGCGATGATTAGCGATCTAAAGAAACTCGTCGAAGCCTTGAAAAACAAGGGTGTGAACACAATGTTCATCCATGGCATTGTTGACGAAGGGGAACGTTTGAGTTCATTGGTCATCACCAAGGACTATCGTATTTTTCTTCCTGAATACCAGAATAGGGAAATCATCATGCCGGCTTTGCCTAAGGCTGTGTTCATCCTATTTCTGAAGCACCCTGAAGGCATCAGGTTCAAAGATCTTGCCGACTATCATGATGAGTTGCTCGGCATTTACCGCGCCTTGAATCCGATCGGTGGAACTAAACGGCAATTACAAAGCATCCAGGCAGTAACCAACCCCATGAGCAACAGCATTAACGAGAAATGTGCCCAAATCAGAGAGGCCTTCATCAAAAACTTTGACGATAGCTTGGCCAAGAACTATTACATTACCGGGAAAAAAGGGGAACCCAAACGTATTGTGTTGGCGCCGTCTTTGGTCGTTTGGGAGCAATAACCAAAAATCTTCACGAGAAACAAGGCTTGTTTCTTTATTTTGCTTGTCAGGTCAGAATTCGTGATCTTACTTTGCAGTGGAATTGAGAATGCCAGAGGTGTTTGAGGCGCACAGGGAAAGCCAAACGTATCGACCCGCTGGAACTATTGATACCACATCAAGATAAGTCATTAAAATCAGAAAGTCGGTTGCTGATGGGGTCTTCATCTGAAGATTTTCTAATGAGGGTACCACCGCTCCTCAATGATTTATTTTTTAAGAACGACAAGACGATAAGTCATTAGGACCAGAAAGTCGGTTACTGGCGGGTGCTGCATTTACAGTATGACTGATGGGGATACCACCGCACCCCAATGACTTATCTTTTCAGAACGACAAGACGATAAGCCATTAGGAGTAGAAAGACGGTTTCTACCGGGTACTGCGCTAGCAGTAGGACCGATGATGGTACAACCGCACATCAATGGCTTATTTTTAAATAGATTACTAACAATTAAAGATTACGATTATGTGTTGCATAGGAGTAATGAAAGGGGGCCGCTCGCGTTCACACGGGCAAGTTATCAATACGAAGATTACCAAGTCTAGTGTTGAGGATATCATAACTAATTCGCGTTATGATTTCTGCCAGTGGAAAAAGAAGCGCTGCCGCATCTACCGCGACTGCGACTTGAGCCAGGAGGAGCTGCTTGCTGCCCTTCATGACGAGACCACGACCGTGTCTGTGGCCAACACCAGCAAGGAGGAATATAAGCGCGGTTTCTGGACCGTGGTGATGAAAGCCCCCTGCGTGTCGGCTACCATAGTTATACGCATTACCAAGTAACAATAAAACATCATTAATTATGTGTGTACCATTAGGACCAAGAAGAAGCAGAATGTCATGGGGTGCGAACAGCAACCATGTCTGTGTTGAGAAGATTACCAAGACTGAAGTAGATGGATTTATCTATGGCGAAAGCTTTGAGTGCCTTTACCAGAAGGACGGCACAAGCACGTTCAAGCTGTATGAAGGCTGCCTGTCCAATTTGAGTCAGATTCTGCATGACGGCAAGACCCGTGTGAAGGTCGCTGGCTCGAAGACACCAGGCTTCAAGGAGGGTCACAAGACCGTGGTGATGAAAGCCCCCTGCGTCGGTGCGACGATCCTGCTGCGCCTATATTAACGGCGTCGTAATGTAGGGCTCCATATCCACGTTTGCCCCATGGATTCCCTGAACTAGTATATATTTATAGAGCACAGAATTATGGCATTTACAGGAACAGGCTTGATTAAGCAAAGAAATAATAGACCTATCGAAAACTTCTCATTCGTCTTTGATGGGGAATTCTCGTGCGATTTAGGTTTTACCATACAGTTGGGGAGTCAAATATACAGAAGTGCACTATCCGATTGGAGCACTGATTTGGAAACTATTCGGCACGATTTAGAGTCGTTTGTTTTCCACAGAGAGACTGCTCTTCAGTTATTTTTTGAGGATAGTCCGACTATCATATCCTTGAGAGCTAAATTTGCGTTGGATGATTATTTGTTTGTGAGTGTCAAACCCGATGAGTTTGCCGAGAATAAGTATTCTGAAATAAGTGGTTATTGCAGTACTAAGGATTGCATTGAAACGATTTATTCTGCTTTTCTTCAATGTGCGTTTTCTACGCCCTTGATAACAGAGGAAACGGTTGGGGATGGTTGGCCTAATAGATTGATATTCTATAATAAAATCAAGTCACCTATCATCGAGGCCTTTTTGAAAGACGAACACACCAAAGAAGATGAGTATAGCCTCCGTCAAGTGCATGTCAAGAGTATCATCAGGATTGACCCAAACTATGATTATTTCCTGATGGACGATGAAAATGTGGCATATGGCCTCGATGATTTATACACTCGTGACGCTCAACATATATCACTTCCAGCGTTTGAAGAATGGCAACAAGAAATGTGCCCGATTATCGTCAACTCCGAGACAGGTAAAAGCTATGATAAGGACTGGCAAGATTATCATAGGCGAGGGTTGGATCTTGCAAAGAAATTACGCGAGGTGCTTTCTCCCGACTTCGACCTATGGTATGAAGCACCATACGAGGACAAGAGCGGCACTATCCCCAAACCGATTTTGATTATTTAATACTGAAATACTATGACGAAGATCTCATCTCAATCAATTACCTGCCCCAAGTGCCAGCATGAAGGGGAGTTCAGGATGTATGAGACGGTAAATGTTACCCTGGACAAGTCACTGCGTGAAAGGGTATTTTCTGATGACCTGTTCAAGTGGACCTGCCCCGAGTGTGGAGAAACATTCACTATCGTCTATCCGTTCCTGTACCACGATATGGACAATGGCTTTATGATACACTTCTCGCCCAACGATTGTGAAAGCATCAACGAGCAATATAATGAGCTGTTGACCAAGTTTCCAGGAATGAGAAGGAGCACTTATCGCACCACTAACGCATTGGTCAGGCTCAAAGAAAAAATCCTGATCTTCGAAGCCGGGCTCAATGATGTTGCCGTTGAACTCTCAAAGGTATTTATCAAGGTGGATGATGCCAACAAGCTGTCCGATAAGTGTTCACTGGTGTTTCAAGACCTCATCTCAGGTAAAGGGGATTCCAAGAAAGAATTCCTCGTGTTCAAGAGCTTTGTGAATCATGAACCACAAAAGGGGATTCTGCTGATTTCTCGTGAGCAATACTGCCAATACGTGACGATTGCCCAGCACGAAGACTTCCAGTTAACCCGATACTGCGAGACCATCAACGAGCGGTGGATCCTGGGCCGAATGAAGAAAGACGAGTCATAGCATATCCCGCGCTTTTATCATTTCAGCGTAGTCACTATCATTTCTACAGTTATTTGAATAGGGTTTGCGAAAATTTACTTATATTTGCAGGTTTGAAAGTATGAACAGCAATAACCGATAATACTATGCTGATAGACA
>CAZVMM010000106.1:0-3842 GCA_964628205.1 uncultured Muribaculaceae bacterium
AATCAGATAAAAATTGTCGTTAAATGGCTTATTCATATTCTGATATCACATTTCTTGAGAACCCATTCAGTTTCTCGGTCGCCCTCAAATCACAACCAGATCGAAAAAATAACCGTCAGCACCTGTGTTTGAGGTGCTGACGGCGGCTATATAGCGTCATCTATGCGGCTTGACTTCACCGCCGATGGATTACTCCTAGCCCAGCGAAGGGGTCACGGGAGGATATACTTGACTTGGTTCATCGTCATGATATGTGAATACAGTTGCATCGTCAATTAGCTCAGCAAAATCCATTAACATCTCAAGGGCTTCGCTGGGTCTTAGGATAAAGAAGTCATAGCCTTCCTCGTAACGCTTGCACGAGAGCCGATCAATCTGTCGTTGGATGATTTCCTCTACCTTTTCATATTTCTCGGTGTGCATGGTTGCAAAGAGATCATAATATGTCGGCAGATCCTCGATGTCCATATATTCAATTAGGTTATCGATTGGCTCAGTACTTGAGCCGATTAAAATCATGTTTTTACGAAAAGATTCGTTCGTGAGAATGAAAACGTAGCCTTTCTCTGTATTACTACACATATTACTTTAAATATTAAATACTTATATGAGGTGTCGGTGGCGCGTGATAAGTGTTTTTGCGTGTTGGAATACCCATTTAACCATCAAGCACGCCATTATCCTGGATCCGCAAAAATTGTAAGTATTTGCCACCAGTATTTCCATATCTACAATTATTGTAAGTTTTTGCCATCAGTATCCACAATTATTGTAAGTTTTTGCCATTTCGTTATAATAGTAGTAGTTATAACCAATAACTACTCACGCTGAGATATAAACGACACGGCAGGATATCTTTGAGGGCTATCCTGCCGGTCTGTCACCATTAGCGTGCCATCGTTATCACTGTCCACTTGCCCAAATATGTTTCCAAGCCATATAGTCGTTTGGATCATACCCTGTGTTACTCCAACTATAATTAGTTAGCGATGATGGCTGTCCAATTACTGGCTTTCCATTGTTCCAGTTTTTCAATACTGGCTCACCGTGTTCGAGGTGATCTAATGGCATGTTGGGCGCTATGTAATCCTTACCCCAGTTGCGTATGGTGCCTTCAGATATGTCAATGCCGTTCCGCCTCATGATTTCCAGGTTTTTCGGCGCAGACAGGTTGGGGTTGTACAGTAGCATGAACCGAGCCTTCATATCAATTTTGGTCCCTCTCTTGGCTTCTCGTCGCTGTGCCTCGGTCATCGTTTTTCCAGGATTAGTATCGATGCCCCTATCACTACAATATCGATATAGCGTTCTCAGCGATATGTTAAGCGCCGTCGAGTTTTCCTTCACCGACTTTGATCTGTCATACCAGTTATCAATCCTAATGTAATTGACTTCCTTGTCTATGCTGCGGATAAAACTCTGTGTGTGAGGAGCGTCAGGGTGAAGGATGAACTTACGCCTGTGATCCTTCCAATAGCCAATCTCATAATCACAGTACTCAATTAGGTCCTCCCAATCCATCTGCATTGCCCGCTCCGTCCTTCGCTTTAGTGTTTCAACCGAGATGACATTATCGCTGTTGTCGATGAAGCGGTAACGGTCAACATACATATTAAAGAGCAAGGTGTCTGGGTCAACGTCAGGCTTTATCAGTCTTCTCAGACAGGCACGCTTAAACAGTTTGCGTCGTCTGTTGTTGCCGTCGGTGATTCTCTCCGTTGGCCACCACAGCTGAAGATAATTATCATCGGTCAGCTGGTATGTGTTGTTAATCCAATAGTCAGACTCGGTGCGGTAATAGTACTTATATCGCCATGAGTTGTGATGCATAAAAGTATTGTAATCCATCGTCGCCATGTCCCGTAAAAGCTGTTGATCAAAAACCACTGTCGGCTTGGTGGGATCTTGTGCCTGTGTTTGATATTGGTTTTCATCGACCGGCGGTAAGCTCTCCGGGAATTCAAACCGATAATAGATGCGGTATGAGGTATAGCACTCTTTGTTCCCGTACACGCCGTTAAAATATTGGCTTGGTCTTTCGCCACAGTCATCTTCCATTGGTTCGCCTGTGTCCCGAACTATGCTCTCGGTGATGGTTCTCGATACTACATTCAGATCCTCTTTGCCAAGCACGTGGTCGAACACATACACCATCCTGAACCGCCGTGATGTGACCCCGCGTTTCTCTAACCTGTCTGAGTATGACATATAGACGCAGGTAGGTGGGTAAGTCAGGCATGCAAGGTATTCAGGAATCGACTCAAAACGTGTTTTATCAATATCCACGTACACCGTCTGGGCACCGCGAAAGAACCGATCACACTTGAACTCCAGCCTCATGCAGCCTTGATTATTTCCTTTAGGATATAGGGGCTTTGACTTATACCTCCGCCCGTTGCACGTCTCGAACCAGTATTCTTTGTTCGGGTCAAATGCGAACAGGTTGCAGAAGGTATAACCTTTTGTTGCGCCCTCGAGGAACTGGTCAACTGTAACGTCATATTCCCTGAAAGCCATTTTCTCTTTCCCGATAGCCTTGGCCCCCTTTAGACTTAGGCAGGCTGTGGCATCGGTTTTCTTTTCATACCAGTCATTGCTGATATTTACTCTGAATTTAAAATCTTGATCTATCATAGTAAGCAATATGATTAGTTTATTATTATTTCTGTGTCTCAAAAAGGTCGCCGCCATTGATGAATAGTATTAGTCTATTCCTCAATGCGCGGTTATAATTCGCGTGGCCCATCATCAGCTTGGCCTCTTTTCTGTTTTCGTACACTTCACCACTAGGGAGGTACATCATCTTTTTATTCATATTATGGGGTGTTGTATTTAATAAAAATTGTATATAATTCATGGGACTTTGATGGCAACGATTAGGGCTCATCAAAGTCAAAAATATGCGTCTGACATTTGACTTTAATTTTTATGGGAGCGGGGGTTTTATACTCTATACCCCCACACCCATATTTTTTAGAGTAAATGTCACTTTTGTATTATTAAGCTGGTAATCAGTAATTAAGTGAGCGACATTCATGGATCGAATGTCACTTGTCAGGCGCGACATTCAAAACGGCAAATGTCACGGTGAAAATAGCGCATTTCAGTGACCATAATGAGCATGAACTAGACAATCTGCACTCCCTAATTACGTGATTTTATGCAAACCAATTACAAGAAGTCTGGAATGTACTTCCCGGGATTTAACTCGATATTGCGCTTGTGCCTGTCTTCTTTATTTCTAGCATAATAAGTGTCGAGCCTTTCATCATTGTATTCAACCCACATCAGGTTATCTGACGAGCAATTCATCCTATCGTAGTCAATATGTAGAATCTTAGGATACATAAAGACACTGTCGTCACCCTGTATGTAACCTGCAATTTTCATGAGATCATCAAGGAACACACGTTCATGCCAAATTGATGAAGGTTTGGGCACTTGAATATGAGGCCTTATGCACACTTCCAGATCAACGTCACTATCATACATGCTGTCATAAATCGTCATGGGTTTGCCGTCCTGCTCAACGTGCCCGTCCTTAAATACAGTGACGATATTACCATAGCATCTGAGATTGATAGACGGTGCATCGGTGTGCTCATACGGCTGAATGACCCACTCTAGGTTGCTGGCATCACAATTCATGGCATCGCCATCCTTGTGATTGATTCTGTATCTTTTGTTGTCCATCGGTTTGGGAGGACAATAGCAAGTGATTACTGCTAGATCGATTGGCACCCTAGGACCATTCGGTTTCTTGATATATTTGCCGGCATCATCTGTTTTGATCTTAATCTGCTTTATAACAGGTTTACTATACCTGACTCCATATTGCATGC
>CAZVMM010000107.1:0-3764 GCA_964628205.1 uncultured Muribaculaceae bacterium
AATTTCCATCCAATTCTCAGCAACTTCAACGACCGAGTTTTGCAACAGCCTCGCATAAAAACACGGTTTTAATAATTATTTTGAGTTATAATTTTATAATGTGAGGAATTTGGCTTACTTTTGTGGGAAGTTTAGAATGACATGATGAAATACCTTAGTCTGCCTGACAACGCGACGCGCATCCTCCCTTTCTACCTAGCGATGGAGGAGCATGCTGCACATATCCTCGGCGACGAAGATCTGTTCTTCATGTGGCAAGTGGAGCCGACTGTGATTTTCGGCCGCAACCAGCTGATTGCGAGCGAGGTCAACGTGGATTATTGCCGCGATCACGGCATCGCCTTCTACCGTCGCCGCAGCGGCGGTGGTTGCGTGTATGCCGACAAGGACAACATCATGTTCAGCTACATCACCCGCAGCGACGAGGTGCAGACGACGTTCAGCACCTACACCACCGCGGTAGCTCGGATGCTGCGCGGCTTGGGCCTGAACGCCAGTGCCAGCGACCGCAACGATGTACTTATCGACGGCCGCAAGGTAAGTGGTAATGCCTTTTACCACATTCCCGGCCGCAGCATCGTGCATGGCACGATGCTCTATGGCACCAACATGGAGCACATGCTGAACGCCATCACCCCCTCGCGCGAGAAGTTGACCAGCAAGGGCGTGGAGTCGGTCAGGAGCCACATCACCACCCTGAGTGAGCACTTGCCCACCATGGACATCGAGGCCTTTAAGCGGCATGTTCGCGCGACGTTGTGCGACGGTGAGATGATGCTCACCGACGGCGATGTGGCCGAGATTGAGCGCCTCACCCTGCTCTACCTGGAGCCGTCGTTCCTGTGGGGCAACGACCCGCAGTGCGAGGTCACACGTGGCGGCCGGATTGACGGTGTGGGCAGCATCCATGCCAATGTCACGCTCAAGCACGGCGTGATTCACGAGCTGCGGCTCACCGGCGATTACCTGCCCCTGCGTGAAGATGCCAGCTACGAGTTGGCAAACAGATTGCGGGGCGCACTGCTCACGGCCGGTGACCTGCGCCAAGCCCTTGACGGCTATGATGCCAGTAAATGGATACTGAACTTAACAAACGAACAATTAATAACTCTATTAACCACAACTTAAAAAAACATTAAACCGTGACTGAAGAAATCAAAGTTACCTGTCTTCATGACAGGCACGTGGCGCAAGGCGCTCTCATGTCCCCGTTTGCCGGTTACGACATGCCCATCCAGTATGTAGACATCACCACTGAGCACAATGCAGTGCGCCAGAAGGTGGGTGTATTTGACGTGTCCCACATGGGTGAGGTGGAAATCACCGGCCCCGATGCCGCCAAGTTCACCAACTACATCTTCACCAATGACATCAACGCCATCAAGGCCGGCCAGATCCTGTACGGCATGATGCTGTACCCCGACGGCGGCACCGTTGACGACCTGCTGGTATACCGTGTTGACGATAACGACTACTTCCTCGTGATCAACGCAGCCAACATCGACAAGGATGTGGCCTGGATCATGGAGAATGCCAAGAACTTTGACGTGAAGATCGACCACCAGAGCGAGCAGTACGGCCAGATCGCCGTTCAGGGTCCCGAGGCCGAGAAGACCATGGCCGCCGTGCTGGGTATCGACACCACCGACCTGACGTTCTATACGTTCAAGAAACTCGAGTATGACGGCAAAACCATCATCGTGAGCCGCACCGGTTACACCGGCGAGGACGGCTTTGAGGTATATGCCGATCCCGCCATCATCTGCAAGATGTGGGACAAGCTCATGGAAGCCGGTGTCCAGGCTTGCGGTCTGGGTTGCCGCGACACCCTGCGTTTCGAGGCCGGTCTGCCCCTGTATGGCGACGAGCTGACCGCAGAGATCTCGCCCATCGCTGCCACCTTCGGCATGTTTGTGAAACTCGACAAGGAAGGCGGCTTTATCGGTCGCGATGCCTGCGCTCAGCAGAAGGCCGAAGGCACCCCCAAGAAGCTTGTGGGCCTGGAGCTCGAGGGCAAAGCAATACCCCGTCATGGCTACGAAGTGCTCGATGGCGAGAACGTCGTGGGCTACATCACCACCGGTTATCACAGCATCACGCTTGACAAGAGTGTGGCATTTGCCCTGGTTGACCGCGCTGTTGGCGCTCTGGGCAACACGCTGAGCGTGCGCATCCGCAAGAAAGTGTTCCCCGCCACCGTGGTGAAGAAGCGCTTCTATACCCCGAATTATAAGAAATAAGGCTTTAGGCTCTAGGGGGCTATTTTTAAGAAGTCATCATTTTATTTAGAAACAAAATATTAACTAATTAATTCTTTATAACACAATGAGTAAGATTATCGACGGACTCTATTACAGCGAGTCACATGAGTATGTAAAGGTAGAAGGCGACTTTGGTTTCATCGGCATCACCGACTATGCACAGCACGAGCTGGGCAACGTGGTCTATGTTGACATGCCCGAGGTTGACGACGAGGTAACCGCAGGTGAGGACTTTGGTGCCGTTGAGAGCGTTAAGGCTGCCAGCGACCTGATGTCGCCCGTCAGTGGCACGGTTGTCGAGGTCAACGAGGCCCTCGAGGACGAGCCTGGCCTGATCAACAAGGACGCCTTCGAGAACTGGATCATCAAGGTGGAGCTTAGCGACAAGAGCGAGCTCGACAGCTTGATGGATGCAGCCGCCTACAAGGCCATGATTGGCGAGTGATCCAGAGTTAGGAATTAGGAGTCAGAAGTTAGAAATAAACCGACAACTGAAAACTAATAGATAAATGAGTTATAAATTTTTTCCGCACACCGACGAGGAGATGAAGGCGATGCTCAGCACCGCTGGAGTCAAGTCGCTGGATGACCTCTATCAGGACGTGCCTCAGGAACTCCAACTCAAGAAGGAGTATGAGTTGCCCGAGTCGATGAGTGAGATTGAAGTGCGCCGCTTCTTTGACGACCTGGGCATGGGCAACATCACCATGCGCACCTTCCTGGGCGCAGGTTACTATGACCACTACAGCCCTGCCGTCGTTCAGGACATCGTGAAGCGCAGCGAGTTCCTTACCGCTTACACGCCCTACCAGGCCGAGATTTCGCAGGGTACTCTGCAATACATCTTCGAGTACCAAAGCATGATGGCCGAGCTGACCGGCATGGAGGTGTCGAACGCCTCGATGTACGACGGCACCACGGCTACTGCCGAGGCCATGATGATGGCCGTTGCCAATGCCAAGAAGCGCAAACGTGTTCTCGTGAGCGAGACCATCTCGCCCTACGTGCTGCGCGTGGTGAAGACCTATGCCAAGTACCAGAGCATCCAGGTCGACATGATTCCCGCCAAGGGCGGCGTGATGGACCACGATGCACTCAAGGCCGAGCTCGAGAAGGACGACGTGGCTGGCGTAATCGTTGCCACGCCCAACTTCTATGGCATCCTTGAGGACTACACGGGTGTTGCCGAGATGTGCCACGAGCACAAGGCATTGCTCATCATGCACTGCGTGGCCACCGCACTGAGCGTTGTCAAGACGCCCGCCGAGTGGGGTGCCGACATCGCCGTGGGTGACGGCCAGAGTCTGGGTATTCCCCTGAACTATGGCGGTCCCTATGTGGGCTTCCTGTGCACGACCAAGAAGCTGATCCGCAAAATGCCGGGCCGCATCGTTGGTGCCACCAAGGATGCCGATGGCAAGCGCGCATTTGTATTGACCCTGCAGGCTCGCGAGCAGCACATCCGCCGCGAGAAGGCCACCAGCAACATCTGCTCCAACCAGA
>CAZVMM010000108.1:0-3677 GCA_964628205.1 uncultured Muribaculaceae bacterium
TGGGTCACATGGCTACCGACAGATCTCCATGCTGGAGTATTCATGCCCGTGTTCAAGTCGTAGGTCGTGCCCGGGCGAGTGCTGCGCTCGGTGTCGTAGTAGAACGTCAGCGTGGTGTTCGATGGCGTGTAGCAGGCATAGGCCTCGATACCCGCAGCAGTGAAGTAACCCGGGTCGCTCGCGCCGCCATCGATGTGGGCATAGGTCTTGTCCTTCGGGTTGGAGCCGTTATAGGTTGTGCCCTGGCCGCCCATCAGATTGTTGTTGTTATGGAACATATACGAGGAACTCGTTACAGCCTCTGTACTCCAGTTCTCGCCCACATAGACGGTAGCCAGGCGGGAGCAGCCGTAGAACATTCTACCCATATCGGTCACATTGGATGTATTGAAACTGCTCAAGTCAAGACTCGTAAGACCGCTGCAGTCACCGAACATGTTAAACATGTTTGTCACATTGGATGTGTTGAAACTGCTCAAGTCAAGGCTCGTCAGGCCAGTGCAGTTACAGAACATGACTCGCATTTCTGTCACCTTGGAAGTATTAAAACTGCTCAAATCGATGCTCGTCAATTTAGAGCAACTATTGAACATGTGAGCCATATTGGTCACCTCGCTGGTATTCAGATACTCAATGCCCGTGATGGTTTGAAGATTCCTCATCAAGTAAAACCATAAGTACGTGGTCGTCGGGCGGGCACCGGCAAACGACGGATCAAAGATCACTCGGGTCACGCTGGCATTGGTGCCGTCAGTTTTCCAACCCGTATCGTGTTCGCCCGTGTTCAGATCGTAGGTCGTGCCCGTGCGGCTGCTGCGCTCGGTGTCGTGGTAGAAAGTCAGCGTCGTGTTCCCGGGCGTGTACACTGCATAAGCCTCGGTACCCGCAGCGGTGAAGTAGCCCGGGTTGCTCGCGCCGCCGTCGATGTGGGCATAGGCCGCATCCACATGGCTGGCATCATAGACCGTGCCCATGCCGCCCACCAGGCACATGTCGTTATAGAACATATCTGTAGATCTCGTCACTGCCGATGTACTCCAATTACTGCCCACAGTGATGGTCTGCAGATCGCTGCAGAGACGGAGCATTTCAGCCATATCGGTCACCTTGGAAGTGTTAAAACTGCTCAAGTCAAGATTCGTCAGACGGCTACAGTAACTGAACATGTTATACATTCTGCTCACATTAGACGTGTTGAAGTGACTCAAGTCAAGGCTCGTCAAACCTGTACAGCGACAAAACATATAAGACATATTGGTCACCATGCTGGTATTCAGGTAATTCATGCCCGTGATGTATTGCACGTTCTGCATGCCAAGAAACCAACAGTAGGTGGTCCTCGGACGGGCATTAGCGAACGAGGGGTCAAAGACCACCCTGGTCACATTGATTAGGACGCCGGTAGTTCTCCAATCAGGATCGTTATTACCCGTGTTCAGGTCGTATTTTATACCCGAGCGACTGCTGCGCATGTTGTCATAGTAGAACGTCAGTGTCGTGTTCCAAGTCGTGTAGCAGACATAGGCTTCGGTACCCTTATCGGTGAAATAGCCCGGGTTGCTCGGGCCGCCGTCGAGGTGAGCATAGGCCTTATCCACATGGTTGGCATCATAGGTCGTGCCCTTGTCGCCCACCAGATTCTTACAATTAAGGAACATATCTGTTGAGTTTGTCACTGCAGCCGTGCTCCAGCCCTCGCCCACATAGATGGCGGTCAAGTTGAGGCAGGCTGTGAACATTCTGGCCATATTGGTCACGTTGGATGTGTTGAAACTGCTCAAGTCAAGACTCGCTAGGCCGCTGCAGGCATCGAACATGGCATTCATATTGGTCGCCCTGGACGTGTTGAAGTGGCTCACATCAAGGCTTGTCAATTTTGAACAGTTCTGAAACATATAACGCATATCGAGCACCTTGTCGGTTTTCAGGTAACTCATGCCCGTGATGTTTCTTAATTTACGCATACTCCGAAACCAACCGTAGGTATAAGTTGGGCGGTAGCCAGCGAACGAGGGTTCAAAGACCACATTCGTCACATTGGCATAGGTGCCGTCAGAGTACCAAGCAGGTGTAAGTGTGGTTATGCTGGGCATGCTATATTTCGTGCCCTGGCGCATGCCGCGCAGGGTGTCGTAGTAGAAAGTCAGCGTCGAGTCCGAGGACGTGTAGCAGGCATAAGCCTCGGCACCCACAGCAGTGAAATAGCCAGGGTTGCTCGGACCGCCGTCGTAGTGGGCATAGGCCTTATCCACATGGCTAGCATCATAGGTCGTGCCCTTGCCACCCACCAGACTGGTGCTGTGCAGGAACATATATGAAGAATTCGTCACAGCCGCCGTGCTCCAGCCCTCGTCAACATAGATATTCTGCAGATTGGAGCAGCTAAGGAACATGCTATTCATATTGGTCACCTTGGACGTGTTGAAACTTCCCAAGTTAAGTCTCGTCAGACCTGCGCAGTCATAGAACATGTGATCCATATTGGTCACCTTGGACGTGTTGAAGTTACTCAGATCAAGGTTATTCAAATTTGGACAGGCGCCGAACATCCAAGACATATTGGTCACTTCGCTAGTGTTCAGGTTACTCATACTCGAGATGGACTGAAGATTCTCCATATTGTAAAACCAAGCATGGGTACTCGTCGGGCGGGCACTAGCGAACGAGGAATTAAAGACCACTTTGGTCACTTGGGCATTAGTGCCGTTTCTGTACCAAATAGGATTGTTTTCACCCGTGTTCAGGTCGTAGGTCGTGCCCGTGCGACTGCTGCGCTCGGTGTCGTAATAGAACGTCAGTGTCGTGTTCGACGGTGTGTAGCAAGCATAGGCCTCGGTACCCGTGGCAGTGAAGTAGCCTGGGTTGCTCGCGCCGCCGTCCAAGTGGGCGTAGGCCGCATCCACATTATTTTCATTATAAGTCGTGCCCTTGCCACCAATCAGGCTGGTACAGTAGCCGAACATGCCTGAGGAGTTTGTCACGGCAGCCGTGCTCCAGCCACTGCCCACAAAGATGGTCCTCAGACTGGGGCAGTCAAAGAACATCCAGTACATGTTTGTCACCTTGGACGTATTGAAACTGCCCAAGTCAAGACTCGCTAGACCAGAGCATTCTTTGAACATGAATCGCATGTCGGTTACCTTGGACGTGTTGAAGTGGCTCACATCAAGGCTCGTCAAACTGGAGCAACCATTGAACATGTGAGCCATGTCGGTCACCTCGCTGGTGTTCAGGTAACTCAAGCCCGTGATAGATTCAAGATTCTCCATTCCGCTAAACCATTCATAGGTACTCGTCGGGCGGGCGCCAGCGAACGACGCATCAAAGATCACACTGACCACATTGGTATAGTTGCCGTTAAAGCGCCAACCTGGTTCGGTTTCGCCCGTCTTCAGGTCGTAGGTCATGCCTAGGCGACTGTCACGCAGGTCGTCGTAGTAGAACGTCAGCGTCCCGTCCGCCCATATGTAGTTGGCGTAGGCCTCGGCAGCGCTGGCGCCGAGGGCACACATCATGGCCGCCACCAGAACGGCAAGTCTGAAAAGTAGTTTATTGCTCATAGTCGTATCAGGTTTTATGGGTTAAGTATAATAATTTGGCGATTTGGAGTATCTTGCGAGGTGTTGACCACAAAGATAATAATTTTTTTCCAATTCTCATCATCGTTTTGCCCATTT
>CAZVMM010000109.1:0-3665 GCA_964628205.1 uncultured Muribaculaceae bacterium
CCAGACGGGTGGCCAGCTGGCGGCCCTTGGTCAACAGTTCGAGGCTGACGTCGGCAATGCGGCCCTCGTCATACTCACAATAGACTATCAGATTATTCTTGTCTTCCATTATTGTCATTTTATTGATTTCTCTCTAATCTCTAATCTCTAACCACTTACCACAACTTGCGTTAGCGCAAGTTGTTTTATCCGATGATGTGGTCGGCAATCAATTCCTGGACCAGACCCTCGAGCTCGGCATCGGCGGCAGCGTCGATGCGGCGGGCCTCCTTGGCCTGGAACGCGACGTTGACGATGGTCTTCACCTTGGTGGGCGAACCCGGCATACCGATCTGCTCGGGATCAGCCTCGATCTCCTTCACGCCCCACTCCTTGATGGCAAGGTAGGGACGGCCGTCGACCAGCGCCTGGCGGTCGGCCGGCAGAGCGGCCTTCTCGCTGGGCGTCACGGCATATTTGTACTTCTGCACCAAGCGGGCATTGCGGGGACGGCACGCATCAGCACTGCCATTGACGGTAACCACCAGAGGCAACGGGCACTCCACAGTTTCAAAACCGCGCTCAATGCGGCGCTTGATGGTCGCCTTGCCGTCTGCGACACGGATGCTCTCGGCATAGGTCACCTGGGGCAGACCCAGCTTCTCAGCAATCTGGGGACCCACCTGAGCCGTATCGCCATCGATGGCCTGACGGCCACCCACGATGATGTCAAACTTGCCCATGTGCCTGATGGCCTGGGCCAGCGAGTAGCTGGTAGCCAGCGTGTCGGCGCCACCCAGGGGACGGTCGGTCAGCACCACGCCGTCGTCACCGCCACGGTACAGGCTCTCACGCACCATCTCGGCACTGCGGGGCAGACCCATCGTCAGCAGCGTGATCGTCGAGCCCGGATGTGCCTCCTTGAGCTGCAATGCCTGCTCCAGCGCATTCAAGTCCTCGGGGTTGAAAATTGCAGGAAGGGCAGCACGGTTGATGGTGCCGTCCTCCTTCATCGCGTCTTTACCCACATTGCGGGTGTCTGGCACTTGCTTGGCCAGAACAATGATTCTTAAACCCATAGTATCTTTTTTTAAAATTTATGGTTGTTCTGTTGATTATGTCTTTTATTAACAGCCACTTGTGCAACACAAGCACAAAAAGCGCCGCAAAGTTACAAAAAAATCCCGCAATAACACCCACCCCACCCCATTAAAGTATATTAATAATGTGGCCGCACCACCCACAACGACTAAAAACGACCCCCGGCCCGTCTTTAGCCGGTCAAGTTGTTTGACGGTTTCAGGAATTCGTTGTAACTTTGCGCTATTGAACATTATTATTTCAATTACCCATCATTCAACCAAGAAATTATAACGAAAATGAGAAAGAACATTGTTGCGGGCAACTGGAAGATGAACACCACAGTTCCCGAGGGCGTACAGCTCGCCAAGGAAGTTTGTCAGGCAGTATCGGCAGCCCAGGGGCTCAAGTGCGACGTCATCATCGGCGTTCCCTTTACCCACCTGACCGCCGTGCGCGACGTCATCGACATCAACAAAGTGGGACTGGCAGCACAGAACTGCGCCAACCACACCAGCGGTGCATACACCGGCGAAGTCTCAGCACCCATGGTAGCTTCCACAGGTGCCAACTACGTCATCCTGGGCCACAGCGAGCGACGCGGATACTACAACGAGACAGCCCAGATGCTCAAAGAGAAAGTCGACCTGGCACTCGAGAGCGGACTGAAGGTCATCTTCTGCTGCGGCGAGAGCCTAGAGCAGCGCGAGAACGGATCCTTCAAGGAAGTCATTGAGGCCGAAATCCGCGACTCTCTCTTCCACCTCACCGACCAGCAGATGGCTAATATCGTCATCGCCTACGAGCCCATCTGGGCCATCGGCACTGGCAAGACCGCCACGAGCGACCAGGCACAGGAAATCCACGCCCTGATTCGCGGACTGCTCACCGACAAATACGGCGCACAAGTGGCCGACGACACCACCATCCTCTACGGCGGCAGCTGCAAGCCCAGCAACGCCCCCGAACTCTTCGCCAAGCCCGACATCGACGGCGGACTCATCGGCGGCGCATCACTCAAGTGTGCCGACTTCATGGGCATCGTCACCGCCTTCTGATCCCCAGCGGCAAATCGCGACAACTACCATCACCATGCTGCCGTGGCCACACACCGTGGCCGCGGCAACATATTCCCCCCCCCCCACACACAACCAAAAACCGCCCCACGACACATAAATTCCCCAAAAAAATCACTTAGTAAGGAAATTTGCAGTATCTTTGCGGCAAAATTTGACAACAACACCTTTATAGCTATAATGTTGAAAAGATTACACATCCGCACACTGTGCATGTGCCTCATGCTGCTTGTCGCACTGGCAAGCAACGCCCAGCGCCCACAAATCACCGACCGCCTGAACAGGAACGGCCAGGTCACCGTCGACGCACCCAAGGAGCTCACAAAGCGCAACAACGCCAACATCAACAAGCAGCAGTCCAGCAAGGACAAGAAAGTCAAGGAAAAAGACAAAAAGAAAGCTGACCCCAACACCGAAGACGAGAAACTCAACGAGCTCGACGAGGACAACACCAAGGAGGTGAAAAAAGACGAGGAAAAGAAGAAAGACGAAGACAAGAAAAGAGAAGAAATCACCCCCAAAAAGCCCAAGCGCAACCACACCTCACAACAGACCATCGAGGACCGTGGCGTGGGATTCCGCATCCAGGCCTACAGCGACAACAACTACAAGACCGCCAAGGCCAGCGCTCAGAAGAGAGCACGGGACATCGCCATGAAGTTCCCACAATACCGCTCCTACATCTCCTACAAGGCACCATCATGGAGACTGCGCATCGGCGACTTCAAGACTCGAGGAGAAGCACAAGCCGCACTCGCACGAATCAAGAGAATATATCCCAATTTCGCACGTGAAATGGTCATCGTGCGTGACCGCATTAACATCTGGAGTAATGATTAAAATGGTTTTCAGCGACGAGGACATCAAGCTCGCCCAACAAATAGCAGAACACTACAGAGCCATCATCGAACTCATCGGTGAGGACCCAGACCGCGAAGGACTGGCAAAAACACCCATGCGCGCCGCAAAGGCACTCATCGAGAACACCCGAGGCTACCACGAGGACGCCGACGCCATCGTCCACAGCGCCATCTTTGAGCACGAGGGCAGCGAGATCGTCATCGTCAAGGACATCGAGTTCTATTCCCTGTGCGAGCACCACATCCTGCCTTTCTTCGGCAAAGTCTCCATCGGATACATCCCCGCCGGAGGCATCGTCGGACTCAGCAAGCTCGCACGCATCGTCGACACCTATTCACGCCGGCTCCAGGTGCAGGAACGCATGACACACGACATCTGCCAGCTGCTCACCCGAGTGCTGCCCAACCGAGGCGTCATCGTCTACGCCGAGGCACAGCACATGTGCATGAAGATGAGAGGTGTCGAGAAACAAGACTCCACCACCATCACATTCGAGTACAGCGGTGAGTTTGAGGACATTCACCGCCAGAACGAATTCTTCACACTACTCGGTGTAAAAAAATAATTCAGAAAAAAATGATTTTTCTGGCAAAAAATTTTGCCAGTTCAAAAACTCGCTGTATCTTTGCACCGCAATTCACGAAAGCACCCCTGCAAAGGGGGCTGAAT
>CAZVMM010000110.1:0-3632 GCA_964628205.1 uncultured Muribaculaceae bacterium
CTGATCACCTTCCGCATCACCCGCGACAACATACCGCTGCACAGCATCGACGCCCAGTACATGATCGACGAGCGAACTGGCTACCTGAGGATCTCGCGCTTTGGCGCCAAGACCCACGAGGAGATGCTCGAGGCCATCCAGGACCTCACGCGCCAGGGCATGACCCAGCTCGTGATGGACCTGAGCGACAACGGCGGCGGATACCTGAATGCCGCCATCGACATGTGCAACGAATTCCTGGACCGCGGACAGCTCATGGTCTACACCCAGGGCGAGAACAGCCCGCGCAGCGAGGCCAACGCCAACGGCTGGGGGGGCTACAAGGACCTGCACATGGTGGTCATCGTCAACCAGTACTCGGCTTCGGCAGCCGAGATATTTGCAGGAGCGATGCAGGACTGGGACCGCGCCGTGATCGTGGGCCGCAGGACATTCGGCAAGGGATTGGTGCAGAGGCCCTTCAAGTTCGAGGACGGCTCGATGATGCGACTCACCGTCGCCCGCTACTACACACCGAGCGGACGCTGCATCCAGAAACCCTATGCCCGCGGCAACAAGCAGGCCTATGAGAAAGAACTGCTCGACCGCGCCAATGAGGGCGAATACTATTGCCTGGACAGCATACAGTTCAACGACACCCTGCGCTACACCACGCGCCGCAACAGCCGCACCATCTACGGGGGCGGCGGCGTGATGCCCGACGTCTTTGTCCCCATAGACACCAGCGAGTATTCCACCTATTACCGCGACCTCACGGCCAAGGGCATCATCAGCCAGTATGCCATCAAGTATGTGGACAAGCACCGCAAGGCCATTGCCGGCCGCTACAAGACCGTGAAGGACTACGACCGGGGATTCACCGTCAGCGACGAGATGATGCGCGAGTTCATCGCCATGGGCGAGAACGACAGCATCAAGTTTGACCCCGAGAAATACCGCACCAGCGAGCAGCTGCTCAAGGACATCATCAAGGGGCTGATCGCTCGAGATGTGTATGGCGACATGAGCGCCTACAGCGTGGTCGTCAACCACCGCAACCGCGACCTGCAGGCCGCACTCGACGTGCTCAACGACCGCGAGCGCTACGACCGCCTGCTGCGCGAGGGCAACCCCGAGTATGAGCGCCTGGTCAAGCGCCACAGTACTGCCAAGTAATCCCGCCACAGCCTCTCGTGATGAAATCCTGGATTAAGATATTGCTGACATCCGGCCTCGTGGCGCTCCTGTGGACCATCATGCCACGGGAGCTGCCCACTGATGCCGTGGCGTGTCATGATATCCAGGGCGAATTCACGGCACAAGGGACTCCCGAACCCATCACCGATGAATACGGATTCCTGAGCAACGCGCCCGTCCAGATACCCGCACTGACACCCAACCAGTCATCGCGGCTCGTCACGATGGCCAAGAGCCGGGTGTCGCTGATGCGCACCAACATCCTCAGGCGCAGTGCTAACCGCCTGAGTGCAAACATCTACACCCCTATTGCCGCCACTGGGCGCCTCATCATCGAGCGCATGAGCGCCCCGCTGCGGCACACGCGAGCCGTTCACTTCTACATACTGCAACTGTGCCGGCTGCTGTGTTAGCCCACTGACGGGCCATCCCCACCCCTGATCATCCCCATTATTCATCTTCTCTCGACATGATACCGATGGCGAGGTCAGGTGCTTTGTGTCGGCTACAAGGCACGACACGCAACATATTATCAATAACTTTCACAAATCTTAATCACAACGAAAACAACACATCATTATGGCAAATTTCAATAAATTACCGATGGCACAAGAACTGCTGTCACACAACAACTTACAGGTAGTCTCTTCCTTGTTCGGATTGAGCAGGAAACTCGTGTATGCCCCCACAGGAGCGACCGTTAACGTGAAGAAAAACAACTACGACCACGATGCCGTCGCACATCTGCAGCGGGTGATCGATAGCGACGGCAAGGGGCTCAACGCCGCCGTCAAGGCCTGCCACATCCACAAGCAGGAAATCGGCAACATCGAGCTCGATGCCTGCATCTCGACCGACAAGCAGTTTGTAGCCCTGCAGATGCTGCAATTCATCGATTACACATATCAGCCAATCAGCAAGACGGCATTCTATGAAGGCGAACAGGCCCAGCTTGTCGCTACGATTCTCGACTGAGCACAAGAGGTTCCAGACACACACCAAACAAGAGAACAATGTTGACAATAGCGATAGTAGCCGTCTTCTTGACGGGATATGCGTGCATTGCATTAGAGAGTGTTATTAAGGTGAACAAGGCTGCCACTGCCCTGCTCATGTTTGTGGCGTGCTGGACCCTGCTCATGGTGGCCCCGGAAATCTATTTTCCGGGGAGCCATGATGCCGTTGGGTCGGCACTCGACGCCATCGAGGGGTGCCTGGGTGAAACGTCCACGACACTGTTCTTCCTCATGGGCGCCATGACCATCGTCGAGGTCGTGGACCAGAACGGTGGATTCAACTTCGTGCGCGACATGCTGGGAACAACGTCCAAGCGCAAGCTCTTGTGGCGCATCGCGCTGATGACCTTCTTCCTGAGCGCCATCCTGGACAACCTGACGACGAGCATCGTTCTGATCATGGTACTCCGCAAGCTCGTCCCTGAGCGCCGCGACCGCCTCATCTATGATGCCATCATCGTGATTGCCGCCAACTCGGGCGGAGCCTTCTCTCCCATCGGTGACGTGACGACCATCATGTTATGGAACAGTGGCATGATCACCGCTGCCCAGACCATCATCTGCCTGCTCTTGCCATCGATGCTGTCGATGCTGGTTCCCACACTGATGTTGCAGTTTGGGCTCAAGGGCACCCTGCAACAGCCCCGCAGCGACAGCATCACCACCAGCGAGCAGGAGCTGAAGGCATGGGAGCGCAAGACTGTGTTTGTGCTGGGAGTGGGTGGACTGATTTTTGTGCCCATCTTCCGTTATCTCACCGATTTGCCTCCGTTCATGGGCATACTGTTCGTCCTGGCTATGCTGTGGATCACGACGGAGCTGTTCTACGCCCACCTCAGGGCCGAAGAGACAGCATCACATCGCGTGACACGCCTGCTGTCGCATATCGACATGGCGACAATCCTCTTCTTCCTGGGCATCCTCATGGCTGTCAACTGCCTCAAGCAGATCGGCATACTCACGGCACTGGGGCAATGGCTCGACGGCGCGTCGGGGGGCAACCACTACCTGGTGACGGGAATCATCGGCATCGTGTCGAGCGTTGTGGACAACGTGCCTCTGGTCGCCGGGTGCATGGGCATGTATCCCCTCACAGCAGCTGGCGATATGGCGATAGACGGCACCTTCTGGCAGTTACTGGCCTATTGCGCCGGCGTTGGCGGCTCGATGCTGATTATCGGCTCGGCAGCCGGCGTTGTCGTCATGGGACTGGAGGGGATCTCCTTCGGTTGGTACATGAAGCGCATCACTCCCATCGCCCTGATCGGATACCTGGCCGGCATGCTCTGCTACTGGATTCAGACCCTGCTCTAGTAGGGGCTGAGATAGATCCACGACAACCAAAAAAAACTATTACTGTCCGGGGAAAGCGTCGCGAAGTGCTACGGGAGTGGTTGAAGCCCGTTAGGGCTGGCCAGGTCATAGGCAGGGGTGGAGCGA
>CAZVMM010000111.1:0-3561 GCA_964628205.1 uncultured Muribaculaceae bacterium
AAGTATGTGACCTCGCGTCACATCTGGGACCGCCTGCAGCGCGAGCTCGACAAGAACCTGGCCCTGCGTGTCGAACGCACCGAGAACGAGGACGCGTGGAACGTCTTCGGCCGTGGTGTGCTGCACCTATCGGTGCTCATCGAGGAGATGCGCCGCGAGGGCTATGAGCTCCAGGTGGGGCAGCCCCAGGTCATCATCAAGCAGATCGACGGCGTGAAGTGCGAGCCCATCGAGGAGCTGAGCATCAACGTACCCGAGGAGTACTCCAGCAAGATGATCGACATGGTAACCCGCCGCAAGGGCGAGATGACCATGATGGAGACCCAGAACGACCGCATCCACTTGCAGTTCAAGATACCCTCACGCGGCATCATCGGCCTCAGGACCAACGTGCTTACCGCCAGTGCTGGCGAGGCCATCATGTCGCACCGCTTCCTGGACTATGAGCCCTGGAAAGGTGAAATCTCGCGCCGCACCAACGGATCGCTCGTGGCCATGGAGGGCGGCACAGCCTATGCCTACGCCATCGACAAGCTGCAGGACCGTGGCCGCTTCTTCATCTTCCCGCAAGAGGAGGTCTATGGCGGACAAGTCGTGGGCGAGCACACCAAGGAGAAAGACCTGGTCATCAACGTCACCAAGTCCAAGAAATTGACCAACATGCGAGCCAGCGGAGCTGATGACAAGGTGAAGATTGTGCCACCCATCGTCTTCAGCCTCGAGGAAGCCTTGGAGTACATCAAGGCCGACGAGTATGTGGAGATTACCCCCAACCACATCCGCATGCGCAAAATCATCCTTGACGAACTCGAGCGCAAGCGCATCGCCAAGCAGAACGGTCAAGACGAGGACTAAACGCCCTCACGCAAAGTCGACACAAGCATCACGCAAAGTCACATCCCTTGAACAATCTCATACCTGGACGCTCCCTCGTTGCGGACGTCCAGGCTTTTTTCATTTATTACCTTCTGTTTCGGCTGGCCGTCAGTCGATGAGGCGGTAGATCATCGCGTAGTTGATAGCCTCGGTGATGCTGTCGGTGTCAAATTTCTCCAGGATGCTCTTGCGGTAGCCTTTCACCGTGTCAAACGACTTGAACATCAGCCGGGCGATTTCCTGCGTGGTGTAGCCCATGGCCGAATACTTGAGAACCTGAGTCTCCTGCTCGGTGAGGGAGATATAGGGAACCGGCTGCCATGTGCCGCTCTCCAGGTCCAGATTCCAACCCTCGTGCGTGCGGTTGTTGAACATGAGGATGGTATCATCGCCCTGCTTGGTGGGAATGGAGGCCACGCACAACGCCAGCCAGATTTTCCCGTCGGGCATCATCTTGAGGGGCGTCAACTGATGGTTGATGGTCTGCACCTTTTTGGACACCGTGTTGATGACCCTGAAATTGTAAGATAGCGTGTAATATCGCTTCTCGGCCGCAGGGATGTCCTTGGAGAAATAAAAGCCTGAGGAATTGATTATCAACAGCCGCTCGAGATCCTCCTGCGGCACATTGTCGATATAGAACTTATAGCCGATTTCCTTGACTTCACTGGCCGACAGGCCGCACAGGAACAACGGGTTCTCGCTGACATACAGGAAGTTCTTCTTGAAGTAGTCGATGATATAGACGCTCTTGTAGGTCATGCGCGAGAACGCATCCACCGAGTCCACTACATCCTGGATATTTCGGTAATCCTCATCGGTAATCCCCGTCACCGCGTTGTCCATAATAAAGAAATCCTCTACCCGTGCCATAACTGTAATCTTTAGAAAGGCCAAAATTACACATTATCCTGCATAAATCCAAAAAAATACCCTTTTGGGTTATTTAGTCTTATTTAGTCTTAAACTATTCGGAAAACACCCTTTTGGGTATTGTATGAACTAATTATTCGCTATTATTTTGCAGAATAATTCCAAATACAATATTTAGGGTATGAGAACATTTTTAATATTAGTTGCATTTGCTTTCATGGGCTTAAGTGTTTCGGCTCAAGACGTTTCGATCCAATGTGACAGCGTGATGACTGACACGTTGCCCGAGATGGTTGTGACGGCTAAGGGGCAGATTGAGACGGCCAACAAAGCCATTCTGGTGCCTACGGCTTCTCTGCGCAAGCACGCTGCCAATGCGCTAGACCTGACTGAACTGATGAATGTTGCGGGTCTGGTGGTGTCGCCGCAAGATAAATCGGTGACAACACACTCTGGCGGCGAGGTAGTGCTGTGCATCAATGGCGTGGCAGCCCGCGTCGAGGATGTGGCCATGCTGCAGGCACAGGATGTGGCCAGCGTGGAATATCTGCGTGCTCCTTCAGGCAAATGGACAGGCAAAGCGGCAGTGCTCAACTACGTTGTCCGCAACTCGGGCGGCAACGTCTATCTCTTGGCCGACGAGGGGCTCATTTATCAGCGTGGCGAGTATGTAGCCGCGGTCGATTACACCCGTGGCAAGACCAAGCTGCGTCTGGCGGCTATGAGCAACTGGGATCGCAACCACAGTTATGTGGAGGAGTCAGGGCTCTACACCTTTGCTGACGGGCATCAGCTGACCCGCTACTACAGCCCGGACCATGCTCTCGCTCGCCACCACAGCGAGGATGTGCGCTTTGAGTTGACCAACAAGGGCGATGCCCACCGCTTCAACCTTGCTCTCGGCTTGGATGCAGCAACCGTGCCGGCCCAGGACATGAAAACTGCCGTGATCTATCCCGCCGATACCACGACCATGCATCGTCACTCGAACAGCAAGGCCCTGTCGCCCAACATCTCGCTTGAATACACCAAGTGGCTGCCCGCCAGTCAGACCATACAGTTTGTCGCCAGCGGTAGCTATGGCCACAATACCTATCACAGCCTGTATGAGGAAACAGGTAAGAGCGCAGTGACCTCGCGTGTCAAGGAAGACAACTTCGCACTGGCAGGGCAAGGGCTCTACTTCAAGACGTTTACCAATCAACTGATGTTGATGCTGACGGCAGGGCACACGCTCACCAACTACAAGGATCACTATAGCGGCACCTCGACCGGCTATCAGCACTTGATCACTAATGTCACGACAGCCATGCTGCAGCTCAGCCGTTCGGCTGGCAGTGTGTCGTGGCATGCCACGGCTGGCGTTTCCAATTCGGCGGTGTCGCTGGGCGGAAAGCACTACAACTACTGCAGCCCCATCGCCTACTATGGCGGCAACTACGTTCCACGGCAGGATCTGTCGCTCTCGTTGAACGGCGTGCTTACCCATACGCTATTCGACCCCAGCAACAAGAACAGCATGACACTGCCCGTCTCGTTCTTTGAGGCCACGCAAGGAAATCCCGACATCGAGCCCCTGAAGGTGTTGAGCAACACGCTGTCGCTGAGCAAGCAGTGGGGCAAGCACTCGCTGGCGGTCTCCTATATGAGTTACATCTACTTCAACAACATCGTGCATCAGTACTATGCCGACCCGTCTGTCATCTATGACAAGAAACTGAATGACGGTAACTTCTATGGCAACATGCTCAGCGTGAGTTGGTCATTCAGCGCTTTGGACGACCACCTGCGCGTGGGCTTGACGGGTATAGG
>CAZVMM010000112.1:0-3558 GCA_964628205.1 uncultured Muribaculaceae bacterium
CCACCTGGCGTTTGCCGTCATCCAAGCTTGTAAGCAGCTGCTCTAACTGGTAGAATGCTTCCATCCAGGACTTGGGCATCTTGAACCCCTCAAGTCCATGATTCAGCATGGAATAATAGAAGCTCTCCAACTGGGTCTTCATTCGGCTTTTCTCGTCATCCTGGTCTATGGGCGAAACACCTGTATGCTGGAATGTGATACGGTCCTTCAGTGCCTGTTTGATAAGAAAAGTTTTCCCGACACGCCGTCTGCCATACACGGCCACAAATTCAGGTCGGTCACTCCGATAGAGCCTTTCCAGCTCTTCCATTTCTTGTTTTCTTCCGATGATTGCGCTCATAGTCTGAATGATTATGTGGTTATATTCTGCCGCAAAGGTAGTAAAATATATCGATTCGGCAAAGTATAATATACTATATTCTGCCGAAATGGGGTATTTTTGATATGATTCGGCAGGTTTGAATAAGATTTCAAGTGAGAAAGTGAGCTATAACTCGATTTAATCTTTGGCCCTTAATTCCTTTAGCTCCATGATATCGAGCATGTTGTATTGAATACCCTCGTTGTCAATGGCTTGCCAACTTTGGTGAAAATGTCCATAGAACCAATAACGCAAAGGATGTTGATTTGAGGTCAAATAGTCAAGGATCTTATCCATCACTTGGCGTTCATTCTTCACATCTTCGGTCAAATCCTCGTCTCGAATGGCCATCTCTGCAAACAGGCCGCCCTTTGATGTCAACTCACAAAACGAAGGAGCGGTGTGAGTTACAATGGTGTCTATAGCGAAGTTCTCACTGATGGCATCAAGTTTATCAGCGTCAAACACAGGATACTCATTAGCCCAATAGATATTACGGGCTAGGGGCTCGTCTTTTTTCGGCAGATGGTAAGAAGAATGGTTCATGCGATACGACCTGTCGACGGATATGGCACCACCGACGCAAAGGATTTCATGGCCACACGCCCGAACCACAGAATAGTCGGGCAAGGTCATCCATCGGCGATGTTTAATGGGGAAATCATTGAAGTAAACCGGATTGTCGTGGTTGCCTCTGACAAACAGAATCCAGTTGTTCGACTTAGACAGGCGACCACGATTGTGGTTATAGACATTCTCATAATAGCCCTGCTGCTCAAACCCGAAGCCACAGTCACCAGCAACGATAATCACCGTGTCCGTCATTCCATACTGGACGCAGCACTTATGGACAAGCTGATTAAACTCGCCATGAATATCGCCGCTGATGACAACACCTTTAGCCTCTGGAAAATCGAAAACAGTCCCTGGATTCATCGAATGATAATAATCATGTACTCTTTTTTGAGTATGCTTACACTTCAATATAGCAAGCGTAAGTGTTTGGTTTAATAACACTTAGATTATAACCATAATCCGTCTTTACCCCAACGCACTTCATGAAATTGTCAAAATCCTGCTTATTGTTTTTCACCTTCTGCTCATCATATTTATCTTTCTCCTTGAAGACGATGACGAGCATAATGTATATATCTTGATTAGGCTCGCTTATGGTTCCTGCAAGATAATATAACAATTGATATCTCAGTTCGTTATGATCCTTGCCATTCAAATATGTATTACACAAATTATCTATGCGGTTTATTCTGTTTGTGCTTGGATGTTCAATGCTATACTCGGTAGCGTCTATTAACTCTTCTGAAATTGTATTGCCAAAAGATTCGTCTACCTTTGCCTCAACAGCCACATATATTCTCTTGCCACATTTCGTGTGTCCCCATATAGCTAAATCCTGTATTCGGCCATTACCTCGATAACTATCAAACTTATTTTCGTATTCTATTGCTCCTTGTTCAAACTGGTCAATACTGTCGTTCGAAGATAACAGGATTTTATTGACCTGTTCTATTATCTGTTGCTCGCCGTTATTGTCACACATAAAATGGGCAAGAGCACAAGCACTGCGCCCTTCTTTCCATTGCTTGTCAGATTTCTTGATTGTAATAAAAGATTCCTTCCATTTATCGAAATCATGAGAAATCTCCATAATCTTGTGAGTGAAAATCTTCATCTATTTAGAATTGGGTCTGCAGGTTGATAAATGGTCAAAGAGCGAAGCAGATTCCCAATAGTCCGCTCTATAACCGTTGTTTTATATTACAAATTACAAAGTTACACTTTTTTTAAAAGTTAGCAAATTCTACTGTCTTTTGTCACCCAATTATGGATATTGTCAAGTTCTTCATCATCAACGAAGATAGCCCGCAGGGTGATGTCTTCTTGGGCGGTGCTAGTGCTAAAGAAATGATCAAAAACCATATCCAAGGACTTGCAGTCGTTAATGAAGCGTTGCGTATCCTTGATGAATGGCTCGTTGTTGCTGTTGCCTGCTGGCATGATGACATGGATGAAACACAGCAGGCCATAATTCGGGTGTACTCCAGAAATCGGCATCAGTAGATTCCTCAGTTCATCGAACAAGTTTTTTGCCGTCTCATAAGTATAATTGTCCTCGACCAAGTTCACTACGTTGAAGTCAAACATCCATTCCATGTCGCTTAACCGGCATGAGGATTGTTCAAGACGGGCACCCGCCCTAGGAGCGAATATCTGCTCCAGCAGGGTCAGGCACTCGGTCGTCGTCAGGTTCTCAAGAATTCTCATTGCTCATTCATCTCTTGCCACAGGCGTTCCACTTCTTGCTGGTGGAGGGCGAACTCCAGTTTTGATCCGCTGAATCCGTTGAGGGGGACCCGCTCGAAGAATTGGGAGTAGAACTCGCGGGCGTCGTAGTCTTCCCATGAGCGCCACGCCATTGCGCTCCAGTCCCATTTGGCGATGTACTTGCGGACAAGTTCGTTGGTCATTCTCACGTTAGGGTTCGCGGTGAGGGCTTTCCAGTCCCACAGGGGGGCGAGTGCTTCGATTCCTTCGGCCGTTACCGCCTGGCCGTGGGCGCATCTTGAGAACAGGTTCCAGTTCAGTTTGTCTTTCCATCGCAGGGCCATCTCGGTGGTCCATTCGATTTCGTTGTTTCGGGAGACTTCGTCCCAGAGGAGCTGTTGCTCGTACTTTTCCAGGTGGGTCGCCTTCAGGGGGCGTTTTCGTGAGACGGTCATCCATGCTTGCCGTTCGATTTGTTTTTCCAGACCTGCTGCCATTTCCACCCGTCGCATCTCCGCTCGATTGTTGATGATTACTTCGTCCATTTTTTGAGAATTTTTGATTATTAAAGTTGACTGCATTAAGCGTTTTTGAGTCGCGCTTATATATACATAGTACGATAAACGAATGTTAAGAAAAAAACGAAAACGGCAAAAATGAACCAAAAATGCCATTTTTCAGCCCTAGAATCAGCCCTATTATCTATTGAAAATAAACTGATTATATTTGATTTAACAATATTTAACTACGGCATCTCCAACATCAGTTTTTTAATCAATCAATAAACTCCACCATTTCTACCCCAAAAGCCCAATTTTCGCCTCGTTTATTGTCTTTTCTCACCCTACCTATCCTCCCTAAAAACCCTTATACATAAGAGATTTAACTAACATTTATTTACTAACATTTAACAA
>CAZVMM010000113.1:0-3541 GCA_964628205.1 uncultured Muribaculaceae bacterium
TATCGCTCAAGGATTTCTCGTTTGAGACCTACAGGCAGGATCTCGTCGAGTATTATGAGCGGCAGCAGGACTTCTATCGTCGGATGCCTAACGGTGTCTTCTCAGGCTTCCAGAATGGCTCTGAGGGCTTCCCTGACATGCCTGAGAGCCTCGTGGCCCTGGTAGGCTACCCCAAGAAGCCTGAGGGCAAGAAAGACCATCAGTACACCGAGCTTTACCTCGTGTGCCAGCCCGTGGATGCTGACCCGATGTTCCAGGAGGTCAACAAAGCCGATGTCCTGGAATTCCTGCGCCAGAATAAGAAGGCTGACCGCTTCGTGCCCGACTGGATCACCGATAACGACACCGAGCGCGTCAACCGCCTATCTGCCGTGCTCAAAGATTGGATGGACTCGCATGTTCCCCAGCAGGCCATCAGGAACATCCGGGATTTACTCGGTCGCAGGAACATTGCGGCACCAGCGGCTGACAGAAACAGGCCGTTACTCGAAGAAAAATTCAAGCTTCAGAACTTTGACCTCATCGTTTGGGAGTATGTTACAAAAGCCTAAAAATCAACAGTTATGATAGAAACACTTCGCCAGTTTAAGGCACAAGAGTCATTATTTGATGCTGCTTCGGCATTGCTCGAGAAATTGGGCATCAAGTTCAATGCTGAAACGACAAGCCCTATCCCTGTCTCGGCCCTTTATAACGGTCCGATGCCACAGTATCTGACAGATGCACTTCAATTTATTGATTACACCTATTTTATCGGTGTCGCCAACGATCTGTCTCTACAAGGCCAGCACGAATCCACTTCCCTTGAGGAAGTTGCCGAGACCTTTGAGCGTGGAGGCAAGTATAACGGTATGTTCATCTTTGCCTGTGATACTAAGCCGGGAGCCAACTTGACCAGAACGGCGGCAGCAGCTCTCACTCGCGCATTCAACAGGCTGGCTAGTGCAAACCCCGTGATTCTCGTTATCAGGCAGGACAATCAGCTGTCACTGGCAACCTGCGAGCACATGGAGTATACCCAGGAGTGGAGACAAGGCACTGGTGAGAAAATCGGCAAGGTGAGCATCCTGCGCAACATCAATTGCGATCATCCTCACCGCGGGCACCTCGATATCTTGCAGCAACTCGTATCTGACAGCTGTGACACGTTCGAGAAGCTCTACAAGCACTGGATGAAGGTATTTAACTCCGAGCTGCTGACACAGAATTTCTATAATGACCTGTTTAATTGGTATCAGTGGGCAGTCAACCCTGAGGCAAAGGTTTCGTTCCCCAATGATCCGACGGTTCAGGAAGATGACCGTGAAGACATCGATACTAAGGTGATCAGGTTAATCACACGACTGATGTTTGTGTGGTTCATCAAGCAGAAAGGGCTTGTGCCGTCTGAAATTTTTGATGAAAGCTATGTCGCAAGCATTCTCAACGATTTTGATTCACAGAGCACCACCTCGGGCACCTACTATAATGCCATCATTCAGAACCTTTTCTTCGGCACGCTCAATCGTCCCATTATTGAGGATGGTGAAGTTAGAGGTTTTGCTGAATCCAACGAGCAAGACTGCAAGAACCTCTATCGCTACGAAGAACTGTTCTCTATCAGCAAGCAGGAAGTTATCGACATGTTCGCTACAGTGCCCTTCCTGAACTGCGGGCTCTTTGAGTGCCAGGACAAGAATGCCACTTTTGATGGTGTGGAACGCCGTTTCTACAATGACGGCTTCAGTCGCAACGCAGCTAAGTTCAAGGACGGCACCTATAAGTACCGTGCTGTGGTGCCTAATATCCTGTTCTTCGAACCCACGCGCGGCCTGCTGTCCATTTTCAACAAGTATGTATTCACCATCGAGGAGAACACCCCCCAGGATGTGCAGGTAGCCCTTGACCCCGAGCTGCTGGGTAAGGTATTCGAGAACCTGCTTGGTGCCTACAACCCCGAGACACAAGAGACCGCCCGCAACCAGAGCGGCTCGTTCTACACGCCTCGAGAGATTGTGCAGTATATGGTCAACGAGTCGCTGGTAGCCCACTTAAAGCGGACTGTCGGCGAAGAACTGGAGCCTCAATACCGCCAGCTGATGGATTTCAGCGAGATGCATGTTGAGCTGTCTGAGAAACAGAAACATGACATTCTACATTCACTGTTTACTTGCAAGATTCTTGACCCGGCGTGTGGTTCAGGTGCGTTCCCCATGGGTATGCTCCAGCAGATGGTCCATATCTTGCGTCAGGTCGACCCCGATAACACGCAGTGGAAAGACGTACTGCTTAATATGGCTGTGGATGAGAGCCGACGCGCCTTCGGCATCGATAATGAAGAGGAGCGTCAGAAAAAGTTGCTGGAGATTGAGCGAACATTTGATGAAAATCTAAAATCGCCCGATTACACGCGCAAACTCTACATCATCGAGTCGTGCATCTATGGCGTGGATATCCAGCCCATAGCCATGCTCATCACCCGCCTGCGCTTCTTCATCTCACTTATCTGCGAACAGACCGACATTCGCCGTGATGACCCGGAACACAACTTCGGCATCAAGACATTGCCTAACCTGGAATCAAAATTTGTGGCAGCCAACACCTTGATTGACGCTGACATCCACAAATATAACGAGGACTGGACGGCCAACCCCGTGCTGATGCAGCTAAAGAATGAACTGCTAGCTATTCGTCGCCGCCACTTCTATACCCGCAAGCGCAACGAGAAGAAACGTTTACGCAAGCAGGATAACGTGATGCGTGAGAAGATTCACCAGTGCATCACTAAGTTGGTCGGCGAACCAGATGAGGGACGTATCGCCTTGTTTAGGGACATCAAGGCCAAGGCTGAAGCCGAGTTAACTCAGTACCTTGAGGAGAACTGGGTGGAAGAGACCCAAGCTGTGCCAGCTTCACTTTTCGACGAGAATCCTCAGACTCAAGTCGTTACAGTTGACAAGAATAAGCCCAAACGCTTGGAGTTGCAACAACGCATCAAGAAATGTGATGAGGACATCCAGCGTGAACTGAACAAGACTGTGCCATCGGGTTTCGAGGCTGCTGTGTTAGAGGTCACCAAGTGGAACCCATACGACCAGAACTCCGTTTCTCCTTTCTTTGACCTAGAGTGGATGTTTGGTATCACTGATGGCTTCGATATGGTGATTGGCAATCCTCCATATATCCAATTACAAAAAGATGGAGGTTCTTATGCAACGCTCTATGAGCATAGTGGTTACAAGACCTTCGCTCGCACAGGTGATATTTATTGCCTGTTCTATGAGCGTGGTTGGCAATTGCTCAAGGAAGCCGGTCTTCTCTGCTATATCACTTCTAATAAATGGATGAGAGCTGGTTATGGCGAAAAAACAAGAGAGTTCTTTGCCAATAACACAAATCCGATGTTACTCATCGATTTCGCTGGTGTAAAAATTTTTGAAAGCGCCACGGTAGATACTAATATTTTGCTTTTAGCTAAGGATCAAAATCAGCACGAAACGATGTGCGCCATTACCAACAAGCAGAGCAAAGACAGTATAACTAATTTGAGCGTTTTTGTGCA
>CAZVMM010000114.1:0-3538 GCA_964628205.1 uncultured Muribaculaceae bacterium
GAACCTCTCCGAGGTTCTTGCATGGTCTTTCTCATTGAAGTCGGTTCTTCGAACCACCAACATCTTCGATGTTTTCCCCGGACAATAGATTTTTCAAAAGTTATCATTCGCCAAAAATTTGGCAATGTCATTACAATATTGTAACTTTGCGAAAAATCATAATAATTATTAGATTTTTATTCACTCTCTAAACAATTACTCTTATGAAGAAATTATCAGTACTTCTCATTGCGGCCGCCGTTGCCCTGAGCGCAGCAGCAGGGACCGCAAACACCCGATCTTACAGAGTGGCCGATGTCAAGGACAGCAAGGTCAAGCTCGAGAGGGGCCAGATGCATGCCAACATCAACAGGTTCAAGCGCGGCTCGACCATGGAGTTCTCGGCCAGCCCCCTGCGGGCAATGGACTGGACCGCCCGCCCTGCGGTGCGCCCCAAGTTCAAGAGCGAGAACACGATCATGTGGGACTTTGAGGACGAAGGCCAGCTCCAGGACTGGAGCATGATCGATGCCGATGGCGACGGCCATTGCTGGGAGTATGCCAACACCAGTGGCCAGGTGACCCACAGCGGCACCGGCGTGGTGTCGTCGGCAAGCTATGACAACGACACCTACATGGCCCTCACCCCCGACAACTGGCTCATCTCGCCCGCAGTGTCACTCGAAGGCACGCTGGTGTTCTATGCCGCCGGTCAGGATCCGAGCTATGCGCGTGAGACATTTGCCGTCTATGTTGCCATCGGCGAGCCCGGTGGCACCACCGACTTTGTCAAGATCTCGGAGGACATCACCGTCAATGGCACCATTAAGGAATACATCTTCGACCTGAGTGAATTCCAGGGCCAGCAAGGCTGCATCGCCATCCGCCACTACAACTCGACCGACCAGTTCCGCCTCAACATCGACGACGTGACCATCACGACCGAGGAGGTTATTCCCGAGCCCGAGCCCGAAGCTCCCGAGGTCATCACCGAGATTCCCGAGCGGTGTGAGGTGAAAACCTACTTCCGCAACAGCGGCACGATCCTGTACCACTGGCTCCTCGGCATCTATGCCCGTCCCACCGCGGGCAAGTTCCAGGTAGCCTTCGACCCCGAGAACAATGACGTCTACATCAAGAATCCCATCTGGAACTACGAGCCGATGGGTGTGTGGATTAAGGGCACCATCGACCCCGCCACGGGCATCATCACCGTGCCCACCGGACAATACCTGTACTGGGACGAAGTGAATGAGTATGGCCTGCAGCTCGTGTGGGGCGACACCTACATCTACGAGAATGGCGTGGACGAGGAGACCGGCGAGACCGCCTACTCCATGAAGGCCGAGGTCGACGAGCGCACCACGGAATTCCATCTGCAAATCGACGGCGACAACATCTATCTGCTGGACACCTACGGCGACATCTTCCTGCCGTTCCCCGAGTGGGGCAACTCCAGCGGCCTGATGTGCGTCTACGACATCGACAACAGCTGGGACTGCTCTGAGTTTGCCAACTTTGACCGCGAGGGCAACCTGCTGCCTTTCGGTGTGCTGGCCAACATCGTTCCCGCCGTTCCCGCCAACCCCACCGCCGACAATTTTGAGGACTGCGGCAGCGAGAACGGTTTCACCAAGTTCTACTTCACCCTGCCCTACTACGATGTGGACGGCAACATGCTCGACATGGAGCTCGTGAGCTACAGCATGTGGGTCGACAACGGCAACGGCCCCGAGATCTATGTGTTCAAGGAGAGCGACTACTACTATGACACCGAGGGCATGGGCGACCTGACCGAAATCCCCTACGAGGTGTACTATGGCGGCTATGACTTCATGGACTACATGGTCTACCTGTATCGCACCAACGCCGAGGGCTATGAGCCCCTGTTCACCGAGAACATCGGTATCCAGGCCCACTACACCGTGGATGGCATCAAGAACTCGAGCGAGATCGCTTGGCTCTATCCCACCGAGCCCCAGGAGAAGACTTACCAGCTCGTTATGCTCGACATGAACGGCAATCCCGTCGCCTATGACCTGACTCAGGGTGAGAATGGCGAGTACACCACCACCGTAGCTCTGAACTACGACGTATTCGGTGGCTTCGATCCCATGACCGAGGAGCGTCCCGCTGTTCCCTTCTACTTCCTGGTTAACGGCGTTCGCTACGGTGCTAATGCCGACATGACCGCTGCCGTTCTCGGCATGGCCATGGAGAATCCTCTGGCTGCTACTGACGGCTGCTACACCGTTCCCGTAGGCTACAACTACAACATCGGCATCGCTATCGGCCTCCAGGGTGAGATGTACGCTTATGTTGCTCAGGCTGGCTTCACTGGTGTCAACGACATCAACGCCGGCAAGACCGTTGCTAACGTTCGCTACTACAACGTTACCGGTCAGGAGATGGCTCAGCCCGCTGGCATGACCATCCAGGTTACCACCTACACCGACGGCACCACCAGCACCGCTAAGGTTGTGAAGTGATCATCACTCATCTGGCCAACTAGGAGCTAGTTGGCTACCCAGGACAAGTGGAGACGCAGTTTTTTGCGTCTCCATTTGCTTTTTTGCCACAGATTCACTACTTTTGTGCTATGGACAAGAACGAAACCTACCGCATGCTCGCCAAGCAGGTCGAGAGCCTGATCGAGGGCGAGAACAACACCACGGGGCAGCTCGCCAATGCCGCTGCCCTGCTCCACGAGACCATGGGCTGGTGGTGGACCGGATTTTACCTGGTCAACGGCGACAGTGACACCCTGCAGCTCGGACCCTTCCAGGGGCCCGTGGCATGCTATACCATCAAGCGCGGACGCGGCGTGTGTGGCACGGCCTGGGAGCAGGACCGCACCCTGGTCGTCCCCGATGTGGAGCAGTTCCCGGGACACATCGCCTGCAGCAGCCTGTCGCGCAGCGAGATTGTCGTGCCGCTTCACCACAGTGACGGTCAAGTGGCCGGCGTGCTCGACATCGACAGCAAGGAGCTGGCCACATTCGACGACGTGGACGCCCACTGGCTCGGCCAGATCGCCCAGATCATTTCCCGGCACGCTCTCGATTAGTGCGAAACTCGATTTAAGGACTTTGTTTTAATCAACTATGATGACCAAGCATGAACTATGAGCCACTAGCCGAGCGACTGCGGCCACGCACACTCGATGACTACATCGGTCAGCGTCACCTCGTGGGGGAAGGCGCTGTGATTCGCCGCATGATTGAGAGCGGAAACATCTCCTCATTCATCTTGTGGGGGCCGCCAGGAGTAGGCAAGACCACGCTGGCGCGCATCATTGCCGAGCAGACCCAGGTACCCTTCTACACGCTGAGTGCCGTGACATCGGGTGTAAAGGATGTTCGTGAGGTCCTGGACCGTTGCCAGGCCGATGCCCGCAGCGTTTTTACCAAGGGGCGACCCATCCTGTTTATCGACGAGATTCACCGCTTCAACAAGTCACAGCAGGACTCCCTGCTCGGTGCCGTGGAACGCGGCACGGTGACCCTCATCGGCGCCACGACCGAGAATCCCTCGTTCGAGGTCATCCGTCCCCTGCTCT
>CAZVMM010000115.1:0-3517 GCA_964628205.1 uncultured Muribaculaceae bacterium
AGACCCTCGAAGCCTAAAGCGAGAGAGGGGCGTCAAGTGAATGAGGGTAAAAGTATAGCGAAAAGGTTCTGAAGAGATTCCGAATGTGAATGAGGAATCGATCAGGTTCTTGAGCGGATTGTGATTCTTATTTCCAATAAACTTGAAGTAAATTGACTCTACGAGTATCTTATGTTCTAATTTATATGCGTTATATATGTGATCTTAAGCTACCTTTAGTATTTCTTCCTTAATCTGATTATATTCCATCGAAAGTTCATTACTATACTTGATAACATCTTTTTGAGTCGCTTCCTTACGACGTTTTTTATTACCAAGAATACTTTTTTCAGCCATGCCTTTTAATATCTTACATGAGGCATGCAACGCCATAAGAACTTCAGATGGTATCTCATTATAATCATTATAATATTTCTTTTCAATATCATCGATAATATCCATTATCAACGGAATTAAATTCTTAGCAATATCCCTAAAAATATTCATTACATTTGTAAGTGCCTTCTCAAAAACACCAATTCTAATTAAGTCAGCTTTAA
The DNA here is from genome assembly GCA_964628205.1 of uncultured Muribaculaceae bacterium. Taxonomy (GTDB): domain Bacteria; phylum Bacteroidota; class Bacteroidia; order Bacteroidales; family Muribaculaceae; genus Sodaliphilus. Next base: position 540 of record CAZVMM010000115.1, read on the forward strand.
TTTTTTCGTTCTCAAGATGACTTTCCTTTTTAAATTCAGCGATCTTTTCTTTTAATTGACGAGCTTCTTTACGATTCCTGAAAATTTCTCTAGTGGGCAAAAGAAGAAATCTAAAAAAGTCTAATAATGATGAATCTGATTCTTTCATCTTCGGTTCTAATTCATACATGTCTGACATGATGTCTATTAGACCTTTATCAAGACCTAAAATATCTTCAGTAAATTCTTCAACATGATAATCTCCAATTGTATTATTTATGCCCATTTCCCTCAATTTCTTAGCAACCTCTAGTAATACCTTTTCTTTGAAGATACTTTTAATTCTATTTATTTCGTCAATGTCAACGATTATATCCTGAACATACTCATCATGGGAATACACATAGGCATCATAATTATCGCTTACTTGAGCATATAGTTCCTTCAAGGCTTGTTGAGCCTCCTTTACTTTCTTCTTGCCGGAAATCGTATCAATTATGTCAACAATAGAATCAAGTATATGGGAATCTTTTAATGGAGTAATTCGCGATTTTAATAAAATAGCTGATTCCAGACTCAACCTTAAAACAGTATTCAGTGTAACAACGGCATTGGTGGTATCTGAAACTTTTCCTAATGTTGAGGCATAGGTTGATTCTAAAGATGCTAATTCTCTCTTATTTGCAACAATAAATGATGGCACATAGAGTTTAGCTACTCTATTTTTGATATTATTAGTAGGCAACAGTGAGTCCATATTATAAATCCCAGTTTAAGTCGTTTCGTTTTTTATTAAAGTCTTCAAGGTTAGCGTAACCAACCTCAAATCCCAAGTAGCGTGATAATCCCAAAAGCTCGTTGTCAACAGCCAACATTTCGCCTTTAGTAAGATTACTTTTAAGACCACTCATTAAAGAATTAAATTGAATGACTTGTTCTTTTAAGGTTTCCGTAGCAGCTTCTTCAAAATTGCGCGTTTTCTCTTTAATATCATTGATGCGTTCATCAAAGATCTCATCAATTCGCTTATTACGTTGGTCTGCCTTGACATTAAATAAATCAGCCTTATCCAAAGCATAAAACATTAAAGCAGAAGCCAATCCGGTGAGCAATGTAGAGACTGCACCTCGAAGCCACTCTGGAATAAAACTAAGTTTCTCCAGTAACATATCTATTCCAATACCGCAAAGGGCAACAGCGCTACCGCCTAATATTTTAACAATAGCATCTCCTTTTTGTGCTGCAGTCTTATTCTTAGACTCCTTGCCAAATAAGACTGGCCAGGCTTCCATGAAAATTTTCACACCCTCCTTAAGTAAACGGAATATTTTTTTGAATATACCAACAAACATACCTATCAACCCTTCTACTATTGCAGAAATAAAATTTTTTAGCATGTCCATCATATTGCCCAAAAGGTTCTTCAAATTACAAATTTGGCTACTGATATAATTCTTGACTCTTGCGAACCGAATTTTAAAGGCCTCTTTGTATGTTTTGGCATTGACACCTTCTTTAAACCCATTTACAAAGCCATCCCTCACTTCATAATATAATGGTTTAAGTATCATTAATACGACAGAACCCATAGCATACATTAAGCTTTGATTACCAGCAGCTTTAGCATTACCCATATGAATCTTTGCTGTTTTCTGTCGGGCAAGTCCGGCATCAACTTGTTTTCTTTCTGCTTCAGTTAATTTTCTTCCAAGTTCTTGCTGCCGCTTTTCCATTGCCGCCTTTCTTTCAGTACGATCAGCTTTTCCCTGTCCAGCCAGATTTTTTAGAACTGTTGCATTAATACTTTTATCTATTTGTTTTTGGGCTTCTTTTTCCATCCGAATCATGTTAGCCCTGACTTCCGGACTGAGTTCAACGTATGGCTTTCCTTCAGCTTTAAGTTCGTCTTGTTTTTTGATGTACTCAGAATTGCTCATGTCCCTCTTAGGGTTATTGATTCTACGACCTGTTACAGCGAAGTTATAATCTTGATTAGCTATATCTTTTATATCTCCATCACTCAATCCGGCATTTGTTTGAACTTTATCAAAAACCTGTTTTAACGGTACAACATGATCGGTCTCAGCATTATACTCGTTTTTAGGGTCGTTCCTGCGATGATCTGGATTATCTTTTTTGGCGGTAATATTCTGTTCCTTAGTGTATTCATCAGTCATATTTTTTCTGGAACCGTTTTCTTCAACTTTAGATTTTTTATACCTTCCCATTGCAGATACGTTCTCATACTGACTACGAATATACTCCGAACGCTTATCTTGAGCCCACTCTCTTTGAATCTCCTGTTGATTTCTATTTTCAGCAAAGGAATCAGGCAAAAGCATGCTTATTTTCCCGTCATAATTAAAATCACGACACTCACCAATGACACGATTAGAAGTCAAACCTAGCTTTTTTGTCAAGCCGCGGAAACACTTTAAATCTAAAATAGCATCAGTAATTGTAGTAAAAACAGGCATGATGACGTTTGTCTCCATACTCTCACGGTCAAACTTTTCATTGACTTCGTTGAATAAATCTTTAGCCCTCTGCTTGTCATATAGCTCCATATCAATTAGAACTTGTGGAAGATCAAGCGGGGATGCTGTTTTTATTCTATTTATCTGATCTGCATTCATTGAAATAAAATAACATCGATTTGATGGAAAAGGTTATTAAAAACGAATAGCATAGTAGTAATGCGAAAAACAGAAATATACTATGTATCTTGATGGCAAAATTATAAAATAAGTTTCAATGTGCGATGATTTCTGCAAGTTTTTCTGATAGCTACCTAATAAAATAACGACAGATAAAACGAATTTTATGCCTATGTGGTTGAATTAGGGAATGATTTGCCTTCAAAAGAATCTCCGTTCTTTATAGTTTTAAAAAAAATGATAAATACTATCGCCTCGTTTCTTCCCATTCCTCAACCTTCTCATTATTACATTAAACCCTTATATGTAAGAGAATTAGACAACATTTTTATTAACAATTTA
>CAZVMM010000116.1:0-3430 GCA_964628205.1 uncultured Muribaculaceae bacterium
TCGGCTACGCCTCGTTACACCCCTGCCTATGCCCTCGTCGCTCCTAACGGAGCTTGTCCCCGCCAAGATGAGCATTCATCAACGGTTAGCCCCTAGGGGCGGCAGGATTCCACGGGGAGTGGTTGAAGCCCGTTAGGGCTGGCCAGGTCATAGGCAGGGGTGGAGCGGAGCGCAACCCCTGTGATGAGCATTCCTCAACGATTAGCCCCGCTAGGGGCGGCAGAGTGCCGCCCTCCGGGTGTCCTGCCGCCCCGATGGGGCTAGGGGTGGATGGTGGAGGCCTGGTTGTTGCAGGGGTTTCACTCGGCTACGCCTCGTTACACCCCTGCCTATGCCCTGCCGCTCCTAACGGAGCTTTCCCCGCCAAGAAAAAAAACTTTGCGGCCCGGCGTGCGGCCCGGCACGTGGTCGTTCGTCTTTTTTTTAAAAAAAAATCGATTTTTTTTTGTCAGTACCAAAATATGACCTATCTTTGCAGAACAAGATGAACCAGTAAGCATCGTCCTGAAAAATCTACATTAGTCCACAGCATGATGAAAATGCGTAGTGATGATATCAACTGTAGCGCCGCTCGCGAGCTCCGACAGGAGTCACACGGGCAGGGCGACTTGCTTGCAACCACAATGCTTGAGAATCGATCAATATGATGACCTTATATAAACATTACCTATATGAACTATTATTACCTATGTGACGTGTAGTTTTTCCGAGACTCTTTGAAATCTTTTTTGATGAATATGTGACTTATTAGTGATTATTCGATTTCCAATTATGCTTGCTTAAAAAAACGTTTTATTAACTATTTTATAACTTTTATTAATTCTAAAATTTATTCAAATTATGAAGAAATTTTTATTTACTCTTGCTGCCCTGCTGATGGCAACTTCTGCCTATGCAGCTGAGAAATTCTGGGTTGACGCAGAGCCGTTCTTGAACGCAACTCCTGGTGTGGAGTTTGAGGTGCCTGTTCATGCCCAGTTTGATGGAATGGTTTCAGCTTGGCAAATGGACTTAGGTACTATTGTTGATGGCGAGTTCGTTCCGAATGTACTCCCCGCAGGCATCTCAGTTACCTATTATGACAAAGGTGCTGACATGAAGATTATCTACAAGAACTCGCGTGGCCGTGATGCTGACGTTACGGCCTCCCTGGGTGGAGCTCAGAATGATACCAGATTCATTTCAGCAACATCTACATCCGACCTGGAATACTATCAGGTTGATGGCGCTTGGGTGGCTGCTGGTGTTGTTAAATGGATGCCGGGCACCTATGATGAGATGATGCTCCTCTATTTTACGACAACTGAAGAGTATGATGGCACTCCCATCGCAATTCGTTGCGCGCCCACTTGCGGTGCTGATAAACGTGACATTCCCATGTCAGATGGTACTACTACCGTTACTCCTTGGTACACAGATGAGCCCACTCCCGTTCAGGCTACCGAGCCCACCATCGACATCACTGGTGAGTATGCTAAGACCATCACCATCACTGGTGAGACTGGCGCTACCCTGTACTACAGCTTCGACAACGAGAACTGGACCCTGTACGAGGGCCCCGTCACTGTTTCCGAGGCTGGTAACTACACCGTTTACGCTTATGCCGTAGGTCCGGACAACAAGACTCAGTCCACCACCGCAGAGAAGGCCTTCACCGTAACCGTTTACGTTCCCGAGCAGGCTCAGACGCCCAACATCGACATCACTGGTGAGTATGCTAAGACCATCACCATCACTGGTGAGACTGGCGCTACCCTGTACTACAGCTTGGACAACGAGAACTGGTACGCTTACACCGCTCCCATCGTTGTTACCGAGGCTGGTGACTACACCGTTTACGCTTATGCCGTAGGTCCTCAGGACAAGACTCAGTCTGTGGTTGCCGAGAAGTCCTTCACCGTAACCGTTTACGTTCCCGGTCAGGCTGAGAAGCCCGTGATCAACGTAGCTAACGACAACACCACCGAGGTTACCGTAACCATCACTGGTGAGGCTGGCGCTAAGCTGTACTACGAGGTAACCCCCGCAAACCGCGCTTACGCTGAGTACACCGAGGCTCTGGTTTACAACACTCCCGGTACCTACAAGATCACCGCTTATGCCGTAGGTCCTGACGACAAGACTCAGTCTGAGCTTGCCGAGGCTACCTTCACCGTTAAGGCTCCGGATCAGCCCACTCCCGCTGGTAGCTTCACCTACGAGAGCGATTGGCAGAACTACTACTTCAACGTTACCGGTGACAACGCTCAGCTGATCATCGACGGCGAGGCTGCCACGACCAACACCATCGAGCGTCCCGCTTACGGTCAGGATCCCATCACTGTATCTGTTCAGGTTACCACCAACAAGGGTGAGGGTTACACTCCCACCACCACCGAGGCTCAGACAGTTACCATCCTGCCTCAGCTGCCCGAGGTTTCGATCTCTGCTGTTCCCGGTCAGGCTTCCGCCGACTGGATCCCCGGCGTAGGTTATGACAACATTGTTGAAGGCAACTATTATGACGTTTCCTTCGCAGTTAATGCTAATGAGAACGACAAGACTCCCTACGAGATCCACTACGTGATCACTGGCCCCAACGGTGCTAAGTGGGAAGGCGTTTACGACGGCGAGCCCATCCACCTCGACAAGAACGGTACCTACAACGTAGAGGCTTGGGCTGTATACGGCGAGGATGCAGGTAAGGTTGCTACCGACAGCTTCAAGCTCGACACCAACACTGGCGTTAACGAGCTCGTTAACGGCAAGACCGTTGCTGGCGTACGCTACTTCAACATGGCTGGTCAGGAGATGCAGGAGGCTAACGGCATGACCATCGTCGTTACCACCTACACCGACGGCACCACCAGCGCTGTTAAGGTGATGAAGTAATCTTCTCTAGAAGATATAACTTCTAACAAGTAATTCGGAGCGGCTCCCCCCACAGGGAGCCGCTCTCGTCGTCATGCCCCACCTCTTCGTCCCGAGCCTCACACCAAGCCGCCAAGTATTTTTATTTATTACTGTCCGGGGAAAGCGTCGAAGACGCAAGCGGTTCGAAGAACCGATTTCAATGAGAAAGACCATGCCAGACCGTCGAAGACGGTCGCAGCTTGGTCACAGTTAGGGCTGGCCAGGTCATAGGCAGGGGTGGAGCGGAGCGCAACCCCTGTGATGAGCATTCCTCAACGATTAGCCCCGCTAGGGGCGGCAGAGTGCCGCCCTCCGGGTGTCCTGCCGCCCCGATGGGGCTAGGGGTGGATGGTGGAGGCCTGGTTGTTGCAGGGGTTTCACTCGGCTACGCCTCGTTACACCCCTGCCTATGCCCTGCCGCTCCTAACGGAGCTTTCCCCGCCAAGATGAGCATTCATCAACGGTTAGCCCGCGAAGTGCTACGGGATCCCACCGGGAGTGGTTGAAGCCCGTTAGGGCTGGCCAGGTCATAGGCAGG
>CAZVMM010000117.1:0-3404 GCA_964628205.1 uncultured Muribaculaceae bacterium
GGCGTTGCTGGTAACCACCCTGGCGCTGCTGGTAGCCACCCTGGCGCTGCTGGTAGCCACCCTGGCGCTGCTGGTAACCGCCCTGGCGCTGCTGGTAGCCGCCCTGGCGCTGCTGGTAACCACCCTGGCGCTGCTGGTAACCACCCTGGCGCTGCTGGTAACCACCCTGCTGACGGGGCTGGTAACCGCCCTGCTGACGGGGCTGGTATCCGCCCTGCTGCTGATCGGTGGCCATGTTGTTGCCCTCGGCATTGGTGTCTTGCTCTTCTGCGCCTTGTGGCTGCTGATAACGTTGCTGATAACGGGGCTGGTAGCCACCCTGATGCTGGTAGCCACCCTGGCGGGGCTGATAACCCTGACGCTGGTAACCGCCCTGACGCTGGTATCCGCCCTGGCGCTGGTAACCGCCCTGACGGGGCTGATAACCCTGACGGTGGTATCCGCCTTGCTGACGGGGCTGATAGCCTTCTTGCTGATAGCCATCGGTGGCAGCCGATTCGTTGTCGGTCTGTCCGGGCTCTGGGGCGCTATACTCGACTTTTTCATAGCGACCGTTTTCCAAATTCTCTTCTAGATTGGCAGTGTTCTCACCGATTCTAGGCCTTTTCGGCTTTTTGAAGTTTTCGTCCATCGTTGCTAGATAAATTGAATGGTTACAGTTTAGTCTAATTATTTTTTAAAACACAATATTAAGGCCTCGCGGCCGGTAGCAAATGAAATAAAAAACGTATGTATTCTCGTCTTTTGATACTCATGAATTTTTAGGGTGGGCAGTGAGGGATTCGAACCCCCGACCCTCTGCTTGTAAGGCAGATGCTCTGAACCAACTGCGCTAACTGCCCATGTTTGGGGCTTGCTCCTTGTTAAGAGGACTTCTGTAAATTACCAAAATGTTCATTGTCAAGCTGATTTATAGAAGTCACCTTAAAAAAAGCACTGCAAAAGTACACCAAAGTTTCCTATTTCCCAAAAAATTAAGAAAAATTATGGAAATGCCATCTCTGTGTGCCTATTCAGCGAATCCTCAGTACATAAACCTCACGCGAAGGTGCAAAGTCTTTGTCTTCTGTATCAATTGATCTGTTCCTTAGCGACTTAGTGGTCTGTCAGCAGGCTCAATCGGCTGTGCTGATACATGAAAATTGGGGCACTCAAGTGAGCGCCCCAATTGATGGGAATGATGTGCCCCATGCGTTGGTTGGAGCATGGGTCTAGACACCAGCGTGATACTGGATTACAGGTTGGGATTGATCTTGTTCCACTCGCTGATGGGAGGCACGATGTTGAGCTCAACCAGCTCGTCGCGCATCTTGCACAGGTGCTCATAGCTGGCATCGAGCTTGGCGTTCTCCTCGGGCGTGCCCTGGGGCACCTTGTAGGTAGCGCCATTCTGGTCGAGAACGGTGTCCATGGCCATCATGATGTGGTCGTACTTGTCGTTGCTCACGTAGGTGCCGACGGGGAAGCGGAACTTCTCGCCACCCATGACCGAGCGGATCATCTCGATGGACATCTGGGCAGGGCTCTGGAATGAGCTGCGGCCGCGGAGCTCGATGATCTTGGCACCACCCTTGGTGACGTCGGTCTTCATCTGCTCCCACTCCTCGGCGGGGAACTCGTCGGTGCCGATGATGTCGGTCAGCTTGCGTCCGGCGATCTCGACGTGGCTGCCAAACACAGCCATCTGCTCACCGTGTCCACCATAGGTGGCGCAGCCCGTGATCTCGTTGCGCATCACGTTAAACTTCTTGGCCAGAGCGCTCTGCAGGCGGGTAGTGTCGAGCGCGGCGAGGGTGGTCACCTGGTTGGGCTTCAAGCCGCTGTAGAGCAGGGTAACCAGACCCGTCAGGTCGGCGGGGTTGAAGATGATGATCACGTGCTTCACGTTGGGGCAGTAGGTCTTGATGTCCTTTCCCAGACCCTCAGCGATCTCGCAGTTACCCTTGAGCAGGTCCTCGCGGGTCATGCCGGCCTTGCGGGGAGCGCCACCGCTCGAGATGATATACTTAGCGTTGGTGAAAGCCTCTTTGGGGTCGGTGGTGGCGGTGATATTCACATCATTGAAACCACTCTGACGCATCTCCTCAGCGACGCCCTCGGGCGAGAACACGTCATACAAGCAGATGTCGGTTGTCAAGCCCATCGTCAGGGCGGTCTGTACCATGTTAGAGCCGATCATGCCGGCAGCGCCGACAATGACCAATTTGTCATTAGTTAATGCCATGATTGTATCTTTCTTTTAATTCAGTAATGCTTTTAATAATGAAATTTTACCACTGCAAAGGTAGGCATTTCCCCCCACTGCCACAAGCAAAATGCAACTTATAATGATTAAATATTGTGAAATCGGCCCCAAGGCGTGACAAAATGACTAACTTTGCCCACTCAATAATCAGTAACAAGACAGATGGAACAGGAATTTGCTTCGCGGTTGTTGGAGTCGGCGGTCAGTGAGTTCGCCAAGTTGCCGGGCATCGGTCGCAAGACGGCGCTCCGCCTGGTGCTGCACCTGCTGAAACAAGACGAGCAGGAAGCCGTGTCGTTTGGCGAGGCGATCATCAAGTTGCGCCGCGAGATACGGTATTGCAAGGTGTGCCACAATATCAGCGAGACCGAGGTGTGCCCCATCTGCGGTAATCCGTCGCGCGATGCGGGCACCATCTGTGTCGTCGAGAATGTCAAGGACGTGATGAGTATCGAGAACACCCACCAGCACCACGGGCTGTATCACGTGCTGGGCGGTCTCATCTCGCCCATGGACGGCATCGGCCCCGGTGACATCGAGGTCGACAGCCTGGAGCAGCGCGTGCGTGATGGCGGAGTCAAGGAGGTGATCCTGGCCCTGAGCGCGACGATGGAGGGCGACACGACCAACTTCTACATCTTCCGCCGCCTGGCCCCTTATCCTGATGTGAAGATCACCATCCTGGCGCGGGGCGTTAGCGTGGGTAACGAGATCGAGTATACCGACGAGCTGACCCTGGGCCGGAGCATCATGAACCGCACCCTGTTCAGCGACACCTTCCACAAGGAATAACGTTAAAAGAGAAAACAAGAAACGTAATTTATATATCTGATTTACAGGTAATTGTATTTCTTGTATTTCTTGTTTTCATCATAATAAAATAAAACGACAGCGTTGTCGTTTCTAGATTATGGCAGACAACGATTTTGCATACCGGCAGGAGGATGCCGAGAAGCGACGTCGCCGCCGCGAAGCAGAGCGGCAGCGCCGCCTGCGCCACGCCCGCGAGGAGTATATCAAGAAGAAACAGCAGGAGCAGGGTGGACAATAATTGCTAATCGATAAGATGACGGCTTGTTGGCCGGTATCACAGGTTGTCCTTGTTGTCTGATAAAGTGTTGGCGAGGGCGAGGACGCGTGCGGTGAAGTCGTCGGGCGC
>CAZVMM010000118.1:0-3385 GCA_964628205.1 uncultured Muribaculaceae bacterium
TTTCAAGGCTTTAGCGATTATTTTCGAGTCAAACTCGTACCCAGAGCCGGACTACAAATATTTCCAGTTATTTCAAATTGTTTCATGTAAGTTCTTTTATTTCAGTTATTTACATATTATCGGGTTGGAAACAAAAAACGCCAAAAAGTAATAGAAACACAAAAATTTTCCAGCAAATTTCCAGCAGAATTCTTTTTTTTATTACCTTTGTAGCGTGGAAGTTACGTTAATGTCTAAAAAACTCAAAATAGAATTTTTATGGCTTCATCTAAACATCTCACGTTTGCATTCCAAATCGATGTCCGGGCTAATCGTTTCGGTGAGTATGTTATCTTACTGAGGATAACCCAAAATGGCAAGAGAAAATACCACAAAACTAGCGTTACTGTACGTAACAAAACCTGGTTTAATAAGAATGCTAGAAACGAGAACTGGATACGGCAGAGCGACCCCGAGTATGCAAAGAAGAATGAGACGTTAGCAAAAGAACTGGCTGAAGCCAAGGCAGCGTATAGTGACGTTCTTGAAGAACAGGGAGTTGTCACGCCATATATTGTAAAAGCAAAAGTTGAAGAGGGGCCAGTTGCAGCATCTTTCCTGGAATTTGCAAAAGAGCACTGCGAGGACCTCCATAATAATGGCCAGATTCGTTACTGGAAACAATTTCGCGACTTAACCCATAAGCTAGATGCATTCCGAAAAAGTCGGCGGATGCCGGACATCTTGTTCGTTGACCTAACAGTCCCCTTCTTGGACAAATTTGAGAAATTCTTGCAGCGGCTACCAAACCAAAGGGAGAAAGATACTGGTAAGGTGTTAAGCAAGAACACCGTTCTGAACAACATGAAACGTTTTAGAACACTAACGAGAAAAGCTGTGAAGTTAGGTTTTCTTAGTGCAGACAAGGATCCGTTCCTGAATTATGAGTTCCATTGGCTTCCGACCACGAAGGACAAGCTGGAAGTTGATGAAATAGATCGTATAATTAAGTTGGATCTTGATGAGGGCTCGATGCAATGGCATACTAGGAATTGTTTCCTCTTTAGCTTCTACTGTGCCGGCATTAGGGTTGGAGACCTGTTGCAATTGCGATGGCGGAATGTCGAAGGGGGCCGATTGATTTACCAAATGGGCAAGAACCATAAAATGAGAGATCTTATCCTCATACCTCAAGCCAGAGCCATTTTAGATTGCTATGACCAAGAAGACAACCAGCGAGATGACTATATTTTCCCTCTGCTCGACGGAACTAAAGACTATTCAAAGGCTGTAACGCAAGACGAGAAGGACACAATGTCCGTTGAGTTTAAAACAGCCCTATTTAATGACATCTCGGCAAAGACGGCTCTATTGAACAAGTACCTAAAGGAGATTGCGAGTTTAGCAGACATCGAGAAGCACCTGTCGTTCCATGTGAGCCGCCATTCTTTTGCTAAACTAGCGAAGGATAAAGGGACGAACTCTGGGGTGGTTCAGGGTTTACTTGCTCACTCCTCGCTTAAAACCACCGAGGGCTACATGGGCCAATTCGATACAAGCGTCGAGGACGCAGCTATGCAGAAGATATTTGAAACGAGTAATGATTCTAAACTGGAGAGATTTGTAGAAAACTTGACACCAGAGCAAAGGGAGCAACTAGTCAAGATGCTTGGCAACGATCACCAAATAGTTTAAAGCTCCATAAATCGTTTGTATTTTTGATTTTTTTCCGATATTTGCAATTCTATTTAAGCCAAGCTTAATCAGGGAGCATGCTAATCATATTTCATCACTGTTATTAATTTTCACTTATTATGGCTATTTTTAATCGCGAGAAAAAAAAGATTGAACGGATGATTCAAAGATTGCAGAATCATGCCAAAGAGTTCAGTGATATTTTAAGGAAAATAGAAAGTATTGACGGAGTTGAAGGGTTTAAAGGAATAGAACCATTTTATGATTATCTTAGAAACAGGTCTTGTGACCTTTTTGTAATGCCCGGAGATGATCTGTTAAAGTATCTTGATTCAAGTAGTGAGAACAGCGAAGAGAGGGACTCTATAAAAAACAAGTATCCCAAAGATAAAATTGAAGAACTTAACAATGTTTCAATATTTACACTAATATTCGGGGGGTATCTTCTGACCGTCATTGAACATCTTCCTTTAAAAACTCAAATCAAGATGTTAAAAGTGATGTTAAAAGACAGGATCACAGAAGATATAATGACTTTAACTTTTAGTCTCCCAAAAATTGATGAAGATAAATTTCTATCATTAGAGCATTTGTTCAAAAAAATGGTAGAAACGAAGAAATTCGCAGGTTTAATGCTTTTTATTCTATTAGGCGAGAATAAAAAAAAGAAAGTATCAATCAGCTTAAAAACACAGTACAAACTTCTAAGGTCTATTAGGAAGAATGATTTCGAGCTATTTGAAGAAGTCATTGAGCAATCTGACGAAAGACTAGCAGATAGTTTATCTATTATCTATGCAAACTTGTATCCTGTAGCTGTTGCATTAGAGTCAACTATTTCTTCAAGAGATATTCCTATAGATGAGATGCAAGAGTATTTATCATTGAATGGAATTGAATGGTTTACCTCTGATTCTCCATCATCGAAAGTATTTGGTCTCTTTATTGGTGTGTCTTATGCGTATTTAGAATTTTTATGGGGAGCGTTTCCAAATGAAGCGAAAGGTATCGATCATTTCTTTGAGATAAACGATTTGTGGGACTTTATGTACTTATACTCAGAATGGTGTTATCAGGAGACGGAACAACTTATTGATGCTAGAAATGACGCTAGAAAAAAGAGAGAACAAACCACGAGCTCATCAACTGAATTAGACGATACAAATAATGGAGAAGGTTCAAGTCTGAATTCCAATACTGATTCAGAACGAATAGAAGACAATCAATCCCCAACTTCTGGTGATGAGAAAAAAACAAGAAAGAAGGATACAAATTATTATATCCATTTAGATGAAAAGCCTGAGGTGATTAAAATGCTTGTTGAGGGCCTCGTTGAAGGTTATACAACGGAAGAATTCGGAACCATTCCTTCTCTTGTTACCACAGAGAAGCTATATGATGATTATGATGATATTGAAGAACTTCTGACCTTCTTTTTCACAGGAGACAGAAGCAACTTCACCCGAAAGATTCCGTATAAACTCATATGGAAGGTAAATAATTTTTATCTTTATTTCCTAATGCAATTAATCTTTAATGAGAAAGAGTTTAAAGAAGCTTCTGAAGTAATTAATACAGAGAAAGACACATCTAAGAGTTTGATCTCAGACGCACATGTTAAAGCCAATTTAAGAGGCAAAAATGCTTGGAAAGAAATTGAAGCTGTTTTTGGTATAAAGCCAAACAGCATCAAAAATTCGACTCCTACCAT
>CAZVMM010000119.1:0-3359 GCA_964628205.1 uncultured Muribaculaceae bacterium
CGGTGCCCGAGACCGGCGTGTATGAGATAACCTATGACGAGCTGCGGACGATGGGCTTCAACGACCCCGCCAAGGTGAGGCTCTACGGCAACGGTGGCGCGCGCATGAGCGAAAAGCTGGACGGCAAGGCCCCCGATGACCTGCAGCCCGTGCCCGTGATGCGCGTTGGCGACAAGATGTGTTTTTACGGCATCGGTCCCATCAACCTGTCCCTGACGACACCCACGAGCACACCTCATTTTATCCGCACCTTCAACCCCTACAGCCTGGTGGGCTGCTACTTCCTGACCGAGGATGACACTCCCGAGCTGGGCCTTGAGGACATGAAACAACCCACCGTGGCCAGCCCTGTCGACACGCAGGTTAGCCTCAACTACTTCTATCATGAGAAAGAGCTGGTATCGGGCTCACAGACGGGCAAGGAGATGCAGGGCGAGAACATGATCGGCTCGCGCGTGATGGTGGACTACTATCTGCCCGGGCTAGCCGACAGCACCGTGGTCCTGAACACCTGTCTGGCCGCCAACCTGAATTACAACCAGAAAAATGGGGCGGTGGTGGGCTATGTGTCGGGTGTCATTCACAGTGGTGGTGTTGGGGACACCGTGACCTACACCCCAAGCTCCTCTCGCATCATGGGCACGACCGATAGCCACACCTTCTATACCACGGCTTCACCCTATGCCAACCTGAAGTTGTCGCACCCCAGCGAGCGCGGTCAGTTCGAACCCGTGCTGAAGGTGTCCAGCTCCACGACCTACAACACCCTGTTGCAAGCCCTTGACTACTTCATTATCACGTATAAGCGCAACAACGTCATTGATGGCAACGCGGGAAATCAGATGCTAATGGGTTATGCTATGGGCCATGGCAACGAGCGCTACATGTTGCCCCGTGCCACTGCTACCACTCGGGTGTGGCTCGTGAGCAATCCCTCCGACCCGGTGTCGGTGCAGCTCACCCCCTATGATGACGCCTCGGGGAGTGGCTATTGCTTCTATGCCAACTCGATGCTCAATGTGCTGTATGTGGCCTTTGATCCGGCCCAGACCCTGAAAAAGGTTACTGTCGTCGGACCCGTGGCCAACCAGAACCTGCACGCGATGCCCACCCCCGACTTCCTGATCATTACCGACAAACTCTACCGCGAGCAGGCCGAGCGTCTTGCCGACCTGCACCGTGCCGTTGATGGCATCGATGTGGCCGTGGTCGACCAGGAGGCGATTTTCAACGAGTTCTCCAGTGGCACGCGCGACGCTATGGCCTACCGCCTGTTGTGCAAGATGCTCTATGACCGCAATCCCGGCAAGTTCAAGAACCTGCTGCTCTTCGGTAACGGCTCTCTCGACAACCGCGAGATCTTTGGCAAGGTCGATGGTAACCTGCTTACCTATCAGAGCGACAACAGTTATCTGGAGGATTACTCCTACACCAGCGATGACTTCTTTGGTATCCTGGCCGATAACTCGGGTGTCAATGTGGCCAGTGACAAGATGTCGGTGGGCGTGGGACGTTTCACCTGCAGCAGTGTGGACGAGGCTCGTGATGATGTCGACAAGATCATCGAGTACTATGCCAATCCCGATTATGGCGTGTGGCGCAACAACACGCTGGTGGTGAGCGACTCGCCTGACGGCGGCGAGTACATGTTCCAGGGTGAGATTTACAGGAATCTGATTGATAACGACCTGAACACGTGCATGCACGCCAACACGATCCACAACTCCCAGTATCCGCGCCAGAATCCGGAGGACAACGGGGTGTTTGAGACCCGGGTGACTTACTTCACCTCGACGGTTGCCAAGCAGCTGATGCGCAATATGCTCAAGCAGGGAATGTACTTTGTGACCTACGTGGGCCATGCCGGCTCCATCGGTTTTACCAAGTACAGCAACCTGTGGGACAATCATGATGTGCTCACAACCAATTACAGGCATCTGCCCATCATGTCCACGGCATGCTGTAACGTGGCCCGCTATGACAACGGGTCGCACGGCATTGCCGAGTGGATGTTCCACAAGCGCCATGGTGGAGCCATCGCCCTGTTCACGTCCAGCCGCATGGTGTTCTCCAACCGCAACCACTTGCTCAACACCAGTTTCATCAAGTGCCTGCTGGGTGAGAAGCCCAACGGCGTGATGCCCACCCTGGGCGAGGTGTGCCGCAAGTCCAAACTCGTGTTCACGAGCACTGACTACAACAAGATGAAGTTCTTCTTGCTGGGCGACCCCGCGATGAAGGTCAACCATCCGCTACCACGGTTCCAGATCGTCAAGATTAATGATACCGACATGACCGACACGGCAGCCATGGCCACCATCAAGCCCCTGCAGCGCTACACCCTCGAGGCCCGTGTGCTCGATGCCGCGGGCAAGCTCGACCCGACCTTCAACGGCGATGCGACCATCACCCTCTATGACAAGAAAATCCTGTTCATCGGCAACGATTCCACTGCAGCATCGACCAGTGAGGTGTACTTCAATCGGGCGATGCTGGGCGAGGTGTCGGGCCGCGTGACCGCAGGCGTGTTCCATGGCCAGATGGTGGTCCCTGAGAAGCCCTTGGCCTCGAACGAGACGGTGGCGCTGCACGTGTATGCCCACAAGGACAATTCCACCCTGATGGTCAATGGCATGACCAACCGGGTGACGATGGCGCCCCTCGATGCCTCTCAGGCCATCAGCGACAGTCAGCCTCCCGTCATCGACGCGATGTATGTCAACGACGAGGCCACGTTTGCCGATGGGGCCACCGTGGGCAGCGATGCGATGCTCTATGTCACCGCCAGCGATAACGAGGCCCTGAATCTGCAGACCAATCATGTGGAGAATGCCACCCGCTTGCTCATCGACGGCGGCAAGCGTGATTGCGGCGACCTGATGGGCCATGTGACCGCTGGACAAGACGGCAAGTCGATGCGCGTCGAGTATCCGCTGTCGGGACTGGCTCCCGGCGTGCACACGCTGACGTTCACCGCCTGTGACCTGGTGGGACAGACCGCCTCGCGCACCATCACCATCGTCGTGGGCCAGAACAGCCAGGCCACCCTCGTGGCCGACAAGCTGCCCGTCTACCTGAACAAGGACACGGCGGTCAACTTTGATGTCAGCGAGAGCCGTAACGTCAAGAGCGGAGCAAACTATGTGGTTCGCGTGACCGATGCTCTGGGCAACCTGGTGTGGAAGACGTCTACCACCAGCTTCCCCGTGTCTTGGAACCTCACCGGCCTCGATGGCAAGCAGGTAAAGCCCGGCTTGTACCGTTACTATAGTACCTACAGCGACGGCTACAACTACGGCGGCACGTCGATCAGCAACCTGATCGTGCTCGAGCCCGTCAAGTCGGCCCAGTGACCGCCA
>CAZVMM010000120.1:0-3357 GCA_964628205.1 uncultured Muribaculaceae bacterium
CCTGAACGGTAAAGACGGTAAGGACGGTGTCAATGGCAAGGACGGCCTGAACGGTAAAGACGGTAAGGACGGTGTCAATGGCAAGGACGGCCTGAACGGTGACTACTATGTTCCTAACGCTACAACCGGCAAGTTCGACAAGTACACTTACGATGCTGCACAGAAGAAGTATGTGGTAAGCGCTACCGACATCAGCTTCCTGGCTCCTGGCACGATCACCGCTGTTCAGGATGGTGACATGCTGACACTCTACGGAGTGAAGGACGCACAGGGCAATGCTGTGCCGTTCGTGCTTGACCTGAGCCACAAGATTGCTTCCGCAGATCTCTTCCTCAACACTCACGAGAATGGCGCAGATGCGTTCGACCATGAGCTGACATTCACTTCTGTAGCTGAGAAGGCTAATACCTTCGGCGATCTGAAGATTACAGACAAAGTCTTTGAGTTCAAGGATGGACAGTACGCAGTGCAGGGCGACAGCGTCCTGATCCGTGTCAACCCGACAGCTGTCACACTCGACAAGGCTAACATCCACTTGATGAACTCTCAGAAGAAGGAGCTCGACTTCGTAGAGTGCACCGACGTGCACCGCTACACCGGTCTGGCTACACGTGCTGTAGAGAGCGGCTTGTGGGTTGTCAAGTTCAACCTGAAGTCCGACTTCAACGAGGACGCTTTGAAGGCTGCTACAGAGACAGACAATGGCAAGATCCTTTACAGCGTGTCTATCAAGGACAGCAAGGACAACGATCCAGACGCTCGTATCGTGACCGACTACGACCTGACGCTCAATGAGCAGGGTGGGCAGTATGCCGGCGACTTCAAGGTCAACGACAAGCCTATCGCTCAGATTCGCAACCGCTACCATTTCTGTGACGACTGGACAAATACGGATAAAGTTAAGGAGTTGGTATGGTTGGACAACAGCAAGCCGGCTACAACTGTCATCACTGAGGGTGACAAGCAGAACGCTGCTGACCGTTACAACGACTATGATAACCGTCAGTATGCTTCTCTCCTGCCTGTTGAGTTGGGCAAGGACATCACCATCACATATCCTTCCGACAAGCCTATCAAGGGCTTCTATGTGACGCTTGACAACAACTTCGCATTGGAGTCTGCTCCTTCTGAGCTGAACGCTTGGAGTGCAGGTACTTACGACAATGTCGGTGTTACAAATGTAGAGGGCACAGTAGTGACCAAGGCCACCATGTTCACTGGCAATACAGGTACCATCCGTATCAACTCTTCTAAGGATGTTGGCGATATCATCGGTTTCCGTGTCTATGCTGTCAACCTCGACGGTACACTCGTAGATCCTGATGGACGTGCCTTCTATGTCACATTGGGCAAGGAAGCACAGAGCAAGAACCTGGGTACTCAGGAAGTTGTTGCTTCTGCAAAGTATAACAGCAGGAGTGCTATCTTCGCTGTTGACGGACTGGTCGACGGTAACCTGAGCGCATGGACACCTGCTACTTCAAACCAGAAGTATGGCTTCAATGGCAGCGAGAATGCCGACCAGACTTCTCCCGCATTCACTGTGAACTTCTTCGAGGATGAGAAGGGTGAGAAGCCCGTTTCTACATCTGAGCTTTCCAAGGCTAAGTACGCTCAGGTTGTCTTTAACGACGCCGCTCAATATGTCGACGGTGAGACCTACACTCAGACCGCTCAGATCAAGAACCGGGCTGGCAACGTTCTGATGAACGTCACCATCTCCGCAACGAAGAAGTTGCCTGAGGCTCGTAAGGACTACTCCGTGAAGGACAACCAGATTGTGAATGGCGTTTATACCTGCTATCTGTTGCCTAATGGTGAGGCTGATCCAGCAAAATGGAATGCAGAAGCTCCTGCTTCCGAGGGTACTATGGACATGACAAATGTCATCAACTTCAATGATGGCAGCATCTTTAACTATGTTGTGAATTTCGCCAAAACTACAGGCGACAAGTTCGAGGATACTTACTTTGCTTATCCTAAGGACTTCACACTGCGGGTTGCTTCCAAGTTGATCGACAACTCTACCAAGCATGCTACTTCCATCACATACAACTATGGTGGCATCAGCACAAGCAAGAGCAAGGTGGATGGCAAGTGGGCCTATGGCAAGTACTATGCGCCGACAGCCGATGCATTCTACACTGTCTACTGCGATGTTCTCGCTTATCCTGTCATGAAGTGGGCTCCTATGGAGTTTGATTCAAAGACGAAGAAATACAAGGCTACTACACTCTCATTGAACTATGAGACAACGGGGCAGAAGATCAGCCTTGATAAGTTCGTTAGTTCCAATGCTTATAATGCTACCAAGCTGGGCGAAAAGAAGTTGTCTGAGCTGAAGAACTGCTACAAGTTCAAGTCTGTTGAGTTGATATCTAATGTCAGCAAGAACGCAGACTACTTCACTGCCAAGATCAATGGCAACAACATCGAGTTCACTCCGCAGAGTGGCACCACCAACCCGACGGCTGATGTGGCTTCTACGCTGACGATCAAGGCAGAGGATGTATTCGGACAGCCCGTTACCATCTCTGTTCCTGTGACTGTGAAGAAGCAGTAATAATTTGTTGAGAGTTTAGGCTCTCTTTGATTAGACATATCAGGGGACGTTCATATTACAATGACCGTCCCCTCTTTTCTATAGATTACGATCATGAAGAAGACTATATTTCTTTATTTGGTGGCCCTCTTTGCCATTTTATTGGGTAGCTGCTCAAGAAAAGAGCAAATGACACATGCATTGGTCAAAGACATCAATGACTCTGTGATGAAAATCGAGAAAGATGGAAACGGAGTTGACGTAGACGTGCGCAAGGCGATCTATACGGCTGGTGCTGTACAAGGTGGCGATTCTATAGTTCTCAACTACTTTGGTTCTCTGAACACGGGAGACTGCCAGGCCGTGAGTATACAGCTTTTGCCTCGTGCAGGCCGTCATGTAGAGGCTGTCTTTGATCCTAAAGCTCCTTTGAAGACAGACAATAAGCCTGTCACGAAAGAAGAGAAGAAGAAAGAAGACGAGTTCTATAAGAACTTACATAAATAGTCCGTAATATACGGCAAGCATTATTGTCTTTACCAACTATCATGCGGCGGGGGCCCCACACCCCGCCGCATTTTTTCTGCCACATCTTGAGTGTGAAACTATAACGATTGTGATGTCGCTATTTCCACCGTAGAGGCACCCTTGACACTGAACTGCGGGGAATTGTCTCCGACCCTAAACGTCGTTTGAAGTGGTGGGTTCGTAGGGGCGGGGTTTATCCCCGCCCTAACCCCCTTGTCGGTAATCATTCTCCCCGCCCTCACCCCCGTGACGGTAATCATTCCACCCCCGTGCCACATGTTTTTATG
>CAZVMM010000121.1:0-3266 GCA_964628205.1 uncultured Muribaculaceae bacterium
GATGTCGATGTCCAGGCTGTCGTCGAGAACGGGACGGTTGTATCGGTTGTCCATCGCCACGCGCGTCAGGGCATTCAGACAGTCGAGTTGGGCGATGATGGCGCTGTCGTTCTGGATGGCGGGGATATACTCGGTCACGGCGGTCACCAGTTCGTTGAACAGGCGGCCCTCGATGATGAGGATTTTCTCTTCGGCACCCAGAATTTTCTCCTCATATTCCTTGAGTTCCTGGGTCACGTAGCGCTCGGCGTTGACCAGCGTCTGCTTGCGTATCCACTCCTCGGGCACTTTGTCCTTGTGGGTGTTGCGCACCTCGATATAGTAGCCAAACACGTTGTTATAAGCAATTTTGAGACTAGGGATGCCCGTGGCGTCGCTCAGCGTGCGCTGCATGGCCACCAGATAGTCCTTGCCGCTGCTGGAGATGTCGCGCAACTCGTCGAGCTGCGGGTCCACACCGCGGCAGATGATATTGCCCCGGTTGGTTTGGTTGGGGGCGTCAGGGTTGATTTCGCGGTCAATGCGGTCGCGTATCAGGGCGCACGGGTTCAACTGCTCGCCCAGGTTGTTCAGCACGTCACATGCCGATTGCTGGCAGTACTGCTTGATGGGCTCGATGGCCTGCAACGCGCTCTTGAGCTGCACCAGCTCGCGGGGCGTGATGCGGCCCACGGCGGCCTTGCTGGTGAGGCGCTCGAGGTCACCGATAAGCTCCAGGCGTTGCTTGATGAGGTCGCGCCCGTCGGAGTCGCGCATGAAGTGTTCCACCACGTCCAGGCGGCGGTTGATGGCCTTGGTGTCGAGCAGGGGGAACAGCACCCAGCGGCGCATCATGCGTCCGCCCATCGGCGAGATGGTCCGGTCGATGATGTCGAGCAACGATGTGCCGTCGTCGCTCATGGGTGCCACCAGCTCCAGATTGCGGATGGTGAACTTGTCGAGGCGCACATAGCGCTCGGCCTCGATGCGCGACAGGGTGGTGATGTGCCCGATTTGGGTGTGCTGGGTGATGTCGAGGTAGTGGAGGATGGCCCCACTAGCGATAATGGCATTGTCCATGCTCGAGATGCCGAAGCCCTTGAGGCTGCGGGTCTCAAAGTGCTTCAACAGCCTGTCGTTGGCCGACTCAAGGGTAAAAACCCAGTCTTCGAGTTCAAACGTCAGGTAACGTGACGAGAAGGTGGCGGCAAAGCGCTGACGGTTGCTGCGCTCGATGAGCACTTCCTTGGGCGAAAAGTTAACCAGTAGCTTATCGACATACTCCTCGTTGCCCTCGGCGGTGAGGAACTCGCCCGTGCTGATGTCGAGGAACGACACCCCGATGGCCTTCTTGCCGAAGTGGACCGCCGCGAGGAAGTTGTTCTCCTTGCGGTCGAGCATCGTGCCGCCCACGACCACGCCCGGCGTCACCAGCTCGGTGATGCCGCGCTTGACTAGTTTCTTGGTGAGCTTGGGATCTTCCAGCTGGTCGCAGATGGCGACACGCTTGCCAGCACGCACCAGCTTGGGCAGGTAGGTGTCGAGTGCGTGATGGGGGAAGCCCGCCATCTCGGTAGCGGCAGCTGCACCGTTGCTGCGGCGGGTCAAGGTAATGCCCAGAATCTCGCTGGCAGTGATGGCGTCTTGCATGTAGGTCTCATAGAAGTCGCCCACGCGGAACAACAGAATAGCGTCGGGATGCTTGGATTTCATCTCGACGAACTGCTTCATCATCGGCGTGTTCAGCGGGTCCTGTGCCATCTTTGTCGTTTCAACTGGATTGAGAACGCAAAATTAACACTTTTCCACCGAAATCGCCGCTATTTTTCTTACATTTCAGATTTTTAACCCGTGCAGGCCCGGGGGAGTATGATGATGAAATTAATGATTATAAACCAATTGAAACAGCCAATACCTCCACGTTGAGGACGGTTTTGATGAGGAGTTTGGCCTGGTTGGGATGGTTCCTGGTATGGGGGCCTGTCGTATAATCGGGTATGGGGTATGAGAATTTGTCGAGGCCCGCCGTTATTGTAAGGCCCGATGGCTCCACCCTCCTCAAGCTGGCGGATGAGTTCTGCGGCGCGCTCATCGCTGATGCGGAAGTGATCGCGCAGCATCATGGGCGTGATGGCATGGCAATGGGCCAGGAACTGCAAGGCATCCTGGTAGAGCGGGTCACTGCCTGGTAGTGGTGGCGGCAAAACGGTGACCTCTTCGGGAGCAATATCCACGGCACCTGTCGGAGAAGCAGGGGTGTCAAAACTCTTGCCGCAGTTGGGGCAAAAGTGGGCGCCCGTGCTGGCCTCATGGCCGCAGTGGGGACAGTTGATGGTGCGTGACCGCTCGGCCGTGTCATTAAGGTCAAGCGTCTCGCTGGGGATATAGGCATAGTCGCCAACAATCTGCAGTTGGCACAGGCACTGCGGGCAGACCACCTTGTAGTCACTGTTGATGAGCACCTCGGTGCTCAAGTCCATCTTCTTGCCGCATTTGGGACAGGTGTAGATCATAATCGGGTTATTCTCGGTTGTTCTTATTGAAAGTTTTACTGCAAAAACCGTGCCGTAGTGCTAAAAGCAAGGCAACCGTGGAATGGAGTCCAGGGTTGCCGTTATGATTCATTGTTTCTCTCGTAATGTTAATACTCGTCAGGGTCAAAGAAGAAGTCGTCATCGTTGGTCGGATAGTCGGGCCAGATGTCCTCGATGGACTCATAGGTATCGCCTTCGTCCTCAATTTCCTGCAGGTTCTCTATCACTTCGAGAGGTGCGCCACTGCGCACGGCATAGTCGATGAGCTCGGCCTTGGTAGCGGGCCATGGAGCATCTTCGAGTTTGGTAGCCAATTCAAGTGTCCAATACATAGTCTTTCTTGTTCGCTTTTTTTATGAAAATATCCTGTGTTTTAAAAATTGTGTGCAAAAGTAATACTATTTTTCAATTCTAAGCATTCTTATCCCAATAAATTTCCTCTACTTGGTTATGAATGTTGTTGTATCTTGCGAAAACGAAGAAGAAATCGCTCAATCGGTTCAGGTATTCCAGCACCAGCGCATCGACCGTGGCGGTGCGGGCCAGCGTGACCACGCGGCGCTCGGCACGGCGGGTGATGGTGCGGCAGCGGTCGGCCTGGGCCGACAGGCGTGTTCCGCCAGGCAGGATAAAGCCCTGCATGGGCGGCAGTTCCTCGCTCATGTGGTCCATCATCTGCTCCAGGGCAGTGACATCGTCCTGAGAGAGGCCATAGAGCGTGGCATCCTTGGCATCGTTGGCCAGATAGGCGCC
>CAZVMM010000122.1:0-3087 GCA_964628205.1 uncultured Muribaculaceae bacterium
AAAAAGATTACCAAACTGCTTACAATATTGCGAGAGCATTTGTTAATCAGAATGGGGAATATGCTTATGAAATATAATTGGATTAGTATTATCCCATCCGACTAGTTTCTTTAGCAGGTGTTCAAATCAATCCATGCTATTATTGAAGCATGATTAAGTTCATTCCTAATAGTGACCATTATGGGGCGGTGCTTGGTCGGGTGCAGTCTGTGAAGCGCTCATTGTGGATAGGGACGGCTGACATCAAGGACCTGTATGTGGAGGTGGGCAAGGAGAAAAAGCCGTTTCTCGCCGTTATCGCGTTGCTGATTAGGCGAGGGGTTGAGGTGAGGCTGATTCATGCTAAGGAGCCGGGGCCGAACTTCAGGGAGGACTTTGACAGGTATCCCGTGCTGTATGACCGGTTGGAGCGGGTGCTTTGTCCCCGGGTGCACTTCAAGATGCTGGTGTTTGACTGCGAGGAGGTGTATATCGGTAGCGCTAACCTCACGGGCGCTGGCATTGGCATGAAGAGTAGCGATAAGCGCAACTTCGAGGCCGGCATCCTTACCGATGACCCTCAAATCGTCGAGCGAGCCATGAAGCAGTTTGACGACGTCTGGATGGGCAAGCACTGCAAAACCTGCAAGCGCAAGGACTTCTGCCCAGATCCCATCGTATAAGTTTTTTCAAGAAAAATCATCTTCAGGACGCGCCTCTGCCACAGAATGGCAGGGGCTGTCTTTTTCTTTGCGCCCATGGACAAGTACCTGTTTCTTGACTTTGATGGTGTGTTGAATACTGAGTTTTATCAGGATTTGCTGATGTCTCAGGGGAAACCATTTCGAGACAAATATGGGCCTTTCTTTGATCCGGTGGCCGTTGAACAGTTAAAGCGGGTCGTTGATTCAACTCATGCTGACATCGTCATTGAATCATCGTGGAAGTACCTTGGGCTGGAGGCGATGCAGGACATGTGGTCGGATCGGCAGTTGCCGGGTCGCGTGATTGACATCACACCATCGATTGTCAGTGCCAGCTGGTCATCAAGTATTGACATTTTCAGCCTTGATGTGAGACAGAGCAAAGGCATTGAGATAGACTTCTGGCTTTTCGAGAACACCTTAGCAGATGCTCGTTACGTCATTATTGACGATGAATATGTGATACTGGATTCACAGTTACCTCATTTCATCCTGACCAACCCATTTGATGGATTAACCGAATTAGCGGCCGAACGAGCCATAGCATTACTCAACGGCTGAAATATTTGCACATCTGCCACAGATTGGCCGAGGCATCTTTTACTTTTGTGGTGACAAAACAATTAATAATATTTGAAATATGGAACAAACAACAGACAATCTCATTTATCCCTTGACCATCATCAGGGATCGCTACCACGAGAGTCTTTACGAATATTTGGCGTTCAATCTTGAGTCATGGGATGTTCCCAAAGCAATCAATGACGACGGACTTGATTATTGGAGCTTTTGGCTCCATGAAGCCCAGAAATACATCATCGGCAAGGGAGATACTGTGCAAGAAGCATTAGAAGACCTGAAAGCCAAACTGGAGCCAGCGCCTGAGAATCCACTTGTGGACAAGTTTCTGTTCATTGACTTTGAACGAATCATGGACATAGGCAATAAAGATGCTGTTGAGAATCTGCTATTCATTGTGGAACAGACTCACTGCAAAATCATCATCACATCAATCTGCCGTCGCGATGACCCTCATCAAGTCAAAGAGTTGTGGAAGAAATACCAGATGCCAATAGAGTATTATTCCATGACTCCGATACTGACCGAAAATAATTACAAGGATCCAGTGACTGGAGAGCCATTGGAAATGAAGGAGTATGGCTTTGGTATAGCACCCGCCGTGGAAATTGGCGCATGGTTAAATACTCATGTGACTCAAGACTTCCTTTATGCCATCCTTGACTTCGAAGACTCTATTCACTTTAATCACCAATCAGCACATCTTGTGACTGTTGACAGCAAGAAAGGATTTACCAGGGCGAATGCCAACGAAGTCATAAGCATTCTGAATGGTAAAACTTAATACTACAATATTGTTTCACATTTAAAACGTTTTATTATGAGCAAAGTTTTTAGAATTACGCCGAAGCGCACCAGGCGCGTCAACGGGCAAGTCATCACGCCCGAAATGGTGATTACGGTAACAACCCGTCAGCACTGTCTCAACCCGTTCTACAACGGGGCTGTCGAGGTTCAGGAGCAGTACATGAGGATGTATCAGTTCGACTACAAGAAAGCCTGCATGAGCGCTGCCGACTTCACCTACCAAGCGCTTGACTGAGCACTTTTTTTCAGAAAAAACAACTTTAGATTGCACCTCTGCCACATATTGGCGGAGGTGTGATTTTACTTTGCATCGACAAACAAAACAATGTGTGAATTATGATTGAATTACAAGACCACGATATCAAGCTCATTGAGAGGGAGATTCTCTTGAAATATGAGCATGCACCATGCGACTATTCGGATTGTGATTGCCTGTTGTCCTTGCGTAAGACGATGATTAATGAGCGGGTATTGGCGCATCAGGAGGAGATGCTACCCGACATCATCGCCTTCAATGATGCGCTCACTGCTGCTTTGCGGGAAATGTATGACCGTGCACATCTTGTGTGGAACAGCATCAGAGACAACAAATCCTTTGGAGATTACCTCGAACTGAAAGCAAAATGTTTCCTCAGCTGCGACTACCCCGCATTACATCCCATTCAGGATAATGACAGGGCAGATCTGTGGTGCGCCATCTGCGACAGCGGATGGAACCCGCTCTATGAAGATGGTGTGACGCTGCCAACGCTGACATTTCCATCGAACGTGGACGAGTCCTTCGATTATCTCACAGGCATGGAATGCCCACCGCCCAACTGGAACGAAGGGCTGGATCCCGAACTTACCAGAGACTTGCATCTTATCCAGCCTTTCCACCATCTGTTTGACCACATGAGCTTCGCTATCACCGACTTCATCTACGTGCGTCAATTCGAGACCGAAATAAACATTGAAATTGAAAAAACAATATAAACCTTATGGAGATTAGAGATAAAGACAACCAAGAACAGGACAA
>CAZVMM010000123.1:0-2989 GCA_964628205.1 uncultured Muribaculaceae bacterium
ACCGCCTTGAACGGTTTTGCAGACCGTTACCTAACCGTTCGGACAAGGTACCGTAGCCGCTTTGGTTAAGCGACTGCAAAGGTATAACAAATTCCTGATACCTGCAAACTTTTTCCTACTTTTTTTATTAGAAATGCATTTTCTCGAAGTCTCGGTCTGGCTACGGGGTTAATGCAACTCATGTCATTGGAAAGAAAGAGCAAGTAATCGGACGTCTATTTCTTCTTCTTGGGACGGATGTTGTATTCAAACTTCAGGTAGGCGTAATGGGAGTAGACATCATTCCACGACTCGACGCGCTGATATGCACCCACGTTGCTGCTGTAGTTGTTCCTCTGGTTGAGAATATCGTCCATGCCGAGCGTGAGTGTTCCAAGATTCTTCAGCACTGACAATGAAACCGAAGCGTTCCAGATGCAGCGGTGGCGGTTGATGCTCGATGACAGGTAACCGCAGTGGAACTCGTCGCTGATGTCGGACGAGAATTTAATCTTGTTCATCTTGACCCAGGTCTTCAAACCATAGGTGAAGTCCAACGGCTTGTTGTCGAAAGCAGGCGTCAGTGTGTAGTGATAGTTGTTGGCGGTGAGCCTTCCGTATAAAGAAGTCTGGAAATTTTCAGTCTCATAAGCCAAATCGAGATTGTCATTGAACGTGAAGCCACGCTCTGTGTTGCGCGAGAGTGGCTGGTCTACGTCTGTAATCGTGAGATAGGCATAGGAGCGCTGCCAAGTGGCTTTGGATCTATTCCTGAACGTGAAGAAGGGTCCGAAGCTCTGTTCGTAGTTGAATTGCACTTCCAGTTGGTTGCCACCTTTCACGTTTATGGGCATCATGGTGTAGCCGCCCGTCTGGCTATTGTAGGCCATCAGGTAGGAGAGGGGAGACGACTCGTGAACAAAGTCCACCACCGTGTTGAGCATGATCTGTTGGCGCGGGAAGAACTTTGTATAGTTGCCACTTGCCTCATAGGTGCCGCTATTGCGCAGGTTGGGATTGCCCCGCTCGATGCTCAGAGGATTGCGGCTGTCGGCATAGTTCAGCTTTTGCGTAAGTTCGGGTTGCGTGTTCTTATAGGATAATCCTAGATTGACGCTCTGTGTACGATCAATCTTAAAGCTCCATATCAGCGACGGGGCAATGAGATGCGTGCTGCGAGTGGCCACTGTGTCAAGGCTGCCGCGCTGATAGTCAAGGTGGTCGTGATACCAACTCCAGGTAATGGAAGGCGAGATGGTGTTGTGCTTGGAGAAGCTGTAGACCAATGAAGCCTCCACCGTGTTGTAGAACGTGTTCTGATGAGAGCGGAGCCTGTTGGCGATATCGGCGTTCAAGGGATGATAGTCGGCAGGAGCATCACTGAGACTGTCGGCGTAGAAGTCGATATTGTTGCGGTTGAAGTTGTAGCCCACGGTTTCAGAGAGGTCGAGTAGAAATTTATCGCTGAAGGTATACTGAATCTCAGACTTAATACTGTTGTTGGCAGACAGCATGGGATTGCGCCCCCACTGGTTGATGCCGATGCTGGGCTGCCGTTGCAGATAGTCGTAGTTGCGGTTGATGAGTTGGCGCTCATTGCTTGAATTCAACTCACTTTCGGCGGAGAGATCAAACTCGCCCTTCTCGTCGGGTAGAAAGTGAGACCACTGTGACGACAGTTTGATCTGGTTTTGGTCGTTGTTGGCTAAGCTGCGGTCGCGGCTGCGCAGCAACGTGTGGTTGAAAAGCGCTGTGCCCGGCTGAGCATTGAATGTCTCTTCAATGGGGAAACTGCCAAACGCGTAGGGCTCCTCATCGTAGCGGGTCAACAGGTTTTCGTCCTTTGTGTGGCTCTTTGTGTAGGTATAATTGGCCTCAAAGTACACCTCGTTTACCGAATCGGTATAGATATCCGTCTGAAAGTCTATCGACGGAGAGAGATTATGCTTATAGGTGTGGGCTCTGTTGAGCGTGAAAGTCTGCTCCTCGTTGGGAAAATAATTCTGCGTTGATGAATGGCTGTCGGTCCACTCGTCGTGATGTCCCAAGTAGGGGCCGAAGGCGATATTGTTGTTGTCCTCAGCACCCTCGGTCATCCAGTTGTGCCCGAAAGAGATTCCGCCGAATAGTCCTTTGCCGAAGTTGTAGTTGCCTGACGAAGAGGTGCTGTTGGCTTTCATTTTCCATGTCTCGTTGATATTGTTGGCGTCGAGAAGGAACATGATGGGCGTAGTGTCGGAGAGCCGCATACCGTTTGTGTGGGCTTTGTAGTGATTGGTCGTGAGGTATTGTGCTTCGGCAGTACTGAAGAACTTATCCATGAATCCTGGTTTTATCTGTATGTCGAGCACGTTGTCCTCCTTGCCGTCGCTAACGCCCGTGTGACGGGCTAGCTTGGAGCCACGGTCGTAGAGCTTCAGCTTCTTCACGATGTCGGCGGGAAGTTGCGAGATCATACCTTCGCTGAAGACATCCTTGCCGTTCATCATCAGCCGGATGGGCTTGTTGTTCCAGTATAAACTGCCATCATCGTGCTGCGAGACGCCGGGCAGCTTGCGCAGTAATTCTATTATCTTTGCGTTATCCTCCAATTTGATGGCTTCTGGATTGAACACGATGGTATCGCCACTCATTGTTATCTTTGGTAAGTGGCCTGTCACCTCCACCGCTTTCAGCATCGTGGACGAATGCTTCAGCTCGATGTCTCCTAGGTCAATAGTGTCGTTGCTTTCCATGATAGAGAAGAGATATTCGGCTTTGGTGTAGGTCTTGTAGCCGAGAAAGGAGATGCTGATGACAGCCCGGCCTGTAAGAAAGGATAAGAGGGTGAAATTTCCCAGACTGTCGGTCGATTGCGAGGAAGTGGTCCGGCTGGCACCTACAGTTATTACGAGTTGGACGTTGGCATCAGCTATAGGCTGTTTGGTTTCTGCATCGATAACCCTTCCTTTGACACCGTCGGCTTTTACGGAGGAGGAAAGTGCGGTGAGAAATAGAAGGAAGCAAAAGA
>CAZVMM010000124.1:0-2976 GCA_964628205.1 uncultured Muribaculaceae bacterium
CGTTTCATAGAAGTATAGGGAAGAGCCCGTCCGAAGGCGAGCTCTTCTTTATTCGGACAATAAGATGTTATTTCTTTTTGTTCTTAGCCGGTTGTGCCGGTGCGGGAGCGGGAGCTACAGGTGCTGCCGGTTGTTTCGGAGCCTCTTTGCAAGCAGGCTTGCCGCCATCGTAGATGTTAATAATCTCAGAGTTCGGAGCCGGATTAATCAACTCAAGCAGACTCGGATCTTTCAAGATTAGATATTTCTCAATATCATCTCTCGATACACCCTTCAACAGGTTAATATCTTCATACAACGTACGCGGGTTCTTGAAGAAGCCGGCGAAACCGGTCAAATAAGCGCGATAGAAACGACCTCTCTTCTCTACTTTGTAGATCGGGTCAACGATAACGTCGCAGTTATTGCTGGTAACAGCGATGTATTTAGCCTCTTCCTTCGCTTGCATCGGAGTCTTGCATTTGCTCGACTCTGCGATAATACGCTTCGTGAAGTCCGGACGTACGTCTACTAACATGCCAACTGCAGTGATGTTCTCTTGCTCAATCTTCGTGCTACGAGATGTGAACGAATAACTGGAACAACTGCTCAATGCCAATGCTGCTACAACAACGGCAGCGAAAAATTTTATCTGTTTCATAACATTAATCTAATTTAGAGGGTAACGACTTATTTTAACTCATTCATTCTCTTCTGACCTGCCGCAATCATCGGAATGCCAATCCAGCAGAAGAAACCGGTGCAAGTTAAACCGATACCTGCATCGCGAATTTGTTTTGCTTTCTTGTAAGCAGCTTGTTTGCCGGTAAGAGCAACCGGAGCTTTCTTACCGCCCTTCTTCAGATTAACGATAGGGGCAATCTGAGGAGCCGGAGCCGAAGCGCCCCCTCCGCATTTAATGTTATAAACACTGCCTTGTCCGCCGTTCTGATAATAATACTGATAGAAACTCGGATCGGTCATCAACAGATACTTCTCAATGTCTTCACGGCTGTAGCCGCTCTCGATCATTCGATCAATCTCTTTTTTACCGACTTTAAGGTATCCTGCGAAACCTGTAACGGTTGCGCGATAACCGGTGACAGGACGATTCTCGATCTTGAAGATCGGGTCAACAATGACATCTACACCATTGTCCATGATGCACTGGTAGATGGCTTGTTGCTTGGCTTGGTTCGGGAATTTTTGGAAGTCGGATGTGGCTGTGATTTTTTTCTTGTAATCAACAGTTACATCGGCAACTTGCTCGGACGCGTAAATGTCATTTTGGTTTACGCGTGTACTACGTGAGGTGTACGAATAAGATGTACAGCCGGATTGCACGAGTACAATAGCACCCAATGCAAGTGCGTAAAGCAGATTTTTTTGCTTCATAAGAATAAAAATTTAGGGTTAATAAAAGATTGTTAATGTGTCCTTATGATAAGGATTTTTCTTACAGGTAAGTGATGGTGACATCCAAAAGCATAGCCAGCGTGTTGATACCGGCAAAAACGGCAACTTGGTTTGTTGTAAACGCGCAGGGTGTGCTTACAACCTGCACGCCATTCACCAATAAGGTTACGTTGCCTTGATTCTTGACAATGTCAATATAGACCGGGCGATTTTGACCTAATCCCATCTTGACATCGTCTGTCACACTTTTCTTGTCTCCCACCTGATAGGAGCAAGTACCGGAATTCACCGTGATAGAGTTACCTCCGGCAAACTTGACTCCTACAGAGGAAAACATCTCTGCTTTCTTAATAACGAAATTGAAATTGATTTTGAAATCTTTGTTGATGTCAATAGGTAAGGTAGCTATGGATTGAGTGGTACCGGTGCGTGCAAAGTTAGTCAAACGTAATTGACCATTAGCTACCTGCACGCTACGGCTGTCACGGGAAAAGATAGTCCATCCCCATGTAGGTTCGCCATTCTCGAAATCTTCCACAATGGGCCGCGTATCTGTATGGGCACTTCCGATCAGTTCTTTGATTAGTTCCTGACATACCAAATACAGGTCCGAGATGGTACCATCTTCCAAACTACCAAACTGCGAAGCAGGATTGAGCATCTTACCCGTAGTTACATCTACGAAATAAGCCTCAATATAGAATTGCTTGGCGGACTTGCTGATGCTGGATATACATAGATAATCCGCGCCACAGAGTTCACCTAACTGATGCGCTTCGCCTTCGCTGACATAACCGGATGACTGAAAATCCAATTCATTGATGACACGATCTACATCCGCTCTTGAAAGAGCCTCATACCCATCCACACGAATAATTGCTTTACGCAACTCTCCGCGAAGCATCGCTTTCTCAGTGGCTGTAACCTTGCTTCCTTCTTCAATCGTAGGATCCATTACAGCAACTTTCTTTTGCGCTTGGCTAATAATAGCGAATGGCAGTATCAGTAATAAGATGATAAATCGTTTCATATCCGTTATGAATAAAGCTTAATTTTTAGAATTTGTAGCGAACACCGAGTTGGATACCACCCCAAAGACCCGGGAGGTTGAAACCGAGCTTGCCGTTGTCAGCAGTGCCAACACCAAGGCTCGGACGCCAATCCAACGACAACTGGAACGGGAACCAGAAGTCATACTCGATACCGATATGACCCGCTACGCCGGCATACCACCAACTGTCGTATGTCTTGCTGCCGTAGGTGCCACCGAAGTTGAAACCGCCGGAACCACCGACACCCATATACCAGTGCCACTCACCCTTGTTGTTCCAAGGTACAGGCGCATTGAACGGGTCAATCCAGTCATAGGTAACGTGACCACCGACACCGACACCACTGTTGATAGGCAGGATAACGTTAGCGGCTACATCCAACATGTTCTTCTCACCAAAGCCGTGTTGATAAGAGAGCGAAGACCATCCACCGAGGTTCACACCGACGGCACGAGGTTGTGCATAAGCTGCAAGGCTGGCTACAGCCAAAACAGCAATTAAAAGAATTTTTTTCATCTCAATTTTCAAC
>CAZVMM010000125.1:0-2950 GCA_964628205.1 uncultured Muribaculaceae bacterium
GCCGAGACGGGTTACACCTTTGTCGAGGACGCTGGCCGTGGCTACCGCCGCGTGGTGCCCTCGCCCATCCCCGTCAAGATCGTGGAGTTGCCCATCGTGGAACAGCTCGTCAGCCTGCACAGCGTGGTCATTACCGTGGGTGGTGGTGGCATTCCCGTTGTGGAGAATGGCCCTGGCGACTATGAGGGTGTGGCTGCCGTGATCGACAAGGACCGTGCCAGTGCCAAGCTGGCCCTGGACCTGAATGCAGACATGCTCGTTATCCTCACCGCAGTCGAGAAGGTTTCCATCAACTTCAACAAGCCTGACCAGCAGGATTTGGACCGCATGACCATCGCCGAGGCCCGCGAGTACATCCAGCAGGGCCACTTCGCACCCGGCAGCATGCTGCCCAAGGTGGAGTCCTGCATCAGCTTTGTGGAGAACACCACTGGCGGCACTGCCCTGATCACTTCGCTCGACAAGGCTCGCGAGGCCCTGCAGGGCAAGACCGGCACGCTGCTTGTCAAGGAGTAAACACGGCACCGCACACTGCATGCCAACATCAATCAAGAATGGCTGGACAATTTTCCCGTCCAGCCATTCTTGTTTATTACGCAACCACAAGTGGCGGCCTATCGGTCCCCCGTATTTTTTGAGTCGGGAAATGGTGTAGGTCGCTAATTATGATTACCTTTGCGCTACATTCAACCTCTGGCTTGATATCATGCTCGTTCTATCCCGAGACAATAGCACGGTGATCAAGGGCATCGCCATTCTGATGATGCTCTTCATTCACTTGTTTGACTACGGCAACGCCGCGCTGTGTGTCAACCTGCTCCACGTGGGTGACACGCCATTGGCTGCCTGGCTGGCCGGGGCCTGTAACTGCGTGCCCTACTTCCTGCTGCTGAGCGGATACGGGCTGGCTTGCAAATACGAGCAGGGCAAGCTGGAGCCCAAGCATCAAGCCGAGCGCACCTTGTTCTTGTACCTGCACTACTGGATCGTGCTGGCGGTGTTTCTCACCATCGGGCATTTCATGTACCCGGAGCGTTATCCTGGCGGAGTGGGCACACTGATAGCAAACATGCTGGGCTGGCACACGACCTACAACCACGAGATGTGGTTCCTGTTGCCCTATGTAGCCATCAGCATCGCCAGCCTCGGCATCATCGGGCTGGTGGAGCGCGTGGGCCCGTACTGGAGCGTGGGTGTGACGGCTGTGCTCAACATCGTCATCAGCCTGTTTATCAACCGCAACAGCGCCCTGCTCAACCACAATGTGGCACTGTTCCAGCTGCTGATATTCGGTCAGTTCCTGTACTACTTTGTCGTGGGTGTGTTCCTGAGGCGCACAACCATCGGCCTCAACCGGCCAATGCCACAATGGGCCGTCATCGCGGCGATGGCAGTTCTGACATTGCTGCTCTGCGCCACCAAGCAGTACCTGCTCTACATGGCATGCGCTCCGCTGATGCTCATCCTGTTCTGCCACATCAACTACCCGCGGTGGTTATTGTCCATGCTGCGCGAGCTAGGCCGCAAGTCGATGCCGATGTGGATGATCCACACCTGGCTGTCCAGCTACTTGTTCCAGCCTCAAGTGTATTCCCTGCGCTACCCGTTACTGATATTCATTGCGCTGGTCCTGGTCAGCTATCTGCTGTCGATTCCCGTGATGTGGGTCACCGACAAGTTGTGGCAGACCACGACCGGTTTACTGTCACACCGTCAATAATATGCTAAATCTTTCCAGAGACAACAGCACCGTGATCAAGGGCATCGTCATCCTGATGATGATCTTTTACCACCTGTTTAACGGTGCCCACATGTGGTTATATACCTCCCTGGTCCACATCGGGGATGTGTCGCTGGCCACCTGGCTGGCCAGCGCCTGCTGGCCGGTAAGTTTCTTCATGATACTTAGCGGATATGGTCTGGCCTGCAAATATGAGCAGGGCACACTCGAACCCAAGGGCCAACTCGCCCGTGCCGCGAGGCTATACCTGCACTACTGGATTGTGCTGGCCATCTTTGTCGCCCTCGGCTGGGCCATTGTGCCCGCAGAGTATCCTGGCAGCATCCAGGCCCTCGTGCTCAACATGCTGGGGTGGAACGTGAGCTATAATGCCGAGATGTGGTTCCTGCTCCCCTACTCTGTGCTGAGTGTGCTCAGCCTGTACATCATCGGCTGCATCAAGCGGGTGGGCAACCTGGCATCGGTCATCATCACGACGGCCATCTTCTTGTGCACCAGTTTCCTGGTCAGCCGTTACGGCACTTTCCTGTACAGCCACATGGTGGCCTATCAGCCATTGCTGTGCCTGCACCTGCTGCAGGCCTTCACAATGGGCGTCGTGCTGCGGCGCACATCTCTGCCGCTCAACCGGCCCATCCCTCAGTGGGGCATCGTGGGAGCCATCGCCATTCTGGTGGTAGCCATCTGCCTCAAGCCCAACTCGATCACCTACCTCATCTATGTCCCGCTGATGGTCATCCTGCTCGGCCACGTCAAGTGGCCGCGCTGGCTCAGGGCCATGTTCATAGAGCTGGGTCGCAAGTCGATGCCGATGTGGATGATCCACACCTGGCTGGCCTATTACCTGTTCCAGTCCCAGGTGTACGGTTTGCGCTATGCTCCGCTCATCTTTGTCGCCGTGGCGGTTGCCAGCTATCTCCTGTCCGTCCCGGTCATGTGGCTAGCTGAACGGATCTACCGCCCATTTTCCTCCCGCAGCCCGCTATCCTGAACCCAGACCAAATAGGACAAAAATAATATCTGGCTCCACTGGGCAGTTGCCCGGTTGGAGCCAGAATGCATTTTGCGGAATTAATACTTTGGAAAGAACCCGTGTTGATTAGGCGTGCTTCTTAGCCTCGTCAACAATAGCCTTGAAAGCGGCAGGGTTGTTCATGGCCAGGTCGGCGAGCACCTTGCGGTTGATCTCGATACCAGCCTTGTGAATCA
>CAZVMM010000126.1:0-2698 GCA_964628205.1 uncultured Muribaculaceae bacterium
CACGACTCAGCCCTGAGACAGCAGCAGGTCGATGAGCATCGATACGTCGGCTATGCTGGCCGTGCCGTCGCCATTGACATCAGCGGCATGGTAGACGGGGCCTCCGCTGCCCAGCAGCATGTCGATAAGCAAGGTGACGTCCTGGATCTCCACCTTGCCGTCGACGTTGACATCGCCCACGGGATTCAGGGCATCGATCGCATCGTCGAGCCACGCGCGGCGGCTCGCGCACCAGCGGATGTGGACATAGACCTGGCTCAATAACGATGGTGAATAACCGCCCCACCGCATGGCCTCCAGGTCATAGCTTGACTCCAGGGCCTTGCCCTGATCACTCCTGCGAAAATCCGTCATCGCCGAGTACATATCGTCTTCCAGACTGCCCCGCACACGGCGCCACTGCCACACATACTCGTCGACAAACGTGCGGTTAGCATTACTAAACAGCTTAGCGAAGTGCTCTGTGTGACACCATGACCAGTCAGAAGATGTCCGCTCGGCCATATCAAAGTCCCACAGCACGGGCATCACCACCCGCGACGAGTCGGTACTGTCGCGCTTGGAGTAGTAACGGTTGGCACCCCCAGAGTCCTTAGTGCCGCACACGTCATGGGCAAGACACCACCGTGCCCAGGAGGGGACATCGATCAGGTCAGGATAATCGGATGCCGACAGGCTCCGCTCATAGGCCGTCACCACCCGCTGCAGGTAATCCTGCTGCTCAGGCAGCACATCGTCGCTGTCGGGGTACTTAAAGGTGAAGTTGTAGCTGGGCGAAGTGATGGAGCTGACATACACGTCCTCGTTCCACCAGTAGGGGTCGCACTCGAAGATATAGCCCGTCGCCTTGTCCACATCGATGCGGCAGTCGGGATTGCGCTTGACCGACTCGCACAGCAGGTACACCCCGCGATACTCCCCGTTGATCACCACGTTGACATAGGCATGGGCGGGAGTCTACGTCATGCCCAGCATTTGGCTGATGGTGAATCCCGCCAGGGTGAGCAGGTAGGGGTCCTTGAGCAGCAGCCAGTCCTTGTCCTTGTACTTATTGTCGTCGCCGCGCATGAGCAGGTCACACTTGCGCTGAAGCTTGATTTTGTAGGGTTTCTTGTCGGCATAGGCGCTGGTGTTGCCGCGGATCTTGATGGTCATGCCACTCACGTTGTTCTCATAGTCACCGCTATCATAGATCAGACTGTCCGTGCCCTGCAGCTGGCGATAAATCACCAGTCGCCCGGGCACCTTGGTGGCATTGGTGATGGTCATGCCCATGCATCCCGGCGGCGCCGACACGTAGTCACAAGTCGGTTCCTCGCCGTCGATGGTCTCGACACAGAGCACGGGAAGCCCCTTGGCGATGATGTCGGTCAGCGGCATGCCCACCGTGTCACTGAACTGTATCCAGCGGTCTGTGCCTGTGGCATCGGCTGCCAGCCATGCCAGCATCGTGGCAAGTACTGTTGCAAACAATCTTTTCATCATTAGTGAGAAGTTAGGAGTGAGGAGTGAGAAGTTAGGAGTGAGGAGTTAGAAGTTAGGAGTTTGCGTCCTAAAGCAACATCTGGGTCACGCGGCGTGTGGCGGCAACAAAGGCGGCTACCTCGTCGAGCGTGTTGTAGACAGCAAACGAGGCGCGGACCATGCCCTGAACGCCATAGCGTGCCATCAGCGGCTGGGCGCAGTGGTGGCCCGTACGCACAGCAATTCCGAGCTTGTCGAGCAGCAGGCCCATATCGTAGCTGCTGATGTTACCCACCAGGAACGACACCACACCGCTCTTGCCCGGCGCGGTGCCGAAGAGGCGGATGCCATCGATGGTGCTCAAACCCTCGACAGCGGCAGCGAGCAGCTCATGCTCATGGGCCGCGATGTTGTCGATGCCCAGCGACAGGATATAGTCGATGGCGGTGCCAAAGGCGGCCACGTCGACAAAATCGGGCGTGCCGGCCTCGAACTTGAAGGGCAGTTCGGCAAATGTCGTGCGCTCAAACGACACGTGGCCAATCATCTCTCCCCCACCCTGATAAGGCGGCATCTTCTCCAGCCAGTAGCGCTTGCCGTAGAGGATGCCCACGCCGGCGGGGCCATACATCTTGTGGCTCGAGAAGGCATAGAAGTCGCAATCCAGGTCCTGCACGTCCACGCTCACGTGGGGTGCTGCCTGGGCTCCGTCGATGAGCACGGGGACACCGTGGCGATGGGCGATGGCAATCATCTGCTTGACGGGATTGACCGTGCCCAGCACGTTCGACACATGAGCCAGGGCCACAAAGCGCGTGTTGTCGCTGAACAGGTCCTCGTAGGCCTCCATGTCCACCTGGCCACTGTCATCGATGGGCACGACACGCAGGGTCACCCGCTTGCGCTGTCCGATGAGCTGCCAGGGCACGATGTTACTGTGATGCTCCATCACGGTGACGATGATCTCGTCGCCGCTCTCGAGCATCTGACCGAAGGACGAGGCCACCAGATTGATGCCCTCGGTCGTGCCACGGGTGAAGATGACCTCCTGGACGCTACCCGCGTTGATAAAGGCACGCACCTTCTCGCGTGTGCGCTCCACCAGGTCGGTGGCCTCCTGTGACAGGGTGTGCACACCGCGGTGCACGTTGGCCTTGTAGTGATAGTACATCTGGTCGATGGCCTCGACCACGGGACGCGGCGTCTGGGACGTGGCCGCATTGTCCAGATAGAC
>CAZVMM010000127.1:0-2630 GCA_964628205.1 uncultured Muribaculaceae bacterium
GGATTGACTCGGTGAACTTCTTGTAGTCAAAGCCATAATCGTTCAATGCTTCCTCAAGTTGCTTAGCCGCTTTATATTCCCGGCTGTTTTCTAATTCTGCTTGTGTCATGATCAGTAATGTTTAGCGTAATATTCTTCCTCTTTAGCCCAAAAATCCAGATCTGCTTTTACCATTTCGTAGGTTGATTTCAGTTCCTTGTGGTCTAACCTGGGATTGTGTTGTTGGTAAGCTGCTTCTACTTCCCCAAATGTTAAATCTGGGTAAGTCTGAAGTAACTCATATAATTCATCATAGTATTGATCATAGTAGAAATAATCGTCGTAGAGCCCCATCGAATAATCGCACTGATGATTATATACTCCAGTGCAGTTCTCGATGATATGCTCGACGAATGACAAGCAGTTCAGAAGGTCTCGTTTCACCGTGAATTCATGATCACTGTGGGGGTCATAATAGCCACAACTCATATTCACGGCACTAACTTGAAGGCCGTTCTCTTTAAGGGTCAGCACATCAGTCATCATCCCTTCTTCCAAATGATAACCGAAAGCCTCATGTCCTGTAGCCTCTATGAATTCCTTGGAGGCTATTTCAGTTGAGCAGATGGAAGCGATAAGGTCATTACTTCCTCTACGGTCACACTGAATAACAAATCTCACGTCTTTGAAGAAATCAATGTCAGCCTTAGAACTTCCAACAGTGCCGATTTCCTCTCCAGTAAAAAATGCAACTTTAAGGTTGTCGTATTTCATCAGACACTTCAAGCAGATCCAGACCCCGTTTTTGTCATCAGCTCCAAGTCCCTCAAGCCGTTTATTCTTGGGACTGTAGCCGAAAATGATGTCCTTGGTTTCGATTGCCTGAAAATCTCGTGAATGAATCGTCTGCACCTGATCAATATGGCTCACGATGCACGGGTAGGTATCAGAAACACCCTTCGTTACATAGATGTTTCCAATTTCTCGGTCAATATCAACTCTTGCTCCTGGGATATTGGTCTTAATCCACCAGAGCAGAAATTTGATCATCTTCTGTTCCTTTCCACTCTTGCTGTGAATGGAATAAAGCTTTTTCAATAGTTTCATATCTCACTAAACTTCGATAAGAGCCTCATCCTCAACTGGTACGCCAAGGGGTTGCTCGGTTTGTTCATTAATCTCATCGTAAAGTTCATCGCCAATACGGAACAGGATCTGGCAGTTGATATATACTTCAATCATGTCAATGTTCACGGTCTTGGTCTCATACTTACCGAGATCCTCATTCCAGGCATTATAGGTAGTGAGGATGTCGTCTTGCTCATAGAATTTCTGATCGAAATCGCAATAATGCCAGTTGTCCTTCTTGTATTGGAGTTCAGCCTTCTCCTTGCAACCTTGACAGCAGTAGTATTCCTCTGTAAGTTCGCTATAGAAAAGTTCATCACGGTAATATTCAGGCTCCAGCATACGTGAACTACATTCAGGGCAGTTGGTAAGATCGTCCTCGCTGTGATAATAGTTGTCCTGGAAGTATTCAAAGTCCTCCATGCAGTCCGAATCACAGGTAATTTCAGATCCGTGATAGAATACGTCAGTGATTTCATAAGCGTCTCTATCCTGATATTCAGCATAGTACATCTCCTCCTCATCGTCCTCAAGTTGGCCATTGGTGGTGTCGAGGTTATATGAGTAATCCACATCGGTGTAATTGTAAGCGATGTTGGAATTGAGATTATAGTACTTGAAACTGTCCTGGTAACTGAGTCTATCGCCCCAGTTCAAGTTGCAATCAATCCAGAACTTCTTGTGTGAAAGTGAATTTCCTTCTACATCGACAAAGCCTCTTGAATTTCCACAATCGGCACCAACTTGTTTGTAACCATCGATTTCTCCAGCTTTAATCAACGAATCGACCAAAGCACGTTTAAGGATGTCGCTCTGGTCCTTTGCATACTGACGTTCTGCTAATCTCCATAATTTTTCCTCTTCATCGAAAACTTCAGTAAAGATCACGCAACGAGCTAAAATAATTCCGTCATCTCCCACAAGACGAGCAGCCTTAGCCTTCACACTGTCTCGATAGAAATTGTGGAATCCTCGGTCGATCATACACGAGTTCATTCCAGGAGCACAAGCCTCGCCGGAATAGATCTCAGCAAAATCATGGTCTACAATCAAAGTGTAGTTGGGAAGTGTACCGGCAATGTAAACCTGCCAGTCTTGAGAAAACTCCTCACATAGCCATGTTTTGACTTGCTGAGGAAGATGTTGGCCAATGTTGGTTTCGTCGATGAGCTTGGAATAGAATCGTCCAGCTCTCATCTTGAAAACTCCATCATTGTTGTCGTGGTTGATGTAACGGACAAAAGCGATACTTCCATCCTCGGGAACACCATTGTAGGCATCAGTCTCATAGGTGTTCGAGTGAAAAGTGGCTCCGTTCAAAACTACAGTATAGTCGAGGCCCTGATAAACCCCGGCATCTGCAATCATCTTCGTTAACGTGGCCTTCATTTCCGGCATACTCTTGATAGCCAGAAGCGACCAGTCATCACGTTCCCTGCAATAAGCCCATACAGTCTTACTCTTCAACAGGGCAAGCAGGATTTTGTTTCTACGGTTCTTAACGCCGTTATTATGCTCTTGGA
>CAZVMM010000128.1:0-2596 GCA_964628205.1 uncultured Muribaculaceae bacterium
GTTGGTCATTCAGCGCTTTGGACGACCACCTGCGCGTGGGCTTGACGGGTATAGGTGAGTACAACGCTGTACGTGGCGATGTGTATGACCTGTCGCGGGCCATCGTGCGCGGCCGTGCCAGCGTGACCTGGCTGCAGGGAGACTTCAAGTTCAGTGCAAACTTCAGGACTCCATCCACGCAACTCGATATCCGCGAGCCGTTCCTGGTGCATGACCCCATGAAACTGGACTTCTTGGCCGGATGGAACCACAACGGCTGGAGCGTGGAACTACGGCTCAACAACCCCTTCTGCCGCTACTATAAGAGCCACGAGTGGATGGACTATGGCTGCTACGACATGGACCGCTGGCGCATGAACGAATCAGCAGGCCGTAACGTGAGCCTAAAGGTGACCTACGCCCTCAATTTCGGCAAAAAGACCGACCGCAGCGATGTGCAGATTAATCCCGTCATCAACAGCGCCATCATGAAATCATTGTAGACCATAGATATTCGATAGTTAAAAACGAGCGCAACCGCTTGTAGAAATTGATGCGCTCGCAGCAACAATATCCAAATAGGCAAAATGACATCCCTCGTCAAAAAATACCCATTTGGGTATTGCGGGCTTAAGAAATCCCCTTTATTTTTGCAGCGATAAAATTCACTTCATACATAACTCAATTAAAACGAGACAGATATGAAAACAAAACTTATGATGATTTTGCTGGCTTTGCTCGCCTTGAATGGCTTGAGCGCCAGCGCACAAGTGAAATTTGGTGCCAAGGTGGGTGTTGACTTGACCAACTATTGGGGCAAACATGCTGGTCATAAGATGGCATTGAACTATCAAGCAGGTTTGATGATGGAATATCAATTCAGCAACGTATTTGCTGTTGCCCCCGAAGTGGTATTCGCATCACAAGGTAATGGCGAGAGATCTTTGTATGAAGAAGGATGGGTCGGAGAAGAGCCTTCGTCAAAAACGATGATTTCATTTCAGACCAACTACATCAATGTGCCCGTGATGCTCAAATATTATGCAACGCCAGCTTTCAGTATTGACTTTGGTCCCCAAGTTGGTTTCAATGTGTACAGCAAATACACCATAAAGGGTCCTGACAACAAATATGTCACGAATAACAAAAAGTACACGAAAGCCGTTGATTTCGGCTTGGGCCTTGGTGCGACCTACAACCTGACAGACAATGCCTTTGTTCAAGCACGCTACACCCTTGGTCTCACTAATGTGTTTAAGGACGATTTCAATGAAAGCAAGAACGGCAACGCCCAAATCTCTATTGGCTTCCGTTTCTAAACCATAATTTTTATTACAAACTTGTTAGCTCACCGAGACCCTCGGTGGGCTTTTTCGCATACCAACCGCCAGGAGGCGGTGGTTTGCTTTCAAGGTAGTGGGCGTGGCCGTCCACTTTTTATGTCTTTATGCACGGCCCTCTGCTTGACGGGAGAGGAATGATACCGTGAAGCCGCATTGATGAAACAAAATGTCATCATTGCCCTTGCCGCCTGTCGCTCATGTACAATTTTTTCCGATGCAAAGTTAGTGCGAGCCACTGCGACTACAAGACCGTGAGCGTCATATTGGGCCACGCCAACATCGGCACGACGCTCGATCTCTATGTCCATCCCAACCTGGAACAGAAGCAGAAGTGCATCAACCGCATGTTCAAATCCCTCCGTTGATGGTGCCAGTGTATATGATTGGAAGGGGACGCGGTTGTGTTCCCTTCTTTAATTGAAGCAAACTCTCATTAAGATTCAGTCGATGAGGCGGTTGGCCGTGGCGTAGTTGATGGCCTGTGCGATGTTGTCAGTACCGAATTTCTCAAGGATGCTTTTACGGTAGCCATTATCTTTGCATATATTCAAAAACACCGATATGAGTGTTGCAGATTACTTTGCTTATAGATAATTTTGTAACGCTAAAACAGATGTCAAATAAAAAAATCAAAAAAATGCATTTGGGGGTTTAAAAAATCGGTTTCTGTGTGTATATAGAGTGTATGACAGACAGAGAAAGACATATCGAGGGGCTGTTCAGGCAGCATTACAGTGCGATGCATCGGCTGGCTTACCTGCTGTTGCACGACGATGACGACAGTAAGGACGTTGTGCACGACGTCTTTGCCAAGTTGCTTGTGGAACAAACGGAACTGCGTGAAACGACCGTCCTGTCTTATCTGTTGTCATGCGTGCGCAACCAGTGCCTGAATGTGATGCGTGACCGCAAGTTGCATGCCCAGTTGCAGCAGTACCTCATCCCTGGCGCTGTAGCGGAGCAGACTTCGCCCGAGGAACTTGAGCGCGAAATTGAAGCGCTGAGCAAGGGCATCGATGCTCTGGTGCCACCTGTGTGCCGAGAGGTGATACGCCTGCATTTTCATGAAGGAGTAGCCTTGACCGAGGTTGCTCGTCGCCTGGGCGTGAGCCATCCCACCATCTACAAGCACCTGCACAGCGCACTCCGTCAATTACGTCAAACGCTTAAAGACTATTGAGCAATGAACAAGACCGATTTACTATTCCAGATGCTGGAGCAACCCGAGCGTTACAGCGAGGCACAATGGCAAGAGATCCTTGCCGATGACGAGT
>CAZVMM010000129.1:0-2584 GCA_964628205.1 uncultured Muribaculaceae bacterium
AAATACACCGCGCGCAATCTCGAAGCCACCCAACAAGTCATCGAAGCCCAAGACGAGCCAGAAGTTGAACAAACCATTCCCCCGCTTATTACCGAACCGAAGGAAAGCGAAAAATATATTTCCCTGCTTCCGGTTTATTCTCTCCGTGCAGCGTGCGGATATTTCGGCGACGGAGAAGAAGTAGAAGAATTAGGTTGGATGCGTGTAGAAGGAATAGGACGGTTGAATAAAGATATGTTTGTAGTACAAGCCGTCGGGCAATCCATGGAACCACGCATTCATAATGGCGATTACTGCGTATTCGAGAAATATAGTGGTGGTTCAAGACAAGGGAAAATTGTTTTGGCGCAACACCGTGGCTATTTTGATGAAGATAACGCAGGGGCATATTCGATCAAGGAGTATTCCAGCGAAAAGTCCTATAATGATGATGGTTCATGGCAACATGACCAAATCGTTCTCAAACCCTATAATCCCGCGTACAATCCCATCGTTATAGATCCCACCGAGGCAGACGATTTCCGCATCGTTGGCTCTTTTGTAGGAATACTGAACGTCGATAAATAATCTCCTAATGATCAAATACGACTTCACATATTTCTATAAAGTTCTTCTGAAGTTAAAAAGTCTTAACTTTGAGCGCTATCAACATATCACCGAAAAAGATTTGCTGATCCAGGCATTGAATGGAGAAGAGATAACGGACCATAGCGAGATTAATTGGAGATGGTTAAGCGAGGACTTATATGGCGAAGAGTATAATGATAGAAATGGCACAGTCCATTTTGAAATCAATGGCGATTTAGAGGAGTTTATTAATCAAATCCATCCGCGTGAAGAACGTGTCCGCATCCTTACTTACTTGCGCGATAATTGTCGCGATTGTTTGTTCCATTCGTTCTTTGATGATGATTGCGTCCGTGCTTTCGAAACGGAATGCGCACGGCTCATTTCGCGAGAAATCGAGGGTAGGAAACGTGACGAGTTCCATGGCGATTATGCCGAATGGCCGATACCGAATCTAAAAGAAATAGCGCTTCCGAAAGAGAAGAAACCGGAATACTCCATCATGGAAACGGCAATTCTCAGAGCAATTCCGAACTATAG
The DNA here is from genome assembly GCA_964628205.1 of uncultured Muribaculaceae bacterium. GTDB lineage: Bacteria > Bacteroidota > Bacteroidia > Bacteroidales > Muribaculaceae > Sodaliphilus. The sequence continues at coordinate 1,108 of CAZVMM010000129.1, forward strand.
CGAGAATAATCCGCCTATCACCAAAGATATCCTTTTGCAAGTAGCATATGAGTTTATTGACTATTTCCGTGCGTCTGTGAAGGCCTTTAACGATAACGGTCGAGATAACCACTACAAGCCCTGCATGAGTTATAAGGAGCAAGCAGATAAGATTTACAACCAGTTAATCAAACGTGCCAATCGCTATCTGTATTGGAATAGAACACCGGTCTATCAAGTGTTCTTTATCCTCGGCTGTTTGATGGGTATGCCCGATCATCGTCGTTCGTGGCATGAAAAAGCATTTGCGGATGGGATAGGTGACTATCTGGAGATGACCGACCATTTCAAAGGGAGCAAGGAGAAAATCAAAAATGTCATTCAAGGATTACTCACGTTAAGCCAATATCAATTGGACTTTGACATGGAGAATGTCGAAGATGCCATGAACGCTCAAACCGATCAACTCCGTCAAGAGCAAGAACAACTTGAGTCCGAACGCCTTCCTAAACCCGAAGAACCAAAACAAGAACCCAAGCCGGAATTCGAACCACAGACATCTTCTTTTGCCGAACTATTGCAATGTCCGAAGAATGACCAAAAGCAGGTTTTGCAACGTCTGCATGAGCTGTTAGATAACAAAGGTGGAATGCAGGTTGCACTCGTTCTTGCTGCGGCCATGCATGAGTATAACTATATCATTGCTATCCCTACCGAGAAACAATATCGTTCCGAATTTAAACTCAGTGGCACGTGGAGAGCCGTAACCTCTTACATCAATAAGCATACAACCATTGACGGCGGTTTTACCGCCAAAATTGATCATATCGTAATTTAATACACTTCCAAATATTTCCAATGACTTCCAAGTACTTCCAATGAAGAATTTGGAAGTCTCTTTTTTTGCTTTTCCCCTTTAAAAATAGTATCTTTGCACTGAAATTTCACAGCTAAACATGGCTGGCGCCAGCCATAATTGTTAAACTCAAATCATTATCAATTATGGCTAACCAAAACCCTTTTGAACGCGCCATTATGCGCGTAATGCGCGACATGACTAGCAAGCAGCTTGCTAAACGTGTGCCCGATATCCCCGCTATGGATTATCGGCGGCTGACCTATTGCCTTATCGAAGATCGTATCGCGGCATACAAGGCTGCCGGAATCAAACGCACACTCGATAATGTGCTCACCGAATTCGGTATCACCAAGAAAGCCTACTATTCCTGGTACGAAAAATACCATTTATTCTACAAGCAATGTAAAAATTCGTGACATTTGCGAGTATCCAAAGGAAACTTTTACCTACTTTATTAGCCGTAATTTTGCACCGCCAAACGGAAAAAGCCAACCCTCGCATTGAGGAGCACTTAATCACCCGATTGGCGGTGTAATATGTTTAAAAACCAATTTAATTGCTTAACGCCCCCGGAGAAAATCTATCTCCCTGATGGCACCGAACTCCGCCTCTGTACTGGCGCCGTTCCAAGACAAGGAT
>CAZVMM010000130.1:0-2577 GCA_964628205.1 uncultured Muribaculaceae bacterium
TTGTTGTTTGTTCCATTTGTTCTGTTGTTAGTTAAATGGTTAATTACTTTGGTGGGCTTCTTAATTTCTGTAAAGCCCGTACCAGTTTACGTGAATGCTTGATCACCGCAGTGCCAAGCTCGCATAAAGCAAGTAAGCCGTCAATAATATCTGTAGCCTTCGATCTCTTTGCAGCTACACCCGTGACGGTTCTTCTTCTTTCTTCTCTTCTTTCTCGTTTTTCTTGTCACGGCCCCAACTGTGGATCTTCTCTGCGATATCGACCACAGAACTCAATGCGAATAAGGCCATGACGAGTTTTGGTAAATTGTTCATTGTCTTCTCTCTGTTTTGTTTGTAAATGTTAGTTTAAATTGTTAATAAAAATGTTGTCTAATTCTCTTACATATAAGGGTTTAATGTAAGAATGAGAAGGGCGACTTTGAAATAATATTATTCCTTGAATTTCATCCTTTTGTTAGAGTTGATACTTTGGTAAATATTGTAGTATTCGATATAATGACTAACCAATAACAAACAATGAAATAAAAACTTTTCATATCTTTGCAGTGTTTACGAAGAGGAATATTAAAAGCAACAAATTAATCATTCAGCCTTATGCTAGAAGATACCTTATCAAAAGAATATAAATTCAAATCAATATATAGCTTTCTAAGCATCATCTCTGATGCGATTGAAGGTGAGTTTGATTTTTGGAATTTTAATGGAGAACTGTTTGTTAGAAGTGCATTGAAGTTTAACAAGGTTTCATTACTTCATATTTATGTCTCCAGTACACTATATTGCTATTATAGTAGAGAATTTAGAAAAAATGGGGATTTGTTAGAAGAGGATAATCTTGTGTGGTGGATTGACCTCATGAAGGAATACGATGTGGATTTGATTGATTCAAAGTTCAATGACGAAGAAGATGATTTTGCATGGAAATGGTTTCAGAAGAATGAAGAAGCATTCTTGGCATTCTTTGATACAATATCTAATGAAATCGTTCATATTCTGTTCAACAATAAACTTTTATTGGTGAGATTCAACCGCATCGTTCGTAATGTTCTAATAGATGAAGATGGTACTTATGCTGGCATTATAGAGTGGCCTGATGGTTCCAGAAACAAAAATGGAACTATAAAGAGGTGTACTATTCCCAAATGGGTAAAACGGGCTGTTTTTCATAGAGATAAAGGTCGTTGCGTTTTTTGCAATAGAGACTTAAGTGGAATACTGAATATATTTCAAAACAGCAACTATGATCATATTGTTCCATTAAATGATTTCGGCACAAACGATCCTTGTAACATTCAATTAACTTGTGAGAAATGTAATAAAAGTAAAGGTGCTAAAAACATAATTGCAAAATATAAATATCAAAGTTGGTGGTAAGTTCTGTTGTTTTTGAATACCAACTATTTATCATTCTTTTGCCTATTGAACTAAAAGCCTTAACTATATGATAGAGGAAATTGAAAGAATGTACTATAATTGGGAAGAAGAGTTAGAACGTGAGTATTGCGAATTGTTCCCAGATTCTCAATATACCATCTTTGATGGAGTCATATCACCAATAGATTATTCCCAATCACCCATCAAGGTTTTATTCTTGAATCGTGAGGCCTATGATGAAGATTCTTATAACATATCTCGAGCACTTAAACGCGAAATTGAAACAGGAAAAAAAATATTTGGAGGGAGACCTTGGATTAATATAAACACAAAAGAAAGGCTCGCATACTGCTCTCTGCTAAGGCTAATTCTAGATGTTCCAGAAAATGATGCTATTTCATACGCTCAGGAAATGAGCAATGATGAGTATAGATCTCTCCTTTACAAATCTGCCTACTGTAATATCAAGAAATCTAATGGAGTGAATGGATCATCCCATAAAGATCTCCTTGAGTATGCTCAAAAGGGCTGGAAAATTATTGAGAAACAGATCTCATTTTTCAATCCTACCATAATTATTGGAGGAAATATTATTGATGGTATTATAGATTGTTTGGAAGACATTAGATGGGGAGACCCAAGAATTCTTTCTAGAAATAATAGTGCTGTTATCTACCAAGTTGAATTCGGAGGAAATGTGTTTCCATTCGTTGATATGTACCATCCATCTAATATGTATCATTCTTTTGATTTGTTCTACGCTTTGAAGTCAGTAGCTCAGAATTATCCTGGCTATTGGGAGAAAAGGATTGGTCAAGAATGCTTTAAATCATTAATTTAGTTAAACGTAGCATACTACAATCCGTTCAAGAACCTGATCGATTCCTCATTCACATTCAGAATCTCTTCAGAACCTCTCACTCTACTTTTATCCTCATTCACTTGACGCCCCTCTCTCGCTTAAGGCTTCGAGGGTCTGTGAATTTCGGATAAAAGGCCTACGCACTTGTCAGAATAGAAGAAAGGAACTGCTCGCTATCGCTCACCCAATCCGTAAGCAGAGAAGAGACCCACCTGCTGCAGCCTCGCCTCTCGCCCCGTCCGTCCCTGTCTCTCTTGTTTCGGATGGAGTGCGTCCCCAAGACGCACTGTTCTTTTCCTTCTATATCTCCTTATCTATCCTCTACCTGTCCATTTTTT
>CAZVMM010000131.1:0-2544 GCA_964628205.1 uncultured Muribaculaceae bacterium
AGAATCAGCTAGCAGCACTAAAGTATCAAATAAAGAAGCAATTAAGTTTTATAAGGCTATAAGCCCTAAAGATATATTAATTGAACAGCTGAAATTATGGGATGTTTCTGAAAGTTCACTGATATATAGTATAATCTTATCTCTTGCTGATATAGAGCCTAATAGTAAAAATACGCTTGGTAATATAGATATTGAATACAATGAATTAATTAAAAATATTGGATCTGCCCTTGATAGACCAGTGAATGTAATTAGTTCTAGTATTTCATCATTTGTCAGAAAGCGTAGATTCTTTGCAGCTACAGATAATTTTACTTCATACTTTAAAGATAGCAAAGATAAATCAAAAATTACTAAGGAAATCTTCCTTACGAGGATCTATAAATTTGTCCTTGAAAATAAATAATTAATTATATACTCTAATAATCCTGGAGGGTGATTAACCCTCCGGGTAAAATTTTATAAATACCACTACATTACTGTAATCATTTTAAGGAGGATATATTATATGAGCACCCTATTAGAAATCACACAAGAGCAACATCCTGAAGATGTATTTAAGTTGACAAAATCATATAAAGATGGAGTTGGAAGAGAATTTAGAGAAACTTTAGTTGAAGATTACTACTCTACTAAAGACGGTCAAATTGCTAAAATTCTTTTTGATGATGGTTCTAGAACTCCTAATAGATTTAGTATAGTCAAACCAGAAACAGATAGATATGGCTCTACAAGGATTTCTGATGCTCAAAAAAAGCATTATCCTCTATCACGTTTAGTATATTCAGCATGGTCTCCCAACAAAATAAATCAAGATTGCCATATAGCACATAAAGATCTTAATCCACAGAATAATCATATTGATAACTTATTGCAATTATCTAAAGAAGAAAATATTAACTTCCAGAGAGATAATGGTGTATATGCTAAGAATTCTACTAAACAATGTAAAGTTCTAAATAAAACCACTGGGCTTATTATTGAATATGATTCAATAAAATCATTTCTTATTGATATTAATGCCCCTGAATATATTATTAGGCGTGTAGACACAGCATCTTTAAGTAAACTTTCTAAATTTAAGCATCTTGAAATCATTAAAGATTAAAGACTATTATAATTATATATTATAATTTTAAGTATTGGTAATTTATACTTAATATTTTAAGGAGGCTAAATCAATGGCAGCAACTAACAAAATAAAACCATTACCTAACTTAAGAGCTGGAACTATTACAGATGGGGAAGGCTCTATGAATATTAGAATTAAACCGAATTTGACCTATCCTTATTCGGATAAATTTGAATATCACACTAGGATAGAGAGAATCAATCTTGATGAAACAAGAATAAACGACCTAAAATCTGGACCTCACTTTATTATAGGGGCTCCAAAGGGAATAAAAAATGATGTGAAACTGCAAAATGGAATATTCTCTAACAGATTTGGTAGCACTATATCAGATGTAGATTCTTTCTCTGGTAAGTACAGATGTAAATGTGGGCATACTCGTGGTAGTATAATGCATGGAGAAAAATGCCCGATTTGTAATACCATAGTCAAATATTACGATGATGATGTTTCAATATTCGGATGGTTAGTATTGAAAGAAAAATATTATATCATCCATCCAAATCTTTATAGAACTCTTGAAGGCTTCATTGGGGCTGCAAGATTAAATCGTATTATAGAACCAATAATAGAGGTCGATTCAAATGGTAAAGAATTTGAAGTGGTTTCTACAAAAAAAGATGAACCATTCAAGGGTATAGGTCTTTTTGCTTTTAAGGAGAGGTATGATGAAATATTAGAATTTTATCATAATAAATATCCAACAAAGTCGATATACTATGAAGACTTGAAAGCAAATAAAGATATAGTATTTACACATTCCATTGCTGTATTTTCAGCATTACTCAGACCGTCAGTAATGGATAATGGTTCATTAAAATACCAGTCATGCAATGAAAACTATCAAATGCTTTCAAAGCTGGTATATGATTGTAATAATGATTCATTGAGAATGAATCAAAAAATAAAAGAAAAAGCAAATTTGCTGTATGATATCCAGTTTCAATATAATGCGATCTATGAAGAATTAAAGGAAATTCTTAATAGAAAACGTGGAGATATAAGAAGTAGCATTGGTGGCAGATATTCATTTAGCTCACGTAGTGTTATACGTCAAGATCCTTATCTTCATTGCGATGAGGTTAAGTTACCATTCCAGGGATTGTTGGAACTACTACAGCAAGTAATTATAAATATATTAGTTAAAACACAAAATTTGACCTATAGCCAAGCCTATAAAAAATGGCATAAGTGTCAAATAACAGGTTTTGATAAATCTATATATGATATCATAGATGGTTTAATTAAAGACTCAGGGGGATTGCCCCTGCTGATTAAATTTGGTCGCGTAATATGGTAACATAGTGCGTTAATTCTTTTGAATTGCTGGGACATACTAAAGCTCTCATGCCTATAAGGAACGAAAGTAGAAACAAGTTGAGAGATGACCTATGCTGAAATAAAAGCCTATA
>CAZVMM010000132.1:0-2530 GCA_964628205.1 uncultured Muribaculaceae bacterium
AATGCAACGAGTTGATATTTAACTCGTTGCATTTGTAAGCGGAAAGGGAGGGATTAAATACTTGAAAATCTGAAATATTACCCATCTGATACACAACGACTTACATTTTCGAAAAAGAGGGAAATCCATGGTTAGTGTCCCTATACTGTCCCTGAAAAATAGCTTATAAGCGACTTATAGGCAGTTAATTAATCTTTATTTCTCGTTGGATTGTTATACGACCATTTCTGATTCTGCTTTCTCCTCAAGCGTCTTGCGGATAAAAGCATTGATAGTGAGGCCAGCCTGCTTGGCAAGCATGGCGATTCTCCTGTGGATGGCAGGTGTCAACCTCACATTCAGAGCGCCCGAATAACTCTTGTCCGGTTCGATACCCTCATCAGCGCAGTAGGCGAGGTAATCATCCACAGCCTCATGAAATGCCTCGGTCAGTTCCTTGACGCTCTCGCCCTCAAAGTTCACCAAACCATTGATGCCCTCCACCTTGCCGTAGAAAACACCGTCCTGTTCGCTAAAAGCGACTGAGCCTAAATAGCCCTTATAACTCATTGTATTCATATCTTTCTTATTTAATAAATCCTGCTTCTTTCAATTCTTCCAATACTTGCTGCATCGCATATCGCTTGACGATATTGCCTGGATGCGGTTTGTGCAACATGATGGGCCGTTTGTCACCGTTCTTGAAAATCACTCGAGAGCCAGATGTGTGGCCTTTTTCACATCGCACATAACCATAACCAGCCAAGAGTTGCTGCATCTCATCGAATGTAAAATCCGACGGCATAGACAGAAAACGCTTCCTGAGTTTCTCTTTCGTACTCATGACCTTGTTATTTGATGCCGCAAATGTAACTAAAAAATAGTTACCAACAAAATATTATTACAAAAATCTTGCCAAAATTAAATATCGCAAGAAGAATACCAGCGCCTCATGAACAATAAATCGCAGAAATCTAAGAGAAAATGAGTGAATAAGCGTAAAAAATCGCTACCTTTGCCATAAGTTTTAACTACAAAGGGAAAATGATGAAAACTTCAGCGTTATCAATTATGATTCTCTTATTCCTGTTTCTGATTAGTAGCAGAAATAAGGTTTATGCTTCTTGTGATGAAACAAGAACAAGTCTTGGAATGGGTTACTCAAGCCCGAACAATGATAAAAAGACGGATGTAAATAATGTGCGAGACTATCGAGTGGATACTATAAATGGCGTAAAAACCATCACACTGTATGACCGTTATCTTGGGGAAGAACAATTGGTACAAGTTGAATTTCTGAAGTCAATTCCTAAGAGAAGTCTATATTTGTATAGAGTTTTATGTGGCAATGATACAGTGACATTGCTTGATCTTAATCCAGAAGATGGCAGAACATTTAACATTGGTAATTCCTGTGAAATAAAAGTTCGACCAATCACGAGGATGAGAGTGCTATACTATGAGTTGCCATCTGCTCCTCTGGCTTATTGCTTTGAGAGAGATACGGTGTGGTTCTCGCGTAATGATACGACTCCAAAGTATATCCTCATCGATGAGAACGTGAGGGTTAAATGTGGTCAAAGGCATATTAAGGATAATGTGGAAGTATGGCAATATGATGACGGCAACGTGATAAAAACATTGAATATAAATGGATCTCATCATCAAGACTCATTGCCACTAGATCAGAAAGATGATTTGAGTTTGTATAATAACTTGCAATTTGAAAATGGTGTTTGTTATAAAACGCTGAACGTCAATTTTCTGTCTTTTGGAAAAATCCATTGAATGTTCAGTGAAGGACTCTCTCAAATTTTCAAGGGAAACGATATCCCAACTTCGTCAATAGCGTTTATATACGATGGTCAGGAGTATTATATCAGTTTGTGCAATGATTGTCAATGCTCCAAGGACTTGAGTTCAGGTGATGTAATCACACTTAAGATTGCATTTTTTCAGGATGTCAAACAACCATATGATTACCTCTTTCCATTTGCGATGGTTATAGAAATGGGAGCAAAGTAAAGTGTTCAGCGAATAAAGCTACCTTAATGCTTGTTGTATGATTTTGTGATTATTCATCCCTATGGCGTCCCGAAAATTCAAAATTTGAACTATAGTTAACAGATTGGGATTTAGTAAATTAAAAAGTGTACTTTGCTAGAGATGAGGGTAGGAATATCGTCCCTATGGCGTCCCAGTGGACATGAAAAATTAATGTAATGAATTGAAAAACAATTCATTACATTGTTGTGCGGAAAGAGAGGGAGTCTTTCTCCGCTGTCGCTGCGAAAGCGACTTGAAGGTCGATGGCGAACCCTGTGAATTGATGGCTTGGTGACAGCATCAAGGACGGTAGGGATTCACTTCGTGCATCCCTCTGCGCCCCGGCGGGGCGCTACAAATTCAATGAACGACACTGACGTGTCTATTGTTTCATTTCTTTGTACAAGTGCTTTGAGCAAGCTCAAGCCCTCGCACAAAAAAATGAAACGATTAAGACTTGCATCTTAATCGTTCATTCAACTTGTGCGGAAAGGGAGGGATTTTC
>CAZVMM010000133.1:0-2525 GCA_964628205.1 uncultured Muribaculaceae bacterium
TTTGTTTAATCATAAGTCATTTTTGATTAATCAAAAGATTGTGAATTCTTGGGTCGAATAAGAAGATGCATTGTCATAGCAGAAAAAGAGCAAAATATTGGTGCCCGTAAGCCATTGAGGCATTGCGGGCACCTGTGATTCGATATTGTTTTATTTTTGGGGATTCTCTGTGGCAGATGCATCACCCTCGGCGGGAGCGGCTTCGGTATTTGCCATTTGAGTGGAATCACCGCCTTCGACCACTACGGTTGTGGTGTCCTGCTTGTCGCCTTGATTGGCGGGCTTGTTACCCTCGCAAGATGCGAGACCCAGAGCAAACAATGCTGCGAAAATAAAAACTAACTTTTTCATGTTACATTTCAAATTAAAAAATTGAACAATAAAACTATCTAAAACAAGCATGTTTACTACTTAATGCAAATTCGGGGCAAAAGGTAAACAGCTATATTTGAAAAGTACAAAAAGAATGGTTTGCAATCTATTATATCATGGTCAAATTCGTCAATACAACTAGATTCTATACTCATTCTCCTTCATAAATATCTTCTGGATTGGGAAAAAGAGCCCACTCTGGAATATTGTCATTGACAAGACGCTCATCACAGCCAGCAAACGCCAATTCTTCAATATCTTGTATTTGCCCTTGGACTTTGAAGGAACTTAAGCTAGAACAACCAGCGAATGCATACTCTTCAATCTTAGAAAGAGAGCCAAAGACTCGCACGCTTGTCAAATTTGAACAGCCTTCAAAAGCTGAACTCTTTATGTACGTTACCGATTCAGGAAGGGCGAGCTGTACCATTAGTTGGCAACCAGAGAAAGCGCCTTCACCTATTCGGGTTACAGTATCTGGAACTGAAGTATTATGGCTTCCCAATAATCGCCAGTTCACTGTGCTTCTGCAGCCCAATATAAGCGTGTTTGTCGCTGTATGGATGATAGCATTGCAATCGTCTCTCGAGTCATAAATCTTGTTGCCTTTCCCCACACAAATACGTGAAATATAATCAATTCCACTGAATGCTCTATTGCTAATGCAGGTAACCGAGTCTGGAATAAAAACGTTGAACATACCTTTGCAACCGTAAAATGCCTCTTCACCGATTTTGACTACAGAATCGGGTATTATGGTATTTATGCAACCTTGAATAAGCGTGTTTGTGGCCGTGTGAATGATGGCATTGCAATTATCTCGCGAGTCATAAACCTTGTTCCCTTTCCCCACTTGAATACTCAATAAATTCTCAGTCTCACAAAATGCATGTTCCCCAATATGAGTAACAGAATTGGGAATATAAATGTTCTTCAAACTCTTACAGCTAATTGCCCAATCTCCAATGTGTGTGACGAATTTTGGGATATTGAAATTTTCCAAGGCACCACAAGTTCTAAATGCTCCGGCACCTATATGCGTTACAGAATTGGGCAAGATAACATTCTTTAAACGTCTACATCCACCGAATGCCCATTCGCCAATATGTGTGACAGAATCAGGGATAGTAACAGTGGTTAAATTAATGCAGTTCTTAAAAGCTCCATTGCCTATGTATACGACAGAATCAGGAATTATAACACTAGTCAGATTTATGCAATCAGAGAATGCCTTGTCACTGATTTCTTCAGTGCCTGGCTTGATGTGAAATTCAGTGACATAACCAGGTACTCTAATAAGTTTTTTCCAGTCGTGACTGTATTTTGTGTATTGGTCTGTGTTCTTTTCCATTTGTTCTTCGTTTTAGAGATATATTGATATTACTTTTTGAATTAAGATTATAGTGCTCGAATCTCTTAGTCATCAATGTTGTTAATCTTCCACGTATTGCTTCAAGGTGTCCCACTGAGTCTTCCAATCCTTGAGTAGGAAAAAACTAAGGTCGTGTCCGGAATAGACTTTGATGTCATCATCTAAGGGCAACACCTTTTCGTTGATGGATCTGATAAAATCCTCTTTGTTGCTGAGGGGGAAGTCGGTGCGACCGATATTGCCATCAAAGATGGTGTCTCCAGACATCAGGCTATTGCATGAAGGGATGTACAACATGATGCATCCAGGGGAATGCCCGGGGGTATGAATGACTTCGATGGTGTCGCTGCCTATGGTCTGCACATCCCCGTCTTCAACATATTGATCAATACTCAACGGGTTTGTGGACATCTTAGGGCCGTTACTGCCATAGATAAACTGATACTGCACGGGTAATGACATGGCCAACATCTTGTCACCCTGATGGGCTATGACTGGGATGTTGTATTTTCCCTTGATTTCGTGGATGTTGGTCAGGTGATCAGCATGACAATGGGTCAAGATAATCCCACGAAGCTGTATGTCAGTAAACCTGAGAAAACTGTCCAAATCGCCGATGGTGGGGCAATCCACCAGATATCCTTCCCGATCATTGCCGACATAGTAGGAAGAACACGGACTGTAACCGATTATTTGAACTTTAATCATAATGTTATCAATAAAATAAAGATTTAAAAAACAGGTTGCCGAGGCGCAGGATGAAGTGCTTGTTCATGTAGCT
>CAZVMM010000134.1:0-2402 GCA_964628205.1 uncultured Muribaculaceae bacterium
CAGTAAAGTATTATCTGTCAACGCAATATATTGAGACTCTAAAACGGCATAAAGCACGGCATGCCGCAAAGGGTAACGGTTTCGGATACGAGATTATTGACATTAATGGTGTTTCGAATGCCATTGTAGTTGGCGGCATGGGTAGAGAACGAAATTTGATTATAGACAATCGCCTGACCAATTTTACACCCATAACACATATTAAAGGGGTGGTTAATCATGAAGGCATTAGAAGAATGACACCACGAGAGTGGGCCCGGCTGCAAGGTTTCCCTGACACATTCAGAATTGTTGTAGCTGATGCTTCGGCATACAAGCAATTCGGCAACTCTGTGGCGGTGCCGGCAATACAAGCAACAGCAGAGCAATTATTACAACTATTAAAAAATAAGCATGCATTATGAATTTATCTGGCAATATTGGTGAGTGGAGCGAAGTCTATGCCCTTTTTAAACTTCTATCCGATGGGGTCTTATACCAGGGGGACAAGGATCTTAACAAAATTAAGAATCTAATATATCCCATCATAAGTATTATTCGGGATAATGTGCGCTATAATCTTGATAACGATGACAGAAAAGTCATTATTAAATCATCAAATGATGATATTATCTCTGAGATTCCAATTAAGGAATTTACTGAAAATGCGGAGGTGTTATTAGATAAAATAAAAAGCATACAGGCTTCTAAGGCAAAGAAAAATAAAACAGAGAAGGTTGGTAGTGCCTTTGAAGTGCCGGAGATACAAGAATTTCGCAAATCGACTAAGGTAGAGTCCATTAAGGCAAGTTCACAAAAGAAAGCAGACATCGTCATAGTGGTTCATGATGAGGTGACTGGTTTTGATCCTACACTTGGTTTTTCCATCAAGTCTCAATTAGGCGGAGCATCTACTCTCCTGAATGCAGAGAATCCGACAAACTTTATCTATGTCATTACTCCGTCCATTCCTAATGAGGAAGTAGCCAAGATCAATGCTATAAGCATGCAAGCCAAGCGGCTTGAAGCCATTGCCGACCAAGGTAGCCGACTGTCTTTTGTAGCATTGGAACCGACAGACGGTGAAGATTCCATTTTTGAATGTAATTTGGTAAACATCGATTCGTCCATGCCCAAGCTGGTTGCCTGTATGCTGCGATATTATTACAGTGGTAAAGCCAGTTCAATACAAAAAATTGCGGAGTTGATGAGCTATGACAACCCACTTCATTTCAACATGAAGTATCATCATTCATATTATGAAGTAAAGATAAAGCGATTGCTTACAGACGTCGCATTGGGGATGACACCGCAAAAATTATGGAATGAAATATACGAGGCTAACGGTGGATATATAGTCGTGAAGAAGGACGGTGATATTGTATGCTACCATCTTTATAACAGGAATGATTTTGAGGACTATCTTTTTTGCAACACAAAACTGGACACCCCCAGTCGTTCAAGATATAACTTTGGCAGGATATATAATGATAATGGTAATCAGTATATTAAACTGAATCTACAGATTAGGTTTATCAGATAATATGGATAACCACACACCATCCCAGCGCCACACGAACATGGCGGCAATCCGCAGCAAGGACACACGCCCGGAAATGATTGTGCGGCACTGGCTATGGCGGCGTGGTTTCCGCTACCGCCTCAACGACCCGCGTCTCCCCGGGCATCCCGACCTGGTATTGAGGAAATACCGTACGTGCATCTTTGTCAACGGTTGTTTTTGGCACGGCCACGACGGATGCAAATACTTTAAGTTGCCACAGACAAATGCGGAATTTTGGCGGAAAAAGATAAGCCGCAACAAAGAGCGTGACCGGGAAGAGCAACAACAGTTGGCACGTATGGGCTGGCACTGTATCACGGTATGGGAGTGCCAGCTCAGGGAACCTCAAAGGGAGCGGACGCTGGAAAGCCTTGCCTTCACCCTCAACCGCATATTCCTCGATGACCATACGAAGCCATACGAGCCGATGGAAGAAGCGTATCAGATGGCAGCGGAACCCTTAGGAGAAAACGGTTATAGATAAACGGACATTTGCCCTTTTGATATTTCCCTGTCAATTATTTGCGCAAAAGAATTATAATTGACTTGTTGTTTCCAACATGACTAAAAGCAGATATTCCGAGAAAGGTGTAACATTCATAAACTTTTTTAGTATTTTTGTTGTCTGTTTGACAGAAAACTTGTACATTTGCAATAGGAATGATTTGTCCGGGGGATAGAACGGAGGATGAACGACCTTGACGCTAATCTACAGCCTCCTCCCGCAAGGTGATTCTATTAACACAAAAACAAGGACTTGAAACAAAAATTAGCTGCTATGGAAGGAGAAACAGCCTCGCTACTATACCAACCCAAATCCATCGGAATGCTTCTCACCATTGTGGGGACCCGATACTAC
>CAZVMM010000135.1:0-2344 GCA_964628205.1 uncultured Muribaculaceae bacterium
ATGGCTGTTCATAATATATGGAGACAGCCACGAGTATAAACATTACAGGAAGGAGGACGACGATGACAGCACCCGCAAACCCATTAACCCCACACAACTTGATGAAGCAACTAAAGGAGGTGAAGCCATGACAATAGAAGATTACAGCATCATGGACAACTATAAAGAGATTGAACTTCCCCAACGGCAATGGCATGATGGTGACATACTTGTTTGTAAAAGGTACCCTAATTGCTATGCTGTGTTCAAAAAATACGACGTCAACGATACTTTCGATGCCTATTTTATCTACGACAACAAAAATACATATTTAGATGCAACAGCTTTCGCAGAAGCTTATCGCCTTGCAAGCGCAAAAGATATAGAAGGCCTTCCCAGACTGTTCTCGTACCTGATGGCCTATCTGAACGATGCCGGTCTTTGCTTGCCGAAAGCAAGGCTACAAACAAAATAATGATATGACATGACATTGAACGATTATTCATTTCTCGTGGCCAAGCATGGTGAGGAGTGGGTGAGACGGATGTTTCCCCGCTCCGTCAAGGACTTGGAACGAAGATTAAAGGAGGAAGGCTATGGCACGTGAGAGAGGATCAGAAAAGGGTGTGAGGGGATGGAAAAAGCACCCCGTTGTCGCCATCTCCCCCGACGGGGAGGCTAAGCACTTTGATTCAGTCTCCGCCGTACAACGGTTCTTGAAGTACCCTAAGGAGTCCCAGACCGTCGGGTATGCCATCAAACACAAATTTCCCGTGCGAGGCTACCGGATCATATATGAGGAAGACTGGTCTCCTCTTGGCGATTATAGCTTCCGCCTTCCTTGCGACCGAGATTTCGATGGGCATCCCACCACGGCCTTGCGTCGTCAATCGGCAATAAGGGCATGGCAGAACAAGACCGAGGAGAAGAAGCAGAAGGTTCGGGAATGGGGACGCGAGCATATCCGCCAGTTGCGAGCGGAGGGGAAAATACGGAGTGGCAACAAGCCCGTCCCCGTCTACTGTGCGACGCTCGACAAGTTCTTTCCGTCTCTTACCGAGGCTGCTAAAGAAATCGGAACGTCAGCGTCTAATCTTTGTAAGGCATTGAGGACAAACAGACCCGTCCACGGATTGAAGTTCTACCGAAAATCCGTGTGGGATAAAATTACACAAAAGAAACCATGAATGTTAGAGTAATAGTAGTTAGGAAAGAGAAAGACATCATCCAGGTTTTCCCCGCCGAACTGGTGGGGGAGAGATGCGAAAAGAAACTCGTCGTCACGTCAGACGGCGCAACACATGAATATCTCAAAGACGAGGTGTTCGGTGCTGCTGGTCTCGCAGAACGACGCATCGACGAATTACTCGAATCAATGTGAAAAGAAGGGGGCGACAGGTTAATCCTGCCGTCCCTTTTTTTTGTAGTCGTTAAGAATTAACTTGTCTATGTACTCCGACTTATTCTTTTCTTTTTTGATTATCTCGTAAGCCTCTTCCGAGACCCTCACCGAGAGACTTTTGTTTCTCCCTGTCGCTGGTCTCCCCGTCGCAAAGTCCGAGCCTGCAACGGGGGTGCTGCTGTCTTTCATGTTTCCCCGCTTAACCGTGATGCGGTAGGGCTGGATTTATCATTAATCTCATTACTCATCGACGCTAACTACGTATACATAGTCATCGCTGCCCGGGTCAACGTAGAAGGCTGTGACCTTCACGTTCACTTCTGCGGGATATAGTTCGTCTTCGTCCCCGACGGTGATGTCCTTGTTGTAGATAACCTCTTCTTCGACTTCTTCGGCAGGGTGGCCGTAGGAGAGGAAAGAGGCGACAGCCTCCTCTTTGGTGTCGAATATCTGAACACCATAATAACGGTAAGAGAAAATTTCATTCTCAATCTCGCGGTTCAGTTCTTTCATGGAACTGTAAGATTCTTCCAAATGTAGAGTCATCATAATTTGTCCGCTTAACCGTGATGCGGTAGGGCTGAAATTGTTAGTCTTTATAATAATCGAGGTCCCATAAAAGGTACTGCTCGGAATAGTCACCGTCGTTGTTGGTGAACTCGACGCAAACGTCGTATTCGTCGAGGTTCATGTCAGAGAACTCGTCGGAGATCTCAGAGAAAGGAACGGTGCGGAAGCCTTCCATACCTTTGAGCGATGATACAACCTCATCGTAGTTGTCGTCTGCGCAGCGTAGCCATAAAATTAAACCTGCGCCGCCGTTTCCGAGGGATGCCATTGGGATAGAGCAACCTTCGATCAAGATGTTCTTGATAACTGTGATAGCCTGAGCCTTTGTAATCTTCATTGTCTTCATAATGTTTGAGTTTTAATTGTTCTTTGTTTTTTTATTACACTGCAAAG
>CAZVMM010000136.1:0-2298 GCA_964628205.1 uncultured Muribaculaceae bacterium
TTTTTGTTAATAATCAAGAAGTCTTCCTATCTTGAGGGGTTTTTCAGTGCCCTCGTCTTTAGCACCGCCTTTTTTGCCGAAGACTTTCTCATAGGAGCGACTTCTTATAGTTGATATCGCAGCAAGTGATTTGTTCAAAAACATAGCTATCTTTGTGGGTTCGAAACCCGCCTTTACCAACAACGAAACACGATACTCTTGTTCTTTCAGACGGCAAAGATTGATTAGTTTTTCCTTAAACTCGGGGTATTCACTATTGATAAGAGCATCTAAATCTTTCCAGTCGTCTTGAGTTACATTTTCATGATTGTCGAGAATTGATATAAAATGGCTGTATGTCTGAGAATTACAAACGGATTGCTCTGCAGCTTTACGTTCCTTTATTCCGAGCTGGGCAATAGCGTTAGAAGAAAGAATTCGCTCTTTTTCACGTTGCAGGCTGTTACGAAGGATTATATTCTCAGTGTCAATGTTAGAAAGCATTTTTTCCAGTTCTGCAATCCTTTGGTTGTTCTTCTCGATTTGTTCATAAGATTTACGGAGGCTCTCCTCTTTCAAATGTTCCGAATGCAGGAATCGGATAGTCCTTTCCTGCTCTTCTTTCCGCAAATGACGGAAATAAAGCAGCAAAATGATTATCAAGACAATGGCAAAGGCAAGGTATATCGTTCTGCGCAGTTTACCGATACGTAATTCTTGGTTCTCTTTTTCCTTCTTTTGTATGTTATAGAGTGAATTGATACGTGCTATAGTTGAAGTGAGGTTTAAAGCCTTTACAGAGTCAGAATAAATCTTAAACTGGGAAAAACAGCGTTTAGCTTCGGCATAGTTGCCACGATTGAGAAAGATTTCTGCCATTGCTCTATATGCAGTTTCTTTTGCATATACTTTTCCGACTTTCTCTATTTGGGAATAATAGAATAAGGCAGAGTCTATTTGTTGGTTTTTATAATATGTTGTTGCAGCATTGATGTATGTGGCACTACTGTCCAATAAGAAAACATTATCCAATGGTCTTCTTATGAAAAACAATGCAGAATCAAGATTATTCATCCTCCTGTAAAGACTTGAAAGATAAGTTTCCACATTTAATGCAAGATACATGGAGGATTGGCCTTTAGCTATGTCATATGCCTTTTTTAAACAATAAAGTGCCTTTTTGTTGTTACCCATCTCTTCATAAGATGTTGACATGTCGCGCAGGTCATAGAGGATTCCCAAAGTGTCTCCGTTTAGGCTGTCATTCTTAAATGCAGCCTCAAACTTTTTCAAGCCTTCTGAGTATAATCCCTGATACATAAAGATGTAGCCACTTTGACTACAGAGAACACTTTTTAGAGGAGAGGTGACAGCATTTCCCTCTAAGTCATCCAAACCTTTCAGATAATAGTCCAGTGCCTGGGGAGCATTCTGTTTTTCGTAGAAAATGCGTCCTGCATAGTAGTAGGTTTCGGCAAGCTTTGCCTTGTCGCCATCATTTTCATAATAGTCGACAAGGCGGAGGATAGTGGAATCGCACTGGGTGATGGGGCGGTCGCACTTGTCGGCGGCCTTGATGCACAACAGCTGGAAGAACATGCGGTCGGCCTTGGGGGCCGTTGGCATCTGGGGTGACAGCTGCTGCAACAGAACCAAGGCACTGTCGGGACGGACACTGCACAAGCTGTCGGCCTCTATAAGCCGGGGAGAATAACTGTGGCGATCACAGGCGCAGAACGACAGCACAGCTACGAGCAAGAGTATCCATGAAGTATGTTTCATAGGTGCAAAAATAAGAAAACTTTTCGGAAAACCATGCCGATTACGATAATTTCTTTCTCTATCTAGTTTAATGGGCTTGAAGGCAAAAGATCAAACATATTTCCAAACGGCCAAATTATTTATGCTATAAATGTTCCGAGAACTGAATGATGATACATTTCTGGATGTATAGAGGTAGTATCCTGTATAGTATTATTAAAGAGTTGCAACAAATAAAAAAACTTCACCGTGCGGTGTAACTTGTTTGATGGCAGGGGGTTGCGGTGAAGGGTTAGGGAGACCCACCCCAGCCCTCCCCTCCCGAGGGGAAGGGGGAGACCCACCCCTGCCCTCCCTGTTTAGGGAGGGAGCTGTTTAGGGAGGGAGTCTTGCGGACGGGGCATTCATAGGTTTGCCATTTACGCATCGTAAATGATAGAGTTACGTTTCGTAAATGATACATTTAGACTTCATATTTCCATGTTACTTGGATAACTGTAGTATATTCCGTTTGATGATGTTTTGGTCTTCAATCTATGATGTTTTGAAGTTCGTTTG
>CAZVMM010000137.1:0-2213 GCA_964628205.1 uncultured Muribaculaceae bacterium
TCGGTCATGTTCTTGATGTGAACGTCCTTCTGGGTTACCGTCTGAGACACGAGCAGGGCGTCGGCATGAAGCTCAATGCCCTTGGCGATGAACTCATCGTTAGGTACTTGTGAACCCAGGTTATAGGCCTCGATCATCTCGTAGCGCTCCAGACCATAGTGGCCAGCATAACCCTTCATGTTCATGATGGCGTCGATGCCCACGGTGTGGGCGTCGGTGCCCGTCGATGCCCCCACGATGACGATCTTGCGGCCGATGTTCTCCTTGATATACTCATCGGTCTCATACATGTCCATCGTGGTGCTCTCGACCTTGGGCACATAGATGGTGGAATAGTCCACCGTGTGCGTGCAGCTGCCATAGCAGTTGAAGAATGTGAATCCCGGGGTCAACTCCTTGTAGTAAACCACACTGGGGTTCTCAAGACCCATCTTGCGGAGCAACTGCTTGGCCGCCTCAACGGCCTCGGCGCCACAAGGCACCGGCAGGGTGAAGCTGAGTTGCACCTTGCCATCGTTCATCGTGTCGCCATAGGGCTTTATCTTGGTGAAGTCTAAGGTTTTGTCAAAATCCTTAGCTTCCATGCTATATAATCCTTCGCTCATAGTATTGTAGTATGATGAATAGTAACCTTATATCTGATTGTTGTAATGCTTATCTCTTGCCTTTCATCAGCTCCACAAACGGGTTGTAGTAGTTCTCGCCCTTCATGGTCACGCCCTGCAGGCCTTTGCCGCCGTTCTTGGGACGCTTCACGTCGCCAAAGATGCCCTTCTCCAGAGCGGTGAACAGGCCCTCCTTGGTGATGTCCTCAAGCAACTTGATGGTATTGCCCAGCACCTCTTTGACGCGGTTGCGGCAGATGCCGCCCTCGACAAACTCCATTTCCTCGCCGATGCTCTTCATGTTGTTGAAGATGTACTTGGCATTCTCGATCGATAGGTAACGGTCGCTCATGAACGGCGTGTGGATGGCCTCGGTGGGCATACCCAGCAGCTGGATGCCCTGATGGGTCCAGATGCCGATCATGTTGAACAGAGCATCCTGGATGTGGCCACGGAAGATGTTGCCCGTCATGAACTTCGTCGGCGGCATGTACTTCAGTGTTGCCTTCGGGAAAATCTCGCGGGTCATCTGCGCCTGGGCCAGCTCCAGCAAGAAACCGTTCTCGAGCATGGGATCCATCTCGAAGGCGTGCCCCAGACCCATCTGCTCCTCGGGCAGACCGGCCATCAGTGCCAGCTGTTCGTTGATCAGGTCTGATGCCAGCACGGTGTGAGCGGCCTCAACGGCGTCGGCTGTGGTCAGGTAGTTGTCCTCACCGGTGTTGATAATCACACCGGCAAAGCCGTTGATGATGCGGCTCATGTACTGGTCGATGAGCGTGCGCTGCATGTTGATGTCGCGGAACAGGATGCCGTAGAGGGCATCGTTCAGCATCACGTCCAGGCCCTCAAAGGCACCCATGATGGCAATCTCGGGCATACACAAGCCTGAGCAATAGTTACACAGGCGGATGTAACGGCCCTGCTCCTCGCCCACCTCATCGAGCGCCTTGCGCATGATGCGGAAATTCTCCTGGGTGGCAAAGGTACCGCCAAAGCCCTCGGTTGTCGCGCCATAGGGGACATAGTCCAGCAGGCTCTGGCCCGTGGTGCGGATAACGGCTATCACGTCGGCACCCTGACGGGCTCCGGCCTGGGCTTGAACCACATCCTCATAGATATTACCCGTTGCCACAATGATATAAAGGTAGGGCTTAGGACCCTCGCCGATGGTCTCCAGATAGTGCTCTCGGCGGGCACGGCGGGCACGGATGCGGGCCATACTCTCATCGATTACGGGCTGCAAAGCGCTGGCTATCTGCT
This sequence comes from uncultured Muribaculaceae bacterium, assembly GCA_964628205.1. Taxonomy (GTDB): domain Bacteria; phylum Bacteroidota; class Bacteroidia; order Bacteroidales; family Muribaculaceae; genus Sodaliphilus. The sequence continues at coordinate 1,869 of CAZVMM010000137.1, forward strand.
GCGGGTCACGGGTGACTACACGGGTGATGTCCAGTTCGTCGGCAGCTACCTTCTCGGCTATCTGCTGAGGATTGAGGCCGGTCTGAATCATCGCATTGGCAATGAAGAACAGGGCACCCTCGTTCAGAACGCCCTTATCCTTTAACGCCTCGACCACCACATTGGGCAGAGGCACGTCGTTGTCATCAACTCCATCGATGCCCATCAGGCGGCACAACGTGCGCTCCACGGCGACGGTCGTGTATTGCTCCACAAAGGACTGAACGTCCTCGGCAATGCCTTTGGCCAGACCTCTGGCGTACTCAACTTTTTCAAAATCTAGTCCTAACTTGCTCTTTTGCATAG
>CAZVMM010000138.1:0-2203 GCA_964628205.1 uncultured Muribaculaceae bacterium
ATCTGCGATATGAAACCTTGAGGATATTTTGTCAAGTCCGCCAGTCGCCTCTGAGTGACGTGGTGTTCTTTCCTAATGCGCAGTAAATCAATATCTCTGCTGACTAACTTCATAATTTCTTCAAAAAATATTCTATAATAATTGCGTCTGATAATAAAAATATCAGTATATTTGCAGCCAATTAGCGACAATCATCATCACTAATTATGCACTCTATTTGACGCTGCAAATTTATATAAAAGATTTTGATTGTCAAAATAATTGCAATGTTTTTATTATATTTTTGATACTTTATTTGTAATATTTTTATAATCAAACAGCTAAAACAATGAATAACAGTAGTTTAATCGACCTCTACAATCAGGTCAAGAAAGAGCCGACTCCGGCGGCCAAGTTCATCACCGACCTCAGTAAAGCAACCAACCGTTGCGAATCCACTGTTAGGATGTGGGTAACAGGCAGGCGTGAACCAGAAATCAATGTCAAGAAGGTCATCTCGTTCTTCTTCGGGATTGAGATTGACGAGTTATTCCCCTCTCACAATCAGAGCCATGGTGAAAACTGAGCCGAATGTTAAAAGAGACGGCAGGTATAATATAGAGGAGACCTGCCGATTGCTGGGTATTCACCGCAATACCCTGCTGAAGTATGCGAGATTGGGCATCATTCAATACGGCATCAGACGCTCCACCACACGGAAATTCTTCACCGGCGGTGAGATTCTGCGCTTCTGGAAAGCTTCTTATTAGTTATGAACGGGTGGATCCAATTTCACAGACAGATAATGGAGCATTGGGTCTGGCAAGACCAAAAGCAGGGCTACCGGTGGGCCGAACTCATGATGCTTGCAGCCTGGAAGAGCGAGACTGTGGTCTACCGCAACTGCCGCATCGAGGTTCAGCGAGGGCAGCTCGTCACTTCAATCAGGGCTCTCGCACGGCGTTGGAAAACCAACAACCGTGTCGTCTCATCGTTCATCAAAATCCTTGAAGGGACCAGGATGATAGAGTGCGACCGCACCAACAAGCAGTGGCTCATCATCACCATCAGCAACTATGAGAAGTTCCAAAACGTGGCCTCAAGCAACCAAAATCCTGACGAATTTGAGCCAAATTCTATCGGAATTTTAGCTGATTCCAACGTCGGAATTAGCGAAAAAAACGATAAGAAAAAGTCCAAAAACGAACAGCAGGGGCACCACTCGAGGCACCACGATAATAATAATATAATAAATAATAACTCTTCTTCATCATTCGCGCGTGAGAAAAATGAGATTTATTATTTTGATTTAAAAAATGACGATCAAGAAATTGCAGAATTAGCTCGGTATTTGAAGTGCGAAAAGCAGCTAGTCATTCCAATGATCGATGATTTCTTCATCGAGAATAAAGACGAAGAACATGAAAATGCCGGCAAGTTCAGAAAGCACTTCATCAATTGGGCGAGAATTCACTTAACAAAAAACGACAAAGATGGGAACGAACAACCAAAACAGAAACAAAGATCAAAATCAAAACAGGGTTCAACCGGCGCAGGGCCAGATGAAAATAGATTTCCCCCTCGTAGAGGAACTGATCCAGGAAGCCATGAGGCGAAGGACTTTGAAGGCAAGTTTTAAGCTGAACATGTCAACGCAGAATGCTTTGAACCTCTTGGCATCGCACTATGCCCGAGTTGTAATGGAGCGACACCTTGAACCCAGGTTCGACGAATATATACAGAAAAACCTTTTCGAGCTTGCCTGTGCCCTTACGGCAGAAGTGCCGAAATCCGGGGTCATGTTCTGTGGCAATTGCGGCAACGGCAAGACCACAATGCTTCAGGCCCTGCGTAACCTGTTCCTGGCATTAGGCGACAAATATTTCTCGTTTGTCCATGAGGATTTCAACGCAAACATGATGATATATGACGCCAGGGACATCGTGCTCGTGGGAAAGGACTTCAATGAGATACGGAAAATCCGTGAGAGGGACCTGGTCGCCATCGACGACTTCGGCAAGGAACCGGTCGAGGTGATGGACTACGGCACCGTGCTGAGCCCTCTGATTCACCTGTTGGAAATCCGATACGAGCAGCAGTTGTTCACGGCGATATCAACGAACCTTACGCCACCCGAAGTCCGTGAAAAATACGGTGGCCGCATCGCAGACCGCTTCAACGAGATGATGCAAGTCATTGTCTTTAAAGGTCCCAGTTATAGGAG
>CAZVMM010000139.1:0-2193 GCA_964628205.1 uncultured Muribaculaceae bacterium
AGCCGGTCAGTTCGATGTGGTTTATAAGAACCACGCCGGGGATTTTTGATATTGACACGCAGTACGAACTGATCCCCGGAACGTTCAGCCCGGAAACGTATAATTTTGATATAGATGGTGCTACCTTCACAGGTCTGTCTAAAGTAAATAATGTAAATGACAGTATTGCCTCACATATCATGTTATTATCAAATTATCACAACAAGGAATGGGTCAACACGGGATTGCATTTTTTTCTGCTATGGCTGCCTATTATCAATGGATTTACTACTTCAACGCATGATCAATATACTGCTTATTTTCAATATAAATCAGGTTATCTCCCTCCTGTTATAGAAAATTACAGCGACAAAACGCGTGATCCGGCGCTGTGGGACTGCGGCGAGTGGTTCCCACATCCGAAGGAGGGCAGGATTTTTCTCCGAAGGGTTGAACAGCCTGTTACGACAAAAGATTACACATACATTTATCGCATGCTCATTCCGTCACTCAGCACCCCGAAAGCCGGGACAGTGTATGAATCCGGTTCTGAGGCCTATATGGCTCTGCTGGATAATGCTTTAACTTATGGAATCCGGCTGGCATGATCTATTCATTATCCGAGATTTGCGCTTCAGGCGGGCAGATGCCGGTGATAACGCTTACCTTTGAAAACGCGAAGGCGGGCGTTTACAGGTATGTCCTGGGATATACTGATGTAATCATCAATAAAAACACGTATGCCGCGTCCGCCTTCACGATTCAGCTGCCGGAGCGGTCTGATTCGGGGTTTAGCGATTTGTCATTTGCTATCTGCAACGTGTCCGGGGAAGCGTATCAGATGACGAAAAAGGCCATCGAATCCCTGGCGCCAACATATTTAACGTTACAGGAATGGGCGCCGGACGATTACAGCCTGATGCAATCACTGCGCCTTACGGTTACAGACGCGAAAATCACGACTGAGCAGGCCACGTTTGTAGCGTCTTTCTGCGATATGCTTAACACGGCATTTCCCAGGCTCAGGTATACAGATAAAAACGCGCCCGGACTGAAATATATAGCATAATCATAAATTGCATAGCATAATCATGAATTGCATAGCATAGCCATGAACTGGATAGATAAGTATAGTTTTGTCAGACATACCCCGGGCGGGCGGGACTTTCCGGATCTTGACTGCTGGGGTGTGGTCCGGTGCATTCTTGCGGAACGAAAGGGGATAAAGCTGCCTGAATTCTGTGATTTTTCACAGAAAAACATGGGAGATCCCGCCGCCGGGATGATTGCTCAGCATGTTTTTCAGGAAATAGCGGCACCGGAAGATTATTGTGTCGTCTGCTATTACCGCCATGGCATTCTGTTCCATGTCGGGATTTTCTTGCAGGGTGATATACTGCACACTACAAACTGGCATGGATTCCGGAAGCAGCCGCTTGAGGCATTTTATCCGCAGTGTGTGAGGAGATTTTACAGATATGCAGGTCAGGATATACACCCGTCAGTGTCTGATATGGCCGATTGAGCAGATAAACATCCCGGATTTTTCCGGCACTGTGAAAGATCTTTTAGCCCGTGAAGTGCGGGATTTCGCGCCTGATAAGCTATCTGTATCTATCTATATTGATGGCAAAAAAGCTTCCTGGGATACACCGCTGTTTGATGTTGAGGAACTGAAAATCATCATCGAGCCTCAGGGCGTTGAGGCCGCATTTGCTATTGTGGCAGCCATTGTGGCCGTTGCTTCGGTAGCCTATAGCCTGTATATGATGAACAGGCTGAAGGCTGATAATCCCGCAAAAACATCCGATACATCTACTATTTATGATGTAAACGCCCAGGGTAACAAGGTCAGATTGCAGCAGGTCGTACCGGAGAATTTCGGCCTTATCAAGCATTTCCCGGACTACCTTGCGGATAAACACACGTTTTACAGGCGCAATAAGAAGTACATCGACATGATTTTGTGCCAGGGCGCCGGGTGGTACGATTACAAAACCGACGGGTCAGATATCTACATCGGAAACACCCCGTTTTCGGGTTATAGCGGCAACGATGTAAGATATCAGGTGTTTGATCCCGGCGCTGATGTATCCTCAAACAATATCGAAGCTGGTATGCATAAATGCTGGTACAGCAGCACCGAGGTCACATCATCCGGCAAAACCTTAGATCCGTATGGCAATGTTGATCCCGGTGAATCCGGCGGTTATG
>CAZVMM010000140.1:0-2154 GCA_964628205.1 uncultured Muribaculaceae bacterium
CTCCGGTCTATGAAGCCGTTCAGCCCCCCGTTGGCACTTCGCGAGAGGAGTCGCAGCGGCTGCAGCGCTTGCTCTTTGCGAATTATCGTTTCACCAACTTACAAGGCGATACCAGCAACCTCTTGGAGATCTTCGCGAACGAAAAACCCATCCTCTCACCCGAAGAGTACTTCGACAAATCAACAATCACCAATCAAAAATCAAAAATCACAACTCCTCCTTCCGGCGCCGGAGAATGTTGTGCCCCCAAGTTGCTGCACTACGCTCTCTCGCATGGCATGAAGCCGATCGCTCTGGCAGAGTTCTGGGTAGGAGCTCCTTCGCGCACCGAAGTTCGACAGGAAGGTACGTTCTACGCTCCCTGTTCCGGTCGATGCAAACCCATCTTAAAATGGATATTAGGTGCAGAATCGAGTAGGATGCTTTCGACATCCTCTGCACCCATCGACATCCTTTATGAGGATGAATGGTTGATGGTTGTTAATAAACCCGCCGGCATCCTTTCTGTTCCCGGTAAGACCGATGAGCCCTCTGTTGTCGAACTCCTTCAGCGCCCGGCTTTGCAACCCGTGCACCGACTCGACCAAGACACCAGTGGACTCCTGGTGCTTGCCAAGACCCCCGAGATCTACAAAACCCTGCAAGCTTATTTTCAACGTCGCGATGTCTTCAAACGTTACGAAGCTATCCTCTGCCCAAATCAAAATTCAAAAATCAAAAATCAGAAATCCCAAATCATCTCCCTCCCTCTTCTTCCTAATCCCTATGACCGTCCTCGCCAGATGGTGAATGTCGAACATGGCAAACCGGCTATCACCCGCTGTGAAATCCGCGAACTTCGCCCGGATGGCACGGTGCTTGTTGATTTCTTCCCGCTCACCGGTCGCACGCACCAACTCCGTGTCCATGCCGCCCATTCCGACGGCCTCAATGCCCCGATCCTCGGCGACCGTCTCTACGGTTCCACATCGGCAAATCGCTTATGTCTCCATGCTGCCGAGATCCTCTTCGTCCATCCTATAACACAAAAAGAGATGCATTTTATTTCGCCAATTCATCGATGATATTCTGCTCGAAGTCTTTGGGTTCGGCTACCGGCGCAAAGCGCTGAATGGTTTGGCCGTCTTTCGAAACGAGGAACTTAGTGAAGTTCCAAAGGATGTCGTTCGGCTTTTCCACACTCTTGCTGATGCGCTTAAGCATAGCGTGCGCGGCTTTCGCCTTGAGACCTTTGTATTCCTCGGTCGGAGCTTGTGCTTTAAGGAACTCGAACACCGGATTGGCTTTGGCTCCGTTGACATCGGATTTAGCCATGAGCGGGAAGGTGACACCGTGGTTGAGGCGGCAGAACTCCTCGATCTGCTCATCGCTACCGGGTTCTTGGTTCGCAAACTGGTCGCAAGGGAAACCAAGGATAACGAAACCTTGGTCTTTGTATTTCTTATAGAGGGCTTCCAGGCCATCGTATTGCGGTGTGAAACCACACTTGGAGGCGGTATTAACAATCAAAAGTACTTGACATTTATAATCAGCGAGGTTTACCTCTTTGCCTCTATTGGAGAGGGCTTTGAAATCATAAATGGTTGCCATAATGGTTAGGATTTGATGGTTATTGAATATCTTTTGTTTTTTTTGCAAAATCAAACAAGGCTTTCGGTAAGTGGCAATATCCGTCGGGGTGCTTGTCCAAATAGTCCTGATGATACTCGTCGGCGGGATAGAAAGCGAGCAGAGGTTGTTTCTCAACCGCTAACGGCTGTGCGTACTTGCTTTGCTCTTCGGCATAGATTTTCTCGATGACGGGCAGGTCGGCTTTGTCGATGTAATAGATACCCGTGCGATAACGGGTTCCTTCATCGTGACCTTGTTTGTTCAAGCTGGTCGGGTCGATGGCAACGAAGAACATATGCAGCAAGAACTCCAGACTCACCATGTCCGGATCATAGGTCACATGCACGGTCTCGGCATAACCGGTGGTATCGGTATAGACCTGTTCGTAGGTCGGATTGTCCGTCTGACCGTTAGCGAAACCCACTTCCGTCTCAACTACTCCGGCTATCTGTTTGAAGAAATGCTCCGTTCCCCAGAAACATCCTCCGGCTAAATATATATGTTTGAGCATCATATTATTTCTTCTTACTATATTTAGTTTTC
>CAZVMM010000141.1:0-2147 GCA_964628205.1 uncultured Muribaculaceae bacterium
CGTCTATGCACGAAAATGGGCAGCTGCTCACAGCCGCCCACTCACTCGCACAGATTTGCATCTGTTACTTCGCGCTACTTTCTAATCCCGAAGGGATATTTTCGTAAGCAGTCATGTTGAGCCCTATCAAGGGTCTCAACGGCGGATTAGGTATTTAGGGGGCGCTGGAAGCTCGCTTACGAGCGCGCCATAAGTACCTGGGGACCCCGAAAAATTTCTAATTTTTGGGGAGAGCGGAGGCATAAGTCGCCTTTACCAATTAGCGGAGTGGTTTGGTCCTTGCGATCTTATTGCCGAACGCGCGCCGCATAGGCCAAAATGACTGCGCATTTTCGATTTATCCCCTTTTATCGCGCGCAGCGTTTTTATTTAGTTTTATTTACCATCCTCTCATGCCAGCGCTTATTCCACTCTCACGCCAGTGATAGTATAAACCGCATCGCCGCGCAGAATCAGAATCTGTCCATTCCGCAGCACTTTCTGCGCCTTGGTCTCTACCTCTGTGTTTTCTACATCGGTAGCAGGACCTGGCTCCACATATTTACGAACGTATGCGTAAACATATTCTGCACCTCCCGTGTTAGTCTTATACGGCTTGATAGCCGCATTGCTGGCATGGTATTTGAACATCGCGTTCGTATTCAGTAAGTTACGTACGAAATAGCCGTTATTGCCATCGGCTACGAACTCCCAGAACTTACCATTCTGCGTGGTCGCATCTACGATATCGTTACCGGTGCTGGTTACGGCTATCGGCTTGCTTGCGCCTACTATCGTAAGGGTATAGCCATCTTTGCCGTTCTCCGTTCCCAGTACGAAACGGCATGCATTGTCGGCGTACGCCTCGGTCTCCGTTACGGTTACGTCGTTCAGCAGAACCGTCAGTTTCTTATTGTCGCGTGCACCTGCAATTACAGGAACGGTATACAGCGCCAGAATGATGGTATCTTTCTCGGCCAGTGTCGAAGCATCGGTTACTTTGCTGAACATCTGTGCGCCTACTACATGAATCGTGATCTGCGCACTCTTATCCGCGATAGTAGCGGTGATGATCGCATCTCCTGCTGCTACACCGACAACCTTACCGTTTGCATCTACAGTAGCAATCTCCGGAGCACTCGATACATAAGTAATCGTGTATTCGCTGGCGGCTTGCGCCGGATCAACTGTCGGATTCAACTGCAGCGACGAACCAAGCGTCACGTTGGCCTCAGCCAGCAGGGTGATGCTGTTAACAGTCACAGCTACTACATGAACCGTACATGTCTTTTCTACCTCACCGATAGTAGCGGTGATCTCCGCGTCGCCAAGAGCCTTCGCTGTGATAACGCCGTTCTTATTTACTGTCGCAACCGTTGTATTGTTGCTTGCCCAGGTCGCACTCTCGCTTGCATAAGCCGGAACGAAGGCCGTAATCGTCAAGGTCTCCTGTCCGCCGATGTTCAGCGTCGTTTCTGTTTTCGACAACGTGAAATCGGTAATCGTCGGCTTGGTGATCGTCAGCGTCACACTCGCGCTGACGCTCGGTACGCGTACCGAAGTGGCGGTTACGGTTACGGTGCCCGATACATGTTTCGCCGTTAACTTACCCTCTTGATCCACTTCACCTTGATACGTGTAATCGACGCTCCAAGTAAGCGACTTGTTGGCGGCGTTATTCGGAGTATAAACAACATATTGCGAGAGATCAATAGTCTGACCTTGGTCTATCGTTGCCGGAGCACCCACGAAGGCGAGATCCGTCAACTTGACGGTAGCCGGAATCAGGGTGATGCTGATGGTTTTCGAACCCTCCATCGGGTCCAGCGCGATGTCCTGCGTCAGATAAGACAGACGGGCATCCAAAGCACCTGTTTTGCTGCTTGTTCCTTTATAGGTCACGGTCACGGTGCCGCTGGTGCGGTCGCCTTGGTCATCTACGTCAAACAGCGCAGCATCTGTTCCTTCGATTGCCCAAACGATGTCTTCCGTCAGGTTCTCTGCGGTGTAGTTGACGGTAACGGATTTCTGTTCATCCTGCTCTACATCGCCGAATACTACGTCTCCCACCTCCAGCTTACTCTCGATTGAGTGAGCTGCACCGACTTTCTTATAGATAGCGATAGAAGTACCGGTAGCCTCGGTTTTGTATGGTTTGAAACGGTCGC
>CAZVMM010000142.1:0-2140 GCA_964628205.1 uncultured Muribaculaceae bacterium
CATTCCAATCTCCGCGTTCCGTGAGGACTATCCAGTCACCGAGAGCTCCTGCGGCGTAAAAGAGGCTTCTCCATAGATTGAGCCATCCTTTAAATGTTATGTCTAATAGCTTCATTTTCTTTGATTGCTTTGCAATTTTTCTAATCGTTGAATTGTGGTGTCAAGCTCGTTTCTGACTGCCTTGCATAGTTCGAGGAACACGCTTTGTGTCAAGTCGAAGCTTATGTCGGAGAGGTGCAATACACTCTTGTGTGCTGCTTCCTTTATGAGCCTGTCAAAGGCTTTCTGCTCGGTCTTGTTCATTTCTTATCTCCTTTCTCCACGTGCCAGATACCGTTATTTTCCTCAACAAGCCAATCGCCCGGAAAAGCGCAGTCGGCAAAGATAGTTCCATGCTTTTAACATTTTACCATTGTTCCAATCCAGCCTACCACTCCCGATAATATGATTATCACAAATGCCCTAACTGGATATTCCATGTGAATGTATGGGAATACTCCATTAATTGTTGTGCGAGCTAAAATCAGAAACACAATGAGTGTTCCTATTATGCATAGTATTGTTGATTTCATAGTCCTTCAATTTCCTTGTTCAAGGATGCAATCTCGTCATCTATCTCTTGCCTTATCATCTTGTCATGCTTATCAAGAATGTCACTGATGTATTTCATTATCCATCCATGACACAAATAATCGCTGTCTTCTAATGAGTCTGCTTTTATGGCATAGGTGAGGTAACACTTGCGAGTGTTTTTTAACTCCTCCTTGACTTTTTGGAGCTGGCTTAGGCGATTGCTGATTGCAACAGCCATATTGTATGTTTCTTTATCCATATTCTTAGTATTTATTTGTTTTGGCCCAATTAGCACCTCTTTTAAAAGCTCTAATATATATGTCTCTAAAAAGTGGATTATTACAATACTTTTTGAAGCTTATTTCTGCTTCTATTCTTAATTCACATGATACTATCATAGTTTAAGTCTAACAAATTTATACTTATCAACCATATTATTGATTTCAAATCGTCCATAGGACTCTATATACCTTTGTGCTACTACCCCTCCTGTTTCAAGATGAGTAAGAACAATTTCATTATTTGGAGGGGCTGTTGAGGGGTCATGTCTGTTATATTCATGCCAATCATCATCAATAAGATAATCAGCAATGTATTCAAGGTAAGTTCTTGCATGATTTCTAATGGTAGCACTTTGATGAGCAACATTTCCTGTTGTTAACTTACCAGCCATGTCAACTATGTGCTGAAACCAAGAACAAATCATGCCCATTTTATCATTAGTAAAATCTTCTACTTTATATTTCATATGCTATTGTCTTTAAAGGCTCAATAGGCTACTGCATAACAGCAGCCCACTGAACCATGTTGTTAGATTACATCTGAAATGTCTACTCCCTCCATCTTGGCTCTCTTTGCAAGAACATTAAGGTATGTTACCATACCGCTAACCTGCTTGTCGTAGAGGTCTCGGGGGCAAGTGGGAGTAAAGTTAAGCGTACCTTTATCCCAAGACTCCAACATACGTTTGAGACCATGAAGGCGATTGTAGAGCTGGATGTACTCAGCCTTGAAACGCTCCTTGTAGTCTGGAGAAACCATGCCTTCGCAAGTCTTTGCAAGCACCTCGTTCTTAATAACGAAGTTATGTTTCTCAAATGTATCTTTAGGACACCAAGACTTGTATCCATCATCATAAGTTACTTCATAACCATCACCTTTGTTGTTACTCACTCGATAGCCTTTCTTTTCAGCTACCTCTGCTGTCATTGGAACAGCGTCCACAAATTTAATTCCGATGTACTTCATATTATATATGTTAAAGTTATTTATCTTCTGCTTCCACAGCCTCGCCGTCCACTAACTTGTAGAACGTGTCAGCCTTTATCTTCTCGCCGTCAACCTTGAACGCCTTGACCTCCTTGATAGGATAAGTCTCTCCATTCCAATCTCCGCGTTCCGTGAGAACTATCCAATCGCCGAGAGCTCCAGCCGCCTTACTGTCTTTGCCGGTCACAATTGCAACGCTATCCTTGCCGCTGACTTTTGCTGCTGATTGGTCGCCCGTGTTCGTTGCGGCTGAGAGGTCGCCCGTGTTCGTTGCGGCTGAGAGGTCGCCCGTGTTCGT
>CAZVMM010000143.1:0-2140 GCA_964628205.1 uncultured Muribaculaceae bacterium
CATCATGGCAGACAACGGTGGTTAAGTGGGGACGACGCATCTTGCGTCGTGGCAATAGCAGTTTTCGGACATACATAAAGTATTCAATGGTCTTTACACCCCCTTCGGTTCCCCCGTTATCGGGGGACAGAAACCCTACAAGCCAATTGTATGACTTTTAGAACATCAAACTGAACACCCTGGTTATTTGATGATGTTTTCTCCTACACAGGCGTTGGGTTGCTGGATGTTGAGGAGGGATGCGAGGGTGGCAGCGATGTCGCAGATGTAGTGGGTTTGGTTGTCCCATGCATGCGGGATGTGCCATCCCATGAAGATGAGCGGGATGTGGGTGTCGTCGGGATTCCAGAGGGAATGGGTGGTTCCCTTGTAGATGTGGTCGGGCTTTTGAAGCTCAGATAGCGAAGCATAGTCTTCGATCATGCGCGACTGGAAGATGATGCAGACCTCTCCGCTCCGCTGCGGACAATATCCGTTGATGGCCATGGTGCGTATCGGTTCCGGCACGAACTGCGGAATGTTGCTGAACGGGAAGGCGTATGCCACTTCGTTTCGTTTGGCGAGAATCTGTGCGGCTGCTTGACTGATTTCATCCAGCTGGTTGCCCTCCCTGACCTCCTTGGAGAAATGCACCTGCATGTTGGAGAGGCTCTCCACAATCTTAGCATATTGTGGGAAGCGTTCATGGAGCTTGGTTTCCAGCTCTTCCTTCACGATTGCCGTCTTCCAGGTTTCGGCCGGCAGCGAGTGGTCGCTTCTGAACTCCGTGTTATGCGACCCGCCGTGGTCGGCCGAGAGGAAGATGATGTAGTTGTCCTTCCCCACCTTCTGGTCGAGAAACTCGAGGAAGTCAGCGATGTCGCGGTCGAGGCGTAGGTAGGTGTCCTGCATCCAAATGGAATTAGGGCTGATGCGGTGTCCGATCATGTCGGTGGATGATATGCTGACAGCGATCATGTCCGCCACACCCGCCGGATTGTGCCCGAGGTTCTCTCCCTCGATGGCAGCTTTTGCCATGTCGAAGGTGATGGTCTGTCCCCATGGCGACTGCTTGATGGAGCCGTCGATGGTGTTTTCCCAACGTTGGTTGCGCGGAGCCGACTGCACATACTTATCCTCATCGAGCAGGAGCCGCCACGGTCCGTCCTTGATTTTCTTGTCGTGGCTGGCGAGGTTTTTGACGTATTGTTCGCCCAATTTCCGCTTGTTGAATTCAGCAGCCCAGCGTGGGAGTTCTTTCATGTAGTAGGTGCTGCTTACGAAGTTCATGGAATGGGAGTCCATCCAGTAGGCCGCGTTGGCAGCATGTCCGGCCGGGAAGATGGCGGCACGGTCCTTGAGCGCCACACCGATGACCTTGGAGCGGAAGTTGGTGGCGAGTCGGAGTTGGTCGCCAATGGTGGTGACGAGGAGGTTTCTCGGTGAGTTCTTACCCGCAGAGACGTTCGGGTCGTCCTGCCCGTCCTTGTTTTGGGTTCCCAGTCCGCGCACGGTGGTGTCGGTGGAGCAGTAGGTGAATTTTCCGTTGATTTCAAAGGAGTTACCGATGATTCCGTTGACAGCGGGGAGTGCTCCGGTGTAGATGGCGGAATGTCCTACTGCCGTGATGGCCGGTATGTAGTTGATTTGGCATCGGTTGCAGTTGTAGCCGTCGCGCATGAGGCGTCGGAATCCTCCCTCGCAGTAGAGGTCCTGATAGCGGGTGAGGTAGTCCCAGCGCATTTGGTCCACCACAAGGCCAACCACCAGTTTCGGTTGTGAGAGGATGGATTTCAAGTCGTTCTGTGCCAAGAGGTTGATGGCAGAGAGGAAGGAGAAGAGGAAGATGATGATTTTTTTCATTTTTTATGGGATTTTGGGCAGCAACACTGTTGCTGGGAATTTCTACGAAATAACTTCTTTGTGAAGCTAAAGCTTCAGTCGGCGCAAACCGAGCTCCTATTCCGCTCGGTGGTTGACAGCTTTTTGCCTTGCGGACAGCTTTTTGCCATGCGGACAGCTTTTTGCCATGCGGACAGCTTTTTGCCTTGCGGACGGCTTTTTGCCATGCGGGCAGTTACTATTATGCAAATATATGTAAAAAAATCCTAATAAGGATATTCGAATCCTAAAATTCTTTAAAGAAGAAGTGTAAAAGGAC
>CAZVMM010000144.1:0-2119 GCA_964628205.1 uncultured Muribaculaceae bacterium
AGCAGCGGTCTAAAGTCCAGCGAAATATCCAACAAATTTACTCTCTATTATTTGTATATAACTAACATCCGCTGACACTTCGCCACAAACGGTTATATTTGCTTTGATTTGCGTTTTTGTATACGGTTGCCATTCTTTCCTAAAAACGCGACACACGCGGGGACAGGCTGTTATTTTTTGATATTACGCTGTTTTACATACTCAGTCCGAAGCCTATGTCCTCATCCTCGTCGTAATCATCATACTCATCCTCGTAATAAGGCTCTTCATTATACTGTTCCTGTTCGTATCGAGGAGGCTGTTCTTCTATCTCCTGCTCCCGCTTTGCTTTGACCGAGCTTATCGCCTCCGCGGTCAAGCCTATTGCAGTTCCCAGAATTGTACCGATTGCCTCAGCGTTTTCTTTCGCCTCAATTCTCTTTCTGCGTTCTTCCTCGTCCTCTGCGGGATTTTCAGTTACCCTCGAAACAGCCTTAAGCAGCGAACTCAGGTCGGTTGTTACATGCTGAATCTCATTCCCGCTGTACTGCTTGCGCAGGGCTTCATGCTTTTCAAGGCAGCTGCTTTTAATATCACTGGCAATGATACTCCCGATTGCGGGGATCACATCGTTACTGAATTTTGTCATGCTGATGACGGAATTCTTTATGCTCCGAAGCTCCTTATTCTCTACAAGCGGGATATCAGGAGTTTCTTTCTCGTGATACATCGACAGCTTTTCGCGGTTGATTCTGTTCCACTCGGCATTGAGTTTCGCTATGCCCTCATCCTTAGAAATCTCACGCACGATGTCATCAACAGTTTTCTTGATATTCTTCGGCAGATATCCGTAGACCTTTTTGCCTTTTACTGTGGAGAGCTGACTGATTAGTTTTTGATATAATTCCTCTGCTTTAGCGCTTGGCTTGTAACAACTCGCATTATCAACAAGGCTCTTCAAATATTTCTTTACTTCGTCACGCATTTCATCCCGCAGCTCTGTCTGCATTTTGAACAGCTTGTACTGCTCGTTGCGGAATATGTCGTTGCCGAACGCGCTCTTTAGTTTCAGAATACCGTTCTCAGTCAGGTAGCCTTTACCTGACTTTGAGTAAACTACAAGGTGCATATGAGGATGGTGAGTTGTATTATGAAACGCTCCGTACCATTGCAAGTCACTCGGTTCGATTTTGTGAGCCTCGGCGAGTTCATAAACATTACGCCTGACGAGTTCCTGCCACGCTTTTGCGTTATTGTAGCCGAGCCTCTCGCCATCCTCACGCTTGAGGCTCACCACATGAGTCCAAACTACACCGTCGTGATTGGCGACTTCTTCAGCAACCTTATCCAAATCAATCTTATCGTCGGTCTGAGAAAATAGTCCATGAGTGCCTATTTTTTCAACCGTAGGTCGCTCGGCATAATAATTCATCAACTTTTTAACGCCGTCTATCTTATCCGCGTTACGTTCATAGAACGCGTCAAGAAATTCTGTAGCGTTAGCTTTAGTCGGATTGTCAAAGTATTCCTGAAGTTCGGGATAGTCCCAAGACTCAGGCGCGGTTTCTATCGCCTTGAAAATTAAATTCTGTTGACGCTTGGTAGCTTTAGAGTTGTCTTTTCCTTTGGCGACCTTCTCCACGCCCTCACGCGTACCAATGTAGCGTACTAGCTTACCGATATTTTTATTGCTCGGAGTTTTTATGAACTTGCTCGATACTATGATTTTAGCCATGATAGAATTCCTTGTAATATTCGGCTTCCTTAAAATCAATTACGCCGTTGTTTTCGGCGACTGTTTGAGCGCAGTATTCATTTAGCTTTTCTAAATCAAATTTTCCGAAGTCATCATTGCAGGCAAGGGCAACTGTTAGTTTTGACTGCTCCACCGCGAGTTTGTATAGCATTTCCGAGATATGCTTCTCGACGCTCCCAACCTCGCTCTTGATAGTCCGCGCGAGCATTGGAGATATGAAGTCAACGGACTTTTTGTTATGAAGATAGTCGAGATAAAATCTGACCGCGATATTTATGAAGTCACTTTTTGAAGTAGCGTTCGCTTCGCCGAGCATAGATTCCATTTCATCAGCCATTGAAGGCTGCATGTAATAAACATATTTCTTTTTGTTTTCCATAAGAT
>CAZVMM010000145.1:0-2116 GCA_964628205.1 uncultured Muribaculaceae bacterium
TAAACATCGGCATGAGCCGTTGTTTACCGGCAAAGCCCTGGTTGATGAGCAGATATTTCTCGTCATGGCGCATCGGGTTTCCGAGGTTGATGTCTTCCACTTGCCAGCCGTGCCGCTCAAACTCATGGCACACCACCCAGTGGAAGTCTTGTTCGTTCACAGCATAGTTGCCACCGAGAGCAGTACTGTCGTAGTAGTACACGACTATTTTACATTCATAATGGACGTAATAGCGGCAGAAGTCGTCTATCAGAGCGGGTATCTTGCGCTCGAACTTCGTGTAGAAGCTCTTGATGACGTTCAGACGGCGCCCGCTAGGCTGGCCCGCCACTATCCAGTTGATGTTGGCGTTGTAATCCATGCCGATGCAGATGGGCGCAAAAGGATTCAGATCCTTATCCGCACGGCTGTCGAGTTGTGCCTCGTTGAACTCGTAACCAAGGCTGTCGAGATAATCGAAGTCACTAGCGTTATACTTGTGACCCTCACGCATAGACGAATAGAATCCGTCTTTGGCAATGCCTATGCGTTGACAAAGGATGGATGTCTGAAACGTCTTTGGCGTGAGGTCTCGCTTCATCTGTTTGATGTAAGACTCACCGAGCAGCTGGAGGTTCTCGATGGAGGAGTACTCCTTATAGTACACGGCCACGGACCTCATCTTGTTAAGGTTCGTGTCCAGGCGGCGCAGATAAGTTTTGAGGTAGCGAGGCACCTTGATACCCCGTTCCCTCAATGAAAGGATGCGCTGCTTCAGATGCCATATCTCATAGACAGTGCCCTTGATCGTCTCGATAAGGTCATTGTCCATCTTGTCCTGATAGTGCAGGAACCAGGATCCTTTCTGGGTCTGCGGCATATCACTGAGGATCATCACCGAGTGGTTAAATGAATGATGACCGAAGTAGGACTTGATGCCACCGTTAGCAGGAAATGTCTCGTCCTTGAGTCGCTCGTAATCGATGAACTTAGCCTCATCGATCAGGAGCCACGAAAGGGTCAACGAGTTACTGCTGCCGGGACGGTCCTGAGAGATGATGATGGCGCAGGAGCCGTTGTAAAAAGTGATGACGTGTTCATACTCGGCTGGCTCAATGATGGGCCTGCCGAAGGACTTGGGAGGCTTGCGTCCGATGACATAGTGAATACCGTTGATGAAGCCCCACCGTTTCCATGCCGCCAACAGCCCTGGGATGGTATTTGTCAGACCATGCTTGTAGGTCGGCACCACAATACCGCCAGTGCTGCCAGGCATACGCTGCATGTTGCGCAGCACAAATGGCGAGGCGATCGAATCGGTCTTGCCGGTTCGTCGCCCCGCCACGATGACGGTGGTATGGGCACCTATCAACTGGGTAAGGCGTTGTGGCGCATTAAAGTATATTTGTTTCTTCGGTGTTTCGGCCACGGATGTTATACGGGTTGGAGGATGGGAAAAGTGTGGACTCCTCGATGTCCGCATCTTCATACTCGATATCCTCAATGTCAATATTCTCTGCCTGGTATTTCTTCAGGAGCGCATGGATACGCTCATTGATGTGCGGGATGGGTTTAATCCCGAGTACCGTCGGGTCATCGGTAGCGGTGAAAGGCTGCACCACAATTAGATCGTAGGGAACGGCTTGTTCGTCCTCCAAGTCAACACGGTTGTACTTGGCATAGGAGGAAGCAGCCTTTTCCATCGTCTTCGTGTCTTTGCGCTTTTTCGCCATCTGGTAAGTTTCCAGAATCATCTCATTGAAGCGATAGCGATGGAAGTCACGGCTTGCTTGCGAAAGATGCGGCAACAGTGCCTTGATGATGGCAAGGTCGCTGTACGCCTGAGTCTTGTTGATGCCGTGTCGCGACATGGCACTTTCAATGAACTGGCGATCCTTGGAGTCTGGGTTGCCGATGAACCAGTTATATTCCTCACGGATGCGCAGCACCCGAACCACGATTGCTTCGGTGTACTTCTCACGCAACTCGGCCTCTGCAGTAAAGAGGTCGAGGCGGCAGGCATCAATGGGCTTTATTTGTGTCATTACTTACTCGTCATCTTCCATATCGAGCAGGTTGCGGTGGGCATTTTCGATGGCCAGCGGCGAGCCGACCTGCGCCAGCATCATCTCCTGAT
>CAZVMM010000146.1:0-2108 GCA_964628205.1 uncultured Muribaculaceae bacterium
TGGCCTCGACCACGGGACGCGGCGTCTGGGACGTGGCCGCATTGTCCAGATAGACCAGGGGCCGGCCCTCGATCTGGCGTTGCAGTATCGGATAATCCTCGCGTATCTTGTCGATGTCCATTGTCGGTTGCATTATGATCCAGTGATGGGCTGGATGATGATTTTTCCGTTAATTGGGATGGCAGGCTGTCAGGCAGCCGGCGCAGTTGCTCAGTGTGCCGGCAAAGCGCTTCTCCACCAGGTAGTGCAGGCGGTCCTTCAGGGCGTCCAGGCGCACACCGTCGACGACGTCGGCGACAAAGGCCTGCATCAGCAGCCGACGCGCCTCGTCGATGCCGATGCCGCGGGTGCGCATGTAGAACAGCGCGTCCTCGTCGAGCTGGCCCACGGCCGATCCGTGGGAGCACATCACGTCGTCGGTGTAAATCTCGAGCTGGGGCTTGGTGTACATCTTGGCCGTGGGAGCACCGCACAGGTTGCGGTTGCCCTGATAGGCCTCGACACGCGGGCAATCGGGCTGCACCAGTATCTTGCCGGCAAAGGCACCCACTGCCTTGTCGTTGAGCACATACTTGAACATCTCGTTGCTGTGGCACCGCGGAGCGTTGTGGCTGATAAAGGTGCGGCTGTCGACATGCTGCTCGCCGCTGGCGATGGTCATGCCCAGCAGTTGGGTCTCGGCATGCTCGCCATTGACCTCAACGTGATAGTTGTTGCGGGTAAAGCCATTGGTCAGCGTGATGCCGTCGATGAGCACATTGCTGCCCGTGTGCTGGTCGACGTAGACCGACGACACGCGGCTGGTGAGCGGCGTGCTCTCCTCCATGTCATAGTAGTCGATGGTCGCTCCCTGCATGGCCACGATCTCGACCACCTGGTTGTTCAGGTAGCGGTAGTCGGCGCACTGGGTGTGGTCACAGGCCAGCACCTTGATGCTGGCGTTCTTGCCCACGATGATGAGCAGACGGCGCTGCACCATCATGTCGAGCGCGGCGTTGAAGATATTGACCAGCTGGATGGGTCGCTCGGCAACGACCCCGTCGGGGACATAGATGAACAAGCCGTCCTGGACCAGCAGACTGTTGAGGGCCACGGTGGGATCGGTCAAGCGGGCCAGCTGGCCATAGTAGGTGGCCATCAGCTCGGGATAGTCAACCGCTGCCATGCTGAAGGGCTCGACGACCACCTGACCGATGTTGCGCTCGGCCGTGGCGCTGCTGTGGAAGGCGTCATTGCTGCTGTAGTACAGGCAGGTGCTCATGTTGGGCACATCGCAATGGAAGGTCATCGCCGGGTCGGCATCAAAGGGGAGCCTGTTGATGTTCACGCCATAGTCATGGCCGAACACCGCCTCCAGGTCGCTGGCCTCGTAATCCTCGCTGCCCTTGCGCGGCAAGCGTGCATCCTGCAGCTGCTCGCGGGCCTGGCGGCGCAGCTTGTTGAGCAGCGCGGGAGACTGCTGCTCGATGATGTCGCGGCTCTGGTCGTACAGGTCGATATATTGCTTGAGTGCGTTCATATCACTGCCCTTGCTGTTGTGAGTCTACCTGTTCCTTAATCCAGTCATAGCCCTTCTCCTCGAGCTCGAGTGCGAGTTCGGGACCGGCACTCATGACGATGCGCCCCTTGTACAGCACGTGCACAAAGTCGGGCTTGATGTAGTCGAGCAGGCGCTGGTAGTGGGTGATGACGATGGTGGCGTTGTCCTTGCTCTTGAGCGTGTTCACGCCGCTGGCGACGATGCGCAGCGCATCGATGTCCAGGCCGCTGTCGGTCTCGTCCAGGATGCTCAGCTTGGGCTCGAGCATAGCCATCTGGAATATCTCGTTACGCTTCTTCTCGCCGCCCGAGAATCCCTCATTGACGGCACGCGAGGCCAGCTTGTTGTCGAGCTGCACGATGGTGCGCTTCTCGCGCATGATCTTCAGGAAATCAGCGGCGCTCAGCGGCTCCTGGCCGAAGTACTTGCGCTTCTCGTTCAGTGCCGTGCGCATGAAGTTGACCATCGACACGCCAGGTATCTCGACGGGATACTGGAAGCTCAAGAACAGTCCCTCGTGGGCGCGGTCCTCGGGCGACAGGGCCAGCAGGTCCTTGCCGTAGAACTC
>CAZVMM010000147.1:0-2106 GCA_964628205.1 uncultured Muribaculaceae bacterium
AACAGACAATGGACAAGACTACGTTCAAACAAGAAATAAGTGATTATACTGCTCGCGGCGGCAAATTTGCCTTCGCCTTCGGTGACATTCATCTCCCTGTTGTCTATCACGAGGCAGTGAACATGTTGGGAGTGAAAATGCCGGCACATGAGGTATTTGTGCCTGTTGACTACTCCCGTGACTTGGGCGACAATCTCGATGTGCTGATGAACAAGCTCTTGGAGAAGTACCCGCAACTCTCTGACTAAGACATGATTATGAAGAAGAAAAGCAAACATGGATGGTACTGCAAGGTCTGCGGACAGTTCAAGTCAAACGAGAAGTTCAGTGGCAAAGGCCGTAGCCAGCATATCTGCAAAGACTGCCAGCGTCAGATACAAGAAGAGAATCTGACAAAGAAGCAGGTGCTCAAGATGGAGAAAGCCCAAACCTATGAGCAACTCGTTCCACAAATAGCATCTCTGATTAAGGACGTTGACAATCATGTGGGAGCGCTGGCCAATGTGTCGGCACTACTGCACTCGTCATTCCTGCATTATTTTTGGTGCGGGTTCTATATCGTCAAGGGTGATGTGCTGGAACTTGGCCCATTCCAAGGCGAGGTTGCTTGCTACACCATTAAGAAGGGACGTGGTGTGTGCGGCAAGGCATGGGAGGACAAGCAGACAGTCGTTGTTCCTAATGTACTTCAGTTCCCCGGACATATTGCTTGCTCTTCGAAATCTCGGTCTGAGATAGTAGTGCCAGTGTTCAAGGGTGAAGACGTGATTGCCGTCATTGACGTTGACAGCAAAGGCTATAGTGCTTTCGATGACATTGACAAGGAATGGCTGGAGAAAATTGCAGAGCTCCTCAGCCCGCTGTTTGATACAAAAGACACGCCATTGAAAGAAATATAGGCTATCGTAGCTGAGTATCAAACTTTATTCGTATCTTTGTGCACAAACCACATCAGCTTACAACAATGAACATAGCAGACATATTTGAGAAGGACTATTACTTCGAGTTCGAGCCGAGGATGAATTATGAAACAGGTAAGGCAGCCCATAAGCTTCCACGAGGAACCAATGAGCCAATTCGGTTTACTCTTGAGGAAATGTACTTGTTGAGACAGTTCTTTGAGGAATATGGAAGTGACGCGTCTTTTGACGAATTGTATGAGTTCAATGAAGACTTATACCTTGATAACGCAGAAATCCTGTTGGATATTATATGTTCAAGACTTAACACTGTATATTCAGAAGAGGAGATGATGGTAATGGACAACGTCTCACTGGATGACTATACAGTAATCTGGCCGGAATCTTTGATTAATGACGTTCTCGATGACAATCTGCTTGACTGGAAAGCAATAGAAGCCGCAGAAGAGAATGAGGATGAAGATGATGATTAGCCCAATAGTTGCCAGAAAGATACATGAATGGTGGGAAACTCCAAAAGATTGAACGAGAGATGTTGAGAATGTAGGCAGCTGACATTTTAGTTGGTAGAACAACTACTAAAAGGGATATTCATTATTCGATGTTGTCTCAGCACGGACGAAGCACACAAAAGGCAACCTGCTACAAACCGCCGGTTGCCTTTTGCGTTACTTAGAAGATGTCGGTTATGAGTGTAAAGAGCAGCTTTGCAATCATCGTTAGCATACATCCCGTCATCGCGCCCAAGAAGCTCACGACGAAATAGGATGCCTTGATGAAGGGATCTTCCTTCACTTCTACCGATGGACGATGTGGAACGGACTCATCAAATGAATCATCACCAGTCTGCTTTTCGATTTTTGACGGGGCGGCATTTGTCGATATTACTTTCTCTACGGACTTGGCATCGTTGAAGGATTTCGGCATACCATGTGTCTTAAAGTACTCTCTGTCCATGTAATCGTCAAGTTCAGCTTCGCACATACCAAAGTGCAACCCGTACTCGGCAAGGGCTTCGCCAAGACTTGAAATCATCACGTCGTTGAATGAGGGAATTCGAAGAAGTTCATCCTCATTCTTCATACATAATTCACGGATGGTGTTGATATCATAGTGAATGACATCATTAATTACCTTTCTCTCTACACTCGGACGCAAGCCTAACTCCCGGATTAGCCCCCAAGTT
>CAZVMM010000148.1:0-2046 GCA_964628205.1 uncultured Muribaculaceae bacterium
AGTGGATTATGAAACTCATGGAGGATTACAAGAAAGAACCCGGAGGTGTTTCTCCACTTAAAGAGCGCAATCCCAAATGGATTAATGATGATTATTGCAAGTTTATACGCCTTGGTCAATACTATGTAGATAGAAACAAAGAAGGTGTTCTTGCCTATATCTGCAATAATGGATTCCTCGACAACCCGACTTTCCGTGGCATGAGGTGGAATTTACTACAAAGTTTTGATATAATCTATATTATCAATTTGCATGGTAATTCTCTCAAAAAAGAGACTTGTCCGGATGGTTCCAAAGATGAAAATGTCTTTGATATAATGGTAGGTACTTCGATAAATATATGTATCAAAACAGGTCGGAAGAAAAAAGGAGAATTGGCAGAAATATATTATACGGATTTACAGGGGCTAAGGAAGGATAAATATAATTTCTTAAATGCTAATTCCTTAAAGTCTGTAGAATTCCAAAAATTAATATATTCTGAACCGTTCTATTTCTTTGTACCTAAAGATACAGATGGAGAAAGAGAATATAGACGTGGATTTGGCGCTAACGAAATACTGCCAACAGGAGCCGCAGGTGTTGTTACTGCTAATGATGGAGCACTTATAAACATTGATAAAGTGACTTTATTGTATAATGTAGAGAGGGAATATAGTATACATGCGAACTCTGAATTAGTACGACAAATTTCATATAGACCCTTTGATTCACAATTTATCTATTATGATATAGACAAGGTTGAGCGTTCACGAGTTAAGGTAATGCGCCATTTTGACCAAGAAAATATTGCTTTGACATGTTTGAAGATTAATAAGGAGAAATTCTATCCTTCGCCATTTGTTGCTAATTGTATTGCAGATGCGAGGTTGTCAGATAGATTTTTAACTTACGTCTTCCCTCTCTATCTCTATCCCGAAGAAGGCTCTTTCGATACAGAGCGCCGTGCCAATATCGACGAAACGATTGCAAATAAGATAGCCGAGATCCTTCATTGGTCTTATGTGCCGGATAGCCGGATAGTCGTAGATTTAGCGGAAGGATATGAGAATGTCTTATACCCCGAAGACATATTCGATTATATCTACGGAGTCCTCCATTCTCCGCACTACCGTGAGAAATACAAAGAGTTCCTGAAGGTGGACTTCCCCCGTATCCCGTACCCCAAGAATGCCGATGAGTTTGAGCACTTCCGCTCTTGCGGCAACGCGCTCCGAGAGTTGCACCTCATGCACAACGTCCCAGAATCGCCCGTTCGCTTTGAGCAAAAAGGATCTATGATGGTCGATTACCTCCGCTGGGAATGGAATAAGGATGATGGTTACTCGGGCTGTGTATGGATCAACGATACACAATGTTTCGAGAGCGTCCCCGCAGAAGCATGGGAGTTCTATATAGGCGGATACCAACCGGCACAGAAATGGTTGAAGGATCGCAAAGGTCGCAAACTGGAATACGATGATGTGGAGCATTATCGCAAAATAATTGCCGTCCTTATGGAAACTGCTCGTATCATGAAGACGATTGATGACCCCGCCGCACAAGTGGAGGAACTTAAAAAAAAAGTCCTGACGCTTGAGCACCAACTAAAAGCCCAACAATCCGGTTCGCTCGTTAACTACGGAACTGTAAACATTTACGAAAAATAATAGCTATATCCATTTTTATTTGCACAATTCAAAAAAAAGCAGTAATTTTGCACCCGCAATTGATAAGGGAGGGGTATTAGCTCATCTGGCTAGAGCGCAACACTGGCAGTGTTGAGGTGAGCGGTTCGAGTCCGCTATACTCCACAAACGTCATTCCGAGACGTTAAATCGGAGGACATACTTATTTCAAGGCATATTCTTTATAAGCAAGCGGCGAAACTTGAAGGAACAAAAAGTATATGTCTCATTTACCTTGTATGGGTGAGTGGGGCATTGTTCCGAGTTTCGCCGCTCTGCTTATTGTCCCACAAGCCCATACTTTTTTTATGCAAAACAATGGTCAATAACATCAACAATTTCGGAACTATCAACTTCTTCGAAAGCAACTCGCAACAGT
>CAZVMM010000149.1:0-1967 GCA_964628205.1 uncultured Muribaculaceae bacterium
GCATGTGGGGCACCGTGTCCGAAAAGGGCGCTGAGATGGTTAACGGGGCGATTGTCTACGGTGCCGCGGATATCAAGAGCGCCGAAGAGACAGACAGATTAATAAATCAGGGTAAACAGTCCTCCGCCGTTTCCGTGTCTGTCAATCTGTACGAAGATGCGTCAAAGGCCGGGCAGGTACAGCAGAACGACAGCGGCGATGTTATAAATATTTTTGTATCCAACATCAGGCGCGGCGGAGATGCCGCCCAGGTGCTACAATCATCTTACGGATTAAAACGGGTGGGGGTATAACATGGCTATTGCGGTTTACCCGTCATATCTGCCGGGGTTTTTACAGTCAGGATACAGCCTGAAAACACAGCCGAACATGCTCCGGACCCAGATGGCTGACGGCTACACAAGACAGAGAGTTATCAACAGCGGCAAGCCCGCGGAGCTGACGGTGAGCATGAGCATGTCCGGGGCTGAATATAACGCCTTTACGGACTGGATAAACAAGAACGCGGCGGGCGGTGCGGGGTGGTTTATGGCGCCTGTGTTATCTTCAGACACAGGCGACAAGGAACCGCAATATCAGACAGTCAGGATCCAAAACGGGGCAATTTCCGCGGCGCTCACCTGGAAGTCTGAAAACGAGACGCGATGGAAAATAAATTTTGTTTTGGATCTTGCGACAGCACCGCTCCCGGAAGCTGATGCCGGCAGCGATAGGGCGGGAAGTGATAAATATGGTGAGGTTATCACAGCTGAGGAAGCCGAGGGCGGCTATGACACTCAGGGCGGATTGAGTTTTTATACTGCTGTAGAACGGGCGCCTGGATACGATGGCACATCACAGATGAATATCGCTGAAAACGCCGATACCGTGGAGGATGAATAATATGGCATACAAGAAAAGAATCACGAAGTCAGTCGTTTTAGACAGTGCCAGCCCTAATTCGGCGCTTGACGTCATGGTAGACTGGGTTGTAAATAAATTTATTACTGACGTTCCGGACCTCAAGATCCAGAAAGAGATTGCGTACAGCGCTGACGGCTATAAAAAATTTCCGGTGTTTTCAGAAACGAATTATTTTGATTCGGATGCGCCGTGCTCAAAGATCGTTTTTATCGGCAAGCATTCGAACTCGGTTGGGCTGTGCATTTTCTGTTACACGTATGACAGCAGATATTATTTAGATATCTGCGTTCTTCCGTCGTTTGATATGATGTGCGTTACTCCTGCTACATACGGCGACGGCTATCAGAACAGCGCGGATGCGTGCAATTACATCTCAAAATTCCTCCGGGGGTATAATAACAGCAACATTCAGACGCGCCTGGAGTGGGATATTACGCCTTCGGCTGATACATCTGCTATAAATATGAGCATTGTCTATGCAGGCGGGAAATATGGCTATGCATACAGCATTAACTCATTGCACACAAGCTATAATCAGTTTCAGCTGGCATTTACTAAACAGACAAGAAGCGCATCAGAGCCGGTTGCGTCAATGTGGTTTATGAATAAAACGCCCGGGGTTTTTGATATTGATACACAGTACGAATTAACCCCCGGCAGATTCAGCCCGCCCGGGTATAATATGACTAACGGCGGAGTCGAAGACGTGTTTACAGACATGTCCTCTTTGGATAATATAAATGACAGCGTGTCTTCACATTTAATGCTGCTGAGTAATAGCAGATACTACGCTAGTGGACTCTACTATAGTGTGGTCTCCGGCTTGAATCTTTTCCTGCTTTGGCTGCCTATTACCAACGGCATTAATGTCTCATATGTCGGATATTTCACATGGAACGGAGGCTATTTGCCTCCTGTTATAAAAAATTACAGCGACAAAACGCGTGATCCGGCGCTGTGGAATTCCGGCGAGTGGTTCCCGAACCCGAAGGAGGGCAGGATTTTTCTTCGAAGGGTTGAACAGCCTGTTACGACAAAAGATTACACATACATTTATCGCATGC
>CAZVMM010000150.1:0-1904 GCA_964628205.1 uncultured Muribaculaceae bacterium
GCGGACATGGGAGCCGCCGCCCACACCCGTTATGCCGTCGCCTGTGCCACGGCGGTGTCGATCTCAGCCGTCGACAGTGCGCTGTCGTTCGTCGCCGCCCCGGGGATGCCCAGGGCCGTAATGTCGTTCTTGGTCACGGCCTCCGAGCCTGTCACCATTCCGTGCGCGTCCGTGGTCAGCTTGCGGAATCCGCTCGTCTGGTGGTGGTTCGTCGTGGCGAACGTGTAGGCCGTGGCCAGTTTGTTCAAGTCCGCCTGATACACCACGACCAGATTTGTGCCGTCCCAGTGATAGGCGCGGCCATCCACAGTGTTCAAGTAGAGCTTGTCCGTATACGGTGCATTGCTGTTGCTTGCGTCGTCGTATTTGTCCCTGTCTTCCCAGTTGCTGTAATACGTCCGGTTCAATCCGCTCACGACGCAATAGGCAAAAGTCTTCGCACTCTTCACAAACACCACCGAGCCGCCGCCGCTGCCGCTCTCTGGCTTGATCGTCGCCGAGTCTATGGTTCCGCCAAACGGCAGCACCGAGTGGCCCCCCCTTTTCATCACGGCAGCCAGTCCCTCGCCCGTGTCAGAACCCGTAAACGTCTCCAACGCCGAGATCCGGCCATCAAGTCCGTCGAGGTTGTTCTGTAGCCCCGTCACGTTGCTGATCGAATGCGTGTGACTCTTGGGGGCAGCGTCCGTGATTCCATACCCTCCAAGCGTTGTCGGTTTCCCCGTCACACCACTCCATGGCACCTGTGCGGCCTGTCCTGCCGTGTATTCCATATATCCCGCCGCACTCGACAGCTTGCTCTCGTCCACCACGACATACATCCGTCCCGTCGACAGCACCTTCACCGTGTCGCCGAGCTGCGCCTGTGAGGTCGTGAGCTTGTATCGTGCCGTGTCGTCAGCCACCTGCACCACGCGCTCAAGCGCGCCCTGCGGGATGTGCGAGATGTCGATCACTCCCTGGATGCCGCTCGCCTGACACTTGCCCGCCACGATCGTGCCGTCCTTGATTTTCTTTGTGTAATACTTCAAACCGTCTTGATCCAAATACTTAGCCATAATTATTCGTTATTAACTATTATTGTTATGTTGTTGTTTTGTCATTTTATACCATCTGATTCACCTCGCACACCATCGTCCCAGTGCTGCTTCCCATCTCGTGGAAAAACGTCACCCGCAGATGTGCCCCCGTTTTCGTGTTCAGCAGGCTGAAGTCCTTCGTCTTGTAGATCCCGAACCCCTCTGCGCTCACCACAGTGAACTTTGCCCCCGATGTCGATTTCAGGAAGATGTCCATCGCCGGCATGTTCGGTATCGTTTTCCAATTGGTCGGAAGCTTCAGACTCAGTCTTGCCGAAGTCACAGCCGTCGAGGCCGTGGCCACGAAGTAGTTTCTGCCGAAATTCAGCGTCGACGTGCTGTTATTCATCGTTATCGTCACGTATGAGAGCGGTCGGATGTCCTCTTTCCCTGCCGCCAACGTCTTCACCTTGGCCCACAGCTGTCCGACCAGCCGCTTCACCCCGTTCAAGTCCAAATATTTCGCCATGTTGTTTTAGTTTGTTATCGTTTCTATATCAGCCTTTCTTGTTATCTCGGTCAGAGTAGCCTTAGGTGCCTCCGTTGTCACCACGGCCGCCCGTGTCACCGTCGTCACCGTCGCCCTTGGTTGTTCCGTCGTAACCTCGGCCGTCCTCGCCACAAGCGTCACCTCGGCCTTTCCGGTCTCTCCGCCGGTTCCGCCCTGGGAGTCTTCCGCACCCGACTCCACGGCCATTGCCGCCGCGCCAACACCGGCAATGGCTGCGTCGATCTCCGCCCCCGAGAGGCTCTCTCCCTGCACCTCGCCAGTTTCCACGCTGGCCAGTTGCCGCAGGCTCACCCCGTTGTACCAGTAGCCCTTGT
>CAZVMM010000151.1:0-1903 GCA_964628205.1 uncultured Muribaculaceae bacterium
CCTCGTGGGCGCGGTCCTCGGGCGACAGGGCCAGCAGGTCCTTGCCGTAGAACTCCACGCTACCGCCAGTCACGGTGTAAGCGGGATTGCCGGTGAGCACAGCGCTCAGGGTGCTCTTGCCCGAGCCGTTGGGGCCCATGATGGCATGCACCTCACCGGGCTTCACCGTCAGGTTGATGCCCTTCAATATCTGCTTGTCCTCGATCGAAGCTTGTAAGTCCTTAATTACTAACATGTTGTTTTAGTTGTTAGTGAGTTATTTTTTTGTTATTAGTTGCTAGTTGTTGTTAGTTGCTAGATTTACTAGAGTTACTAGAGTTACTAGATTTACTAGAGTCCCTAAAGCCTAATCACCCCACACTGCCCTCGAGCGAAACGCTCAGCAGCTTCTGGGCCTCGACGGCAAACTCCATCGGCAACTTGGCCATCACCTCCTTGGCATAACCGTTGACAATCAGCCCCACAGCATCCTCGGTGGAGATGCCGCGCTGATTGCAGTAGAAGATCTGGTCCTCGTTGATCTTGCTGGTCGTGGCCTCGTGCTCGACCACCGATGTGTCGTTGCCCACCTCGATCACGGGGAAGGTGTGGGCGCCGCTGGTGTCGCTCAGCAGCAGGCTGTCACACTGGGTGAAGTTGCGGCAACCGACGGCCTTAGGTGCTATCTTGACCATGCCGCGGTAGCTGTTCTGGCTATGTCCGGCGCTGATGCCCTTGCTCACGATGGTGCTCGTGCTGTGCTTGCCCAGATGGATCATCTTGGTGCCCGTGTCGGCTTCCTGCCAGTTGTTGGTCAGGGCCACGCTGTAGAACTCACCCACCGAGTGGTCGCCCATGAGCACGCAGCTGGGATACTTCCACGTGATGGCGCTGCCGGTCTCGACCTGTGTCCACGACAGCTTGCTGTGGTCACCGCGGCACAGTCCGCGCTTGGTTACCAGGTTGTAGATGCCTCCCTTGCCGTCCTTGTCGCCGGGATACCAGTTCTGCACGGTGCTGTACTTGACCTCGGCGCGGTCCTCGACGACGATCTCGACGATGGCGGCGTGAAGCTGGTTCTCGTCGCGCATGGGGGCGGTGCAGCCCTCGAGGTAGGAGACGTAGGCATCGTCATCGGCCACGATCAGCGTACGCTCGAACTGGCCCGTCTGGGCCGCGTTGATGCGGAAATAGGTCGACAGCTCCATGGGGCAACGCACACCCTTGGGGATATAGACAAACGAGCCGTCGCTGAACACAGCCGAGTTGAGCGCGGCATAGAAGTTGTCGGTATAGGGGACCACCTTGCCCAGGTACTTGCGCACCAGGTCGGGATAGTCCTTCACGGCCTCGCTGATCGAGCAGAAGATGACGCCCAACTCGGCCAGGCGCTCACGATAGGTGGTCTTGACGCTCACGCTGTCCATCACGGCGTCGACGGCCATGCCGCTGAGCCGCATCTGCTCCTCCAGGGGGATGCCCAGCTTGTCGAACGTCTTTTTCAGCTCAGGGTCGATTTCCTTCGGTCCCTCGCCCTCCCGCTTGTGTCGCGGAGCGGCATAGTAGCTGATGTCCTGGTAATCGATTTCGGGCACATGGACGTGTCCCCACGTGGGAGCCTTCAGGGTCAGCCAGTGGCGATAGGCCTTCAGGCGGAATTCCAGCAGCCACTCGGGCTCTCCCTTCAGGGCCGAGATGCGGCGCACCACATCCTCGTCGAGTCCCTTAGGGATGATCTCCGTCTCGATGTCGGTCACAAAGCCGTACTTGTACTCGGCTTGTGCCGCTTCTTCTATAATCTGATTCCCTTTTTCGGGTTTTTCGGTCTCTTTCATCAGTTAATTAAATCACCTCTTTCTAAAAAGCGGCACAAAGGTACTGCTTTTTTTTCACTTCTTCCCCTTGATTGCCCAACTATTCATTT
>CAZVMM010000152.1:0-1882 GCA_964628205.1 uncultured Muribaculaceae bacterium
GGCGTGAGCAAGCAGGTGCGCGAGAACACCAAGAAGGCCACCCTGCACAACGACAAGCTGCGCGACTGCCGCGTGCACTTCAACGACGCACGCGCTCCCAAGGACAACGACCGCCGCGACGACAGCTCGATATTTATCACCGAGGGCCTGAGCGCCAGCGGCTCGATCACCAAGATCCGCGACGTCGAGACCCAGGCCGTGTTCTCGTTGCGCGGCAAGCCGCTGAACACCTACGGCCTCGACCCCAAGAAGGTCATCACCAACGTGGAGTTTGCCCTGCTGCAAGCCGCGCTCAACATCCAGGACGGCATCGACGGACTGCGATACAACAAGGTCATCATCGCCACCGATGCCGATGTCGACGGCATGCACATTCGCCTGCTGCTGCTCACCTACTTCCTGCAGTTCTGCCCCGAGCTGATCAAGACGGGACACCTCTACATCCTGCAGACACCCCTGTTCCGAGTGCTCAACAAGAAGGAGGCCAAGCGCAAGAGCCGCTCGACCAAGCGCGAGGCCAAGCCCCAGAAGGTCGAGACCTACTACTGCTACAGTGACGAGGAGCGCATGGCAGCACTCAACAAGCTGGGAGACGCCGCCGAGATCACCCGATTCAAGGGCCTGGGCGAAATCTCGCCCGAGGAGTTCAAGGACTTTATCGGTCCCGAGATGAGGCTCGACCGCGTGTCGCTGCGCAAGGAGGACGCCGTCAACCAGATGCTCGCCTTCTTTATGGGCAAGAACACGATGGAACGACAGAATTTCATTATTGACAACCTAGTGAACGAGGACGATGAAGACATCACAGTGCACTGATCAGCAGCAACCGGCAACTTGCCGCGTGGCGATCTTCCCGGGGTCGTTCGACCCCTTTACCCGTGGCCACGAGTCCATCGTGAGGCGTGCCCTGCCCCTGTTCGACAAGTTTGTCATCGCCATCGGCGTCAATGCCGACAAGCACGCGATGATGACCATGGAGCAGCGGACAGCATGGATTCAGACCGTCTTTAAGGACGAGCCGAGAGTCCAGGTCATCGCCTACTCGGGACTGACCGTGGACGTCGCGAGAGAGGTCGGCGCACAATACATCGTGCGGGGCGTCAGGCTCATCCAGGACTTTGAGAACGAGAAGCACCTGGCCGAGGTCAACCGCGACCTCACCGGCATCGAGACCATCCTGCTCTACACCCTGCCCGAGTATAGCCACATCAGCAGCAGCATCGTGCGCGAGCTCGCACGATACGGCCAGGACGTGTCGCCCTATCTGCCACAGGGGCTCCAACTGCCAACACAGGTAACAGACCCAAAACCTAAAGCCTAAAGCCTAAAAAAAAAGAAATGAAGAAGATATTGTTTGCCATCGCACTGGGCATGGCATTATCACTGTCCACAACGGCACAACGCGCCATGCCGCAAGTGCTGCAGAAACTGCTCAACGCCGAGTATGCCATCTCCACGCTCTACGTCGACTCGGTCAACGAGGACAAGCTCGTGGAGGATGCCATCAAGGGCATGCTCGAGAACCTGGACCCACACTCGTCCTACACCGACGCCAAGGAGACCAAGGAGCTCGAGGAGCCGCTGCAGGGCGAGTTTAGCGGCGTGGGCATCCAGTTCAACTTGAACAAGGACACGCTCTACGTCATCCAGACGGTGCCTGGCGGGCCCAGCGAGCGCGTCGGCATCCTGGCCGGCGACCGCATCATCATGGTCAACGACAGCAACATCGCCGGCGTGAAGATGAAGAACAGCGACATCCAGAAACTCCTGCGCGGCAAGAAGGGCACCAACGTCACCGTCAAGGTCAAGCGTGCCGGAGTCAAGGAGCTGATCACCTTCCGCATCACCCGCGACAACATACCGCTGCACAGCATCGACGCCC
>CAZVMM010000153.1:0-1834 GCA_964628205.1 uncultured Muribaculaceae bacterium
GACTCCAACGATTGAAGCTTACCAGTTTACGATCTTATCGACGATTGCCCGTTGCTCACTGGCTGTACGACGCAAATAAATGCGGGTTGTCTCAATGCTTTCATGCCCCATCAGGTCGGCAAGGAGTGCAATGTCGTTGAAACGGTCAAGGAAATTCTTTGCAAAACGATGACGGAACGAGTGTGGATAAACCACATCTCGGTTTAGGCCATACAGCTCTGCAAAGTGCTTTAGCTGTTGAGCGATACCACGGGTAGTAATGCGCTGACCGAAACGATTAAGAAACAAGTACCCCGATGTCAGATTGCGTTTTTCAAGCCATATCATGGCCTCTGTACGCAAATTCTTTGGGATGTATAAGCGCCGCAACTTGCCACCTTTTGAGTAGATGTCCAGGTAACCAATCTGGACATGTTCGGCTTTGATTTGTACCAACTCACTGACACGCGCTCCAGTAGCAGTGAGAAACCAAACCACAAAATACCAATCCACGTAGCCATCGGCTTTGAGTTTGGTTTTTAGAAACTTATAATCAGCATTGCTGATCACATTCTCCAGAAAGTTCTTTTGCTGAACCTTGACAAACTTCATTTTCAGTTTGTCGAGTTTCAGGAACTCAAGATACTTGTTCATGCCTTGTAAACGCAGGTTTACAGTTTGTGGCTTGAACGTTTCTACCAAATACCCTTTGTAAGCCAAAAGGTTTTTGCTCGTCACCCCATCATAATGCGACAGGAAATAGCGAACCGTCCACATATAGGACGTGACCGTGTTGTTCGACAAGTTCTGCTTGTCAAGGAATCGTTTGAATTTTGTTACCATAAAATCTTTGTTTTAATAAAAGCGGTAACAAAATATACTTTTCCTACATCGCATTATGGGCAATTACCCAGTGGATGGTGCTACACCACAATGAATTTCATTTGCCAATTATATGACGGCGAGAAAATTGAGGACAAGTATCTGATCAACCTTGACGCAAAGTATCTGAGAGGAAAAAGCAAAGGAGACACCCTTAATAAAGGGCGTTTTGTCCCAGAGAAGACGACAATGATACTCGTGGATGGGGAGAACTCTGGAGAGATTTTCACTGCACCCATAGACGGTTATCAAGGCA
This sequence comes from uncultured Muribaculaceae bacterium, assembly GCA_964628205.1. Taxonomy (GTDB): domain Bacteria; phylum Bacteroidota; class Bacteroidia; order Bacteroidales; family Muribaculaceae; genus Sodaliphilus. The sequence goes on from CAZVMM010000153.1 coordinate 1,118, forward strand.
GCACATTCAAATTGCTCGAAATCAGCGAAGAAATGAATGCCGAGTATGTGAAGATGATTATTAGGATTTACCAAAAACTTCTGCGAGACAATAAAGTGGGTTCTGCGATTCCCCACCTTAATAAGAAAATGTTCAGAGAAATCCTTGTACCAGTGCCACCCATTGCTGAACAAACAAGAATTGTGGGGCACACAAATGAATTGATGTCAAAAATAACCGAACTTACTGAGGCTTTATAAGGCCTCAGCAATATCATCAATTCTATTATTGATGCGTTCAATAGCATCAACAATGCGGCATTGTTCATTATAGGGAGGTAACGGAATATCCAGTTTGGAATACTCTGATATCCAATATCGCTTGTGGGTTTTACCCACTAAGCGAGTTATAGACATGAAGTAATAGACATATTTGATATTTACCCCACTCTTAACATGAAGTATCTTCATGGCGGACGATTTGACCTTAAAGTGAAAATCGACATACTTTGAGTCAGTTGTGAAATCATCAAATATGATTACTGGCACTTTGTCGAACACACCTGCAGTTTCGTTTGTATGGCCTATAACAAACGATTTGCCGGCTGTTAATACTGGCGTTTTATAGGCTTCGCTGTATTCAGTGGATTCAACGATATATCGTTGTGGTTGCTCATAGTCAACTATATCTTCTAACTTGCAAACACACCATCCTTGCGGCAGGTGCTGATAATGCGAT
>CAZVMM010000154.1:0-1802 GCA_964628205.1 uncultured Muribaculaceae bacterium
GAGGCTGTTGCAAAACTCGGTCGTTGAAGTTGCTGAGAATTGGATGGAAATTGTCGAGAATGGATTTGTCGATCTTTTTTCGTAAAATCCATTCTCGTGGGGTTATTTTTGCCCCAGAAACGTAAAAATGAGTGAAAAAACAGCGTTTTATGCTGTTTTGTGCGAGTTTCTGTACAGTTTTCTGATGTTGTGTGCCATGAGCAGGAAGCCGAGGTCCATTTCGACCTGGGCTTTCCCGAAATGACGGAACCGTGTGAATCCATGGTTGTGTTTTATCTGGCCAAATACGGGCTCTGGCTCGATTTGCCGTCGCCTGAGCCGCGCTTGGTTCTCGGGCTTGTCCAGCCTTTTTCTGGCGTTCCGCTCTTCTGCGAAGTTGCCCAGTTTCCTGCCGATAGTCCCGTTTTTATTTGCCGTAACCAGGCAGTTGTCGGACAAAGGGCATCCCTGGCAATGGGCGCATGACATGTGGGTGGTATCGTTCGGGAAACCCGTCTTAGTCGTGTCCGGCTCGATGCAGACAACGTCCATCGTGTGCCCGGCAGGGCATATCAAGGTGCCGCCGTCGGGGGAAAGTCTGAAGCCATGCCTGTCACACTCTGCCGGCCATTTGTTGGCGGAGGAGATTTCCTTGTCATAACCCGGATACTTCACCACGGCTTCAATGCCGCGCTGTTCAAGACCTTTATAAAGTTCTTCCGTCCCGTAACCGGCATCCTCGACGACGACTTCAGGCGCCACGCCATTGTCTCGGATGCAGTTGTCGATGAAGTCAAGGGCGGTGTCTTTGTCTGACGGGGTGTCGTAGGCTCCATAGTTTGTCACGTACTGGTCTATCGTGGCAATCTGAACATTGTAGTTGGGGGTTGCGAACCCCTCGTACCCGTCCTCCTTGGCGTGCATGATGCCGCACTCAGGGTCGGCTGGAGACACGCCACATCTGCCACCGCACTGCTCAAGCGTCCTGTCATGGGCCTTCTTGCGGTTGATGGCCCGACGGACGGCATTCGCCTTGCCCGTGACCCTACTGCCTTGCTGCTGCGCGCGGGCCTCAAGTCGACTGACTATCTCCTGTGCCGCTTCCGGAGTGCAGTCGGCGCATTGTCGCTTCAGTCCCTCTGTCTCGTCGGCATCATCTATCTGATCGCACAACTCCGAAATGCCTTTCTTGATCTCCTCTTCAGCCAAAGCGGAATAGCGCTCGGCGCTGCTGCGCCATTTGATCTTGCGGCGGGCGGCTCGGGAGCGGATTGTGCTGCCGTCAATGTAGAGGTCCTTGCTCAGAGTTATCTCGCCACGCTCGACCAGCAGCCGCACCAAGCCGCTGAACATGGACTTGATGAAGGGTGCACAACGGTTCTTGAAGCGGTTGATGGTCGTGTGGTCCGGAAACTGGTACGCCGAAAGCCAGACCATGTGCACGTCACGGTGGGCACACTCCTCAAGGTCACGGCAGGAAAAGATGTTGTTCAAGTAGCCGAACAGCACCAGCTTCATCAGCATGCGCGGATAATATGCCGGACAACCCTCGTCACTCAAGCTATAGGTCGAGAACACCTGGCTCATGTCCAGCTGGTCCACAATCGAACTGACTAGGCGCACAGGGGCGTCCTTGGGGATGAAATCACCCAGGTTAGGTGGAAAAATCAGCTGTTCTTGTTGGCAATATGATTTAAACATAGTAATTTTGTCTTTAGTAATTTTGCACCGTAAAATTACTAAATTTTACGGATATGACAAAGCCTCCGCTTGGGAAAGTAGAGGCTTTTTTCATTATTGAGGTATGTTTTGCAACACCCTCT
>CAZVMM010000155.1:0-1789 GCA_964628205.1 uncultured Muribaculaceae bacterium
AAGCTTTGTCAAGTGGTGATTTATCATTGATCAGAAACCTATAAATTCCAATTTATCGGTACGTCTTTTCACAGCATACGCGGTTGAAGAACTTATACCAAAATGATAAAAGTCGGATCGAATAGTGCCTAACAACAAAGTATCGTAATAGAAGAAAAAATGAAGTGTTACTTGATACAAATCTTGATACACAATTTACTGTTTTTAATCAATTTCTGTTCTTTATAGTTGTCATTAGAAGAAAAGAGGCTATAATTGCGATAAATGAAAAATAAGTTTGATTGTTACACGAATCATTTTTACCAACATATCATTATGAAACTGGAAGATTTATACTTGATTAAGAAAGAAGAGTGGCTGGATGTTATCAAGGACAAGTGCAAGAAAAAAGCGAAAACTCATTTCTGGGTTGGGTTGGTTTTATTGATACTTTTCCTGATATTTTTGACAATGGTAATAACTTTTGAGCGTTCTCGCCTTTGGACAATAGAAGATTTTGTTTACCTCTTGACGCTATTTTTATATGTACTTGTGTCAGGCTGGTGGGTTCTAAAATCTAACAGCTTTTTAAAAACCATCGACGGTCTCGGCACTCCAGAACAGCTATTGAACAAGTTCAAAAAGTACGTTAAAGACAAAAGTATCATCTGGACGATAGGACAATTGATATTTTGCGGGTGGTTTGCTTGTTTCTGTTTTTTTTCCTCTGCTTCGGGTATTATGAAAGTGATTTGCTGGATTATCGTCTTAGTCGCCGCTACAGTGCATATTTACCGATTAATACGCGGTAAATATTCTGTAGGCTACGGTGATGAGGATATCACCCGTCGTCTGCAAGAACTCATCGGGGAAGAGTAACCTCATTCCCCGTCTTTTCAAGGCATACGCGGTTGAAGTACTTAATACAAAATTTCAAATCTCAAGGCGAGAACCAGCTCTTCATGAACAATTAGTCACCGAAATATAAAAAAATGAGTGTTTTTCAGAGAATTTAATTTTTTAATAGTTGATGGATAGGCATTGACGCTAATTATGAGTATTTTTGTAAGTTAGAACCCCAAAATTATATTTTTTATGAAGAATATTTCAACGATTATAATGATTACGCTGCTGATGGCTTGGCTCGTGCCGTTGAGTGTAGATGCAGGCAACGAGCACGAATGGGTTGACCTGGGTCTGCCCAGCGGCACACTGTGGGCAACGTGCAACGTGGGCGCCGACACCCCCGAGGGCTTTGGCGACTACTTCGCCTGGGGCGAGACCGCACCCAAGGATGACTATTCATGGGAAACCTACAGATGGTGTAACGGCTACTTCAACACGATGACGAAGTACTGCACCAACGGTTCTTACGGCACGGTTGATAACAGGACTGAGTTAGACCCTGAAGACGATGCCGCTTATGTGAACTGGGGCTCCTCGTGGCGCATGCCGACCATGGAACAGCAGCTGGAGTTGCGAAATGAGTGTACTTGGACGTGGACCGAACGGAATGGTGTGAATGGTAAGTTGGTGACGGGTCCGAACGGCAATACCATCTTCTTGCCAGCCACGGGATGTCGACTGTTCGACAGGTTCGACAAGGTTGGTTTGCACGGCTGGTATTGGTCGCGCACGCTCGGCCCAGAGGAAGATCCGGACTCCTCTGACGTTGACTACTCCGACCAAGCCTGCTTCCTGGGTTTCGATTTTGAAGCCCTGGGCTGTAGCAGCTACTACCGCTGCTGCGGGCATACCGTCCGCGCAGTGCGTGTATCGCAGAATTAGCGTTGACACTGTCTTTTCAAGG
>CAZVMM010000156.1:0-1763 GCA_964628205.1 uncultured Muribaculaceae bacterium
TCATCGACGAGACGGGGCGCTATGCCGCCGCTCTCAAGAGCGATGACATGTACAGTTTTGTCGCCATCAAGGGAGACACGGTGACCGATGCCCGTGAATTCTATGACAAGGCAAACGGCAGCCTGGATGCCATTATCATCATCCCGCGTGACGTGGATAGCACGGGGGTGGTGAACATCTTCAGCGAGGGCACCATTACCCCCGCACTGGTGTCGAGCGTGAGAAACGTCCTTGCCGACACCATCGAGACGGCCCACCTCACTGCTATGGGCATACCTAACATCCAGGAGATGGTGGACAAGGCCCACGTGGATGTGGACGTGCGCTCCATCAAGTGGAGTGAGACCGGCGACGAGCAGGAATCCTCGACCGACGTGGCCATGGGGCTTGGCTTGATGCTGTCGATCTTCACCTATATGTTTGTGCTGATGTATGGCGCGATGATTATGAACAGCGTCATCGAGGAGAAGACCAACCGCATCGTCGAGGTCGTTGTGAGCAGCTGCCGCCCGTTCCAGCTCATGCTGGGCAAAATCATCGGTGTGGGACTCGTGGGGCTGACCCAGATGGCGATCTGGATTGTGCTGCTCGCTATCATTGGCACCATTGCCGGTAGCGCATTGGGACTGAATGCTCTGTCGTCGCCCGACGCGATGGCTGCCGCTGGCACTGCAGTCGGAACCGAAGGGATGGACGGATTCATGCGCGAGGTGATGTCGATCAACTTCATGCCTATCATCCTGAACTTTATCCTATACTTCCTCGGTGGGTACCTGCTCTACAGCGCGTTGTTTGCCGGTCTGGGATCGGCCGTGGATCAGGCCAGTGATTCCTCGCAGTTCACGACTCCTGTCATCATGATTATGCTTATCGCCTTCTATGCCGGCATGGCCTGTATGGAGAACCCGTCGGGACCCACTGCGGTGTGGTGCTCTATCATCCCGTTCACCTCGCCTGTGGTGATGATGATCAGGTTACCCTTTGGCGTACCCTTCTGGCAGCTGGCGCTGAGCCTCGGGTTGCTGTTTGGAACGGCCCTCGCCATCACGTGGCTTGCCGCCCGCATCTATCGCCGCGGCATCCTGCACTATGGCAAGAAGGCAAGCTTCGGCGACCTGTTCAAGTGGATGAAGTGAGGTTTTAGGCTTTAGGTTTTAGGTGGCATCCGCCTTCAACTAACAACTAACAACTAACAACAAACAACTAACACATGAGAATAGTGATACAACGGGTGACCGAGGCCTCGGTCACTATCGATGGGAAAGTTCACAGCGCCATCGGCCCCGGAATGATGGTGCTGGTGGGTGTGCGCGAGGGCGATACCCTGGACGACATGCGCTGGCTGGCCCAGAAAACCGTGAACCTGCGCATCTATGACGACGAGCAGGGCGTGATGAACCGCAATATTCAGGATGCTGGCGGGGAGGTGCTGGCCGTGAGCCAGTTTACGCTCAATGCATCGACCAAGAAGGGCAACCGCCCGAGCTACATCCACGCTGCGGGTCACGATGTGGCCGTGCCGCTGTATGAAGCCTACTGCGACGAGGTGGCACGGCTTCTGGGCAAACCCACGCAGCGTGGCGTGTTTGGTGCCGAGATGCAGGTGTCGCTAGTGAACGATGGTCCTGTGACCATCATCATCGACAGTCGCCTCAAGGAGTGATTTGGAATCAGGTGTCAGGAATTAGGTGGCATCCGCAAAAAAGCCTAAACCTAGATTCCAAACCGAAGTGCAAAACTTTGTAGAGGAAAACAGGCGCAGA
>CAZVMM010000157.1:0-1747 GCA_964628205.1 uncultured Muribaculaceae bacterium
AACGACACTTGAAAATCAAGATGTTATATACACCTAACGCTCAAGTTGGGTTAATCTTCACCCTATCTGTATTCCCTACATATATACAGGTTGAATAACCACTATTATTCAGTGCCCACTTCGTACCGCTTATCCAAAAAGTGGGGTAGCCATTATAATCTTTGGCAGAATCAACATGTCGAGTAATCCAATTAACACTCTCTGCATCGTATTTCTTATCTACTAGCCTCACATCACTATCAATTTTGTTAATGTGAGTGTTTGTCTCGGCAGAGTAATCCATACTATCAAGAACTTTCTCTACGGAAAAGTCTTTCAGCAGAATAGCTGAACCATTTTCTGACATATGGAAGCAGAAACATTTTTTATCACCTACGGATGGTATGATGTCATCAAATGTAATATCTCCATCAGAAATTTGAATTTTTTTAATTTCTTTACCAGTAGAGTAATTTTCATAAACATATCTTAGCATTGCTATATGTAACAAATCAGTAGAAGTACCTGAAACGCTGAAAACGGCTTTAATCCGGTAACTTTTTCCGTCTTCCATTATATCGGATAGGGCAAAACCTACATTACAACGTATATCACCATCAAAAACAAAATGTCCAAAACCATCTACCGTAGTTGTAAGGGTTCCCTTGAAGTTAGTCAAGTACTCCGAAATTTCCTTCACTAAAGCAGAATTTTGCAAGAAGACATCACTATCGTTGCCAATGGATTGCCAATTTTCATCTTTCTTCCACTCTTCATCGGTAGTAGTACTACTTACATACATTTCGTTAACCCATTTGCCTTCCGGTAGTCTGTAAGTTATTTGAATTCCAGCCTTTCGTTCAGCAGCTGATACGAGCAATCTCGTTGTGGCTACATCGTTGGTAAAATTAAGTAACTTCCTACCAGTTTCAGCTATTGCGTCTGTCACAGCTTTCTGCGACATGACGCTTGTAGTGCTGTTGCCTGTTTGCTGTGTCACAGGCAGATTGTCGACCATTTGCTGAACTTTTGCAACAGCCTGTTCTATTTCTTGCATTGCCTGTGAGCCGTCCAGCGCGTTTGCAACGCCGAGGAATGCGTTGCCCACACGCTCGGCGGTGTTGCCGCCGATTTGTGTTTCGTTTTTTATAGTTTGCGCCAATTTGCGCAGTTCTTCCGCTTTTGTTGCCATAAATTGTTAATCTCCTATTGCTTGAATGTGGCAGCGCGAGCCGCGTAATGGCAGCGCGTCGCCGTTTTTCTGATTGAGGAAAGATAAGCAGCCCGAAAGGTAGTTTTCGGCAATTTCCATTAAGTCGTTATATTGCTTTAACTTGATGCCGTCCCTGCCTATCCTTGCCCCGAAGCCAAAAAGCCCCGAAGCGAAGCCATCCTTGCCCACGAAGGCATCGCCCTTGATAGAGGCATTGCCTCCCGACTCGAGTCCCTTCAGGAACCTCACAAACCCGGACGCGGTGTCGTCAACGTCCTTGCGCAGGAACTGAGCGCCCTCAAAGAAAGAGAGCAGGGCGAGAAGAGCATTGCCGATACGGTTGGCCGTATTCGCATATAGCTTCGTCTCGTCGCGGATGTTTTCAAGCCTCCGCCGTAGCTCTTCTGTTGCTGCTGTCGAAATCATATAGTATACGTTTTTCTTTATTTATCGCAAATGTACCCATATCGACTGTGACGAGAAAATACGCCCTTCACCTTGTGAAGTGCCTTTCTGCCTTTCCCTGGAACACGTCGTTCAGCGCCTCTGCTATCA
>CAZVMM010000158.1:0-1698 GCA_964628205.1 uncultured Muribaculaceae bacterium
TGGCCAACCTGTGCGGTTTCACCGAACACCGGTGGGCGAACTACCTGGGCCTGCGCTCCAAGGCGATCGAGGTGGAGCAACGCCTCGCTGAGGAATACATCTCGCCAGAGCAACTGGCCGTGTTCCGTAGCGAGGTGATGACCATGCTCAGTGACCTGACCGTGGCCACATCGCACCATTTCCGTGTCATCGAGCAACTGCGGCAGATCGTTGTCACCGCCCTGCAGGGCAACCAGGTGCCCATCCAGTCGCTGCGTGACATCGTTGACCTGATGCGCAAGAACGAGACCTCGTTTCCGCACTTCCGCAATTCCAACACCTACAAACTCTTCGAGCCTCCAGTGTTCGAGAACAAAAAGAGAGCAAATGGCTACTGGTTCTAGCTTTTTGTGCTATCTTTGCAAAACTTAGATTTATAAAAATGACAAAAGCCAAGAAACATAATATTATCAGAATTGCTATAAATGTGATTTGTCTATTAGTCGCATTAGGTAGTTCTATTGATTATTCTTATCGAGCAAGGATAATGAATCATATGGGACCTATTCAGGGTTTTGTAGTAGTAGATAGCATTAGAGGTGGTCCTAAGACTTCTTGTGTGATTACTTTAAGATATAATAATAAATTATATAATGTTTGTGTTGATGAGAAGGCATATGATTCAGATTATAAAAGGAATCTTCATTACTTTTATGATGATAAACGAGATATGATATTTGAGGAACATTGTTTACCAGTTCGAGTAATAGTATGGTTTTATATATTATTTGTAATAAGTTTATTGCTTTGGCATCCTAAAGTTTGGAAGTATATGCTACGATAGGTTTGTCTTTTACGTATAGAGGCGGTTACCGTACTTTTGTGGTACGATAACCGCTTTAATTATGCAACAAGACAAAAATACAATCAACCTCACGGTTCCCACGGGGTGGGACCAATTGGACGACCACCAGCTGCGCTACGTGTTCGGCCTGTTGGCCCAGGGCTTTCCCTCGCCGCAGGTCAAGACCTACTGCCTTTTCCGATGGACAGGCATGCAGGTCATGCACAAGTACGGCAAGGGATGGTGGTGCAAATTCGCTGACGACGAATTCGTGATCATGGCCGAGCAGGTCAATGCGGCCATCGCTGCGCTCGACTGGATTGACTCGCTTCCCTCAAAGCCCGTGCGCATCTCACGAATAGGCAAACACCGTGCATTGACTGCTGACTTCCAGGAAGTCCCCTTCGAGACGTTCATCATCTGCGACAACCTCTACCAGGGTTATCTCTCGGCTAAGGAGGACGCGCTGCTTGACGACCTCGCCAGGCAGCTCTATAAGTCCTCCAAGGTCACACCCACCGAGGCGGAACGCATCGGCGTGTTCTACTGGTTTGCCTCACTCAAGGAGATGTTCGCCCGTCAGTTCAAACACTTCTTCAAGCCCATCAGCAACGCAGGCGATGCTGACGGAAATATGTTTGAACAGACAAAATCCCAGTACGAGATCCTGTACGAGGCCGTCAACTCGCAGATCCGCGCCCTTACCAAGGGCGACGTCACCAAGGAGAAGGAGGTGCTCGCCATAGACACCTGGCGGGCCCTCACCGAGCTGAATGCTCTCGCTAAAGAATATGACGAGTTTAACAAAAAGTACCCGAACAAATGACCGAGCAATATCCTCAGGGCATCTGGGATGCCTCAGAATATTTTGAGCA
>CAZVMM010000159.1:0-1670 GCA_964628205.1 uncultured Muribaculaceae bacterium
GCAAAGAGCAGGACTTGATATCGCTACCAATGTATATGTCAATGTTTCTTTAGATATTAATCAGTCTATATGATAACATACAATTCTGTATTTATTTTTTTTCGACGAACATAGGATTCGTAGAACACACCGAACTTTGCATCCGAAAATAAAAGAAACTGGTTATGGAGAAAAGTCAAGTCAATGAAAAATATGTGCTTACATTAGTCGAGAACAGTGATGCAACACTTAGTGTAAGGAGAATGGACATACCTAGTTCTGAGGTACCCATTGCTGAATTAGAAGCTATGGTAGACAATCCTAACAGAACTATTTACGATATGTCGTCATATTTCTATTCTGTTTTTTCTCCGAAAATTAAGGCATTCGCTTTTTGTTATCCTAGCGAATATAATCGTAGCTATATAGACAAGCGTTCCGCTCCTGAAGAAGTCTCTTATGCAGATTATGTAAAAGCCATTAAGGAAATAAAAACTACTTTCAATGCAAAGCATCGTTTCAGCAAAGAAACCAAGGAGGCTTTAGAGTTGAAGCTGGATAAGGAAATAAAAGAGACCGATCATTCAGCTAAAGAGAAGTATCTAAAGAAGGCTTCCATATACATCAAATGTCTGCGACTTAGTGAAACCGTAAAGAAGATAAAAGAGCATGACGAGATAAAATTGTACTCCCGTGAAGTGGTTGGGTACTCTACTTATAGACATAAAATCAATGACGACATTACAGTTGAATTAAGGACTAATTTTGGTTATGGCAGTGCGGCGTATTTCAATCTCGCTGTCAAGTATAAGGATATTGTTATCCTGCCGTATTCATACCTTGTTCACTACTATTATGCCAACATGAAGTCTCTGATGGCATGCACAAGGGCATATCGTCCTCTACGAGAGAACTGGGAGGCATCAATCGATTTCATCGCTGACTTCGTAAACCAGTCGATAGCTGACCCGAAAAAATTTATCGGTGAATATGTGATGAAAGAAGTTGAAGAGATGATGAAGGGGTTACGAGCCATTATGGATAATCCAGCTGAAGTTCAAAGCAGAATTAAAGATACACCTTTATCTGAAATTCGTCTCAGCGTTATACGTCCTTTTAACAGGGATGAGGTTGTTATGATGGAAACCATGGCGGACGAACTGACCACTTTGTTTAAGGCTGAAAAAATTACGGGAGCTTTGTTGTTTGTCGAAAGTCTTAGACAACTGCAAGAGGTCTGTGGAGATATGTCAGCTTTGATAAATGAAATTCTATCAATGAACAAAGGAGTTAAGCCGGAAATTCCTCCTGTGCTGAATAGCGTTCGTTCAACGATTGAAATATTCAAGAAGGAAGAAATGAATCTTGAACGACAAATTAAGTTTAAGGAAAAAAGAAAACTATATTTTGATAAGCGGAAAGAGCGCCTTCAGGCTAAAATGACTTTCGCAGAGAAAATTGCACATGACAAGATTTTCCGTGAGAAGAACCCCTTATATGTCAAACTCGAAGAGGAGATCAACGAGTTAAATCAAAAGGTGTATAATCTTCAAGACAAGATTCGGAAACGCGAAAGAGTAGAAGAACGTTTGACTGTTTGTCTGAAGAGGACAGAGAGTATTTAAGAATATAAAAAAGAAGACTATGCCAGCAAATAAAAATGCAATGACCCGATATAAGATACTAGATGA
>CAZVMM010000160.1:0-1605 GCA_964628205.1 uncultured Muribaculaceae bacterium
GAGGTAAAGAGTGGTGCAATGATGTGGCATGTGTACCGCCCTAACTTTGCAGCGTGAAATAAATATGTAGTTTGATTGAATAAAGGAATACAGTTTTTCTTACCTTTGTCGTATAACGGTAAGATTGACTGCCGGAGAGTACCCTAGGTGTACCGCTAGGTTATGAAACCTATTCATCTGCAATAGGACTCTCCGGATTTTTTAGTTGAAAGTCAATTAGAAAGTCAGGCTTCGAGCCTATTTAGGGTGAAAACTCGCAACTAATTCAGTCAATCACATTGTTTAATCTCTAAACAACAACAAAGTTATGAATTTATTTTTTATTGGCATCGATGTGTCGAAGGAAACTATTGATGTTGGCTACTTCGAGCCGCATCGAATGAGAAAGCCGGAGTATCTTGCCACTTATGAGAACCGCCCAAGAGGTTTTCGTTCGATGGTGAAAGATCTTCGAAAATGTTCGTATGGTATAGGCAGTGGCCAATGGCTGTTCTGCTGCGAGACGACAGGCCGATATGACTACGATTTGTGCAGCTGGATCTGTGACCAGGGGTTGTTTATCTGGCGTGAGAGTGCTTTGCAAATCAAGTGGTGCTCGGGCATCCAGAGAGGGAAGAATGATGAGGTCGACTCGCTGAGGATTGCCGAATATGCTTGGCGGTATAAGGATAAGGCCACTCGTTTCGTTAAGCCCAATGAGGCTTTGGCATCACTCAAGGCACTATTCTATCATCGGAATCAACTCGTATCTAAAAGAAGTGCGGCATACTGTCAAGAAAAAGCATTAAAAGCATCGAAACTGGTTTCTAGTGAAACTTCTAAGCTCATCCGTTCCAATCTGTCAAAGGAAATCAAATACTTGACAGAAAACATCAAATCGGCAGAGAAAGCCATGCTTGCTATCATTGCCTCTGATGAAGAACTACAATGCAATTACCGACATGTGACTTCAATCAAGGGCGTTGGACCGATAACAGCATTGGCAATTATCGTTTTCTCGGGAAATTTCAAAGTAATCCCTACGGCGGCAAAGTTCGCCTGCTATAGTGGTGTGGCTTCTTTCCGTAATCAGTCAGGAACTTCAATCAACACTAAGGCCAATGTGTCAAATCTGTCAAACCGACTAATGAAGTCTCTCTTGGGTATGGCAGCCTGCTCTACGGCAAATAAAAATCCTCTGTTTATCAATTACTTCAATAGGTTGATTGGACGCGGAAAAAGTAAGGCTGTAGCATACAATAACATCAAGAACAAAATCATTACAATAGCCTACAAACTGGTTGAGAATAATGTTGATTTTGATTTGGACTACGAACAAAAGCATTCCACCAGCCAATCAAAGGTTTCATAATACAAAAATAGTTAGTACCTTCGCCGTCGCAAGCCGAAGAGGAAACAGGCTCTGCTGAGGAGCAACCTGCCAGCAATAGGCTTGTCACGTTACACAGTAACAAGGTGTGAGGGTTGGTGTTTTCATCAGCCCTCTATGTTTGTTGTTACTGGCATCGTGCCATGGCTAATAAAACCTTTCCAGAGAAACTTGCATTTTAATGTGAAGATTATTGCTGAAAAATTTGGTGGTTCAGTTAGAAAGCAGTGAGGACA
>CAZVMM010000161.1:0-1599 GCA_964628205.1 uncultured Muribaculaceae bacterium
CTTTTGAGTCCTGCGACTGGATCAAGTTGACGGGTTAATAATTATCGACTGTTTTTTGTTGTCAGTCAGCCACGGATGCGACTGAAAACGGTTTACTCTGTTCAGGAGCCAGAGCTTTTGGTTTGCCTCAAATCATTGGGGCTCGATGCCCCAATGATTTGAAAACAAACGCGGTTGTTTGCTCCGGTACTGTCGCCGTCGCTTTGGTTTGCCGAGACAAATATACGACTTTTTCATCATACAGCTGCTTTTTGCAGTTCTTTTATGGCATCGTCGCGGTACGAATGCCAGTGCTTCTTGAGTGTTCCCTCCGTCTGATGTGCCTGGTTCGGGGTAAGCATGTCGATGCTGCTGTGCGGACGCTCTTCGTTGTAGAACTTCACCGCTTTGCGCACGGCGACAACTACTTGCTTTATGCTTGTGAATGTCTGTCCGTGAAGCAACTCGTTCTTGACGGTGTTGTTGACGCGCTCGGCCATGGCGTTGTCTTTCGGGTTGCCGTCCTCAGTCATGCTTGGGACGATGCGGTTGGCGTTGAGCACTTTGATATATCCTGCACTAGCATATTGAGTGCCGCGGTCGGAGTGGTGTATGAGTGTGCCATCAAAGCCTCCGGGCAGGGTTTTTGTGGCCATCTCCAGTGCTTTGATGCTGTATGCAGCCTCCAGCGTCGGGGCCACGTACCAGCCCAGGATGCGCTTGCTGTAGGCGTCCATAACGATGGTCAGGAACACGAAGCGGTAGCCCGAAGGCGAGCCGGAGTCTTGTATCTCGATGTAGGTGATGTCGCTGACCCATATATGGTTGGGCCGCATGGGGATTACACTCTTGACGAGGTTGGGGTAGGTCGGCAGGTTGTGGCGCGAGTCCGTCGTGCGAGTCGCTCGGGGACGGCGGCGCAGGTTCAGCCCGCGCTCGTGCAGGATGCTACGGAACACGTCGCGTCCTACGCGGTATTCCTCGGGGAACTTCCCGCTGTACATCCTCCACAGCTTGTCCATCCCTATCTTCGGGTCCCTCCTCCTCACTTCCAGCACATACTGTACCACAAACTGCTCCACGGCGAGGCGCGCCAGCAGCGCGTCCTCGTCACGCTTGTAAAAGGCCTGTCTTGTCACACCAGCCAGTGCACAAAGGCGTTTGACGGGATACCGTCTCACTTCGTCTTCGTGCAGCCTTTCGACTGCCCGGTGTCGGCTTTTTTTCTTATCTCGATACCGAACATCTCCTCCGCCACGTCTATCATCGTGTCGTAGAAGTCCGCACGCATCGTCTCGTCGTAGAGCTTCTTCTTAAGCTCCATCACTTCCTTGCGTAACGCTTTGTTCTCCTCTGAAAGACTGTCTGTTGTGTGTTTCCCCATAAGCAGCGCACTCTTGTCGTTTTCCGCTGCAAATTTACGAATAATTTTGTGAACGGTCTCCCATCCGACTCCGTATTTTTCGGCCAGATGGGTTTTGTTGAGGGCTCCCAGATAGTAATCATGCACTATCTCCATTTTTGTCTCTTCTCTTAAATGCTTCTTCGCATTCCTTGTTTTTGCTTTTCCGTTTGCCATTCTTTGTTGACTTTTGTGTCAACTTTTTTCAGCGCAAGACA
>CAZVMM010000162.1:0-1588 GCA_964628205.1 uncultured Muribaculaceae bacterium
TTATCAGCGGTGCCGACTTCCTGATTGACGGTGGTTGCACAGCCTCCTATTGGTACGGAGATTTACAATACTTGAAAGCTACACACTAAGAGATGACACCCGAAGAAGTAATGAAGGATGAAGAAGGATTACAGACAATGCGTGTGCTGGGTCGCAACATGGCTTTTCTTATTCGTGCCATCCGCGCTGAGCGTGAGCGTAACGGCTTGCCAGAGCAGGAACCCCAGCGTATCGCAACGAACTTTATCAGGTAAGAAGATGACGGACAAAGAACTGATTGAAGCCCTCTACCGAGAGATGTACAAGGCAATGGTGGAGAAAGATACAGCAACACTGAACCGTGTTCATGCCGATAACTTCGTGCTGACCCACATGACGGGGATGCACCAGTCAAAGCAAGAATACATCAGGGCTATTGCAAATAGCACGCTGAACTACTATTCAGCCGAACATGAGCAGATGGACATCAAGGTCGATGGCAATCATGCCACACTTACAGGTCGTAGCCGGGTCAATGCTGCCGTCTTTGGAGGAGGTCGCCATACGTGGCGTTTGCAACTATATTTCAACCTTGTCAAAGAAGATGGCAAGTGGCGGTTTATGGCAGCACGTGCTTCAACATATTGAATAATCCATAAGAAACTTGTCAATTAGTGGATTATTTGTATTTCGGCAAGTTTCCTTCAGAAATCTCCGTAGTTTACTCAAAATGATTTTTTGTTAGGGTGTTCAGTTTGATGTTCTGAAAATCTGGTTTTAAACATTAGCTTGTAGGGTTTCTGTCCCCCGATAACGGGGGCAAAGCGTAATAGGAGCTTTGCTTGCGACGGCTGAACCTTTAGGTTCACTAAGGAATGCCGACTGAAAGGGCAAAGCGTAATAGGAGCTTTGCTTGCGACGACTGAAGCTTTAGCTTCACTAAGGAGTGCCGACTGAAAGAAGGCCCCCTAAAAAAGGGGGTGTAAAGACCATTGAATACTTTATGTGTGTCCGAAACCGTGGGATCTGTCCACCTACATTGCTATCCATGTGTAGGGACTTTCTATATGTATGTCCGAAAATCCAAATTTGGAGCGCATACACCGGATGAACAAGGAGAAACGCTACTTCAACATGCCGTATGAAGACCAGGTGAAGTGGTTCTCTCAGTTCAATCCAACGGATTGATAGCACTCCTGCGGCTGAAAATCTTTGAATTTGTAAAAAAGATCGGTAAATTTTTATGTTATACAGACTGGAAAAAGTTGTCACTTTAGTGGATAAAAAGAAAGTGACAACTTTGTCTAGTCTATGTCTGTATTGCAAATCTTTTTAGTAATGATAAAAAATAAGTTGCCTCAGTTTGTTCATATTTTGGAGATGTTTTTGTTTGTTTTCGAGGGAGTGATGCGGGCATCATGACTGAGAAAAGAAGCAAAAACAGCCCGAAAGATGAAAGGATTACAAACAATATGGACATGTCAAAATGAGGCAAGTTATTTTTTCATCGTTACTTATTTCGGTTGTAGACTTAAACGGTACTCGCTTGGCGAACGCCCAAGATGCTTTTTACAGTAACGACTGAAATAGGATAGGGTGGTGAAATTCA
>CAZVMM010000163.1:0-1587 GCA_964628205.1 uncultured Muribaculaceae bacterium
TTGGTTGTGAGATCTGCGATTTTGTGTACAATATGAATATATAGATTGTATACGCAGCGCGTACACAATTTGAAAAGTCTCCGCCGCGGAGAAATTGACAAAAAGGACCAAGTAAAAGTAGGCGACAATACAAGTAGGATACAAGTAGGATACAAGCTAAAATGAAAGGGACTAAGTAAAATGGGATAGAAACCCTACAGTGACGTTCAGGATGATCGCGTGATGGTCGTGGAAATGAATGCTAAATGAATAATACAAAATAAATGTTGCACCCGACACGGATAAGGGGGAAATAAATAGTGCCACTACTTAGCACTTAAATCAAGAGTAGATTGATCTTTGACATAGTAGAATTGCCAAAAAAGACGAGAAAATAGATATTTTTTTCGTTAAACGCTTGCATATGTCAGAAAAAAGCAGTAATTTTGCATCGCAAAATTGCAAAAAACAATAAAACTGACGAATATGGAAGCAGCATTAAGACAGCCGGTTCTGCAGGGAACTATCTCTGAAGAGAAGTGGGAAAGCCTTCATACTATTGAAGAGTTGGATTCTGCTCTCAAGAATGTTATTCATAAACATTTTCAAGGATAATGAGCTTGGAGGTGCGTATTGAGGATGAGGTGTTCTTGGATTTAGTTGAGTTCTATGAATTCAATCTCAAGAAACATCCTACATTAGATGAGGTCACTGTTCTAAAGAAGGAGCAGCGTCTTATCAGTGAGTTGAAGAAATTGGGAACTTACGCACTTACCGACCACAAGCAAACGCGGCATCTTCCATGGGTTCAAAAAGGTTATAAAGACTATTATGTTGATGGTTTTCATTTTGGATACAAAATAGAGACGATACCATCCGGAGAGAAGGTAGTGGTTGTTTACGAAGCGTGTCACGAACTACTTTTCTATTAGTCGCTTACTAAACATTTTAACATACCCAACGGCAATTCTACTAATCAATAGAGTTGCCGTTTTTTGTGCGTGTACACCATTCACGCGCGAAATAAGAAAAGAAGATACTACTAAATACGAGCAAAAATAAATAATAGTTGTGCCTGATACGGAAGAGTGCAAAAAGAGTGCAAAGAGTCTCAAGTGTCTCAAGAGTCTCATGCAAATTTTTGTAGAAAGTGCAAATAGTGCAGAAAGTGCAAGGCAAAATTTTAAAACAGCGACATAGCGACAAAGCGACACGGAAAAATTATTGTAGTACAAAAGCAATAAACAGAAAAAACAGTTGATCTCTATAAAGAGAGAAAAAAAATGAGGGTTGTTCCCTTTGGAGGCAAAAAAGGAACAAGTGAAAAGGACCAAGTAAAACAATACAAGTAGGATACAAGTACAATACAAGTAGGATACAAGCTAGATGTGATGGTTGTTCCCTTTGGGGGCAAAAAAGGAACAAGCTGAATAAAAAAGGGAACAAGGTAAGTAAAAAGGGAACAAGTAAAACAAAATGGAACAAGCTGAAATTGGGAACAGGACAAAAGTAGGGAATAATAAGGATATAATAAGGTCAAAACCCTATTATACCACAACTGCAAGAGAAAAGATAGTTCGGCTGGGGAACTGAAAAACACAGCAAGTG
>CAZVMM010000164.1:0-1555 GCA_964628205.1 uncultured Muribaculaceae bacterium
ACGCCCAAGGTGAGCCCCTCATCGGCGCGACCATCAAGGTCAAGGGTACCAACCGTGGTACCGCAACCGATGTCGATGGCAAGTATTCAATCAACGCCAACCGAGGTGACGTGCTCGTGGTATCCTACGTGGGCAGCAAGCCCATCGAGGTGACCGTGGGCAGCAGCACGATGGACATTGCCATGCAGGACAATGACCAGGTGCTCGACGAGGTTGTTGTAACCGCTCTCGGTATCCGCAAGGACAAGAAGTCGCTCGGCTATGCCGTCGATGACCTGAAGGCCGAGGAGCTGATGCGTAACAAGAGCGCCAACGCCATCAACTCCCTGTCGGGAAAGATTGCCGGTGTGAACATCACCCAGTCGTCGGGTGCTGCCGGTTCGGGTGCTCAAATCATCCTGCGTGGTGGTACGTCGGGCGCCGAGAGCCGCGACAACCAGCCGCTGTTTGTTGTCGACGGAGTGATCTATGACAACTCGTCGGCTGTTGTCGGCAACTCTGCCTTCGACGGTATCATGAACAGCGCCACCACGACCTCGAACCGCGTGATGGATATCAACCCCGAGGATATCGACAACATCAGTGTGCTGAAGGGCCCGGCCGCATCGGCACTGTATGGTTCCCGTGCCGCCAACGGTGTTGTGCTCATCACCACCAAGAAGGGTAAGGAAGGTCGCGTGGAGGTTAACCTCAGCGCCAAGTACATCCTTTCCCAGGTAGCCCACCTGCCCGAGGTTCAGAAGCAGTATGGCCGTGGATACCTCCAGGACTACTACGATGCTGACGGCAACTACCAGGGTGCGCAGTATGGCGATACCCATTCCTACAACAGCTGGGGTGCTCCCCTGTCACAGTCAGGCCAGAAGTGGTATGACAACATCGGTGAGTTCTTCCAGAACGGTGGCATTTGGGACACCAACCTGAGCATCAGCGGTGGTAACAAGAACGGCAACTTCTACTTCAGCGGTTCTTACTACGACCAGACGGGTATCGTTCCCGAGACCGGCTACAAGAAGGCCACCTTCCGCTTCAACGGCGAGCAGCGCTGGAGCATCTTCACCGTTGGCGCCAACGCCGCCTACAGCGACGCGCGCACGGCCAAGACGCTGACCGGTGCCGCCCTGTATGGATCGAGCGGTACTGGTGCCCTGTACGCCGTGTACAACTGGCCCACCAGCGAGAACATGAAGCACTACAAGAACGAGGACGGCACCCGTTATCGCATGTTTGGTGACGAGATCGTTCCCTGGAGTGAGATGGACAACCCCTACTGGATCATCAACAACAACCCCATGCGCGATAACACCGAGCGCTTCACCGGTAACTTCAGCGTGAAGGCCGACCTCACCGACTGGTGGTGGATCAGCTACCGCATGGGTGTGGACAGCTACACGACCGACAACTCGATGCGCATCGCCCGCAATGGTGTGTTCAAGAACGAGTGGCAGGGAGGCTTCATGAGCGACAACACGCTGCGCTTCCGCTATCTGTCCAACAACCTGATGACCAACTTCAACAAGCAGTTTGGCGACTTCAACTTCAACCTGATGCTGGG
>CAZVMM010000165.1:0-1549 GCA_964628205.1 uncultured Muribaculaceae bacterium
ATAGGGGGACATGGGGGACAACGGGTAGGACAAGGGGGACAGTCGATGTCATACCGGCTGAACCCACGGTGCAAGGAGAAAAAGGCCGCCTGAGAAGTACCAAGAAACCTTATTAATATAGAGACAATAATACGCCCCCGAGAGGACCGCAGGCAACAATGAGCACGCTGGCGGCATGGTGGGCAAAGACAATATAAAACCCGATGGTATGGACTGGGCGGCGAAGAGCCACCGGCACCGCCATCACCAGGCGTTATCACCTGTCGGGGAGACCGTGCCCTAATGACGGCATAATCAAACCGACAGCGAGTCTGGAAAAGAAGTAACGAGGCTGACACCGAAGAGGTGCCGGTCTCGCCTTTTTTCGTTTCAATCGCTTTACATTTATTTTGATTATTTCTAATAAACCATTAATTTTTTGCAGGATATAAAGTATAATTAACCAACTAAAATCGATAACGTTATGACGAAGTTTAGCTCATTATTAGCAGTATTATTGTTGATGCTTGTCTCATTCACCGCCAATTCACAGGATTATCCCCGCGGCGATGTGAGCCAAGACGGAAATGTCAGCATCTCAGATGTCACTTGTCTGATTGACTACCTGTTGAGCGGGACATGGCCTGATGAACCCGTATCTCCTCCCGATGACCACGAGTGGGTTGACCTGGGTCTGCCAAGCGGCACGCTGTGGGCAACCTGTAACGTGGGTGCCACCGCTCCCGAGGAATTTGGCGACTACTTCGCCTGGGGCGAGACTGCTCCCAAGGATTACTACGCCTGGAGCAACTACAAGTGGTGCAACGGGAGCGATGAAACTCTGACGAAGTATTGCAACGACAGTACCTGTGGCTATAACGGCTTTGTTGACAACAAGGACGAACTGGATCCCGAGGATGATGCGGCATACGTCAACTGGGGTCCCTCGTGGCGCATGCCGACGGTGCATCAGACACAGGAATTATGGCAAGATTGCACCTGGCAGTGGACGCAAGTCAATGGTGTTAACGGGCGGTTGGTTACCGGTCCCAACGGGAACACTTTGTTCCTGCCTGCCGCAGGGCAATGTATTAATAATGGGGAGAACATCGGTGTGGGCATTTGGGGCGGCACATGGGCGCGCACGTTAGGCCCGAGTTTCCCGTTCTACGCTTTCCAACCGATTTTCGAATCGGATTACATGGACTGGTTTGTCTACGGCCCCCGCGATGTCGGTCACACTGTCCGTGCCGTGCGCGTTCCGTAGAATTTAGCATCCTTGCCCGTTTACTCGTAAACCGCTCATCGGCGGCACGCGAGCTAACTTTATGGCATCAATCAATGTAGTCGTATTTTTCCATTTCTTCGAAAAGTCTGCGCACAACGAAATATCGGTCATAGGGATCGGTAATGCCTGCCTCGTTCAGAAACAGATAAACGATGTCATAGCGGTCCCCAGAATGGGTGTAAATCATTTCGCCATAGGAGATTCTTGTCCCATCATTGAAGCAACATCCCTCCAGATTGTCACGGCACCAACGCCTCACGCGACCTTCCATCTCCTGCCCGG
>CAZVMM010000166.1:0-1542 GCA_964628205.1 uncultured Muribaculaceae bacterium
TATGTGTTGTTCATTGTACTAAGATTTAATAGTAATAATCGATTGACATCATCAGTCCTGTGAAATTTGAATACATAATATTTGCTTTCTTGAACTTGCTGGCTTTATAGTAATTTGAATTCCTTTTATAGATAGCAGCAAAATCGTCAGTGTTGATCGAATATTCAAATCCAGGGAAGCGGGGGAGCATATAGCCATATGCAGGCTGGAACCCATCACATTCGCCTGTTATCAACCAAGAAACGAATTCAGGCATTTCTAAAGGAGTATCAGGCTTTGATGTTGAAACTGTCCACTTAAATTGAACCTTCTGAGCACACGCAAGCTCCACTTTGAATACTCCTTTCAAGTTTTTCCCGTTGAAGTTGGCAAGATCATCGTTCACGCTGTCTTCAAACGGTTTCGTGTCTTTTAGGTCCAAGTCCCGAACTTTACCCATTATCCAAATACGTTTCATCCTTTTTGAGATTTAATATTTAACGTCACGCCCATCTCGTCGAGCGTTTTCTGGAGGTTACGATACGCATCTTTCCTTCGCCGTCTCCTTGGACAAATCTCCAGTAGTTTTTGCAATTCTACCGTGATGCACATCCCACTGGCAAAAGGTCCGTATTCAGCTTCCAGTCTCTTGATCTCACCGGCATATTGATTTCCTGGTTGTTGCCCGTCATCCAACTCATCCGGTGCCGCATCTTTCTCTTTATTCTTCTCAGCCTCAAGACACAAACTGCGGAAATCGGTCATCGGCTGCTGCACTGTCTCAGTCATTGTAGAAAACAGCGCTTGCATTAACTGAATCATACTATCTTTTCACTGTCCTCCGTTATTTCTACTAAATTCATGATAAAGTACTGCATATGTCTTTCTGCATTTGTCTAGATGCTTTTCAAAAAAGACATCCTTCATATATTCCCTATTTCCGTTCCAAGAGCAGAATCGTTCCACTCTTTCATCATGCGTCATTTTATCAAAGTCTTCGTGAGCAGCCTCAAAATCCGCAACCATTTTCTGTATCTGGTCAATTATGCTGTCAAACGAATACATGATGGACAGTTCACTATATAATTCCAGTATCGTAGAATAAGCTCCATCCAAGTCTTTTTCATCAATATGATAGTGCCTATTGGTGTAAAAGAGATTATTAATGCTAGACCTAAATATAAAGTTGAATTCCAAAGGGTTGGCATCGGTTAGACATTCTTTCTTACCTAGATATAAATCTAATTCATCCTTTGATATCAGGCCAGCTTCATACTGTAGTATGAGATGGCACATAAAATTTGCGACATTCATCAAGACAGCTGTTTCAGAATCCGCAAAATGCAAGCAAGGGTCCTCATAACCCCCGTCCACATAATGAATCATTTCGTTGGCAGCATCTTCAGCATTGTCAAAAACATGAATCACTCTAACTTCTTCTTTTTCTTTCTCCATAATATCTAATTGATTTTGAATAAATTATACATATCACTTCTATTACTAAGGAGATCATACCGTTCAAAACTCCTTTTTCATCATTACATAAGGCTATACCCCGCCATT
>CAZVMM010000167.1:0-1487 GCA_964628205.1 uncultured Muribaculaceae bacterium
TGCAAAAATACTACAAAATCTTTGATTTTGCGTACAAATTTTAGTTTTATTTTTGAACAAAACATCAAAAATAAAACACCTGAGTCCGACTTTAGGACTTCAAACCGGAAAAATGAAGGAGAGTCTTAGTTTTCTGAAATAGGGGGAGGTGTTTGGTTGTATTGTTGGCGATACTGATCTTCCACTTGCATTCGAATTTCCACTTCACGCCTGATACGCGCTTCTCTTTGCTTTTCAGTTTCGCCACCAACTATAATCGCTATAATAATTCCCCAAAGTGGTGATAGAATTAAACTCAATATGAAGAATCCCCAAAAACTGCGGCTGTGTTTCTTGGCATAGCGGCCAACAAGCACACACAGCAAAATATAGAATGCTAGAATTCCAAAGAAGATTAGAGGTATGAACCAATCTTCACTTCCTGTTTCAACGGTATTGTAGGGCTCTGTTAGTTGTAGCAAAAACATTTTCAGTCTGATTCAAATTATCAAAAAAGGCGCGAGCCGTATACATCTCACTGGATGGTATAGGACTACCATAACTAGCTATGTATAAGCGACTCACGCCCATAAGCGAGAGTCACTATACAACCCTGCTAGTTTAATTGAAACGTCCTATTTTTCCAATGAACAGGTGTATAATGGCATTTTCGGTCCACAATGTCTTGCCATTCACGATGGAATGACAGGGCAAAGATACAAAATTTTCTGATTACTCAATAAATTTTGTGCCTGAGGTGTATACGGAAGAAAGGCTTTGCTTCATCCATGCCCTTCCTGATACAGTAGTAGTGTTTGGGTTTACCTTCTCCATCTCGAGCTATATCGAAATCGTTATCTTCCTCATAGAGAAAGCGTTTAACAAGTCCGTTATAGCTAAGCATGACGCTTTTGTACTGAATGATTTCCCCATTATGAACCACCAGCTGGAACATGGCATCCGTCATTGGGACACTGAACGAGAAACCTTCGACGGCGTCGTAGAACAGTTTCTTGTTCACGTTGAAAGACAGAGTATCTCCAACGACGTGAGGCGGTGTTGGGAACATTGCGCTTGAACGCAACAACATATCCTCTGTAACGGCAGCATTATTTGGGAGAGGTTCGTCAAAGAGGAGAGGAAGGTACAAGCGATACAGCCGGTCTTTTTTACCACCGTATGTCCAAACACTTTTTGGATCTTCAGTCACCTTTCCTGCAATGACATAACCGATGATGCAATCAAAGGGCATCTCGTGATAGAGCGGAACGATTCCCATCAGTTGCGCCATTTCCAGCGCAAGCAACCATTCAAGAGGCGTTTTAGAGCTGTTGTCATACTTCTGCCAAGGGGCAGCTTGAATTAACACGAGGCACGGTCCAGTGCCTAAATCGACACCTAAATCGAAGATGTCGATAATCCCTGCAAGCATCAAACATGCCCAGGGCTGAGGAATAATGATCTTTCTCATGATCACATTTTTTTGATAGGTTAAACTTGTAGCCTAC
>CAZVMM010000168.1:0-1464 GCA_964628205.1 uncultured Muribaculaceae bacterium
GCGATGCTAAGGAAAAGAAACTGCTCTACGACATAGCAATCTCCAAATACTGGGACCTCTACACCTTCCTGATGAAATAATATAGATGGAGCCAAAAGAAAAACGGCTTTGTATTGCCGTCTTTCTAATCATAGTCCTCATACCACTTGGATCTAGTGGTATGACCAATCATCTTACAAATTGGTTTTTAATGCGTTGTACTGTTGATATGGAGGAGCCGGTGAGTTTCGCTGTGTTACGGATGGAGTAGCCTCGTTTCAGCAGCGATATGACTTCCTTGTACTCCTCTCGCTTCTTGTCCTCGCTCTTGATGCTCCCGGTTTTGCGTCCGAGTTTCCCACCGTTCCTCACATATTGGGCACGTCCAGAGTTAAGCCTGTATTGGATATTACTCCGTTCAATATTGCCCATCTCTGCAAGCACGGTGATGAGAATGGACGCGATGGGATTCACTTCTCCATTGGGTTGTAGCGAGTAGATGCCAAGGTTCTGTATGTAAACTGATACCTTAGCCTCATGTAGCCGTTCAAGGGATTTCAAAACTTGCAGCGTCGATCTTCCCAGTCGGCTCAGTTCAGATAATAACAAGTAATCGATGTTGTTCCCGGTGCAATAGTCTAAGCACTCGGTCAACACTTGTCTTTCTTCATTCTTCTTCGCCCCAGATATGTGCTCCTCGTAGATTTTCACGATTTCCATATCCTGGGCTTCGCTGAATTTTTGAAGGTCTGTGATTTGTCGTGATGTGTCCTGTCTGTCATTTTCAGAACTCACACGGGCATAGATCACGGCCCTCTTGGTTGGTTGTGTCGTCATATAAATCTTTGATAAAATTGGTTACACGAAAAGGGTGTATTCATTAGCCCTTATAGACTTTTTTGAATACACCCATTTTTTGAACACATCAGCCGGTCTTAAGGGGTGGGTTGGCTGGTGTCGTTCTCACATAATTCAGTTTTTGTGATAAGTTGATATTCTTGAGAAATGCGTTCCTGGTAGTTTTCACATTTCTCTACGGCTCCATCTATCACACAAATTAGGTTATCAACGAAGATGTGTTCTATCGTTTTCAAAGTTTCGCCATCTTCAGAAATAAGCGTTACTTCAAATAGATCTTCTCCTTCGTTTAACACTACTTGGACATAGCCGGTGTGGATGAATCCTTGTACATGGAATTTCACACCGACGTCAACGATTGTAATGCTTGCCGGATTTATGCCCCAACTCATTACAACAAAAGGATTAGTACGGAAGATGCTGAGGATATAACCAGCAATCTCTCTGCTATATTCTTCGTCCATATCACTTCCTCCTCTTGTTGATGTCAGCGATCAGTTTACGATTAAGAGCATTGAGGGACTTGTAGATCCTCTCATAACTCTTTTCGTACTTGGTGCCTTGTAACCTCAGTCCGGCACTCACAAAATGGTTGGCTGCATCGAACACGTCTTTCTGTGCCCAACG
>CAZVMM010000169.1:0-1369 GCA_964628205.1 uncultured Muribaculaceae bacterium
AAGAAGCGTGAGGTGACCAAGGTCAGTTGCGGTGTCATAGTCAGTGGCCAGGAGATGGCTACTGCCGACATCGCCCTGTTCTCACGTTTCATCTTCCTGTCGTACTCCAAGAGCCAGTTCTCGCAGGAGGCGAAACGCCGCTTTGCAGACCTCACGGAGTGCCGCAAACTTGGATGCTCTCATCTTGTACTGGAACTGCTCCGGCATAGGGCATTATTTGAAGCGGACTTCCGCACGTGTTATGACGAGAGTTTCAGGCAACTTGTCGATGCCCTGGAAAACTCCAATGTGGAAGACCGCATCATCAGAAACTGGGTTATCCCCTTAGCGGCCTTCAACACCCTCAAGGACGTGGTAAAGCTGCCCTTCACCTATAATGAGATGCTCGAGATCTCGGTTCAGGGTGCACTCAGGCAGAATAGCGAGAACGCATTGAACAATGAGGTATCCAATTTTTGGAACATCGTCTCTTTCCTCAAGCAGGACGGCAGAATATGGCTCGGCTGTGACTACAGAATAGAGAACGAGGTCAAACTGCAGTGCAGAGGCCAGAAGTATGCAACGGAATTCCCGAATCCGAAAAGGATTCTCTATCTGCGTCACAACAGGATTTTCCAGCTGTACAAGATGCATGGCAGACAAGTGAACGAGACGTTGATCTCGCCCAACTCGCTGCTCTACTACCTCGAGAACAGTGAGGCTTACCTGGGCCGCAAACAATCCGTCCGCTTTAAGAACATCATCAACGGTGTTGAGCAGATGAGGGAAACAGAGCTGCCTAATGGTCAGAAGGTGTACAAGAAGGTCTCCGTTGTTGATCAGGCACTCGTCTTTGACTATGACATGCTCACTGAGACATTTGATTTGAGCATAGATGAATTAGAATAAGGATATCCCATGTTTTCAGAGTCCCTAACTCTGAATTATAGCTTGGAGCCGACGGCTTGGGAAAGTAGTCGGCTCTTTTGGACCCCGATAGGACGGGGAATAAAATTCTGGTTGATGAAGCGCTAGAAATACTTCTACATCTTCTACAAGTTCTATATTATTGATAATAAACAAATTGAATCAAAATTATTCGTAGATAAACTCTTACATTTTTCTACACTAAAAATGATGTTTCTGACCTCAAAAGGAGTTAAAAAGCAGTCATTTTCTACAGTTGTAGTCGTTTTCTACAAAAATACATAAAATAAGTTTTTCGCAAATCGCAGAAAACCAGTGTGTTATTGTTTTGTAGATGTTGTAGTAGCGGTTTTCGGGTTTTAATGTGTCCAAAATTCAAAAACTCATTTTTCTTTGAATCGAGCATATTGAAATGCTAGGAAGAAAATTTTTCTTCAGCTCTTGTTCCTGGGGCGGTCTTGGG
>CAZVMM010000170.1:0-1357 GCA_964628205.1 uncultured Muribaculaceae bacterium
TGACGGTATATGACTATTACTTAGACGAAGAAAAATACTATTTCTATCGGAACAAGTTAGTAGGCGTGCAATTTAACGGTGGCGGAATTGTAAGAAACGGTCGTGAGAAACGATAATACTTACCGCCTCATTCCAGCTCCGAACATTGTTATGAATGCCAAGAACAAGAACATCAAGCCCATCCAGAAGAATACGCCTGGATGGGCAATACGAATAAGGACAAGAACAAAAACACCACCAACCATCAATGACGCATATAATATCTTTTCCCAAGCTGATTGCTTCTTGTCCTTTTTACATTCCAAAACAGCAACCATAATCCACATCCAGATAATGCAAACTACTACGCACGCAAAAGTTGCAATCATATTTTCTCAATTTTTACATTATAATTTAATGTTTCTACAAGCTTTAAAAACATATCTATAGAAACTATATTGGACTGACGTTCTATATTAGCGATAGTGGCATAAGTACAGCCAATATTTGTAGCGAGTTCACGCTGAGTATATTTATCTTTCCTGGCGCATTTAATAAACTTTGGTATATCTGAATACTGGGCAATCTTAAATGTTTCTTCAACTCCATTATTACTACACAAAATTATTTGATAACCAAGAATACTTAAATATTGAATAACCCTATCCAACTTAAAATTATGCTCACCCTTTTCAAACCTTCTCAATGTTGGAAGCAACATCTTTATCTGAAATGACAGCTCTGTAGTGGTTATTTTTGATTTACTACGTACAGCCGCCATCAATTTACAAAATTCATCTCTATTCATAATTTATCTTTTTGGCAAAGTTACATAAAATTATCAGAACGCACAAGCTTTAATATATAATATTTGCGCATTTCAAAATTAATAGCTAAATTTGTACCCATAACTGATTAATCATGGTAAAAATTGCAAAATTCAAAGACATCGCACATTTTTGGGCAATCAAGAAAATTATTAAAACTTCCAGCAACAAGGAACTAAGATTTTATGCCAACAATCTGCCTATGGACAAACATTGCTTATCCTATGGCTGCTATACCAATTCTAAAAATTATCGCCGTATCGCCGTCATCATAGCTGTAGATGTATTTATCAGCAATGGTGAATTTGAAAGATACAAGGCGGATTTTGACATTGCCAGAGAAATGCTCCAACGTGCCTCTCCCAAAATTCCCAAAGAAAAGATTCCCAATATGCTGTGTGACATTCACCATGATGTACGACGATACCTAAAAATATTAGGCATCGTCGTTGATATTCCAAATAGAGAAAAGTAGCGATACTAAACATGGTATTGCCACACTTAATAACACTCGACCGCACATAACAGCAACCTAAATTTGCACCGTCATC
>CAZVMM010000171.1:0-1352 GCA_964628205.1 uncultured Muribaculaceae bacterium
CTATGGGTCTTTTTGAGCGGTGTTCGAGCCCTTTGTCGGAGGTGAGGTTTTCCCGCGCCCTCTGCTTGTAGGCGATGAGCCTGTGGCTGACTTCGATCTCGCGGTTGCCTGTTTTCCTTTTGTGGCATCTGGCTCTCATCGGACAGCCCTGGCAGCGTTGTGCCCGGTAAACGGCCTGCTCGATGATGTAGCCGCCCTCGGTCTTGTCGTGGCGTGTGCCCACGCGTCTCATGTGCTGTCCCATCGGGCAGACGTAGTAATCACCCTCGGCGTTGTAATGCAGGTTTTCCACGCGGAACGGATTGTCACGGAAGGCCTGTTTCTGCTCCATGTGGAAGTAGTTGTACTTGACGTAGGCCTGGATGCCGTTCTCCTCCATGAAGCGGTAGTTCTCCTCGCTGCCGTAGCCCGAGTCGGCCACGCCCTCATAGGGGAAGCGGCCGTAGCGGCGGTGGAACGAGGTGAGGAACAGGGGCATGGTGAGCGTGTCGCCGGGGTTGGGGAACAGGCCGAAGTCCACCAGGAACTGGTTCTCGGTGGCGATCTGCAGGTTGTAGCCGGGCTTGGTCTGCCCGTTGTTCATCGCGTCCTCCTTCATGCGCATGAACGTCGCGTCGGGGTCGGTCTTGGACATCGAGTTGCGGTCGCCCAGCTGCTCGAGTCTGCTGTCGTACTCATCGAGCTTGTCCCGCTGCTTCTCCAGCTCCTTGGCCTGCCGCTTGAGCTCACGCAGCCTGGCCCTGTCTTCCTTGTCCTTGGCCGATTCCGCCGAGGCGCGCTCGATGGAGTCGCGAAGCTCCTCGCATATCTCGGTCAATTGGGTCGGCGTGAACTCCACCGACTCGTCCTGGGCGGCATTCTCCTGGGCGATGGCATCGTCGATCTGGCTCAGCAGCGCACGTATCTTCTGCTGCAGCTTTGCCCGGTTCTTCACCACCGTCTTCTTCCAGACAAAGGTGTACTTGTTCGCCTTCGACTCTATCTTCGTCCCGTCGATGTACTCCACATCGAGAGTGATGAAGCCACGCTCGGCAAGGATCAGCACCAGCTGCGTGAACACGTTGTCGATCTCCTCCTTGACGCGGTTGCGGAAGTTGTTGATGGTCTTGTGGTCGGGTTGGTCATAACCGGCCAGCCAGATGAAATGAACGTCACGCTTGAGCGCGTTCTCTATCCTGCGGCACGAGTAGATGTTGTTCATGTAGCCGTAGATGATCACCTTGAGCATCATCCTGGGATGGTAGGGACTTGCACCGTGGTCGTAGTACAGGGAGTATATGCGCCCCATGTCAAGACCGTCAACAACCGCATTGACCAGACGGACAGGGTCGTCCGGGGCAATATCTTTGTCG
>CAZVMM010000172.1:0-1287 GCA_964628205.1 uncultured Muribaculaceae bacterium
CGCAGGTTCAACTAGCAAGTGCAAAATTAGCGATATTTTTGAAGAACTCGTGTTTTGGCGTAGAAAACCCGAGTTTTTTTCTTGGCCTGTTGTTGAGTTTCTTAGCGATGTTGTTGATTCTATCTTGAGAATAGTCGTTGAAGTTGGCCCCTTTAGGAATGTACTGCCTGATGAGTTTGTTTGAGTTCTCGACAGCCCCCTTCTGCCAGGAGCAGTAAGAGTCTGCAAAGTAGACGATGACATCATCTTTTCCCTTCATGTGCAGACCTGCCGTTATGTCCTCATGTGCAGAGAACTCCGGGCCGTTGTCCGTAGTGATGGTCAAGGTCTGCTTTCTGAAGGCATAGAGCATCCGCACCACTTCCTGGGCCACGGGTTTGGCCTTCTTGCCATGTTTGAGTTTAGCCATGAAAATGAAACTCGTCTTCCGCTCGTGAAGCACCAGGATGGCATGGTTGTAGTTGTCCACAATTAGGTCCATCTCGTAGTCGCCAAAGCGCGTTCCGTCGGCCTGTTTAGGCCGTTCGTGTATGCTCGTGCGGTTCGGGATGTTCGTGGCCTTGGTCGGCTTGCGCTTGGTCTTGCCCCTGCGCTTGAAGTTGGGGTGGCGGCGGTGCTTGCGTAACACTCCGGTCTCATCGGCGTTGATGATGTTGTATATGGTCTGGACGCTCACCGACATGCTTTGGCCCTTCAGCACACCGCAGATCTGCTCGGGAGACCAGTCCTTCTCGACTATCCAGCGCTTGATCTGAGCCACCAGCAGCGGGGCCAGCCTACGGTTAGTCACCGTGCGCTCTCGGCGCGCCATGGCCTTCTGCTGCGCCTTCCACGGCAGGTAGTTGCCCTTCTGCGTGCTGTTGCGTCTCAACTCGCGAGAAATGGTCGATTCACTGGTGCCGACAATGGCGGCAATCTCTTTTCTTGGCCTTTTGGCTTGGAGTAAGGCAAAAATTTGGTACCTTTGCTCCGAGGTTAATTGACTGTACATAGCAATACAAAATTAGTTAATCTCTGGGAGACTTCGTGTCTCCCTTTCTTTTTTTTGTATTGCCAGTTGACGAAAAAGGTTTTCTTAGCCATGGCGCATTACCAATAGCAGAGGGCCAACGGTTGCCCATCAGCCCTCGAGTCGCTATTGTATAAAGCGGCAAGCCTATTGCTGGCGGGTTGCTCCTCAGCAGAGCCCGTTTCCTCTTCGACTTGCGAGGGCAAAGATATGTCTTTTCCGGTTCATCTGCGCCTGTTTTCCTCTACAAAGTTTTGCACTTCGGTTTGGAATCTAGG
>CAZVMM010000173.1:0-1255 GCA_964628205.1 uncultured Muribaculaceae bacterium
ACCCGCAGCGGCAGCGAGGACCTGTATGCCTTCACCGACCTGATGAAGACACGCTTTCTGGAGCGCACCTTCGACCGTGTGGAGATGCTCTACATGCACTTTATCTCCACCGGTAAGCAGGTGTTCACCCGCGAGCAGTTGCTGCCCGTGAGCTATCAAGGCCTGGCCGACAATGTTGACCCCCGTGCCGCCAACAGCCCTTGCCTGTTTGAACCCGACGCCAACACCATCTTCAACACCGTGCTGCCCCTGCACATCAAGTCGATGCTCCAGGATGTGTTTATCCAGAGCGCGGCCAGCGAGCAGAGCGCGCGCGTGATGGCGATGCAGGCGGCGAGCGACAACGCCAAGGAGCTGCTCGACGAGTTGCAGCTGGAGTACAACAAGCTGCGTCAGCAGGGCATTACCACCGAGCTGCTCGACATCCTGGGCGGTCAGGTGGAACGCTAATGCGGTTGCAACGACGGGTGTCTTTATGAGAGATAATAGAGAATTCATTTTTTGATAGATTATGAACATTAAGGAGTATTTCGTCTCAATCTTCAAAGGCTTTTACAGCCTGATTAAGGGCATGGAGGTGACCGGAAAGGAGCTGGTGACCCCCAAGGTGACTGAGCAGTATCCTGAGAACCGCGCCGAGCTCCATATCCCGGAGCGCTTCAGGGCCACGCTGCAGTTCATCTATGATGAGAACGGCCGCCACAAGTGCATCGCCTGCGGTAGCTGCGAGCGCAACTGCCCCAACCAGACCATCAGCATCACCAAGCGCATGGTGGAACTGCCCGACGGCAAGAAGAAGCAGAAACTCGACAAGTACATGTATGACCTGGGGAGCTGCACCTTCTGTGGACTGTGTGTGCAGGTGTGTCCCACCAACGCTATCGAGTTCAGCAACGACTTTGAGCAGGCCGTGTTCACGCGCGAGAAGCTCCTCAAGCAGCTCAACTACCTGCCCGAGAAGGACGAACCTGCTCCTGCTCCCGCACCCGCTGCCAAGCCCGCCGCTAGTGCTGCGGCCGCTAAGCCCGCTGCTGACGAGACCAAAGTAGAAGAACCCAAAGAAACTAAGGAATAATAATGGAATCAGTAGGTAACATCATTTTGTATTTTATCGTTGCCATCGCCATCATCGTCTTCTCGGTGCTGACGGTCACCACGCGCAAGATCCTGCGCTCGGCAACGTATCTGCTGTTTGTGCTGTTTGCCACAGCCATCATCTACTTCCAGATGGACTATCAGTTCCTGGGAGCGGTAC
>CAZVMM010000174.1:0-1238 GCA_964628205.1 uncultured Muribaculaceae bacterium
CAGCGGACATGGGAAAGAGGTCACTATCATTTTGTTGGCTTTGGCTACCATTATGCTGGGAATTGGTGCTTTCTTCAGCCGCAAAAGAATTAAAAAGTTCATCAATAGGCGTATAGCGCCTATGATTTCCGCGGTTGAAGAGACACTGGGGTTGCCCTGGAGGTCTTCCGATGTAGAGGACGTACCCTATGAAGATGTGCCAGAAGATGAGTGCGGCGAAGGGGACAACGAACAACCTGAGGAAGAAGCGGCAGCCAAGCCCAAGACCTGGAGTGAGATGTTCCTGGATGAGTTTGGACCGATGCCCGAGCTTCCCCCGATGATCCAGTTCGTCGTTGAACGCAGCCCCGCTGGCTATGAGGTGGCAATGACGGTCACGTTGCTCTGCGCGTTTGCCGCGCTGTGCTTCTCTAAGGTGCGTGCCAAATACCTGGACGGTAAAGTCCACGCCCCAAACCTGCAGGTGCTCGTCGAAGGCAACTGGGGCACCGGCAAGGAGAAGTTTATGACCGCGCTGAACGTCCTGTTCAAGCGGTTGTTTGATCGCGACAAGCAAAAGTTCCTGTCTTCATCCAACGAGGGGCAGATAATCCAATGGGCTGGCATCAGTGCGACGGAATCGAAGTTCATTGACATCATGGCCAAGAATGGCGAGGTTCACGTCCTCATGGTCAGCAGTGAGGTCCTTGCAGCTGTGAACAACATGAGGAAGCAGAACGGCCTTACCGCCGAGTACTATCGCAAGGCATTCGACAACGGCGAGGTGTACCGCGGCAACAAGAGTAAGGACGCTCAAGGGTTGTTCCGGGTGTTTATGAACTACATCATGACGGGAACCCCTGGTGACACCACTAAGTTCTTTTCAAAGGAGCTGGAAGGAGGAACCGCATCCCGCATCTGCTTGCTTGCTATCCCTGACAGCGGCCGCTATCTCGAAGCGTTGATCATTGAAGATGGCGAAGAGCTTGAGAGTCTTCGGGACCAAATTGATGAATGGAATAGGCTCTACTGCTATGCCCATGACGAGTTGAGTGGTTGCGATATCCCCGCCGAAGAGCACTTCATTGAACTGGACTATGTGAACGCTGCCATCGAGACCTGGATTAATGACGACCAGTGGCACAAAGCCAATGGTGACCCAAATGATCCTCGTGTCGGCGCTCGCGGCAGAATGGCGGCAATCGCATTCCATTGCGCTATGGTCATCCACATGTTGTTCGGCTGTCCTGGTCCTGACA
>CAZVMM010000175.1:0-1150 GCA_964628205.1 uncultured Muribaculaceae bacterium
TGAACAAGATTCAATCATTTAAGAACGCTCAGGAATTCCAAGAACTATTCGGGATCCAAGAGCATAATAACGGCGTTAAGAACCGTAGAAACAAAATCCTGCTTGCCCTTTTGAAGAGTAAATCAGTATGGGCTTATTGCAGGGAACGTGATGACTGGTCGCTTCTGGCTATCAAGAGTATGGCTGAGATGAAGACCACGTTAACGAAGATGATTTCAGATGCCGGGGTTCATCAGGGCCTCGAGTATACAGTAGTCCTTAATGGAATCACTTTTCACTCGGACACCTATGAGACTGATGCCTACAATGGTGTACCTGAAGATGGTTCAATAGCATTCGTTCGCTATATCAACCACGACAACAATGACGGAGTTTTCAAGATGAGAGCTGGACGATTCTATTCCAAGCTCATCGACGAAACTAACATTGGACAAGCTCTTCCACAACAGGTTAAGACTTGGTTATGTGAGGAGTTTAGTCAAGACTGGCAAGTGTATATTTCTGGTACACTTCCAAACTTTACGCTTTTAGTGGATCATGACTTCGCTGAGATCTATTCAGGAGAGGCTTGTGCTCCTGGAATGAACTCGTGTATGATTGACCGAGGCTTTCACAATTTCTATCGTGACAGTGTAAAAGCTAAAGCAGCCCGACTTGTAGAAGATGACGGGATTATCTTAGCTCGCTGTGTAATCTTTACTGAAGTTTTCGATGAAGAGGAAAAATTATGGAGATTAGCAGAACGTCAGTATGCTAAAGACCAGAGTGACATCCTTAAGAGAGCACTTGTTGATGCCCTCATTAAAGCCGGAGAGATCGATGGCTTTAAAATCGTAGGGGCCGACTGTGGAAATTCAAGAGGCTTTGTTGACATCGAAGGAAACTCACTTTCACATAAGAAGTTCCGTATTGAATGTAATTTGGACTGGGGTCAGAAGCTTTCATATCAAGACAGTTTCAAATACTTCAGCCTGGACAATTGTGTGGCATATAACTATACCGACAGTGATTACAGTTTAATTTTGGACACCACAAATGGAGAGCTGGTTGACGATGACGAGGAAACCTTTTACGACGAGTATCACGATTATGATTGTGAGTCCATTACTGACGTATTCTATCACGGATCTGAAATCACTTGTGATAGCGA
>CAZVMM010000176.1:0-1133 GCA_964628205.1 uncultured Muribaculaceae bacterium
GTGTTGCTGTTCTCGGCTCGGAAGGTGGGTCCAAAGGTGTAGATGGCACCCAGAGCTGTGGCACCCAGCTCACCCTCGAGCTGTCCGCTCACGGTCAGGCTGGTGGACTTGCCGAAGAAGTCCTTCGAGTAGTCTGTCTTGCCGTCCTCAGTCTTGGGCAGGTCACCCAGGTCGAGCGTTGTCACCTGGAACATGTCGCCGGCCCCCTCGCAGTCGCTGGCGGTGATGAGCGGCGTGTTGAGATAGAAGAAGCCCTTGTCGTTGAAGAACTTGTGGATGGCAAAGGCCAGGTGATGGCGTATGCGGAAGATGGCGCCAAAGGTGTTGGTGCGCATGCGCAGGTGGGCCTTTGAGCGCAGGAACTCCAGCGTGTGGCCTTTCTTCTGCAGGGGGTATTCCTCGGGATCGGCGGTGCCATAGACCTCTACGGTCTGTGCCTGAACCTCCACGGTCTGGCCCTTGCCCTGAGACTGGACAAGCTGTCCCTCGACGTGTAGGCTGGCCCCCGTGGTGATGGGTCGAAGCTCCTCCTCGGTGAACTTCTCGAGGTCGATGACGATTTGCAGGTTGTTGATGGTGGAGCCATCGTTGAGGGCAATGAATTGAACAAACTTGTTGCCCCGTCGGCTGCGAACCCAACCCTTGACGCATACCTGCTGTCCCACGAGAGCGGGATCAAAGATATCAACGATTTTAGTGCGTTTTAAAGCCATTGTAGTAGTATGTGAATCCTTATAGTTTTTAAATCATGTTGACCCGACACTGGTGCCGGGTCAAGGGATGATGTTGTGTTAATTATTCAAACGAGTTCTGCTTCAAGAAGTTGACCTCTTCCTGGGTGAGGTAACGCCAGCGGCCACGGGGCAGGTTCTTCTTCGTGAGTCCTGCAAAGTAGACGCGGTCGAGCTTCACCACGTGGTAACCCAGGGATTCGAAGATGCGGCGCACGACGCGGTTGCGTCCGGAGTGGATCTCGATGCCGGCCTGCTTGCGGTCGGTGGGCGAGACGTAGCTCACGGCATCGGCGTGGATGGGGCCGTCGTCGAGCTCAACGCCGTCGGCGATGTGCTGCATGTCTTCCTCGCTGATGGGCTTGTCGGTCCACACCTGGTAGATTTTCTTCTTCACATATT
>CAZVMM010000177.1:0-1119 GCA_964628205.1 uncultured Muribaculaceae bacterium
GATCGCCTTCCGGGCCAGCGCCCATGCTTCCAGCTCCGGCATCTCTTCCTTCGGCGCGGTCACTGCCTGCCGGATGTCCGCGATCGTCGGCGGGTATTTCGAGGTCTGCATGTGCCTCTGGAGGGCAGCTGATGCCTGCCGGTAGTCCAGATCCTTGAGCAGCTCGTACCAGACGTCGAACGCGTCTTTGTCCGGTATCATCTGCGGATAGACCGCCTTCATCGCCTTCGCGAGGATCTTCATCTCGTCTCTTGTCATGATTACCACCCGTCTATCTCACTGAGTCTTGATGCTGCTGTCTGCTGGTTAAGATACCCTTCGAACTTCGGGCCGAAGAGCGTTTCCGGGCGCAGGTATCTCACCATCTTCGGGTCCTGCCCCCACTCGTTGTGCATCTTTCGGATGACCTCGTAGAAGTCGCCGAGGTCAAACCCTTCGTGCATCCGCGCCTTAATGAGCTGGCGGGTCTTCCGCGAGGAGCTCTTGAACTGCGTCCCGCAGACATCGTTCAAACGGTCAACGACCGCCTCGATGTCGTGGGACTCTGTATCTTCAGACTCAGTATCAGTTACAGCATCAGTATCAGTTACAGTATCAGTATCAGATACAGCATCAGTATCAGTAACAGATACAGATACAGATACAGTTGTATCCATAGGGTATCCATACCCTATCCATACCCTATCGATACGGGTACTCAAATACTCCGCAAAAGCCTCGCTTTTAATGGATGCAGCCTCTCTCGTGATGAGCGTCTTCAGCTTCTCACTCTGGGTCCAGTTATATTTGCCCCAGTTGAGGATCAGCATCTCCTTCGTGGCCCGGTCGTAGCGGATCAGCTTGTGAATATCCTCGAACCGTCTGACAAGGTTACTCACTGCGTCCTCGCTGTAGCCGGTCTCGTAGGCGGCCTGCCGGATACTCAGCTCGTAGCACCCGCAGAGGTTCGTGTGAGTGTTGGTGAGCAGGTAGAGATAAAAATAGCGGTCCTCCGGAGTGAAGTCGTCAACGACTTTCGCGTCCGTCCAGAAGGTCATGCTAACGTTCCTGTAAATTGCCATTACTCTGCCTCCTCGATCAGCACCTCTATCCGCGGGTGCTTCCTGTCTATCGCCCAGG
>CAZVMM010000178.1:0-1095 GCA_964628205.1 uncultured Muribaculaceae bacterium
GAAAGATAAATGCTCTTGATGTACGTACCCTTGGCAGCGGCGGGTTTCAGCTTGATCAGGGTGTTGATAAACGCAGCGGCGTTATCACGGATCTGCTCAGGGCTGAACGACACCTTGCCAATCGAGGTGTGTACAATACCACCCTTATCGACCTTGAAGTCGATCTTACCTTGTTTCACTTCTTTCACAGCCTTTGCAACGTCAGGAGTAACGGTGCCACTCTTGGGGTTAGGCATCAGGCCACGGGGACCGAGGATACGGCCGAGGGGACCCACCTTACCCATAATCTGGGGCTGAGTGATAATCACATCGATGTCAGTCCATCCGCCCTTAATCTTGTCGATATACTCTTCAAGACCGACATAGTCTGCTCCGGCTTCCTTAGCAGCGGCCTCGGCCTCCGGTCCACAGAGAACCAGGACACGAACCTGCTTGCCAGTGCCATGAGGCAGCGACACAACGCCACGAACCATTTGGTTGGCCTTACGAGGATCTACACCAAGACGCACGTCAATATCAGTGGAAGCATCGAATTTGGTGAAAGTGATTTCCTTAACCAATGCTGCAGCTTCCTCAAGGGTGTATGCCTTCCCCGTCTCAACCTTCGCGTTGTACAACTTCTGATTTTTCGTTAATTTACTCATAATCAACAAAGTTTTTAAACGTTCTCAGGGAATTGACCCTTTACAGTGATACCCATACTTCTTGCTGTTCCGGCCACCATACGCATAGCCGAGGCTAATGTAAAACAGTTCAAATCAGGCATTTTGTCTTCAGCAATTTCCTTAACCTGATCCCAGGTAACCGATGCGACCTTCTTGCGGTTGGGCTCACCGGAACCACTCTTGACCTTAGCGGCCTCGAGCAGCTGAACGGGCACGGGCGAAGTCTTGACGATAAAGTCAAAGCTCTTGTCGGAGTAGTAAGAGATCACTACGGGCAACACCTTGCCAGCCTTACCCTGGGTGCGGGCATTGAATTGCTTGCAAAAATCCATGATATTGATACCCTTAGAACCCAGAGCGGGACCTACGGGAGGAGAGGGGTTTGCAGCCCCACCCTTAATCTGCAATTTGATCTGTCCAGCAATTTCTT
>CAZVMM010000179.1:0-1086 GCA_964628205.1 uncultured Muribaculaceae bacterium
TTCGTTCAGAGCGCAAAACTTTTCCTCGGAATTCGTCAAGCAGAAGGACGGACTGCGCATCACAAACCCTTATACATATTATATATAGGAGTTTCTGATGAGGTGCCTTCCAGGCAATTACTCAGCTCAGAAATCTAATTCTATGGATTCTGGATATAAAATCAAATTATTAGAGAATTTGGGAATTCCTTTCTGTCGATGCGTTGGATTTTTTCTGTGTTTGGGTCAACAGACTCTCTGCGCGCTTCGCGCTGGTGTGCCGCCTTCGGGGCACTAAGTCAAGAGCGGGAGGGGGCGCTATCCCCAGTCTGCGCTCCTGACGTCGCTTGACTGGGGTTACTGAGAGTCAGCCCTTTCTGGGCTGGTTGATCGGGATCATTATCGCTTCGGAGTTGGTAGGAGCGCTTTAGGAGCGTCGTCATTCCTGATGACGAAAGATTTTCTTTTGATTCGCAATCGGTATTCCTTTCTTGGTCGTCAGGAATGACGACCCTCCTATCAACGCTCTGATGTTTGAAGGGGTCGGAGGTGGGTCTTTTCTTTCTTTCTTGGGCTGCAGGAATCAAGGATGAGAGGCCCATGTGACAGACGTTAGTGATTAGTGCCCCGAAGGTGGCACAACAGCACGTAGTGCGCAAATTGGTTTTAGTTGAATGAGACCATCGCTGTGTTCATAATAGCGAGGCAATATCTGTGTAATCATGATGGTTGCCACGTGGTAGCAACATGGTTACCACGTGATAGCAATATGGTTACCACGTGGTAGCAATATAGTTACCACGTGGCAGCCATAAGGTCGGCACGTGCCGCCCGACAAGAATAGTGCGTTATAACCCTATTTATTCGTAGAAATCGATAGACGTCAAGTACGATATTCACACGCTGAAGAAAGTAATTGAGGAGGGCGGTCACCGTAAATACGTAGTGTTGCGGTGGCTGAAGTCTTTGACGGAAGGCGTAACCGCAGAGCGTATTGCGTAGAAAACGGCCGACACAGAAGCTCTCTGTATCGGCCGGTCTTATTAATTCATAATTCACAATTCATAATTGGCTGTGCACCCAATTATCGTGCACAATGCATTATTC
>CAZVMM010000180.1:0-1083 GCA_964628205.1 uncultured Muribaculaceae bacterium
ACTGCTTAGAAAATATTATGAAGCTAATAGAATGGCATTCAGGGGAAAATATATTTTAGGCGGAACTGCGGCTGGAGCAGCTATTGGAGGAATACTCGGCGGCATCTCTACTGCTAGTCCTGTTGGCTTTGGTGCAGGAGCTTATGCAGGTGGTTTAATTGGACTAGTTACAGCAGCAACAATGTATGCTATTACAGTTAATAAAATAATTGAAAGAATTATGGATTTAAATCTTGAAATAAATCAGAAACGCAGAACTCTTGAAAGAATGTTACGCGATATAAATGAAGATATTGCAGATGTTAAATCCACAAATAAAAATGCAAATATTGAGAGCTTAGAAAAAACTAGGGCTAATATTAGAGCTAATCTTGATAGGCTTGATGCTATTAACGCCGAAAGAGTGCTTAACAGACAAAACATTAATTATTAATAACTTTCAACCTCCAGCCAGTAATGGCTGGAGGTTATTTATTGCTTTATTTAACCCTCAAGACCACAATATTTAAAATTAAATACACCATTTTTATATTTGCCATAGGCAGTTAAACTATGCATACCAAAGAATTTTCTTGAATATTTATGCGATGTGTATCTATTGTTTAACCAGCATTCAATATTAATAATTCCGTTTTCAAACTGAGTAATATCTACAAGATCAAATAAATCAATAATCATCTCGTTCACTAACCTATCAGAATAAACAAGACCTTCATTATCCATCCAACCTACCCATTCATCTTTAATAAATTTTTTCATTTCTTCTATACATAGAGGAATGCATTTGGATGCTATAATTTTAGCTTCATCATCTGATAAATCAGAGTTATTCTTTATAGGAACAGATATTATTTTATTATTTAATTTAACAGGGATAAAAGTAGAGTATTCTATAGCTTCATTAATCTTCTCGATATTAATATCTACTTTATAGCGCGATCCTTCACGCATAATAATTTTATTATATTTCATTATATACCTCCTAAAAATGTATTTAATTAAATGTATAAAAAAACAAATAATTTTAATAAATCTTATTTTAGTTATATATTATATTATAGATGGAGGTAAAAAAATATTGTA
>CAZVMM010000181.1:0-1065 GCA_964628205.1 uncultured Muribaculaceae bacterium
GGCTTTCGTGGCACATGGAAAACTACTGCCCTAACTGCGGTGCAAGAATGGATGGTGGGAACGATGAGACTGATTGATGCAGATGCAATGCTTGAAACATTAAAGCGGAAATATCCGCAATGGTATACAGGGAAACCGAAAGACAATTGGATGCATTATGTGTGCCTGGTTTACTATTGGGCGGTCAGAGAAGCACCAACCATAGACGCTATGCCTGTGGTGAGGTGCAAAGATTGCAAGCACAGAATCAAATGGAAAGAATCATACGGATGCTCCTTTTGGGGCTATTACGGAGATGAATTTGCAGATGGAGAAATGTTCTGTAGCAAAGGAAAGAGGAAGGAAAACGATGAGTGACTATATCAAGAGAGAGGACGCATTAGAGCAATTCGATTATTACGATTTAGGTGAATATCTAACAACGCAAATTAGAGGGATGCTTATGGATGTTCCGTCTGCCAATGTCGCACCAGTACGGCACGGGTATTGGTTGCCGATGGTTGCAGAAAACAAAATGACAAAAGATATACGCGGAGCGCGTGCTTGTTCTGAATGTGGCGCATCATATTTCAGTTATTACGATGTGCCGGACATTGAAGATGTCGTGCCGAACTATTGCCCCAACTGCGGTGCAAGAATGGATGGTGATGAAGATGAGGCTGATTGATGCTGATGCGCTTGCGATGCATATGGCTGATTGGCAATTGTCTGCATGCAGCGACCAATATGACACCATCGAAGAAGCCATTGATGCAGTAGCAAGCGCACCGACCATTGATGCCGTACCAGTAGAAACAGTTTGCGAGATGTTCGGAAACGAGGCCCCGTGCAATTATGGTTTGTTCGGTGTAAGCGTTGATAATTTCATGATGTCCAAATGTGGGACATGGTGTGAAAGCAACTGCGACAAAGTACCATATACCGAGTGTTGGCGGAAATTTTTAGAAGCGATAGAGAAATGGAGAAAACAAAATGGCTGACTACATCAAGAGAGAGGACGCAATAAATGCGTTTGACCCACGCCAAAGACAAGATTGGTATACGCCTTGGATTGTAGAAACATTG
>CAZVMM010000182.1:0-1024 GCA_964628205.1 uncultured Muribaculaceae bacterium
TACCCTGACTTTTCCAGCAGGTAATCGCATATCCATAATTAAAGTTATAAGGAATAATTAACTTTGGATTAGCGGAATAACCATATTGCTCTATCTTTCTATCTACTGTTCTATTATAGCCACCAAGTTGATACTCTTGTGCTCCGGTTAGGGAGGGGTTATTAGTAGTAAGGCATTTATAATCAATAGGCAGGCTATGGAAAGTATCTCCATCGTCTGTGATAAAATCAGCCCATAGAATATCAGTATCTCTAAAATCTTTAAACTTCGCAATATTCTTTGGATAGGTTTGGATTACATGATTGCCTGGTATAATAGAACCAATAGCACCATTAGTGAGTGCGTTTCCTTCTTCGCTAATATCATCCCAATGATTTTTTAATCCAATAATCTTATCTTCTGGCTCAGGTGCCTCACCACGACCAAGAAGTCTGCGAATTCTGCCGTTTAGTTCATAGCGTTGAGCATTAGTTCCGCAGATAATTTGACTTGCTTGAAGGAGTGTCGTATTCTCATCTTCAAATTGCCACTTATGAGGAATAATGCGGACTTCACCACTTACTGTCGGGAAGGTGCGAAAATCTTTACCTTCACGAATATGCATTGATAGACGAATAATCGCACTATCTTGTGCCTGACGCATAATTTCATCAAGAAAGATATGTGGATTATCTAAGACTGGATTAGTCTCGTCTCTTGGAGGACTTAACTGTCCTGGGTCACCCATCGCAAGAACATAAATACCGTGAGAGAGCAACTGAAACCATAACTCTTGGGGGAGCATAGAGACTTCATCAACGACGATTAATTCATATGGCTCTTCAAGACATTTCTTTGGAGTAAAAACATAATTACCACTTTTGGTTTGTCTTGCGTGATAAAGTAGTTTATGTGCGGTGGTCGCATTAGGGCAACCTTTATTTTTAAGGACATTCGCTGCCTTGCCTGTATAGGCTACATATGCTACTTTTTCATCTGGAATATTAAGAGCAGAGATAATAAACTTTACTAATGTACTTTTGCC
>CAZVMM010000183.1:0-1013 GCA_964628205.1 uncultured Muribaculaceae bacterium
TGTAATACAAAGAAAATGTTTTAGGCATGGTACATTTTTGCTCAAAAAAGTACCAGGCTTCGCGTTCGGCAACAAGATCGCAAAAGGTTTATACCACTCCGCTAAATAAACGGGCGACTTGTGCCTCCGCTCTCCCCAAGGATTAGAAATCCTCGGGGCCCCCATCGAGTACAATACAAGTACACGCCAAGTGGGCAGTACAATACAAGTAGGGTACAAGCTATACAGGGATGGAGAACTCGGGATCGTAGAGGATGTGGTTCAGTTGGTCGCGGGTGAGCTTTCCGTAGCGGTATTTTGTGATAGACGCTTTTATTTTCGCCATGCGGTCGAAGTAACGCAGGAGGTAGGCTCGTTCGATACGGGCGGGGTTAAAACCCTTGTTACGCAACTTCCTAAGGAAGCCACCGTCGCGGGAGTTTATCTCATTAGTAACACATCGGAGGTTACCGATATAGTTATTGGT
This sequence comes from uncultured Muribaculaceae bacterium, assembly GCA_964628205.1. Classification (GTDB taxonomy): domain Bacteria; phylum Bacteroidota; class Bacteroidia; order Bacteroidales; family Muribaculaceae; genus Sodaliphilus. The sequence continues at coordinate 467 of CAZVMM010000183.1, forward strand.
GGTACAGCCATCGATATGGTCTATGGTCATACCGGCAGGGATGGTACGTCCGGCAGCCATCCAGACGGCATGGGAAGCGAGGATGCCCTTCGCATTTCCAAAAGCGTCCCTAAATCGAAGATAGGGATTCTGGCCATGCGTATAAACGTAATTATGATTATTTGTGGCATTCTCTTGTACTTTCCGTCCGTCGGGATAGACGCGGACACCGACTACTCCACCCTTGCCATCGTTGCAATAGAAGGAGATTCCTGTTTCGGGGCAGGTGCCTACGTAGCGCACGAGTACGTTGTTGAAGAGGAAGGACGAGCCTTCAAGATCCGGCTTGCGGACGATTTCAAAACTTCGTTGGCGCATAGCAGTCGGGGATTAGGATGCCGAAGAGGACGGCAAGGATGAAACACACGAACGATAAAATTGCCAGCACGTACACATGTTGGTAGCATGCCCAGGTGAGAGGGAAATTTTTTCGCCAGAGCTCGATGAATCCCCAAAAGGACCAGGCTGCGAGGAGGAAGAAAAAGGTCAGGAAGACCGAAGATAAAAA